>CALVAQ010000011.1 GCA_944325595.1 Candidatus Gastranaerophilales bacterium
CCAAAAACGGTGTAGAGTACCTTCTTGCCGGTGATGAAGTCAAACTCCACGGCGAAGTTGCATATGAAAAATCGGCAAAAGAAGCACAGGCTCAATGGGCAGAAGAAAAAAGACAAAAAGATGTTAAAACCGCATCTGCAACTATTGATAAAGTATCAATAGAAGAGGGCATCGATCGTTCTGTAACAAACAGACGGGAAGCTGCCGAGTGGCATGCTCCGCTTGAGGCTCCGGCTGTTGATGTTGATTGGTCAAAATACAAAAACAACGGATTTCTTGATATGGCTGCTCAAAAAGCAGGATACGAAAAAACAGAATGTCCTGCATATTATCAAGACAAGGATGGTCAGTACTACAAATGGAATCTTCTGACAAATAATTTTGAACCGCTTTGGGCAGATGCCGTATATCCTGACGGCAGTTATGAAAGGGATATAAAAGATCCGGCTGCTAATAATCAGCTGATGGTTCGTGATGTATATGACTTTGACAACAATTTAATTAAACGCTATCAGGTAAATGATGACGGAACAATATATGAATATGAAAACGGAAATGCTTTTGATGAAACGAAATTAAAAGACAAAGACGGAAATCTTATTCACGATTATACTCCTGAAATCAAAGCAAGAGAACATGCAGAAGCTCTGGCTAAAGGTGATAGCGAGGCAATTGCACAAGAAGCACAAAATTTGGGCTACAGAAAAACTGATCATTCAGGAACATATTATGATGAAGAAACAAAAACTTATTATCGCTGGGATAACGCTGAACAAAAATTCGTTAAGCTTGATGCGGATTTAGTTCGAAGTGACGGTACATATATAAAAGACGGAATACATTACCTCAATGACGGAACATATATTAAAGATAATGTACAATATTATAAAGATGGTACTTATCAAAAAGGTACAGATTTATACTCAGCTACAGGTCAGAATTTGACACAGGCTGCTTCTGATTTGGCACCTAGATCCGACTTGAAATCTTCTGATGGAAAGAAATTAAGTATTGAAGAAAAAGAGGCGATGACCGCTAATAATCATGAGCTTTTGGATAAGATTGCAGCAGGTGATAATATTGACTTTAATGCACAAGTTTTGATTAGTTCCAGCAGCGGCTTTGGAAGTAACAGAGTAATATTCAAAGCTGTAATGAATGCGGCTAATGATGTTTCTTATTTTGAAAAACTTGATGAAAAATTGAAAGAAGCAGGAACAAGCATACGAGATTTAATCCATGATGAATATTTTGGACAAAGGGCTTATATATTCCAAGATAACAAATACTATAAGGAATTTTTGGAAAAAACCTCTAATTAATGATTAAACAAAAAAATAGAGCGGGTGATTCACCCGCTCTATTTTTTCTTGTTATTCAGTTTATTTTGAAATTCTTCCCGGAACAACGACTCCGCCTTTGAGATTCTTTTTGTAGAATTCAACATGCGGCTGCAATACGCTGTCCAGAACTTCAGGAAACGCTGTGTTTGTCATAATTTTTTCAACAATTTCCTGATAAACCGTAGCAAACGCTCTCAGTTGTGTCATAGCACCTGCTGCTGACGGTGTGAGTCCCATACCTCTTGTTTTTATGTGTTCAACAAAAGTAGCACCGGTTACTTCATAGGATTTTGACAGTGCTCCTATATAAGCATCTGCATTTTCTTTGCAAACGCCGTTGTCAACAGGAACAGTGAGTGCAAAAACGAGCTTGTTTGCCGGATTAAAGTGAGCTTCTGCACTGTGGTGCATAGCATCCGGAACTTTTGCAACCTGTTTGAGGGTGTCTTTTACTGACTCGTTTTGCATTTGTGCATGCCAGTATACAGTGTTTTCAAAAATTGCTCCCATATACTGATGAACAGAAGCGGCAATACCGCCGAGTTTTGCATCTGCCCAGAAGATACCTTCTTTGAGAGCATCATTGATTTCTAAATCAGATGACAGAGAAAGTGCTGACATTTCTTGAGCTGATTCGAGCATTGCTTTCATATCTTCTTTTTTCATACCCGCATATGCCAGTGTGAACAATGCATGGTCATCAAAAGCGGAAAATCTGCCGCCGACATCATCGTGAATGAACAAATCGCCGAGCCAGTTGTTTTCGATTGATGTTCTTCTGAGTTCACTTTTTTCCTGATTTGCATCTGTTACTGCAATAAAATGTTTGTTTGCGGCAATTTTTGCATCTTCTTCCGATTTGCCCTGTGCTTTGTATGCATCTATGAGCATATCAAGAACTCTCAAAAAGCCGTCTTTTGTTTCAAAAGTCGAGCCTGATTTTGATGCAATCATAAAGTTTGATTTTGTGACATCATTGCCGAGTCTGTACAAAAATCTTTCGAGACTTGCAGAGTCAACATCCGAATAAAACTCAACAGCATCATGTCTGATATTGAGACCGTTGATTGAAAGCATGTGTTCAACAGTGTGTTTTGAACCGCCGATACCCATCACGCTCAATTTTTCAGCATTCGTGCTGTTTTTGAGCTTTTGGGCGAGGTCGTATATTTCGTCTACTCTTTTAAGTTGTTCCTGCGGTAAATTTACCCAGTTTAAAAACTGTCCGGGTTTGTTTGCTCTTTTTGAGAATTCGTTTACAAATTCTGAAACTTTTGAAGTGTATTTTGAAAAATCAACACCGGAAAAGTTTGTCATAATGTCGGAATTTTTTGTTAACACCGTTTTTCTCCTTTTTATTTATCTGACAAATTTAATCACTTTCTGCAACTACATCGGTGAGAAGCTCTCCGTAACTGTTAAAATGACCGGAGGTTTCTTCAATAATGTATTTCAAGTCGGGTTTGCCTTCTATTGCCTGCTGTGCACAGTCAAAGGCTTCTTCCAAATCTTTAAATTCTTTTACGAGGGTTTTTGTGAGGTCAGCTCCTCTTTTTTGTGTGTAAACTTGAAACATAAGCTAACTCCTTTTCTTTCTGATTTTATAATATTACAAAAGAAACAAAAATTCTTTAGAAATTAAAAAGATATTAAGATTAAAATAAGCCAAAATATTGATGATAAAATAAAATCAGTAAGTCTGGATTTTTACAGAGGAAATAACTATGCTGAAATATTTGATAGCAATAATTGCCGTATTTGTTTTTGCTCAGCCGCAGGCTTTTTCTGCCGATATGGAGCAGATTGAAAAAGAACAAACAATACAGCAGCGTATTGATGAAATTGGTACAAAAATTCTTAACGCAAACAGGATTGATAAAAGAATAGTTTTTGCTTATGACAAAGCAGAGAAAAAAGCGGCATTGAAACTTGATCCGGCAATAACTTCAAGACAGGTTATTCTCTATGACGGTGATTACAAATATATAGAAAACGATGATGAGATGGCTGCATATCTTGCGAGAAAAATTCTTCTTGCATTCAAGTCATACGAGAGTATTTTTAACGGCTATATGGGTGCATTCAGAATAAAAGTCGCACCAAAAAAGTTTGAACTCGTTGCAGACAAAAGAGCCGTGGATTTTATGGTCAATGCGGGATATCATCCGGTAGGCTTGATTACCCTCATTCAAAAAAGCTGTCCGCAAAAAAGGTTTGACAGATTTTCGAGCAAAAATCTGACTTCAAAAAGACTTGCACATATCTATGAATATATTTACACAAAATATCCTTATTACCTTCAAAACAATCCTTATTTTGAAAGCGAACACTATCAAAACTTTTTGTTGAGCTCTATAGAAAACAGAAGAATGTTTGAACTCAAAGTGAAAACCGGTTCAAAGGAAAAAATTGACTATGAATAGAATAATTTTTACAGCCATGTTTTTTTGTCTTTCTCTGATGCCGGCATGTTCGGCAGAGCTTGTCAGAGACAATCTTGTTGATTCAACTTTGCAGGGAAAAGCTATAGAAAAACCGCCGGTAAAAAATGTATACAATTTTGAAAGTGTAAAACGTATCCCTATAGAGCTTTCGGTTATTTCTGATATAGGTTCCGAGCAGGATATAACAGAAGGACAGACAATTGTTTTCCGTTCATTGAATGATGTCTGGTACAACAAAAAATGTATTGTCAAAAAAGACGATTTCGTAAAAGCAAAAGTCGAAACTATTATAACGAGCGGGATGAACGGTATTCCTGCCAGTATAATATTTGATGATTTTCAATTTGATAATATTGAGGAAGATAAACTTCAAGACAGTTATGAAAAATTCGGTCAGGACAGGAGTCTTTGGGTTTATCCTCTAAAGTGGGCACTGACATTTCTGCCGCCCACAGGAACGCTGACAAATTTTATCAAAGGCGGGCATGCAAAGCTAAAGACACATGAAGTGATTACGGTATATTATTATCCCGAGTGGTAATTATTTTTCTTGCAGAAATTTTTTGTAAGCTTCTATATTCAGCGGTTTGCCTGTAAATCGTTTTATTGTTTCATTCTCACTGTATAAAGAGCCTGTTTGGAAAAGTTTTTTTATATATGCTGCAGTATTTTTGTTTTTTGTGAGAGGTCCGAGTTCTTTGACCATTGAATCATACAACTGCAGTCCGATAATTTCCGCTCTAAGGTAATTCTGGTAATATGCAGGATGTGATAAAAAATGCATAACATTGCACCAGTCATTGTTCAGGGGTTCGGGCGGATTTTTCTTCATATATTTTTTATTCAATTTGTACCAGAGTTTTTTTAGGTTTCTGTCCGGATTTTCATACATTGCTTTTTCAAATTTGAAATAAAAAACTATGTTTTGTACATAATTTGCGGCGGATTTTTTGTCGTATTCTTTGAGTTCTTGTGCCAGTTTTTCAGAAATACCGAGTTTTTGCGGAAGAACAGATTCTTTTATATAAATATGCTGCATCATTTTTGCCACGGCTTCTGTCATTGCTTTTGATGCGGGCTGCCTGCAAAGATAAGGTATCTTGTCGGAAATTCCGAGTTCGTATACTGCGTGTCCCAGTTCGTGGCAAAGTGTTTCTATGTCAAAAGCGGATTTGTTCAGGTTTGCGAGTATTCTTACGTCTCTGTTCGTATCTACGCCAAAGCTGAATCCTGCATGGGCATTTTTGTTTTCTCTCGGAAATAAATCCATTGTAATAGGAAGTTTATCTATATCCCAGCCCATATCTTTGTATATTGATTTAGCAATTTCAACCGGAGTATTTTTGTCTTTTATATACTTGTCGAGTTTGTTTAGCGGATTGCCGCTGATTTTGTATTGATAATGCCAGGGTTCAAGATGTTCTGTTTTGAAAATTTTCTTTAGTTCGGCATCCGTTGCTTTTCTGTTTTGAAGAGCTGTTTTCTCCGCAATTTCAGATAACTCGTCAAAGAGCTCTTCAACCTGTTTTGCTTTTACTCCGAAAGAGCTATATAACTTGTATTCAAAATAATTGTTGAAACCTTCTTTTCTTGCCAGCTCATTTCTTCTCTTTACGAGTTTTATCATGTCATCTGCAATAAAATCGCCTTGTTTTACAAGAGCATTGTATGCTTTTTGCCGTTCCTGTTCGTTTGTACTCATTTCAAGAATTTTTTGAAGGGCCTGTTTTGTGGTTTTTTGTCCGTCCAATTCAAAATGGTAAGAATTGTATTTTGAGGAAATTTGATTTGTCATTTTACTTAAATTTTCCTCGGTTTTGTCAAACCACAGTTCCTGATTGAAGTTGTTGATAAGTTCTGCAAACTGTTCTTTTAGCAGCGGGTTTTTTATTTCTTTTTTTTGTATTGACTTTAGCCGTTTGTATTCGGATTTATCCTGATATATTGTGTCATATTGTTTTAGTGCTCTATTGTATTTTTCAAGATTTTCTTTTGAACCGTTCAAATAAAAATCCCATGCGGCTTTGTTTATTTCTGTTTCTTTTTTGTGCAGTTTGCGGCTTAACTCTTGCCTGAATTGAAGAAAATCAGCTTCTTCTTTGTTGTAATTTTTTATATTTTTTTTGTTTATGCCAAAAGAAATTTGATTGGACAAAATTTTTCTGCCCGAATAAGCCATTGGCTCATTGGACCTGTTTGCGGCTTTTTGTTTTTTAGAATAGTTGTTATTTGTAATATGATATTGCGGAATCGGACAGTTTATTTTCAAAATCATATTTCTCTCCTGATTACGGGAGATAACGCATCAGATTAATTTTTTTTGCCAATTAAAAAGCGTTTGTAAAAGAATATTTACAACAAAAGCTGTGTTCCCAGCATCAATCTGTGAGAGTCAACAGCGTTTTCGTTTTGACAGTATATGTAGTTGAATATCAACTTTAATGCCTGTCCTTTCAGATAGTAGTTAGAGCCAATTGTATATTCACGTCTGGTATTGTCGGCAATATTTCTGTCCGGATCAAACTGGTCATATCTTGCAAGCAGTTCGATTTTTTTTGTCAGAAAATAACCGGCGGTTGCAAAAAAACCTTGAGCCCTGTTGTTTGTTAATCCTGCCCTTCCGTTTGAACCGTTTGCTCTGGCATATTCTGCTTTTACCCAAAATCTTTTGTAATCGTATCCGACATAAGCACCGGAGACAAAGTAGTCGGTGCCGTGTTTTTCTCCGGAGGACAATCCGCCTCCTGTAATCAGCCTTCCGTATTTTCCGTCTGTTTTTCCCAATGGTTTTATGTTTAGCCAGACATTGGCTTCATGACCGGGGAAAAATGATGTAAAGCTTGTTGATGAACTGTAAATACCGGCATCATAGTCTACAAGATTATAGTCACCCCTGACTCTCACACCGAATTTTCTGACGTTGGAAAAATTTCTTGCTATTTGTGAACGGTTTACAAACGAGAGTGTATACGGAGACTGATTGCCCTCCATTCCGACCCCGACACGGGAATTTCCAACGAGAATGCTTGTGTTTTTTATGCGGTGTGTCTCGACATATAAATCCTGAAAGAGTGAACCCATATACGGTGCATTTTTTCTTTGCAAAGGATCTAGCATTATGCGAAAATCTTCTTTTCCTCCTTTGAATGTTCCGTCAATAAGAACATTTACAAGATTCATATCAAAGGCTTCTGTTGAACTTCCTTTTTCCGGAATTGTTTCAGAAAAATTCATTTGATATGCCGACCAGAGGTGCAGTTTTTCGACAGGTCCTTTTTCAAAATTGAACGTTAATTTATCTTTGAGAAGCTGAGATGGCACATTTGTTTTTTCAATTTCCAGATTGTAGATATCTTTTGCTGTTTTTGACAGAACATTGTACAAGAAAAAATGTCCGGAAGAATCTATTTGTGATTCTTGATTTGAAGAAAAATCCGGAGATTTTTTCGGTGCTTGAATCAGCGGAGCAAAACGATGTTTTCTTTTTTTATAAATTTCTTCGTCCTCATCAGAAACGGGATTGTCATCCTCCTCCTGTCCGCTCAAAACCGTTTCAAAAGATTCGTCCGTAGTCAAATCAAGCGAAATATACTCTTGTGCTTGAGCAAAAGCAGGGACAAGAGAAATTCCGGCTGAAATTATAAAAACTAAAAACAGTCTAATCTTTTTCACGGTTATACTATTATAGCGTAAGCATTTTTTCTGAACAGAGATTTTTATAAAAGCTCATTCGGTATAGCATATAAAACTGTTTCGCAAAGGTCAAAACTGTAATGACCGAGCCTGAACGTATAATCTTTGAGGTTCTCGTGCAGGAATAACGGGATATCAACAAAATCATCATTTGAGTGATAGATAGAAACAGCCAGCTGCGGTCTATCCTGTTGTATTGTTTTTAGTCCTCCTTTTAGTGCCGGCAGTTCCGAGCCTTCTATATCCATTTTGATAAAGTCTATTTTTTCAATATTTTCTTTTTGTTTTGTTTCATCAATTGTTGTTGTGTCTATTTTTACAACAACTTCTGTGCTTCTCAGCTGATTTCCTTCTTTTGTCCCTCTAATTCGAGAACCTGCCTTAGCTGTAGTATTTTCACAAAATTCTATTTCTCTTGAATCTAAATAGTAAAAATTATGAATGCTATATAGATTCTTTTCTTAAAAACAGAATAAATCATATACTGTTCTGGTATTCGAGTTTGGATTTTTCACAAAAAAGATATTATTACTATGAAATGAAAAAAATCTTTAAATATATTCTGCAAAAATATGGAAAAAAGATTATAGAGAAAAATACACACTTAAAAAGAGTATACGGGATAATTAAATATCCGTATTATATTGAAAAGCTGTTATACAGATTTACATTATTGCGTGTTCTTGCAAATACTTATTTTATCTAATGCGGAAAACAGAACCAAATCTATGATTCACTGGTACAGTTATGTAAAAGACAAATATAAAAATTTTTATTTTAATAGCTTAAAAAACAACTAATGCAGGTTCAAAAAATACGGCTGGCAGGTTTTTAAAGACTGCTGCTGTTATCTCAGAGCAAGGGATATAATAAAGTATCCGTATACTATAGCAATGATTTTGTATAAAATCAGGCTGTTTAGGCTCCTTTTTCCTTTGTATTTTATATGATTTTTGAATGAACGGGAGACTTCTTTACAAAAAGATTATTTTTTAGAGCGGATATACATCCGACGAATGTTTTCTAATAAATACACATATGAAAAAAGACCTCTCATTTTTTGAGAGGTCTTTTTTTATTTGTTATTTTGAAGCTTTTAGCTCAATATCGGGCAAATCGTTTATGCACTGAGCGGCATTTGCGTATTCCTGAACTTTTTTGGTTGTGATACGTTTGTTATTCAGGCAGGCTGAACCTGCAACACATCCGCCTTCACACGCCATAATTTCAATAAGATTGCCTTCAGGACACTGTCCTTTTTTTGCCCAGTTTTTCAAATCCCTTACTGATTTCGGGTTCAACCCGTTTACACAGGTCGGGAAAAGCTCGGGGAAGTCTTTTAGTGCGACTTTAACCGACTCTGCGACACCGCCCGTAACCGCAAAGTTTTTACCTTCTTTTGAAGCAACATCTGCAAACTGATAATCTTCAAGATGTGCTACTTCAATATTCAAGGCAACAAACAGTGCACCCATTTCTTCAAAGTTCATTACGTAATCTGTGTATTCGTCTTTTTGTGCTTCTTTTCTTTTTGCCACACATGGTCCGATAAATACAGCAACACTGTCCGGATATCTTTCTTTGACAATTTGTGCTGTATAATGCATAGGTGTTCTTGTTTCTGAACGGAAAGGTTTCATCTCCGGAATGTGTTTGTCAACAAGCTCGTTGTATGCGGCACAGCAGGATGTCGTCATAAACTCATGACCTTCTTCCATTCTTTCTTTGAAGTCAACAGCCTCTGTCCTTGCAGTAACATCAGCGCCGTAAGCAACTTCAAAAACTTCATCAAAGCCCGCTTTAATCAAGCCCTGTGCAATTTTATTTATAGAAACCGGAAGCTGACCGACAACTGACGGAGCAAGCATTGCAACAACTTTTTTGCCTGCTTTCATTTGTTTTAATACGTCAATAACCTGGCTTTTTTCGTGTACTGCCGCAAACGGGCAGGCACCGACACAAGCGCCGCAGCTTATACATTTGTCAAAATCAATTTCGGCGTGTCCGTTTTCGTTCTTTGTGATTGCTCCTACAGGGCAGGCATCTTCACACGGGACTTTGAGTCTGACAATTGCGCTGTACGGACATACGTTCATACACATGCCGCAATTTTTACATTTTTCACCGTCTATAACAGACTTTCCGTCTTTTATTTGAATAGCGCCAAATTTGCATGTAGAAACGCAGGGTCTTGCCACACAGCCCTGACATAGCTCTGTAACATAAACACGGCTCGGAACACAGCCTTTGCAAGCAGTTTCCACAACCGTCAAAATTTCTTCATCGGGCTTTTCTCTGTCTATAGCCTGCTGTCCGTATTGTGTCAGTGATGTCATTTCGTCGTCTGTCTCAACACTCAGCCCGAGGCCGGCTATAGCTCTTTGTCTTAAAATTGCTCTTTCTTTATAAATACAGCATCTGTAAGGAACTTCTGCATTTTTTGGGCGCATTTCAAAAGGAAGTTTGTACAACTCCTTCATCTCTTGATTTATGTACGCCTTGATAAGTCTGACCAGTACTTCTCTTTTCAAGTGTGTTGTATTGCTGTTATCCATTAATCTTTCTCTCTATTGCCTGAATTACTTTCTCAACCGTAGCCTCAGAAATTATTTCGCCATCAATTTTTACAAAAGGAGCTTTCATGTATGTCGAATTTTTACACAAATCGAGACATGTATGTGCTTTTACATCCACTTTATTTTTGTATTGAGGCGGAATAAAAGATTCTATATCCTGCAATTTTGAAGCACCCATGACAAAACATGTGGTACCAAAACATAATTCCAAACTGATTTTTCCGGATTCTTCCATTTATTTCTCCCTTTGCTTGATGTCTTGAAATCGTCTGTATGTAAGGAAAAAAACATTTCTATTCGTCGTTTTTCGGCAACAGACAAACAATCTCACTATATAAACTTGAGGTTTACCTTTTTAATATAACGTCCTGATAAAATTTTTTCCAGCTGTTTTACAACATTTTTACGAATTTCCAATTCCAGCGGCAAATCAGGGTCATAATGCGCCTGATTGAGCTTTGAACCTATCATAAAGTTTATAACATCGGAATCCAAAAGCAGCTCTATAAGTCGTCCTGCCGCATCATCGGGCCATCTGTCATAGCCTTCATTCAAGTATTCCAGAACTTTTGTCAGGGTCAAAATACCTTCTGTTATAAGGTCAACGCCTTCCATATGTGAACATGCCGGAAGCATACCTTTGTTATATTTTTCGGTAGTTATATCCCGTCCGAGTTCTCTGGCAAGAAGGTTCGCCGTAGTGCCGCCGACAATGGCTTTTCTTCCCTCAAAGTCATCAAATATTTTGGCATACTCTGCATCTCTGTCCTGACGGTACGGCGGTCCCGTAAAAATCAAAAGATTTCTGGGCTTTCTGAAATACAAAACCAGAGCGGATACATCGTCTTTTGCCTTGTGCTCGGGCTCTTTTCTTATTGCCTCTTTAACAATCTCATGAGCAAGGTGGCTGCTGGAAATAGTCGGATTTCGCAGAACTTCGCCTTCTACGAACTGAATCAGCCCTTCTCTTCTCCAGCCGAGTTTATATTCATCAGTTCCCATACCGGATTGTGTCACACCGTCGGAACAAAATATAAGCCTATCCTCCGGTTCAAGCTTGAAATTATACAGGTGCATATGTCTGTTTGTAAATTTTTTTGATGTAATTACTTTAGGCTCATGTTCAACTACTGCTCCGTTTCTAATGTGGATGAAATCGGGATTTCCTTCTTCAACAATTTTTATAAGCCCTTCATCCGTGCACTCAAAAGCGGAAAACGTGGCATAACTAATCTTTCGAACCTGACAGACGGGAAGTGAGTTCATAATAACTTCCGTTGCTTTTAAGATATCCTTGCCTTCTTCTATAAATTTCAAAATCATTGTAGCGGTCATTGTGGCAAGAATATCAGCTTTTATTCCGCTGCCCAGTCCGTCTGAAAGAACAGCGAGAAGTCTGCCTTCATCCGTGTATCTTCTGGATTTGAAACAATCACCAAAGGCATTTTGACCGGATTTTTTCTGCTGATAGCAGTCTATGTCTACAAAAAACGTTTGTTCTGCCATAGAAACCTACTTAAATTCCTGTTCTTCTTCCGCCGGAGTTTCTTCATAGCCCTGTGCTATCTGACTCAAAAGCAGTTCTGTGTCTACCATATGTTCACCGAGAAGACATGCAATATTTTGAACGGTAGCAATGTTCTTTTCTATTACGGCATGTGCTTTCTGGGCAATTTGTTCTCTCTTCATTTCTGTCTGGGTGACATCGGTAATTACGGCTCCGACTATTTTGTTTCTTTCAATTTCAAATACGGCTATATCATAAAGCTTTTTGTCTATAGCATATCTTTCTTTATGAATGTCTTTGCCTGATTTGATAGAACGCTTGAACAAATCAACAAACGGAACAACTCTGTCTAACGCACCGCCGGCAAGCCCCTCAGGTCTGTCTTTGAAAATTTCGAGCAAATCAGGAGCAAACATTCTCACAAAGGCTTCGTTTGTTTCAAGAATTCTCATATCCGCATCAGCCATTACAATAGCAGACGGCATTGAACGCAGCATTGCGCTGGCTTTTCTTATTGCAAGCTTTCTCATATAAGAAACGCACATTGATGGCTCTGCATCTCCTGAGAGCAGCGCCTCTGCCAGTTGTCGGCAGGTATCATATCCGCAGCCTCCGCAGTTAAGTTCATCTTCTATACCATGTTTTCCGATACTTGCCATTGCTTCAACAATCTGCTCGGGTGTGTATTTCTTTGTATTTTGCGGATGTGCAACATATTCTTTCTCTACTACCACTTCCGGCTCATTCGGTATGTTGTCTCTGAGTTTTACTGTTCTCAGGATATCAGACATTGTCAAAATACCGGGTTTCTCCGGATCTTTGCACGGTCCGTTTGCACAGCCGCCTGGACAAGCAAGAGCCTCAATGAAAATAGGTCTGTCAATCGTGTCCGGATGAAGGTTCTGCAATGAATCTTTGAATGCAGGTATAGAGCTGACACTCACAAGCTGAATATCTTTTGCGCAGCCGGAAAGTCTGATAGTTTTGTTCATTCCGCCTTCAATAGGGTAATATGCGCCCTCATATGCTTTTTGAGGAACAAAGCAGGTTCCTTCGTCAACTTCAATATCATTTATATTTATGTTTTCCTGTGCAAGCCACTGGGCTGCCTCATGGAAAGTCAAAGATACGTCGATAAGTTCCGGATTTCTGTCTGCTTCGTTTTTCTTTGCTATGCAGGGACCGATAAAAACAATTCCGATATCATCACCGTAGTGCTTTTTGAGAAGTTTTGCGTGAGTCATGGCAGGTGAGCCGACAGGTGTGATATATTGTGTATAATCAGGCATATAAAGCCTTACATAATCAACAATTGCCGGACAGGCACTTGAGATATGTATTTTGTTTTCTCTCTTTGAAAGAAGTTTTGTAACTTCAATTGAAACCTCCTGAGCTCCCAGTGCTGTTTCTGAAATACCTTCAAATCCGAGTTTTTTCAAAGCGGCAATAAGTTTTTCCTCACCGCAGTTCCAAAATCCTGCCCAGCTCGGAGCAAGAGAGACAAAAACTCTTTTCTTTGCCGTCAAGACAGCTCTGGCTCTGTTGACATCATTTCTGATTTTTTTTGCCTCCGAAGGACAAACCAGAACGCAGTGTCCGCAGGCAATGCATCTTTCCGGGATGACAGAGGCGTGGCCGTTTTCTATACGTATAGCTTTCATACTGCATTGTCTGACACATTTATAGCAGTCAACACACTCGTTTTTGAGGGTGTATATCGGGTACTGGTTATTCATACCAAAGAGACCTCATAAATAACTAAAATACAAATCTTTACAGCCGGCACAAAAGTTTATTGCCGGCTGCGTATTAAAAACTAAATATATTTTTTCAAAATAGATTCCAGTCTGACAGGAGATGCTGCCTCGCAGTTTTCTCCGTTTATAATAACATTCGGACCGACTGCGCAATTGTTTTCACATCTTGAACCGACGACATCAATCTTTGCATCAAGACCGTGTTCTTTAACAAAATTTTCTATAAAGTCCAGATTTGCAGCATTTCCTCTGGCAAAACAGGAGCTGCCCATACACACTTTAATCGTAATTGTTTTTGTCTTTTGTTCTGTTTTTTCCATTTAACTATTCCTCATAAATAAAAATCGACCGGAATCAGTTTTTATTTCCCCGACCGCAATGCAGTTATCGTGAACTAAATCACCAATACCGATAATATTTTAGACTAATTTATCGTAAATTTCAAGAAATTGTTATTGTGAAATAAATCACAAAAATCCTGCTGTTTTGACGGGTTGAAAATAAAAATCATTTATACAAATGCCGGTTTTTCCCGATTTTTTGTAATAAGGAAATTTTTCGAGCGTTTTTTAATCGTGATTTTTTTCTTTATTCGTTATATAATGTTTCCGTAAATTTTTACAGGAAAAGATATGAGCAAGAATATACCGGAAAAAGTTTCAAACAGGCTGACACTATACCACAGTATTATGGTGGAATATCTGGAAGCCGGAATTGATACAATCTCCAGCCCCCAGATTGCGCAAAGACTCGGCATTGATGATTCGCAGGTACGCAAGGATTTTAAACTGCTTAACAATGCAGGAAAATGCCGTGTGGGCTATCTTGTCAAAGATTTAAAAGATTCCATAGAAAAAACACTGGGCTTTGCGCAGGCAAAAGATGCTTTTATTGTTGGTGCGGGACACCTCGGGCTTGCTCTTGCAAAGTATGACAATTTCAACAGCTACGGGCTGAACATCCTTGCTCTTTTTGACAACGACCCGCAAAAAGTTGATATGCTCGTAAACAACAAACAAATTTTTCATATCTCAAAACTGCCTAATCTTGTAGAAAGACTCGGTGTGGATATTGCAATTTTAACGGTACCGAGACAATACGCACAGCCGGTTGCAGACTTTCTTGTGGCATCAAAAATAAAATACATCTGGAATTTTACGCCGGCAGTATTGAAAGTTCCGCCCGAAGTGAAAGTCTGGAACGAAAACATTATGGGCAGCTTTTTGCAGTTTGCCTGCAAAGATATAATTCAATAGCATTTTGCTTATTTTTTTGCAGGTTCACGATATAAGAGTTCTCTTCTCTTTTTCATTTCAGGATTCAGCATATATTCTTCGTATTTGTAGCGTGATTCTATCCAGCCGTTGGGTGATATTTCAATTATTCTGTCAGCGACCGTCTGAATGAATTGATGGTCCTGTGAAGAAAACAGTACTGTTCCGTTAAAATCAATCAAAGCGTTATTCAAAGCGGTAATTGATTCCAAATCCAGATGGTTTGTCGGTTCATCAAAAATCAAGACATTTGCTTCTGCTACCATCATTCTTGCAATCATACAGCGGACTTTTTCTCCGCCTGAAAGCACATTTGCACTTTTTTCCGACTCCTCTCCGGAAAAAAGCATTCTGCCCAAAAATCCTCTGATATAACTGATATGCTGTTCTTCGGAATACTGGCGCAGCCAGTCTATCAGATTTATTTTTGTATCAAAATACTTTCCGTTATCTTTCGGAAAATATGAACGGGTAGCTGTTACACCCCATTCAACTTTACCGGAATCGGGTTCAAGCTCTCCTGAAAGAATTTGAAAAAGTGTGGTTACAACAAGAGGGTCTTTGCTTATAAATCCTATTTTGTCGCCTTTTGATACATCCATAGAAAAGTTTTTTATAACAAGCTGACCATCGATGGATTTGTTTAGTTTTTCAACATGAACAACATCCTTGCCGGGGATTTTTTTGTAATTAAACCTGATTCTCGGAAATTTGCGGGAGGAGGGTTTTATGTCTTCGAGTGTAAGTTTGTCGAGCATATTTTTTCTTGAAGTAGCCTGAGCAGCCTTTGAAGCATTTGCAGAGAACCTTGCAATAAAAGCTTTGAGTTCTTCAATTTTTTCTTCAGTTTTTCTGTTTTGTTCTTCTTTCTGTTTTTGAATAAGCTGGCTTGCCTGTGCCCAGAAGGAGTAATTACCAGTATACAGTTGTATTTTGCAGTAATCTATGTCTGCTATGTGTGTACATACATTATCAAGAAAGTTTCTGTCGTGAGAAACAACAATAACGGTATTGTTGAAATTAATCAAAAATTCTTCCAGCCATTTAATTGTAGAAATATCCAGATGGTTTGTCGGCTCATCAAGAAGCAGAATATCAGGGTTTCCGAACAACGCCTGAGCAAGAAGGACTCTGACTTTTTCACTTCCCGTCAATTCGCTCATAAGTTCAAAATGTTTTTCGTCTTCAATACCGAGTTCGCTTAGCAGTGTAGCGGCCTGTGACTCCGCCTGCCAGCCGTCAAGCTCTGCAAATTCAGTTTCGAGTTCCGAAACTTTCATTCCGTCTTCATCATTAAAATCAGCTTTTGCATAAAGAGCTTCTTTTTCTTTCATTACATCATAAAGCCTTTTGTGCCCCATAATAACTGTTTCGATGACAGGATATTCATCATAAGCAAAATGATCCTGTTTTAGTACGGCAATACGCATTCCTTTTTGGATATGTACTTCTCCCGATGTCGGCTCAACATCACCGGCAATTACCCTCAAAAGAGTGGATTTTCCTGCACCGTTGGCACCTATCACTCCGTAACAATGTCCGGGTACGAATTTTATGTTTGCATTTTCAAATAGTGTCTGACTGCCGAAACGCACGGTCAAATTGCTGAGTGTTATCATGTTTCAAGGTCTTTCGTAAAAATGTAATACAAAAATTCTTACACAAAGAACAAACGAAAGCAAAAGACTATTTGCCTACACAGGCGGCAATTGCATCCATCAGTCTGCTCACGGCAATAATTTCAATATTTTTGTAATCTTCTTTTTTTATTTTATTTGAAGAAGGAACAACAATTTTTTTGAAACCGAGTTTTTCCGCTTCTTTTACTCGTTTTTCAAGGTTGTTAACGGCTCTGATTTCTCCTGACAAACCGACTTCGCCTACTATGACAGTATCCGGGCTTACTATAACATCTCTTGCACATGTGGTAACAGCAAGCGCCACACCTAAATCCGCAGCGGGTTCATCTACGTCTATTCCTCCTATTACATTGACATATACGTCTTGTTTGCTTAAATTGAGACCGATTCGTTTTTCAAGCACTGCCAAAATTTGCAGCAGTCTGTTGTAATCAATTCCGTTTGAAACCCTTCTCGGAGAAGGATAAGGTGTTGTTCCTACAAGCGCCTGAATTTCTATCAAAAGCGGGCGTGTGCCTTCATTTGTCGCAATAACAACGCTTCCCGGTGTAACGGTTTTTGTTCGTTCGTTAAGAAACAACTCGCTCGGGTTTGATATTTCGTGCAGTCCGTCATCGCACATATTGAAAATCCCGACTTCATTTGTTGTGCCGAAACGATTTTTCATACATCTTAAAATTCTGTATGATTTGTATCTGTCTCCTTCAAAATAGATAACCGTGTCAACCATATGTTCAAGAATTTTCGGACCTGCGATATTTCCGTCTTTTGTAACGTGTCCTATGACAACAACTGTGATATTTTTGTTTTTTGCAATATCCATAAGAATGTTTGTGCATTCTCTGATTTGAGAAACACTGCCGGGGGAACTCGTTACTGTGTTTGAATATACTGCCTGAATACTGTCGATTATCAGGACATCGGGTTTTATTTCTTCTATCTGATTTTTTATTGCTTCAAAATTTGTTTGTGAGTATACGTAAAGACTTTCGGATTCCACTCCAAGTCTTTTTGCTCTGAGCTTGACCTGCGAAGCAGATTCTTCCGCCGAGACATACAGAGCTTTTCTGTCGTCTTTGCATATATATTTGCCGGTTTGAAGAAGAATTGTGGATTTTCCTATGCCGGGGTCTCCTGCAAGCAGAATAATTGACCCCTGCACGAGTCCTCCGCCCAAAACCCTGTCAAATTCTTCTATCCCCGTAGAAAATCTGATTGTGTTGTCAATTTCTATTTCGTTGATGAGACATGGCTTTGTGTCGTTCATAACAGCTCGTACTGTCTCTAAAGCAGGTGCTGAGGCATCAAAGATCTCCTCGACAAAAGTGCTCCATTTGCCGCAATCGGGGCATTTTCCGAGATATTTTGCGGTTTCATATCCGCAGTTTTGACAGACCCATTTTGATTTTAATTTTGCCATTCTTTAATTCTAACAGAATATGGAAAATATATTTGTAAAAATTTTTGAATAGAAATCAGTATAAGGATAAATTGTCCGGCAAATCCGTGATGAAACTCTGCTGTTCAAGCCTGCCGCTGCGGGGAAGGTTCTCCGACACGGTACTTGTGGCACCGGCGTAAATAACAATTATTCTTGTACGTGTTCCAGTGCTTTTTCGAGAATATCTTTCACATGGTGGTCATCGAGAGAATAGTATACATTTTTCCCCTGCTTTTGCGCCCGTACGAGCTTTGCTGTTCTGAGCACCTTGAGCTGATGGGATACGGCTGATTTTGTCATATTCAAAAGCACAGCCAGGTCGCCAACGCACATTTCGCTTTCTTCAAGCGCCCACAAAAGCTGAATTCTCGTGCCGTCACCCATTACCTTGAAAAAGTCGGATAATTCGTACAATGTGTTCATCTCGGGCATGTTTGGTCTGACTTTGTTTACTATATCTATGTTTATTGCTTCGCAATCCGTTCGTTTTATATCCATATTAATATTCTACCACAAATGAACAGTTGTTCAACTGTGTTAAGAATGTAAACATTTTGGTTCTGTTTACTTGACAATTGAATGGTTGCTCAACTATAATGGTAATATAATTGAACAATTATTCAACCGAAAGGATAGAATTATGTGCGAGCACCACTGCTGTAATGAACATGAACACAAACACAAACACGGAGCTTCTCCTGTGAAAAGGGTAATCATTGCTTTTGTAATTACTGTTGCTGCTATGATTATTGCTTTGCCTTTATGGCTCAAGATGCTGGCTTTTCTTTCTGCATATCTGCTATCCGGCGGTGATGTTCTTTTAAGGGCACTGAAAAATATTTTTAAAGGCGAAGTTTTTGATGAAAACTTTCTTATGGGTATAGCAACTCTGGGCGCTTTTGCAATAGGAGAATACCCTGAAGCCGTAATGGTAATGGTTCTTTACCAAACTGGTGAATATTTTCAGCATCGTGCTGTTGAAAAATCAAAAAAGTCTATCTCTGATTTGATGGACATAAGACCGGATTATGCAAACCTTGCTGTCACAGACGGTTTAAAAAAAGTTTCGCCGAATGATGTAAAAATCAATGATATCATAGTTGTAAAAACAGGAGAAAAAATTCCGCTTGACGGAGTTGTTATCGAGGGAGAAGCTGCTGTAGACACTTCCGCACTGACGGGAGAATCAGCCTTGCGTTCTTTAAAAACCGATGATGAAGCACTGAGCGGATGCATCAATACAAACGGTTTTTTGAAAATCAGGGTAACAAAACCGTTTGGTGAATCTACAGTTTCCAAAATCCTTGAACTTGTTGAAAATGCAAGTGCCAAAAAGGCAAAGACAGAAAACTTTATTACAAAATTTGCAAGATACTACACTCCTGCAGTTGTTGCAGCTGCTGTCTTTATTGCCGTTGTCCCTCCGTTAATTCTCGATGGTGCGGTATTTTCAGTATGGTTTCAAAGAGCGTTGACTTTTCTGGTAATCTCCTGTCCGTGTGCACTGGTAATCTCTATTCCGCTCAGCTTTTTTGCCGGTATCGGCGGAGCCTCCAAAAACGGTGTTTTGATTAAAGGCGGAAATTACATTGAGCTTTTGTCAAATACTGATACTGTGGTTTTTGACAAGACAGGCACCCTGACAAAAGGTTCTTTTGAAGTTACACAGCTTGTTACTCAAGATGGTATTACAAAAGAAGAATTGCTCAAATATGCTGCAATTGCTGAATGCTATTCTAATCATCCGATTGCGCTTTCATTGAAAAAAGCATACGGTTTGGAAATTGACAGGGATGCCGTTAAAGATGTTGAGGAAATCGCAGGAAACGGAGTTAAAGCCAACGTAGAAGGCAAAATTATTCTTGCAGGCAACGACAGACTTTTGGAAAAGTTCAATATCGGGTACACAAAAATGGCAGAAGCAGGAACAGTAATATATGTTGCCTGCGACGGAAAGTTTCTCGGATACATTGTAATATCGGATGCGCCAAAGGACGATGCCGCAAAAGCTGTTGAAAGTTTGAAAAAATCAAAAATCACAACCGTAATGCTCACGGGAGACACAAATGCGGCAGCTTCTTATACTGCGAAGAAACTCGGACTCGATAAGGTATATTCACAGCTTTTACCGGCAGATAAAGTAGAAAAACTGGAAAGACTGCTTGAAGAAAAAGCGGAAAACAAAAGCGTGGTTTTTGTCGGTGACGGAATAAACGATGCACCCGTTCTTGCCAGAGCGGATGTCGGGGCGGCAATGGGGGCGCTTGGTTCTGATGCGGCAATTGAGGCTGCTGATATTGTCATAATGGATGACAAACCGTCCAAAGTGGCTTTTGCAATAAAACTGGCAAAAAAGACAATGGCAATAGTAAAACAAAACATCGTTTTTGCAATCGGTACAAAAGTTCTGTTTCTTATTCTTGGAGCAATGGGTTTTGTAACGATGTGGGGTGCCGTATTTGCCGATGTCGGAGTTTCTTTTATTGCAATATTAAATGCAATGAGGGCATTAAAAATCAAAGCATAACAATTTTTTAAAACAGGTCGTAAAAATGGTAGAACTGCAGCGGTGCTGTATCTGCCATTTTTTCAAGAAAATTTGTATATTGCTCATACATGTTTTTCAGATTTTGTGATTTTTTAAGGTCTTTATTCTCTATAAATCTATCAAAATAAATAGTATAAGTGTCATTTTTATCTTTTAGCGCACAAACAAAATATACGGGTATTTCCATGAGTTGAGCCAGTTTGAAAGTGCCTGCGGGCAGGTCAAAATCATGATTAAGAAACCTCGTTTTTGCGGTTACGTTCGGTGTACCTGCCGAAATTCTGTCACCCGCAATAAAAATAATATCTCCTCTGTCTGCTTTTTCCTTGAGTTCTATTGAGGTATTTATGTCTATTTGTTCCACAGGAAAAAGTGATGTATCCGTTTTTGCCTGAATTTTTTTTAGAAAATTATTAAAGATTTTGCAGTGATTTTCACTCAGAAAGATATTTACATGAGGATTTACGCTGTTTTTGGGTGAATCTATAAACGAGCGCATAATATCAATATTTCCTGTATGCGTACAGATAAAAAACACTCCCGTATTTTGTTTTAGGATTTGGACAATTTTCTCTTTTTCGTTTATGTTGTCAAATTTTATCTTTTCCACAGGAAAATTTTTTGTATACGACTCCATTCTGTCAACCAGTGATAAAGCGTAGTTGAGTACATTTCTGTAGCGGTTTATAAGAGTCGGTTTGCTTTTTTTATTTTTTGTATATTCATAAATAACGGTAAGGTTTTTCTTTGTATATTTTCTGATTTCAGCCGAAAAACAAAAGGCAAAAAAAGCCACGAAATATACAACAAAACAAACAACATTTTTCCCCAGAATGTTGTAAATGTACCATAGTATCATCAACCGTTTTTCTCCGGCTGCCTGTTCTTTCATCTGATACCATTTCATTTCTTTCTGCACTCCAGAAGGGTATAGTCGTATTTGCCTATATTTTCGTGTCTTTGAACGATTTCAAGATTTGAGTCTTTTATAATCTCTTCAAAATCTGACTCATTGTACATTTTGCTTTTGCCGTTTGCCATACAGGTAAAATATAAAGAAATATGAGAAAGCGCATATGCCGCACCTTCAAATACCTGTTTATCTATAAACGGTTCTAGTATAAACACTCTGGTTTTTTCATCGATTGCTTTTGAGAGTTTGTTCAGGATAAACAAGATATGTTCTCTTGAAAAACAATCCAAAAACTGGCTCATCAAAACAGCACCGGAAATTTTCGGAAATTCCTGCTCTGACATAACATCAATGCTCACAAATTTGCAGCGGTCGGTATCAAATGTCTTTTTTGCAACTTCAATATTCTCAGGCAAATCAAACATTGTAACTACACAATCTTTGTCGTATGAAAGACATGCCCTTTCAAATTTTCCCGTGTTTCCTCCTATATCATAAATATTCTTTTTTTTGTCTGTGTCGGAAAAAGTTGATTTATAAATAATGGGAAGAACTTCTAAAAAGCAGTCATCCGAGTAGTGATGGTCAAACTCATACCAGCTTTTTTTCATTTGCTCAGACAATTGAGGAAGCATCGGGTAAATTGTTGAAGCTTTGCCAAAATAGTATTTTTGCAATCCGGCAGGGCGGTTTTCTTTGAATGAAGTAACAAGTTCGCTTGCACCGAGATAACATATGTCTTTTACAAAATTGAAATTCACTCTTGTCATTTCATCAAAGAGGAATGCTTCGGCAAGTTTTGTGCAGCGGAAGGTATTTTCTTCTTTTTCTATCAAACCAATACACAGCGCAGCATCAAACAATGCATCTACCGTATATCTGTCAACATTGCAGTCTGAGATGATTTCCCGCTTTGTTGCAGGAGATTTTTCTAGCCTTGAGAGAATGCCGAACTCCAGCAATGCAGCAACGACCTGAAAACTAAACGGAGCAAAGGCTATTTTCTGTGCTTGAGTGAGAGCTTCCACTCTTGAGGAGCCGGATTTTTTGTTTCTTCTGTATTTTAATTTTGTTGATTTTTCTTCCATAATGCACTTAAAATTATACCATGGATACTTTGAACATATTTTTTATAAGAAAAGAAGACTTTCTGAAAAAAGCAGACAAAAACTCTTTGTATGCATTTCTTGAAGACAAAACCTTCGGCTCGCAAAAAAGAAAAGATGAGTATTGTCTCGGGCGGTTTCTTGTAAAATATGTTTTGAAAAAAATATACAAACAAACTGACAGTGAAATAATTGTTGAAAACAAAAAACCTAAAACAAAAGACAATAGTATAAAATTCAGCATTTCACATTCAAAAGATATTGTTCTTGCCGCGTTTTTTGATTTCGAAATCGGAGCTGATATCGAATTTGTCAAAGACAGAGACTTTGACAGACTTTTCAAATATTATCATTTATCGGAAAATAAAGAGCCATGTGCAGATAGAAAAGAATTTTTCTACCGCTTTTGGACACAATATGAAGCGCAGATAAAACTTCAACAGCAGGTGAAAAGCGGGGTTACGCTAAAGCTTTTTAAAGATTATATGCTCTCTGTGTGTTCTTCATGTTCCGGAGCCGATATTAGAAGCAAACTCAAAATATATGAGCTTACCAGCCCCAGTGTGAGCACAAGCCCGAGTGAACTTATCAACTTGAAACTGGTCATAGACAGCAGTAAAAACGAAAATACACTCGTTGCACAGGAAATCAATACGGCTGCATTTGATGCTGTTGAGTTTTTTGCGCCGTTAAATCTGAAAACGGAATAATCAATACTGAAACCGGTAATCAAAAACATTGCGAGTATATGAAACAGGCTTACACCTTGATGGAAGAAGCCGAGAACACCAAGTGTAAACATACACCCCAGAACAGACGGCATAAGTATTTTTACCGCATTTTTCGGCTTGAAGATTATTGAAAGTCCTGTAAACAAAAGTATAATTACAGGCAAAATCAAAGAGAGACAGGCTCTTCTGCAGGCACTGACTTTGTTTGAAATATCATGTTTCAGGTCGACATATACGGCATCAGGATTCTGAGAGATGAGACTTTTAATTGTTTTTTCGTCTGCCGCATTGTTTTTTAATATGATAACAGAAGTGTTTTCATCTGCCAGAAAATCTCTCAATGCAGGCATCGGGAGTTTGTTCAATGTTAAATAACCCATTCTCGGAGAGGTTTTGAGCAGTCTTGTTCTGTTTTGAACGGACAAAAATGTCGCATAGTTGTTGAGTTCTCTCTCGTAAAGTTTTTTTCTGAGTTCCAAATTTTCCCGCTGCTGTTTTTTAGACGGTACGAACTTGCTAAGTGCATAAAACTTGTCCACTGGCAGGTAGTGCGTGATTTTTTCTTCATTTTCAAGCAAGTTTTGAAAATCTTTTCCTTTTATGACAAAAAATGTTATATCAGATGCATTTTGAGAAAGTTCCGCATACAGCTTTTCTGCAGCGGAAAGAGCTTTTGAGGGTTTGTACATGTCTTTTATATCGTCATTGAATTTTATCTGAAAAATGCCGAGCAGTGAAAATACAGCAAGAACCGCAATTATAATTTTTTTTGTTTTTTTGTCGGGAGAATAAGAAAAAATCTCAGGCAGCTGCATTCTGTCAGAAACTTCAAGAGATATCTTTTCGCAAATTGCGGGATAAAAAAGCACAACAAACAGATAAACACAAAACAGTCCGGTCGCCGTAAATACGGCTATCTGCTGCAAGAGAATTATTTTTGAAAACAGCAGAATCAAAAAAGCACACACTGTTGTGAGCATACTTGTTGTCAAACTTTTAAACACGGAAAGAAGATTGTTGTTATGCGCAAAAAAGTGAAACGAATAGTCAACACAAATCCCAATCAGCGTTGTTGAAAATACAAAAGTTAAAATATGAATTGAGTCAAACAAAGCACATGTCAGTAAATACCCCGTAAGTATTCCTGTTGAGAGACTAAGAACAATAGGTATTAAAAGCCGGAAGGTTTTGAAATACAATTTGCACAAAAGAATAATGAACAGCATTGAAAGACAGCAGATTATATTTATTTCAACCATGGATTTTGAACTGGCATAATACGTATGAACCGGTGCTCCGCTCAAGTATATTGTTGTATCGGGTATGTCCTTTTCAATTTTTTGTTTTGCCGACACAACTTTTTTTATTTCTTTGTTTAAAAGTGACGGAGAAAGCGCTATTTCATCTTTTATGCGAAGATTAATAATCTCATAGAAAACACCGTCTCTTTCAATCAAGCCTGTGTTTTCTCCTGAGCCCAAACTTTGCAGATAATCACTGAACAAAAGGAACGGATCTTCTTCTATGGGCAGAAAATTTACGCTCATAGGACTGTATAATCGCTCCATTGCTTCCATTTTGACAAGTTCATAGTCATAATGCTTTATTAAAGAAACGGTTCTCAACGACAACAGATTTGCGGCGTAAAACTTGTACGTATTCAGAACCTCTCTGACATCAGCGTTTTGAGAAATATCTTTTTTGAAATGGTCTTGAGAAACTATATCATAAAGTTCTTTTTTTGCTTTTTCTATGTTTTCAGGGTCTTTTGCTCCAATTGTTATACTGAATTTCCCTGAATATTTCTGGCTCAAATCAACGAGCAGCTCATCGTGTTCACTGTTTGAAAGAATAGCTTTCAGTATGTTTGTTTGTGTATGTTTGGGATGAAACAGGCAAAATACCAGCAAAAATAGTATTGCCGCAATGTAAACTATTCTCAATCCCGTAAGTATTTTGTTTTTGTCCATCTATTTGCAATCCGTAAATGTTTGTGTCGTCTTTATGCTGGTAGCATCAATTATTATTTTGTTTATATGTCCTTTGCCGTTTGTGTTTGTGCCGAATATCTGAATGTTTTTCATCTCTCCTTGCAGCTGCCCTCCTGCTTTTGGTGTCAGTGCAAGTACCCAGCCAGTTTTTGTGTTCATATGATACAAATCAAAGTTCTTTTCAAGATATGAGTAATCCTTGTTTGTAATAGATTTTATGACTCTGTTTACGACTTTGTTTTGACCGGAAGTATATGATGCTGTAGATTGAATAGGATATGTCGTTTCAAAAATTACGCCTTTGTCTTTAATGAATTTGAAATTTCCGCCTGATTTTAGAGTCATGTTTGAGGATTTCATGAGTTTTTCCTGAGAAAATTTGCAAGATGTGCTTTCGAAAGCAGGTGTATTTTTTGCTGCATTTTCTGCTGTTGTTTTGTATGAAAAAACACTCTGTGCTCCGGCTGCTGCGCCGTACAAAAAGAAAAACAATACCAGAAGTGCTGTCTTTTTCATTCTTCGAATTCCTCTATTTTCTTCAAAAAAGTTTTTGATGCTTTGTATATAGTTTCACCGGTTTCAATGTCAACTCTGATTTGCATGCTTTTTGCCTGAAAGAGTTTTTTGCCTGTTTCGTCATCCGTAATCACGTACTTTATGACCATTGCCGGTTCAAGTTCTTCAAGTGTTGTCTTTACGTTCAGTTTCTGTTTAAACGCTGCTGATTTTATAAATTTTAACTCCATCTTTGCTACGGGATATGCACTTTTTTCAAGCCTCATATCGTCGTAAGTGTAGCCGAGCTTTTCGAGCATATCACATCGTGCTGCTTCAAGATATTTTATGTAATTTCCGTGCCAGACAACATTCATCGGGTCAAGGTCATAAAATTCAACAGTGGTTTTATAATTTGTTTCTATCTTTTTCATAACTTTATTTTACTATCTTTTTTCTATTGGGAAAACACCGCACGAGCAAAGCCGCTCTTCTTTTTTGTAACTGTACGAGACAGAAGTGTCTGTCTTCTTCAACAAAAGAGAGAGCTTTTCTGACGGTTTTATTGTGTGTGAAAATTTTATCTTTTTTACAGGTGACTCCGGAATTTTGTCACCAAAAGCGCATTGTGCAAAATAGTGGGCAAAATACAGCTGGACAACTCCGGGTAAAATAGGCAGACTGTCAAAATGTCCTTTAAAAAAGTTGCTGTTTTTAAGAAAAACCAGATTGTATGTTATTTCGTTTTCTGAGACTTTTTTATCAAGAACAAGCGGTATTGAAATGTTTTTCAAAAACAGCTTTTCAATTTCCTGTTTGTTTGTTTTTCCGGTTTTTGTTTTCGGTATTTCGTACAAAAAACGCCATTTTTGCGGAATTATTTCCGTTTTGTTTTTGAGATTGTTTTTCAAAAATTTTGTAATTCCCGCAGGGTCTTTTATACAGAATTCCTGCCCTTTTGCGGTTAAGACAGCGGCGCAGGCGAGTTTGTCTTTTAGCTTAAAGCAATATGCATCATTTACAAACTCACAGGACTTTATGTATTCTTCAATTTCCGGCAGGCTTATTCTTTTTTCCTGTATTTTTACGACTCTGTCATTTCTGTTTTTTAATACAAATTTTTTGTCATTTATTTTTTCAATTATGTCCGCAACAACGACAGACGGTTCTTGAAAGTATGGCGATTTTACAACTGCCTGAAAGGCATTGTCCTGAGCAATTTCAACGTTTTGAAAGCAGGTATATTCTGTCTCTGAAGCCTGTTTGTGTGCGATTGTGCCTGTTTCTGTGCTTCCGTAAATTTCGATAATATCTATATTTTGATTTGCAAAAAAACGTGCGGTTTCTTCTTTGAGTTTGTCTCCTGCGGAAAAAACGAGTCTTGGTGTTTTTTGTATTTTTATATCATGTTTTCTGAATTCATCCAA
Organism: Candidatus Gastranaerophilales bacterium; assembly: GCA_944325595.1. GTDB lineage: Bacteria > Cyanobacteriota > Vampirovibrionia > Gastranaerophilales > Gastranaerophilaceae > Limenecus. The sequence continues at coordinate 26,887 of CALVAQ010000011.1, forward strand.
AAATGACGGTGTAGAAACAAAAATTTTGTCCTCCAAATCAGCCGTGTCAGGATATGAAATCTCCTGCGCATCAAAAATGACAGAATCGCAATTGCACATTGAAAGCATCATATAATATACTATTCCGTACATATGATGAGGCACGGCGGAAGAAATAACAGTTGAGGGTTTTCTGAAATGTTCTTCAAAAAGCCTGCGGCAGTCCTCTGTTTCTGTTATCAGATTTTGAAGTGATTTTATGATTCTTTTTGGAGAGCCTCCCGTTCCGGATGTAAAAAGGTTCAGGAAAATATTCTGAGGGTTGAACTTTATATCAAATGTTTTGTTATCTTCTGTTTTTTCGGGTATTTCGTCCAGAATAATGTACTCATTTTTTTCTGCCGGCAGTTTGTGCAAGTCCGTAGTAAGGAAAAATTCTTTTCGGGCAAAAACTGATGCCAGAAAGTTTATATAAAAATCAAAATTGTTTTCGGAAACTATTGCAGCATATTTTTTTTTGCTCTCATTAAGTTTGTCAATCAGATAAAAAACAGAAGGACGAATATCTTCAATCGTGAACAGACGATTGTTGTTTTTTATTATTTCCAGATTTTTGTATTCTTCTTTAAAAAAAATGTCAAAGATATTCATCACAGTTTATTCATTTTTCTAAAAACAATCCTGACAGCATATTCTATCGCAAAAAAAGTTCCCAGTAAAACATATGACAAAAAACCGTTGTATATCATCCATATTGTATCTGACAAAAAGCAGGTAACAACGGAGCATAGAAACTGCAAAAACAAAAACACACACCAGATGTAGGTGAGATTTCTTGTGTAAATTTTTACCGGTTCGCTGAGCTTTCCTTCCGAGAGTTTTGCAAATTTTTGAATAATTGTTTCATCTGTGAACAAAGAAGAAAAAAACAGCCAGAAAATAGCAAAGTTCATTGCAACGGGATAAATCTTGAGTCCCTTTAGTCCGGTAAAATGAAACAGCGCAATTATTCCCAAAGTGAAAAAAAATGAAAAAACGAAACCGTATTTTTTGAATATCGATTTTACTTTTTCCACCGCAGTTTCCTGTTATTTCAAAAGTTGTTCAACAGCATTGACAACATCGTTAATTGTTCTTATTTGTTTAAAATTTTCAGGAGAAATTTTTTGTTTTGTAAAATCCTGCAAACGCACAGCCAAATCAACGGCATCAATACTGTCAAATTCCAAATCCTCAAAAAGGTTTGCTTCGGGTGTGATTTTTGATTCTTCAATTTCAAAATCATTGACCAGAATATTTGTTAGTTCTTTTTGTATTTCTTCTCTGCTGATACTGCTCATTTGTTTCCTTTATAAATTACTTTGTCTGACTTTCAATGAAATCTGCCAGGGTTTTTACGGAATAAAAATATTTTTTGTTTTCTTCTTTATTCTCGCTCATTTTGAGGTTGTATTTTTTCTTCAAAGCCATTCCGAGTTCCAGTGCATCAATAGAATCAAGACCTAGTCCGTCGATGAACAAAGCTTCATCCGAATTTATATCATCAACAGTGATGTCTTCAAGCTCCAGCGAGTCGATTATGAGCTTTTTTAATTCCTGTTCCAATTCTTTATCAGCCAAACTTCCAAACCTCTTTTCATAACTATTAATTTTATAGCTTAAGAATATTGCAAAGTCAATTTTGAATTGAAGCGGAAATTTTTTGTTTTATAGTTTCATTTATTCTGTTTCGTTGTTGTATTTGTGTCAGGTTTTCTTTGGAAAAATCTTCAATTTTTATTTCGTCGTTTATTGTTATTGTGTATGTTACGGGCTTTTCTCCGGCATCATATACTTTTTGGTGTTTTGCAAGAAATTTGTAATCACAGCTTATATGTACAGGCACAATATCGCAGTGTGTGTGCAGTGCCATAAGAGCTGCTCCTTTGTGTAATTTCAAGGGTTCGTTTTCCTGTGTTCTTGTCCCGCTCGGAAAAATGACTATATTGTATCCTTCTTTAAGAATTTCAACTGTATTTTTGAGCATTTTTTCCGACTCTTCGTCATTAATCAGGTAGAGGGACTTTACGATATTTCCCATAAAAATGTTCTTTTTGAGTTCTTTTTTTGCAACACAAATTGTATTTGGTACAGAACCGATTAAAAGCACAATATCAATATAGCTCGGGTGATTTGCGACAATGATTTTTCCTTTTAGATTTTTTATCTTTTCAGGATTTGTGAGTTCAACTTTGATGGTACCGGCTTTTTGCATCATTGTACAGAAAAATTTCCAGGTTGTGTGTATAACATTGCAGTAGGCTTTTCTCTTCTCCTCTTCTTTTACAAAAAGAGAAATATATGGAAATACAATGTAATTTATAATTAATGCCCCGCAGCCAAAAAACGCAAAAAGAAACAAGACGATAAAAGAACGAAACAGTTTCATCTACTCAGCTCCTTTTTTTATGAAAAAAAGTCCGTCAGCAGCACAAAAAGAGTCTTTCTCTCCTTCAACAAATTTTTGAAACTCTTCAAATTCATCGTCTGTGCCGTTGAAAGCCGATTGTTTTTGCCAAAGCTCAACTTTTATTGAGTTTTCTTTTGGCTTCTGCGACAGCAGCATAGCGCACGCCGTTACTTTTTTGTATGCATCGGCATAACAATATAATACGTCGTTGTCTTTGTTTAGTCTTACAATACTGTCCAAAAGACCGGTACTGAAGGTGTTCTCATCAGAGGCAAGAGCATTGTAGCTTTTTTTTATGCCGTTTAAAAGTGAAAATTGTCCCGCCACGCTGTTGTGAACAGACGTGCTGAAAGCAAAAGGAGAAACTTCATTGTCTTCTTGATACTGTGAGATAATTTTGTCTAATCTGTCCAGCTCTCCGTACCTTGAGGCAAAAACAATTTCTGTTTGATATTCAGGATATGCTCCGTGCATAACGCACATTGCCGCTTTGTCAACGGGGCTGAGTTTTCTTCTCTGTATTGCCGGCATAAACGACAGGTCTGTATCGGTGTTGTCTTTATTGCCTTTTATAAAATTTACGTTTGATATGTAAAATTCTTTTTTTTGATTCATGGTAGTATTATATCAAATATGGCAAATATTTCTATCACATCATACAGTGCAATATGCAGTCTCGGTACTGACATAAGTGAAATTTTTCAAAACTCGCTGTTGAGCGGGAAAAATTATTTTTCTCAAGACGACAGCATAATAAAAGGTGTGGATTTGTATCTCGGCAAAGTAAAAGCAAAGCTGCCGTTGATACAAAATCCAAAGTTCAACACCCGAACGAATTCTCTTTTGCTCCATTGCTGCAATCAAATAAAAACCGACATTGACGAAATTATTTCAAAATACGGAAAAGAAAGAATAGGCGTAGTCGTCGGTTCTACAAATGTGGGTGTAAATGAATACGAAAATAGTCATGATGTTTTTCATTCTCAGATAGGCTCCCCCGCTATATTTTTAAAAGAATATTTCGGGTTGAAAAACTATTGTGCCGGTGTCTCTACAGCCTGCACTTCCGGCATAAAAGCTTTTTCAACGGGTGTAAAACTTCTGGAAAACGGCATTTGTGATGCGGTGTTGTGTGCAGCTTCCGATGCGCTGTCAAAACCCCCCGTATTTGGTTTTACGTCTCTTGAGGTTATGTCACATTCAATCTGTAAACCTTTTTCAAAAAATCGAGACGGTATCAATATAGGAGAAGGTGCGGCGGTATTTATTCTTGAAAAAGATGCAAATAACGGCTTTAGAATACTGGGCATCGGCGAAACTTCGGATGCATATCACACATCAACTCCCGACCCTCAGGGCGTTCAGGCTGCACATGCAATTGAAATCGCATTAAAAAATGCAGGATTAACTCCTTCAGATATTGATTATATAAATCTTCACGGAACAGGAACCGTTACAAATGATGTAATGGAGGCAAATGCCGTTTACAAAATTTTTGAAGACAAAGTGCCTGCAAGTTCAACAAAATCACTAACAGGACATTGTCTGGGTGCATCTGCCGGCGTGGAGACAGCATTGTGTCTCGCTTTTTTGGACAATAGTATTAATCCGCAAAAAAATCTAATTCCGCACAATTATGACGGTGAATATGACACAGGGCTGCCTGAAATAAAACTTGCAAAACATGAAGAGAAAGCAGAAAAAAATACCCGTGTTTTGTGCAATGCCTTTGGATTTGGCGGGTCAAATGCCGTAATTATTTTGGGGAGGAATGATGAATAAACACTATGACTTAAAGGATATTCTGCCTCACAATCCGCCGATGATTTTGATAGATGAACTGCTTGATGTAAATCTTGAAGAACAGACGGTAAAAGCCTCTGTTACAATTACGAAAGACAAAGTTTTTTATGACGAAGAGCTTGGCGGTGTTTCTCCGCTTGCGGGTATAGAATATATGGCACAGACGGTGGGCTGCTATGCTTATTTTATGAACGGTGAAACCGAACCCAAAGTCGGCTTTTTGCTTGGCAGCAGAATGTATAAAAATACCCTCAAAAAATTTGAACTCCAAAAAACTTATACAATCCTTGCAAAGCAGGTGTTCTGCGATAATCAGCTTGTCTCATTTGACTGTTTTATTTATAATGGTGATGTAGAGTGCGCTTCTGCCGTGGTAAATGTATATCAGCCGCAAACAGAAGCGGAGTTGGAAAGTATGGAAGTCTAGTTCAGGTTTATGGGTAAATATGTTTTAGTTACCGGTTCAAGCAGAGGTATAGGCAAGGCAACTGCGTTGTATCTTGCAAAAAACGGTTATGATATTGTTCTTCACTGCAACAAAAATATAGATAAACTAAAAAGTGTTGAGGAAGAAATCAAAAAAGCCGGTGTTGATGTCAGATGTCTGCAGTTTAATGTAAAAGACAGAAAACAGTGCTTTGATGTGATTTCAAAAGACATTGAGAATAACGGTGTATATTACGGTGTAGTATTGAATGCAGGAATAGCCAGAGATAATGTCTTTCCAATACTTGAAGAAGATGAGTGGGATGAGGTTTTGGATACAAATCTCGGAGGGTTTTATAATGTTTTAAAACCCGTTGTTATGCCGATGATTGAAAACAGAGTAAAAGGCAGAATTGTTACATTGTCGTCTATCTCCGGTCTTGCAGGAAACAGGGGACAGGTAAACTACAGCGCATCAAAAGCAGGTATTATCGGTGCAACAAAAGCACTTAGCCTTGAACTTGCCAAAAGAGGAATAACGGTAAACTGTGTAGCTCCCGGAATAATAGATACGGATATGCTTCAGGATTTGCCTGTTGATGAAGTCAAAAAGGCTATTCCGATGAAACGCCTGGGCAAACCGGAAGAGGTTGCAAGTTTGATAAATTATCTGGTGAGCGAAGATGCATCTTACATTACGGGACAGGTTATTTCTGTAAACGGAGGCTTGTACCGGTGAAAAGAAGGGTTGTAGTTACAGGCATGGCGCTTGCCAGCCCTTTGGGCTGTGATGTCAAAACAGCTTTTGAGCGGCTGAAGGTCTTTGAAAACTGTGTCAGGTATTCAAAAGAACTTGATGAATATGAAAATATGAATACACGTCTTGCTGCACCTGCGGACAGTTTTGTTGCTCCATCGCATTTTAACAGAAAAGTTACAAGGACAATGGGACGTGTTGCTGTTATGAGTACTGCTGTGTCCGAACAGGCGCTTTTTGATGCGGGGCTTTTGGGAAATGATGTTATTTCAAACGGACAAACGGGTGTCAGTTATGGCTCTTCATCGGGCTCTTTGGAATCTATCATAGATTTTTACACTATGGAAAAAGAAAAAAAAGTCAGAGGTGTGAATTCCGGCTCTTACATAAAAATGATGCCGCAGACAACGACAGTAAATATTTCTTTGTATTTTAAAACAAAAGGCAGGCTGATTCCGACTTCAACCGCATGTACCTCCGGCTCTATGGGAATAGGTTATGCATACGAAGCAATAAAAAACGGGTACGAAACAGTCATGATAGCTGGCGGTGCTGATGAACTCCACGCATCTCATATTGCAATTTTTGATACACTTTATGCAACAAGTCTAAAAAATGATACGCCAAAACTCACACCATCACCTTTTGACAAAGCCAGAGACGGACTTGTGCTTGGAGAAGGTGCAGGAACTTTGATTCTGGAAGAGTACGAACACGCAAAAGCCAGAGGGGCAAAGATTTATGCAGAGGTAATAGGGTTTGGCACATCAACTGACGGAACACATATAACAAACCCGTGTCATGAAACAATGGGTTCTGCTTTGTCTCTTGCTATCGAAGATGCGGGGATTTCCGCGGATGATATAGGATACATAAATGCCCACGGTACTGCAACTTTGCAGGGCGATGTTGCCGAAACGATTGCGACCTATGATGTCTTTAAAAGAGCGGTGCCTGTTAGTTCCATAAAAAGCTATACAGGTCACACTCTGGGTGCCTGCGGGGCTATAGAAGCGATAATGTCAATTGAAATGATGAACAGCGGATGGTTTGCTCCTACCCTTAATTTGAACAATGTGGATGAAAATTGTGCTCCGCTTGATTATATCACCGGCAGCGGCAGAAATATTGATACAAACATTGTTATGTCAAACAATTTTGCTTTCGGCGGAATAAATACATCTTTGATTTTTAAAAAAATTGATTAACGGGAGGCTCTCAAAAGCTTTAATGAGGCTTTGTACTCTCTTTTTAGGCATATTTTTTCGTTTGTCAAATCCTGAATTTGTTTTTCATAGGCTTTGATTTTTCTTTTTGTCTGCGGGTCATTGCAGTAATCGGCTTTTGAAAGTTCTTGTATAGCCAGCATTTTTCCTTTTACCTGTGCATTTATAACCTTGTTTCTTATCACTTTGTTGTTGTGGAGTATTTTCTTTTGCGTACGGTAGCCGCAGGCTGCATTTGCTGAATTTATGCCCAGAAGAATAATGAACAAAGCTGCAATAATTTTTTTCATAAAATTTCTCCTCTTATAGTATTTATGAGGTTAAACATTATTTGAAAAAGCTTCAATAGCCTGTAGAGCAGTATTTTGGAATACATTAAATGACGGATAACATTTTTTTCAATGGAGTTTATACTGTAATAAAATACGGGGAGATTATATTCTTATGGGAATTCAAATTGATAATACAAACCTGCAAAACGGCGTTATAAATAACCTTTATACAAAGGTGCAGGGTTATACTTCTCAATTTTTAAACACTGATACGAGAGAGTTTGCATCGTATTTAAAAAAGAATTATGACTCAATTGACAAAAATGCCGACAGCGAACTTTCGCAAGAAGAAGTCGCTGCTGCAGCAAAAAGAGATGCAAGAAACGAAGAATTGAAAAAACTCATAGACAATACAAGCCTTGAAAAAATGTTTGCGAACATTGACACTGATGAAAGCGGAACAATATCGTACAGTGAAACCGATCCGAACGGAAATCTTTCGGGTATTCTAAAATCCGCATACAATGATATTCAGGCTAATTCTCAAAATTGGAAAAATACGGCAGTAAATCTGACACAGAATTTGTGTAAAAACTATTACGCATCTTCTGCAATGACATCACTTGCAACCGGTGCGGTGAGTGCACTTGTCTAGCCGGAATATTCAATTATTGCACAAATAATTTTAAACCGTTATTTCTAATAACGGTTTAATTTTTTGTTTTATTGATTATTTGTTTAAAATTTTTTCGACAACAGGAGCAGGATTGTTTTTGTATCTGTAAAACAAGCACATATCCGTAATCAGGAACATCATATTGGCAATATAAAGCAGAATTACAATATCAAGACTGTAGAGGAGTTTGTGCAATATTCCGCAGATATATCCTGCCAGTATCAGGTATGAAAAATGTATGCTTTTTCCCTGAACACATTTGCATCTGTACGTTTTATATGCGGCTATCGGCCAGCTTATTCCAAAGCATACCAGCATTCCGGCTTCAAAAATACTCATTGTTCCTCTCCAAAAAGTAAAGTTAGTTTTGTTACGTAAATATTATTGCTCCGTACAGAAAATTTGTAAACCGTTTTTTGATGTATTACAGATTTTCAGTTTCCATACACCACATTGTCATAATATTTTGTGTAAGTTTGTCTATATTAATGAATTTAATCTGTGCAATTCCGTCTTTGGTATTTTCAACAATACCGTCAATATTGAACGAAGCATCACCTTTTTTCATTTGTATATGAAGTATTTTATCTTTTTTGAGTCCTGTATGTTTGTTTGTATCAGCCTCAACCATAATTCCCTCCTGAGAAATAGCGACAAGAGACTTAATTGTCGGATTTGGCTGTGATTGTTCTGATGCCCCGAGGATTTCGTTGTCAGTGTTTCTTATTACCCAGGATATGTTTCTCACAGCTGTTGAGTGTTCTGAATTTGTGATTTTGTTTTCATCATCGTTTGTTTTGGGTTCCTGAGTAAGGTAATTGATATTCGGAACATTGAACTGTTTGTTTGGGTCATTTTTATTAATCATGTCTCCGGCTTCATCGGCAGGATTGTTTGGTTTTATATCAATTTTTACTTCTTCGTTCATACCCAGATTGAAAGAAGTGTTGTTGTTTACACTGATATACGGCTCATCATCATAATGTTTGTTGATTGGATAATCCTGAGAATGCGAAGTATTGTCAATATCAACTCTGTACTTGTTGTTTCTGAAAATTGCTTTTTCTCCGATAATTCCGCTTTCAACATTTATGTTTGAGAAAGCTTCGGAATCACTGCCTACAGTATCAATGAAAGCGTAATCGGAATACAATTTTTCAAAGTTTGCGCCAAACTGTGCTCCGTCTACGGAGTCACCTATTGTCAGATGAACATTGAGGGCATGTTTGTCATTTTCGTCAGGGGTATAGAATGCATTGTGCGGGTCAGAGCCAACGTCGGGCTGTGAATAGTTTGCACCCTGAATATCAAAATCAAGAAGCTCTCCGTTTTTGTTTGCATTATGGAAGCCTGTTGCTTCTTTGCCGTTTGCATCAACACGTTTTTGTCCGCTCACGGAACCGTCTGAAATATCATAAACCTGTGCGGTGATTGTATCGGCTTTCAGTGTTACTTTATCCTGAATATAAGCATGATATATGTCCAGTTTGCTGTTCGGACCGACATTATTTATCTGGTCATATGACATTCCTGGTCTGTATTGTGTGCCTTGCCCGTTTACGTCTTTTACGGTGAGATTAACCGTTTTGGGAACAACCGACGGGTCTCTTTCTACTCTGCCGAGAGTTGTTATTGTGAGTTTTTCGTCTTCTACATTTACGGTAATGTCATCGCTTGCCGCAATTTCGTTGATATATGTGTTTCCGTCAGAATTGATTTTTATTGAACCGTTCTTGCTGAGCATTGAATCAATATTTAATGCGGAATCACTGTTTATTGTAGTATTCAGAGTTGATTCGGAACTCAATTTGCCTGTACTTGTGAAATTTTCGACATTTATAGCACCGTTTGTGCCGCCGGCATAAAGATATATATTGTTTGCTGTGATATCGTCTGCATTGAGTACGCCGTTTACCGAAGTAAGCAGCATATCTTTTGCGGAAAGTGTTCCGACATTCATGTTGTCATCGGCTCTTAAGTTTATATCGCCGTCAGCAGAAGCGTTGATTGTACCTGTTGTGTCAACATTTATTGCGTTTGTCGGGTCAAGTGAGGCGAATCCGTTTGTAACTATATCATTCAAGGTTTCATCCAGTACACCGATGCTGCCGCCTGTTACCGTCAAATCAATTCCTCCCTCGCCGGAGACAATACCTTTGTTGCTGCCCTGTGCTTCCGGTGTTGGGGCTGTATTGTTTATGCTGCCGTTTGTTACAACAATTTCTGTTTTGTTGTCTGCGGAAATATTTCCGTCTTGTCTGTTATGCGCAATATTCAGGTTTGAATTTTGTGCGGAAATACTTATGTCTTTTGCAGAAAGTCTGCCGTTGAGGTCAATATTGTTTCCTGTGTTTTGAATTGACAATTTTTCACCGGCTTCCAGCGTTGTGTTGCTTCCGACAGAAATACCGCCAGAAACAGAACTTGTAATATCAAGATTGTTTCCTGCGCTAACGGAGGAACTTTCACCAAAACCAATACCGCCTTCTGTGCCAGAAATAGTAATATTATTGTCTGCGGAAATGGTTGTTCCGTCTCCTGTATGGATACCGTCAGAGCCTTCATTTGTTATAGACATATCTTTAGACGAGGATATATTTGACCCTGCACCGACAGAAACACCGCCTGAACCGATGTTTGAAATACTTACACCGGTACCGGATATAGTGTTTTGTTCACCGAGCATCATTCCTGCATTGCTCGAAACATTAACGGAACCTGCTGATGTAATACCTGTTGAATTGCCTATTGAAAGAATATCTGTGCCTTCATTCTTTATTAAGATATCATTAGCTGTAGATGTTACAGTAGAACCTCCGCCGATAGACAAACCTCCTGAGCCGGTGTTTGAGATATCAATACCTGCTGCTTCAATTTCTGATTGAGCACCGATATCTATACCGCCGTTGCCGGAAATTGTAGCAGAACCGGATGCTGTGATATCAGAAGAGTCTCCGATAGTAATACCTTCTGAGCCTTTATTTGTAATTGAAATATTTTGAGAAGAAGCATTGATACTTGAGCTGTCTCCGATTGATAACGAACCGGAACCGTTGTTGGACAGACTAACCTGAGAACCTGATAAGGAAGATTGATTACCGATGCTCAATCCGCCTGCCGCTGCAGATATTTCGGTTTTGCCTGCTGCATTGATTGCTGCATTATCTCCAAACTCAACTCCGCCGTCAGCAGTATTTGAAACTGTAAGGTCATTAACTGCATCAAGTTTTGCATTGTTTCCAAAAGTAATCGCACCGGAATTTGAGTTTGTTACAGATAAATTGCTGCCTGAAAGAACAGCATCTGTGCCAAAGTTTATTCCGCCGGCGGTATTTGTAAGCGTAGTGTCTTTGTCTGAAGTAATGCTTACACCGTTTCCTGCTTGAATGCCCTGTGCACCTGAATTTGTTATTAAGACAGTGTTGTTGTTAGCATTTATTGCTGCATTATCACCGAAGGAAATACCGCTGTTTGCACCTGTCGCTGTATTTTGTATATTGATTTGTCCGTCAGGCGCCTGAGCAAGACCGTTTATTTGTCCGTTAATCTGAAGGCTGCCGGCAGTGCCTGAATTGTTAAGATTTAAAATGCCCGTATATACATTATGGTTGTCCAAAACGCTGTATACGGTAATTATTGCATCTTTTCCGAGAATCAGATTGCCCGAACCGGTATTGTTAAAGGTAAGAGTCGTTCCTTTGTTTTCTATATCCGAGTTTATTGTTAAGTCGTTGTCGGCACCGTTTGTGAATGTATTTGTCGAGCCGAGTTCTGCAGTCAGTGCTCCGGACAGACTCATTGAACCGTCATTGTTTGTAACAGAAAGGTTTCCGTAATTTGTTATATCAGAAGTGATGTTGAGTCCGCCGTTTCCGTCATTTGTAATACTGATTGTATTTTGAGAACCGTTTGTTTTTCCGTTATCGATTTTGTTTGATGTTATATTCAAAGAGCCGTTATGGTTGTGGATTGTAATATCCGAATGAGCACCGGAAGAGTCATTTACAAAATCATTGTTTATCGTACCGCTGATTTGAGTGCCCTGTGCTCCGTGTGATTGTATGTTGAGAGAACCTTTATTGTTGTTTATTGTTCCTCTGATTGCAAGACCTGCCAAATCTCCATCGTTGTTTGAAAGAATTTGTGAGTTGCCGTTATTATTTATTGTTCCGTTTACGGTAAGCAGCCCGTTTCCTTCATGTCTGATGGTAGTGTTTGCACCGGAAGTAACAGAGCCTACTGTCATTGAAGCATTTCCGGTTGATTCGTTAACCAGATTAACATTGCCGTTTGTATTTTGAACAGCTCCTGAAAGTGTCATATCTCCGTCATTTGCAGTAATTGTCAAATCATTGTTACTGTTGGAAACAGTTGTTCCAGAAATCTGGGTTATGCCGTTTTGTGCGGTTACAGACAGCCCGTTCTGTGCGGAAATATTGCTGTTTATATTTACATCTTGAGCGGAATTTATTGCTATTTGTGAACCGTCAATTTCTCCGTTTGTGTTTATTGAGCCGCTGCCTGTTGTATTCAAATCAACCACACCGTTTTGTGCTGTAGCGTTGATATCACCAGTATTGAAATCAGCATCCGGACTTGTGAGATAGATATTTGTTCCCGTTGCATTGACGTTGCCTCCTGCATTTAAGAGGATTGAAGCCCCGTCTGTTCCAACTGTATCTGCTGCTATTATGGAGATATCTTCGCCTGCATTTAAAACCGTATCGTTAACTGTTTGTGTAACAGAACCGGAAGATTCCAGATTGATATCAGTTCCTGCATCAAGAACAGCACCCAGCGTAATATTGCCGTTGTTTGCAGTTAAGTCAATATTTTGCTGTGCAGTAAGGTTTTTGTCTATATTGAGTGCATTGGCAGAATCAAGACTGATGTAACCGCCTGCCGTGAGATCGTCATATACGGTTATGTTTCCGCTGCCGGTTGTCGTGAGGTCAATATCTTTTTGTGCATCAATAGTTGATGTGTTTATGTCACTGTCCACACCTTTTAGAACAATGGAACCGCCGTTTTCATCTCCGTCTGCGTTTTGTGCGGAAGCATAGACAGTGCCTGAACCTTGAGTCGTAAAGCCTATTGCCTGTCCGTTCGGAGTTCCTATGTTGCCGTTTGTGCTGGTTAGGTTAATGTTTCCGCCGGTAGTTTGAAGCGCTGCACCATCGGTTGTCTGTGTAATATTGTTTTGAGCTTGCAAATCTATTTGATTTGCGTTAATAACTCCGTTTAAGGAAATATTGGTTTGTGAATTTATTTGAGCTATATTCTGTACCGATATATTTCCCGCATTAAAATCACCTGCTGAAGCAAGATATGCACTTCCGTTTTGCGCCGTGGCATTGACAAGTCCTTCAACAGCGGTATTTATACTTTCCGAAGAAGATCCTATGCTGCCTGTATTGCTGATTAAATCAGCATTTCCTCCGGCAGTAACACCTGTTTGTGAATAATCTGACTGAACAAGATTTCCTTCTGCAGTGAGCTTCAAATCGTTTGCGGATGTAATTTCACCTATGACAAAATCACCTGTGTTATCTTCAAGATAAAGATTTTGACCGTTTGCATTGACTTCTCCGCCTGCATTTACGAGAATAGAATTTTCTGCCGATCCGGCATTTGCTGCATTTATGATATTTATGTCATTGGCTGCGTTCAAAGCTGTATCTGTCGTCTGCTGGATAATATTGCCGTTTGTATCAATGTTTATGTCTGTTCCTGCTGTAACTGTCGAGTTGAGTGTAATGTTTCCGTTTTGAGAACCGAGAGAAACAGAGTTGTTTGATGCAGTAATATCATAATTCAGCACCAGGTCATCGGCAGAGTTTATATTTATATAGCCGTTTGTGGTGCTCAATCCGGGGGATGCTACCGTAATTTTTCCGCCGGTGGTTGTTGTCAGGTCGATATTGTTTTGTGCGCTGATTGAACCTGTGTTGATGTCGCTTTCAACACCGTTTAGTACAACCGAGCCATTATCTGCGTGTGCTTCAACACTGCCTGCTGAAAAATCTATTGCATTTGCCGGTGTATCTGCATTTTTTGCTTCGCCTATGTCGCCGTTTTGTGCATTAAGAACAAGTTTTTCTTTTGCTTCTATTGACTTGTTTAAGGATGAATCCTGTGTAATATTCTGAGCTGATTCCAGATTTACATTTGCACCTTTTACAAGTCCTGTCAGATGCAGATTTCCCGAACTAGTAGTTGTAATATTAACACTGCCGTTGTCTGCTGCAGTTACTGTTGAAAGTGTCAAATCTTTGTTAGGACTGGACAGATAAATGTTTTGTCCCTGTGCACCGACAGTGTTACCTGCATTTAGGAGTATAGATTTTGAAGAAAGTCCGATGTCACCGCCTGCAGCAAGATTGATATTATTTTGGGCATTCAAAACAATATTGTTATTTGCTGCTTCCTGCGTAATTGAACCGCCTGCAGTGATATCAATATCTGTTCCCGCTGTAATAAGAGAATCAAGCAGTATATCCTTTTGAGCGGCGAGGGAGACATAATCCGTAGCTGTCAAATTATGTTCAAGAATCAATCCTTCAGCCGAATTTAAATTTATATATCCTCCGGCATTGAGTTCGTTTGAAACGGTGATATTGCTGCCCTCACCTGTTGTTGAAATATCTATGTTGTCTCCTGCCGTTACTGAGGATGTGTTAATACTCGTATTTACACCGTTTAGAACAACAGAACCGTTGTCAGCGTGGGCTTCCAGCGTTCCTGTTGCAGAAAAGTCAATTGCATTTGCCGGAGTTTCTCCTTCTGCCGGTTCTCCTATGCTGCCTGATGTACTTTCGAGTCTGACATTGGCTGCCTGTATTGATTTTTCTAGGTTAGAACTTTGGGTTATGTTATTTACAGCTGTTAAATTTACATCGTTTGCCTGAATGAGTCCGCTCATATTCAACGCATCGGAAGAAGTTATATCAACCGTATTCTGAGCAGTAATTTCTCCGGTTGTAAGGGTTCCTTCCGGGCTGTTTAGATATATGCTGTCTGAGGAAGATGCATCAACCTTGCCGTTTTCTCTTATGTTTATGTCAATTTCATTTCCTGAAGAACCGATTGAGCCGTTGTTTGATATCAGCGAAACATTCTGTCCGTCTATTGCTTTTGAGATACTGCTGCTTTGAGTAATACCCTGAGCGGATGACAAGGAAATGTTTCCGCCGTTTATAAGTCCGGAAAGATTTATATTGCCCGTTTCCGTTGTTACTTGTACAATTCCGTCAGCAGAAGAGTCTGCACTGTTTATTCCTGCAATATTAAGATTGCTGTCTTTGCTGCCAAGGTAAATATTTTCTCCGTCTGCTTTGACAGTGCCGTCAGCATTTATCAAAACAGAATTTGTATTTGCGCCTACATCGCCGGCTGCATCAAGTATAACATTTCCGTCTGTCAGAAGAGTTGTATCATTTGTTGATTGGGTAATATTGCCTTCTGATGTAATTTGAATATTGTCTGCGGAACTAATTAATCCCGTAAGATTTACATTTTTGTCTTCCGCATCGTTTTGGATTGTTACGGAACCCTGAGCACTTATTCCGCCGGCATTTATATCTCCGGCAATTGTTTCGGTATATTCAGGAACTTCCGGTGTTTCTTCATCACCCGGTATTGCCGGGTGTTTTATTTCTGTTTTGTTTGCTTTTATTGAAACAGAGCCGTTTTGTGCAGCTGCTTTTGTAATAGTGATGTTTCCGCCGTTTGATGTAACGGAAAGTCCGTTGGAGTTTGAATCGGCACCGTTTGCCGTAATTGTTCCGTTTGTTTGGGTAATATCTCCGTTTGCTTCAATGTTTACATATGTTCCTGCTGTAATATCAGAATTCAGTCCTACATTGCCGTTTGCTGCATTCAAGTTTGTGTATGTTCCTGAGTTAACATCTGCATTGACGGAAATATTTCCGTTTGCTGCAGCAATATCGGTATATGTATCTGAAGAAATATCCGCAGATATGTTTAAATCTCCGTTTTGTGCATTCAGCTTCAGATAATCCGATGAATCTATATTTTGTGAAATATCGAGGCTTTCAGCAGAATTGAGACTTATATATCCGTTTGTGGTAGTGAGATTATTGTTTACCGTGATGCTTCCGGAATTTGTAGTTGTAAGGTCAATATCCGTACCGGCATTTATAGTGTCTGTGACAATATCTGTATCAATACCGTTTAGAACAATTGCACCTGTTGCATCGGCTTTAATCGTTCCGCCGGATGAAAAATCTATTGCACCGCCTGAAGATGCATCCGCACTTCCGATACTTCCGTTTTGAGCATTGAGTACCAGATTTGAAGAAGCTTCAATTGCTTTTTCAAGAGAACTTTCCTGAGTTATTCCCTGTGCGGAATTAACGGTAATGTTTCCGCCTTTTACCAGACCTTCAAAATGTACATTTCCGTTTCCTGTAGCGGAAAGACTGATATTTCCGTCTGCTTGTTGTGCATTTTTATTTATTCCTGAAATATTCAGGTCTTTGTCTGTACTTTCAAGGTAAATATTTGTTCCGTCAGCACCTACAGTTCCTTCCGCATTCAAAGAGAGATGTTTGTCATTTGAACCGATGTTTGTGCCGGAGAGCGTTATGTTGTTTCCTGAATCAAGAGCAAGTCCTGTTCCGCTGTGTATGATATCACCCTCAGATGAAACAGAAATGTCTCCTGCGGCACTTACAGTGTCGTTTACAACTATATTGCCCGCAGCCGTATTTTCGACAGAAACGGTCGACTCTTGAGAGTTTATTGTTCCGATTGTAATATTGCCGCTTTCTGAGGATGCACCGGAGTTGTTTATTGTGACTTCACCTTTAGCATTAACGCTGTTTAGGGTAATATCACCGCCGCCTTTGTTTGAAACGTGGATATAACTGTCAGCCGTACCGGATTGTGCATTCGTGCCGCTTGTTATTGAATTGGCTTCATTTTGAACAATTCCGCCGTTTGCCGCAAGGTTTACATATTTTCCTGCCGAAATATCGTGGTTTATTTCAAGTGCTTTTGCTGAATCAAGACTGATGTATCCGTTTGCTGAATTAAGCGCATTTTGAACCGTAATATTTCCTTTTGTCGAATCATCAACTATTGTTGTCTTGAGATCAATGTCCGTACCGGCGGAAATTGATTGTGTATTTATGTCTGTGTCAATACCGTTTAGAACAACGGAACCGTTTGTTGCAATTGCACTCAGATTTCCGTCTGCCGAGAAGTCCACGGCATTTCCTGTTTGTCCGATGCTTTCACCGGCGCTCAGTGTTAAATTGCCTGATGCATCAATAGAACGGTCAGGACCGCCTTGAGCAATGTTTTGAGTAATACTTCCTTCTGTTTGAAGATTAACGTCTTTACCCGTTATTTTGTTTGTAAGGTTAATATTATTACCGGTACCGGTTGTGTTTATTTTTACTGCATCAGTTGCACTTATTGTGCCTGTATTTATTGTTTTTCCTGCACTTGTCAGATACACACCGCCGGGGACAGGAACGGCAGCGCTGCCAGCTTGAGCGTTAACTGTACCGTCAGCATTAAGAATAATTGACTGCTGGGATGAACCAATGTTTGAACCGGCTGTCAGATTTACATCCGCTCCCGAGTTGATTGTTGAACCGCTCTGGCTTGAATCCTGTAATATGTTTCCGCTTGCGGAAATGCTGATATCATTTTCTGCTGTCAAAACATGATTGAGGTTTACGTCCCCGCTGTTTGCTGCAAGGTCAATGTAATCACCTGCACTCAAATCTCCGTTGAGTGTCAAAGATTCCGCAGAGTCAAGAGTAATATGTCCTTCTGCATTTAGGGAGCTTGAAACTGTGATTGTACCTGAATTTGTCGTTGTTAAATCAATATTGTCTTTTGCAAGGATGGTTCCTGTATTGATATCCGTGTCAATACCGTTTAAAAAGACTGAACCTTCCTGTGCTTCTGCGGCAAGTGTGCCGCTTTCCCCTATGCTGAAACGAATAGCGCTGCCGGATTCTGATGAATCACCGATGCTGCCGTTGTCAGAAATTAGTGTTAAATTACCTGTTGTTTCAAGTGTTTTGTTTGTATTTGCAGGATTTTGTACAATACTGTCTATAGCGTGGATTGTTATATCATTTGCGGATATCAATCCTCCCAGATTTACGCCGCCTGATTCTGTAGTCGCAATATTTACGGAACCTGCGGCATTGATGTCACCGGTATTTAGGCTGCTATTGGGACTTTCAACGTAAACATTCTGGGAATTTGTTACATTGAATGAAGAATCGCCGCCCGTAATATTTAACTTTAATGAGGAATCTTGCGACCCGATGTTTCCTTGTTCCGAACTTACGGTAACTTTGCCTGATGAAGTAATACCCACAACTGAATTGTCAGATTGAACAATATTTCCTTGCGCTTTCAAAGACAAGTTTTCATCCGCAAACATTTGACCGATGCTGAAATCACCTGTGTTGTCTTCAAGGTAGATATTGCCGGCATGATTGTCTTCTGTTCCTACGTTTACTGCACCCTGTGCATCAACAATGATAGCTTTGTCTGCCGTACCCGCATTTGCTGCCGTGATATTAATGTCAGCACCGGAGCTTAATGCTGTTTGAGAAAGACTTTCTGATTGGACGACATCGCCTTTTGCCGTAAGCGTGATATCTTCTGTTGCCGATATTGCCTGATTTAACTCAATATTTTCTGCTGAATTCAGATTTATATGACCGGTTACGTTTTGTTGGTTTGAAACGGTAATCTTTCCTGTATTTGTTGTTGCAATATCAATATTCTGTCCTGCATTGATGTTTGCCGTGTCAATACTTGTGTCTACACCGTTTATTGCAACAGAACCGTTTTGTGCATTAGCCGAAAGCTCCCCGCCGGCACTGAATACTACGGATTTTGCTTCGTCTTGAGAATAATCACCGATGTTTCCGCCTGTCGAAGTTAAAGAAAGGTTTCCGTCAGCACTGATTGTCTGCTGCGAAGCATCAGCAGTGTTTTGTGTAATATTTCCGGTAGCAGTAATAGTTACATCGGTTGCGGAAATCAGGTCGTTAAGAATAGTATTTCCCGTTGTGTCAAGATTAACACTGTTCGTTGCAGTAATAATACCCGTTTTTAAATCAGCATTCGGACTTTTCAGGTAGACATCGGCACCTGCGGCGTTGACAAGATTTCCTGCGGCAAGCTGGATAAAATCATCATTTGTTCCTACAGAACCGGATGTAGCGGTTAAATTGATGTTGTTTTGTGCATTGAGAGAAACGCTGCCAAAATCTGAATTTTGCAAAATGCTGTTTGCTGCAGTCAACTCAATATTGGAGTCGGTCTGCATTGAATCGGTCAGAATTATATTACCGCTTTCAGATGAGTTTTGAATGTTTATATCCCCGCCTGTCGCAGAAATACCGCCCACAGAGACATCACCCGTTGCCGTTTCCGTATTTGAAACAGTAACCCCGCCTTTGTTTGCGGTTGCAGAGTTTATTACAATTCCGCCCTCTCCTGTGTTTGTAATCGTGATATTGCCGCTTTGTGCATTACCAGTGCCGCTTGTGATTTGTGTACCTTCACTCTGGTTTACACCTTTGCTTGTCGTAAGCGTAATATCACCTGCGGCAGAAATGTTGTTTTGAATGTTCAGTGTATTTTCTGTTTCGAGCTTTATACCGCCGTTTTCATTACTGAATTCTCCGTTTAAAAGGAGCTCTCCCTCTCCTGTTGTACCGAGATTGTAGTCTGTTCCGGCTGAAACTTTTGACAGGTCAATGTTTGTATCTTGTCCTTCTATATTAAGAGCGGCACCTGCGTTTGCAGTTACATCTCCGTCTGTTGAAACAACTACTCTTTGCTCTTCCGTACCAATATCGCCGGAGGTTGCATTTAGTTCAACATTGCCGGAGGCTTGAATAGTTTTGTTTGAGCCGGACTGTGTGATATTTTGCTGGGCATCTACTTTTACATTCCCGTTTTGTGAATTAATCAGCCCTCCGAGATTTACGGAACCGTCTGCTGCATTGTTTGAAACGGTTACATTACCATTGCTTCCGTAACTGTTAATGTTGCCTGTTGTAATGTCACCTGATGCTGTATTTGTCAGATTTACGGAGCCGGAATAACTGTCTATATTTGTGCCGCTGCTCTGGTTTATTCCGGTTGCTGCTTCAAGGTTTACATCTCCGTTTGATACAATATTTCCGGTTACATTTATGCCGTTTTCGCTGGTAGCGGAGAATTCTGTAAGATTGTTGCCCGCAGCAATTGTAAGGTCGTTGTCTCCCGTTCCGTGAATATATGCGCCGCCGTTACCCATTGTATCAAGGACAATTTCTCCTCCTGCGGACATGTTCAATGCCTGTGATGATGAGCCTATGCCTCCGTATCTTGTGTTCAGGATAACGTCCGAACCTGCCTGAAGGGCTGTGTAACCGCTGCCGTTTTGTGTAATTGTTCTTGCATCAATGTTGATATTTTTGTTTGAATTAATTGTATCGTTTAAAACAAGATTACCCGATGAAATACTGACTGTATTATCTTCGCCCTGAGCATTTGTTAGCGAAACTTTTTCAAGGTTTGCCGTACCGACTGAGGAGATAATGATATTGCTGTCCTGTCCGTTGTTTGTGATAGAAGCATCCTCGTTTTGGGTTATCATTGATGCATCTATATTTATGTCTCCGGAAGAATTGTTTGTTATTGCTGAGTTTGTGCCCTGTTCAAATTCACCCGTATCAATGTTTATACCGGAATCAGCAGTAACGTTTGAATTCAAAATTAAACTGGAGCTTGTTGTTGCATTAACACTGCCGCCCGATGCGTTAAGGTTTGCGTTGTTGCCGATTGATACTTCGTTTCCGTTCAGTGAGATATTTCCGCCGGCGTTGACTTCATTTCTTAAGTCAACAATAGTCGTTGTACCCTCTGTCGGGCTGGTTGCAGAGTAGTTTCCGATAGTAACATCTCCGCCTGCATCGATTTTTGATGTAAGTCTGATTTGGGTACCGGTTGTGTTTGCGGTTTTGACGGATACATCACCTGTCGATTGGATAGTGGAATTTCGTGAGAACAAATTTGCCGAATCAATGTTTTTGGAAACAATCTGAATGCTTCCGTTTTCACCCGTCATATATTGAGAATCGACAATACCGTCATCATTGACAATATCTGACAAATCACCGGATATTGTTTTTGCAAAGCCGTTTGCATTAAATCCTGAAACAATATCAGAGTTTGCCCCCAGTGTAACCGAATTTGCATCGTTTATGTTTATTGCACCGTTTGCAAATATTTTTCCGTCTATTTCCGTCTGAGAAGTTGTGCTGTTTGAAGAAAGACTGTCAATATCAGAAAGTCTGACGGCAGAGCCTTTTGCAATTACATCGTTGTATGATGAGGAATTAGGAGTAATAAGCTGAAGGCTTCCCATATTCATAATACCGGATTGCCCTACAAGCATTCCTTCCGGCGAAACAAATACAACATCTCCGCCTATTGTTCCGTTTTTCATAGCATTCAGGATACCGTTGATTACAATCTGTGTATCAACAAGACCCACATATTTGCTGTTCTGACCGAATATCAGGTTTGCGGTATCGCCCTGAGAAAGAATAAAGTTAAAAAAGTGGAGTATGTTTGCATTACCTGACTGAATACCGCCTGTGATATCAAAAATATTGCTGCCGTTCGGGGTTACATTGGTGTTGAATCCGGGGTCGCCCTGAATATTTGATGCATAAGAGCCTTGCGAACCGAATAAAAACAGCGAAAAAGACAGCGCAAGAGACTGTTTAAAGAGTTTTAAATAGCTCAAACCGTTTTTTTTCTTAGGCAACTTTTTCATGCACTCCCCATATTCCACTGATTGCTTCTATCATACCCTAATTTCTCTTTGTAGTAAATAATATATCCGTATTAATATTTTCTTTACTTTTGTTGACTTTGAATTGTTGAATAAGATATATTGATATTACGTGTAGGAATAAAGATTAGGATGAAGAGATTAATATTCTTAATAAGCCTGTGCTTATTAAGCCAAAACCTTACCATAGCATCAGAAACTGTTGGGGATTGTTCGAAGATGTCTGCTCCCGTACCGGCGGCGGCAAAAGCGAATGTTTCCGCTGTGGTGAAAAGTCCTGTTCCTGCACAAAAAAAATCTGCATCAACTTCTGTTGTAAAAAAACAGGAAGCACAAAAAATTGTTTCAAAATCCAATCAAACTACACGCATTGCATCTGCTCCCGTACCGGCGGCAGGAGCGAATGTTTCTGTTGCGGCGAAAAGTCCTGTTCCGGCGGTTAAGAAGACAACACCGCCTGTTGCTGCAAAGCCGGTACCTACAAATACAACAAAGAAAAGTCCTGTTTCTGTCTCTTTACAGAAAAAAAATACTGTAGTGAATACAACAGCTTCAAAACCGGTTCAAAACCGGAAAGTTGTTTCAAAACCGGTATTGCCCCCTGTTCCCGGAACGGCAAAATCTCCTGTGCTGCAAGACAATCAAAATATAAAAGAAGCGGTTCAAAAACAAGAGACAAAACCAAAAAGAATTGTCAAAACAGCAGAACAGATTGAGCAGGAATATATTCAGGCTCTTGAAGATGAGAAAAAATACAAGTTTTATGACAACAAGAAACTGCAAAATGCAGTAAATCCTATACCTCTTCCTACAAAAGACACTAAAAAGCTGAAACAAAAAAGACCTCCGGTTATTGTTGAAAACAACCTTTCAAAACCGGGCGATTCGGATGAAGTTAGAGCAAAAATAGTCAGAGTAGAATTTTCGGAATCGAAAATTTTTACTCCCGAAGAACTCCAGCAGCTTGCTTCTCCTTTGTTATCCCAGCCTGTAACGATTGATGACATAAAAAAAGTCGTAAACGGAATAACAAGATGCTACATACTCGGGGATTACGTTACATCAAAGGCATACTTACCTCCGCAGGATTTGACAGACGGTGTCTTAAAAATCGGACTTATGGAAGGAACTGTCGGTGATATCAAAGTTGAGGGCAACAGATGGACAAGAGACTCTTTTATCAAAAAAAGAGTTAATCAAAAAGAAGGTGATATCCTCAAGATTTCCGATATAGAAAAAGATGTAATTAAATTCAATAACAACAATACAGCCAAAATAAAAGTCGGTTTGAGTGCAGGCGAAGAACAGGGACAAACAGATATTACGCTCAACACAATGGAGCCTTTTCCTTTTCGTCTTGCTTTTATGACAGACAATCAGGGCAGACAGGCTGTCGGTGTAGGCAGATTTGGTACAATGCTTACAACGGACAGTTTATTCGGTTTTAGAGACAGATTCTCCGTCGGAGGATATCTCGGACGGGGAAACAGAGTCGGTTTTATGGACTACAACATTCCTGTCGGCAAATACGGAACAAGAGTCGGTGCTTCTGTTTCGGCAGGTAATATTTCCGTAGTCAACGGACCTATGAGAGCTTTCGGGGTCGGCGGTACGTCTCAGGTATATTCGGTATATGCTACACATCCTTTATTTGACAGACAGGATGTAAATATCAGTTCCTACACAGCAGCAAATATAAAACACTCTACATCCGATATTGCTGACTTTAAATTCTATGACAAGAGTACCTTCTCTGTTACACAGGGCTTTACTGCAAGAAAAGATACAGACAAGGGTATCTGGTTTACCGGTCACTACGGGTCTGCCGGATTTAAGGCTTTGAGCGGAGATACGGACTTCTTTAAATATGAAGGTAATATTACAAGACTGCACGATTTTGGCAAAGGTATCATCGGTCAATTCAGGATTTCCGGACAGTATTCGCCAAATGATGATTTACCGTGGATGGAACAATTCCAAATAGGTGGTCTTTCTACTGTAAGAGGCTATTCGGAAGGTCTTTTGCTCGGCAAGAGCGGATACTTTGCGAGTGCGGAAATTATTACACCTCTGCCGTTTTTGCCAAAACGAGTCGGCTCGGACAGGCTTGGATATATTTACCCCAGAGAAATGGTCAAAGGTGCTGTCTTCTGGGATAACGGTATGATATTCCCGTACAAAGCAGACGGTTCAAGCATTGACAGCGGCGAGTTTTTGATGAGCTGGGGGCTCGGTCTCAGGGTAAACATCAGACAGGACCTTGCTGCACGTATGTACTGGGGCTTCGGGTTAAACAACAAGTATGATATGGATCAAAAATTCGGACGTTTCCATTTTGATATTACCTGTGCCCCTGATATAGGCAGAGTCGTTGCCTCCAGAAAGCCGCGCAAGAAAGACACCAAAAAAGAAAATCTTTAACGGAGTGTTTTTATGAAAAAGTTTTTTATATTATTCCTATCTTTATTTCTTACCGGATGCGGTGCTTTTGCCGACAGCTATATGCCTTTGCCCGAGGCAGTAAACTCCCGTATGTTTTCAACAGACGGATCGAGACCGCTGGAAAATCTAGAGAGAACGTATTACACAAATCAGGCAATCAGACAAATTGAAGCAAAACAGAAGCCGCAGCAGCAAGAAGAACAGATACAAGAAATACAGCAGCCTGAGCCCGAGAAAAAAACGGGATTTAGAGATTTATTCAAAGGCTTTGTGATAGAGTACTAAGTTTGCTTTTTGTTTTGTTGTTTTAGGAAAATTTGTTACAAAAACTTAAGTATATATGGTTTTTGTAGCAAAAAAAATCAGCTTTGTGTCTTCTATAAACATCACAGCGGAATTACAAAATGTCAATTGTTGTAAATAACAAATCCCGAACTTTCATAGCGGATGTTATCGGGAAACATATCAACTCGCCAGAGCAGCGGCTTATTCAAGGTGCAACTGCTCTGTTTATGCAGCCTGTAATTGACTATTTTAATCACTCTGCTGATGATGAGACGAGAGCCGTCTCCGTAGCAAGAACAATAGGGAAAATTATAGCAGGTACATGTGTCGGAGTTGCCGTTCGCTATGGTGCTATTTATTGCGCTAAAAATTTTGCAAATTACACTGTGACAAAAATAGAAAACAATTTTGTAAAATCCGTTGCACCCAAAGGAAAACGAAATTTTCTTATGCCTAAAATTACATATGAAATACCCGGAAAAACAGTTAAAGAATTTGCAAGAATGCATCTAAATTACGTAAAAACAATGGGGACAATTCTTGCTACATTTGCAATGATTTTTACAAACTTTTTGATTGATGCTCCGCTGACAAAAGTTATTACAAAGTGGCTCACACCAACTTTTAAAAATAAAATTGAAAATGCAAAAAAGCCGGAGGTGAAGAAATCTCATGGCTAATCCGCTGCAAAGTATATTGTCAAAAATATGGCATAAATACGCTGAAGATGTAGGTATATCTTTAATTCACCTCGGTGCACTGGGCTGGTTTTTGAGTTCGGCTGCCCAGCTTGCCATGATAATTACCAACAAGGATATAGACAAAAAAGAAAAGCAGTTTCTTATTCCTCAGGAAGCTTCTGACGGAGCAATAAATGTTATTTTATACTATACAATCTGTCAGGCAATAAAAAAATACACAGAATCTTTGCTTGAAAGAGGGAAAATCTTAACGGAAAAATCCTTTGAATGTATAGAAAAACTCAAAACCACACCAAATTCCGCAAGTGATTTTATAAAGGCATTGAGCGAGTTTTACAGGCATCATCGAATACTTAAGAAAGAACAACGTATAGGGAATTTGAGCGATTTTTACAGAGGTTCTATTATGTTGCTGAGCAAACCGGCAATGGACAGAAACAGAATAATCAAAAATAATCCGATGCTAAAATCCGTATTTGGCAGAGCAATAGAAGAAAACAAAGTCAAAAATACCAAAGGAATGCTTAACCGTGCACTAAAAGACTACAATCTGTACAAAAACGGAGTTGGCGTGATTGCCGCAGTCGGGGCTTCAATTCTTGCCTGCAACATTATTACTCCGGTTGCAAGAAATCTTACCGCAAATATGTTTCAAAAATCCGCTATGAATAAACAAAAAACTGCAGAACTTGAAAAAAATCCGCTTTCTTACTATTCAAGGACACTGCCGCCAACATTTAATACCTTTAAAATTTAACGTCAGTCAGTTTTGATATTATTTTCCCTTTTGACTCTTTTGCTTCTTTTGAGAAGAGATATGTTTTCTTTACACCGGCATTCAGCGCAGCTTCGACATCTCTTTCTTTGTCTCCTACTGCCACGGAAGCTGCCATGTCAATATTGTAGCGGTTTTGTGCTTTTAAAAACATTCCGGGGAGCGGCTTTCTGTCGGGATGTTCAAGGTAAGGACAGCAGTATATGTCTGTAATTTCTATACCCTGTTTTTTGAACTCAGCTTTCATATAATCATTAAAAGCATTCATCTGTTCAAGTGTATAATATCCCCTGTCCACACCGGACTGGTTTGTTATGACAAAAATCTTGAAGCCTTTGTCTTGAGCCTTTTTGCAAAGCTCGAAAATACCATCGATAAAATCCAGTTTTTCTGTCTGGTATGTAAAGCCGTAATCTTCGTTTATTGTACCGTCTCTGTCTAAAAATAAAGCTTTGACTTTTGGCGCAAGTGCTTTTTCGATATAACCGCAGATTATGTGCCCTACTGCAATATGCATTTCCTGTATATGGTTTGTTGTGTCAGATGGAACGTTAATTGCATAATCGGCGGAGTCTTTCATTTTTCCGCCGCTTTCACCGGTAAATGCTACGGTTTTTATTCCCATTTCTTTTGCTTTTTTCATTGCAAGCAAAACATTTTTGCTGTTTCCGCTGGTAGAAAGTCCGACAAGGATATCGCCCTTTTTTCCCAGTCCTTCGACCTGTCTTTCAAAAATTGTGTCGTAGCCAAAATCGTTTCCTATTGCCGTAAGTATTGATGTATCCGTAGTGAGCGCAATGGAATTAAGCGCAGGACGATTCATTTTGTACCTGCCGACAAGCTCTGCTGCAAGATGCTGGGAATCCGCAGCGGAACCGCCGTTTCCGCAAAACATAACTTTCCCGCCTTTTTTTATTGATTCTGTGCAGATTTTGCAAACCTGCTCTATTGTTGGTGTAAGTGATTTGATTTTTTTAAAATTTTCAGAAATTGTATCAAAATCGTTGTTTATTTCATCAAACATTAACAGATTCCTCATTTTTTGTGTCTATGTTCAGGTCATCTATTTTTCTTAATACGGCAGATGTAGAGTAGTCTTCAACCCGTTCAAGTTCTATGACTCTTCCGCCGTAGGACAATACTTTTTGTGCTTCGGGCCAATTTTCTATTTTGTAGCCTTCTTTTGCTATGACATCGGGTCTTAGCTCTTCGACAAGCTCAAGTGCGGTATCTTCATCAAACAGTACTACGTAATCTACAAACTCCAGCGATGCAACGACATACGACCTTGTTTTTTCGTTTTGAAGAGGGTATTTGTTTCCTTTTAGTCTCTTTATGGATTTGTCAGAATTAATACCAACAAAAAGAACATCGCACTCGTTTTTTGTACTGGCAAAGGAGTGAATATGTCCCAAATGCATTACATCAAAACAACCGTTCGTAAAACCTATAATTTTGTTTTTTTCCTTGAGTTCTTTGACTCTTTCTGCAGCTTCTTTTCTTGAAATAATTTTTGATACCTGAGACAGTTTGTGGATACCGTTTGACTTGTCAATAGCAAGCGCTAGTTCATCAGGTGTGACACAGGCAGTACCCAGTTTTCCAACAACAATACCCGAGGCGAGATTTGCAAGTTTCATTGCATCGGAAACAGTTGTTCCGGCAGCAATAGATGCTCCGAGTACAGCAAGAGATGTGTCTCCGGCGCCTGATACATCAAAAACTTCTTTGGCTTCCGCACTGATTTGGATTGCATCACCCTTTGAAGGTACAAAAATCATCCCGTCTTTGCTCAATGTTATGAGAAGATTTTTTATCTTGTATTTTTTCATAACTTCGAGAGCGGAAGTTTTGATTTTAAGCTTAAAATCATCGCTGCGGGCGTCAAATTTTTCTCCGCTGACAAGCTCAAATTCTTTGAGATTTGGCTTTACAATATCAGCATGTGCATATTTTGAAAAATCTCTTTCTTTGGGATCGACAAGAACTTTTTTGTCATGTTTTTTGCAAAGAGAAATTATCATCTGAGTTGATTCGGTTGTTAAAAGTCCTTTTTTATAATCGGAAACAAGAACTATATCCGAATTTTTAATTTCTTTTTCAACAATTTTTTCAAAATCTTTCAATTGTTTTTCATCAAGAATCAGAAAATCTTCTTTGTCGGCTCTAATCAAATGATTGTTGTTTGCAATCATTCTGATTTTTGTGGTTGTTTTGTGATTTTTGAGTTTTATTAGTGAATATTTGCAGTCTGCGTTTGAAAGAAATTTTTCTATTTCGGCAGAAGAATCATCATTTCCCGTTACACCTGCATATTTTGTTTTTATGTTTAGCGAAGCAAGATTGGCAATAACATTACCTGTACCCCCGAGCATTGTTTTTTCTTTTAGTATTTTAAAAATAGGAACGGGAGCTTCCGGAGAAATTCTTTCCACTTCACCGTAGCAAAATCGGTCGAGCATAATATCGCCTATACAAAGTACGGTCAGGTTTTTGAATTTGTCCAGAATGTTTTTTGTCAGCATATCTTAATCCCGATGGTTATTGTCGATTGGTCTTATTTTATCATCAGCATGTTTGATTATCAAATAAATTGATAACCATTTGGTGCTAAATAATAAATAACAGCTGACAGTTTAGTCAAAAGCGGTGTTGTTTTTTGTTAAAACTTTTATTACAATTTGATAGAAAATATAAAGGGGTTAGAAATGAAAGAGTTGAAAAACATATTGGCGAAAATAGCATTAGGCACAGTGATTGCGGGGATATTTTATGTACCTGTTATTCCTGTTTTGAATTATAACGGAATAGTTGCTATGGCAGAAGAGGAAGACCCGACACAGTTCAAAACTGTCAGAGCAAGTCATATACTGGTAGATACGGAAGATGAAGCCTGGGCAATAAAAACAAGAGTGACAGAAGGGGAAAGCTTTGAACAGCTGGCAAAAGAATATTCAAAATGTCCTTCAAAGGAAAAAGGCGGAGACCTGGGGTATTTTAACAGAGGTCAAATGGTACCGGAATTTGAATATGCCGCATTTTCAACACCAATCGGAGGTGTTTCTGACCCTGTGAAAACAAGATACGGATGGCATTTGATTAAAGTAACCAGAAAAATGAGATATCCGAGATAAATTTTGCTCTGTTCAATTTTGTCCGGTGTTTTCTCCGATAAATATTAAAAGTTCTTGACGATGGTATTTGTTGTTGATAAACTTTAAATACTAAAAATAGTACATTGAAAATGTGTAAAGCACTGTCATAAAAGGATTACAACTCGCATAAAGATACAAACGGGATGCAGCAAGGACTCCTTTGGAACGATTGAGTATCGTTACAATGGAGACTCTGCCGAATAAAACAAGACTAAATGTCTTGTTTTATGAGAGGAGCTAAGTCAGAAGCGAAGCTTCTGCGAGCAAAGAACTCTGAAAAAATGATTGAATATCATTTTTTTAGAGGCAGGCAAAATCAAAAACGAAGTTTTTGTGTGTCGTATTGCAATTAAAACCCAAGCTGCGCCTGTAGGGAAACAGAGAAAACAATTCTTAACGGGATGTGGCGCAGCTTGACCCTGCCGAGAGAGAAATGACTAAATGTCATTTCGAACGAGAGGTAGCACCGTAGGTGCGCTACGATAAGTAATTCTTAACGGGATGTGGCGCAGCTTGGTAGCGCACCTCGCTTGGGACGAGGGGGTCGCACGTTCAAATCGTGTCATCCCGACCACTAAAATACATTGTGTTTTTGTAACTCAATGCCGCGAGAGCAAGTGCTCTCGAAGTAGAGATTACTACCTGCCGATAGGAAGGCAGGG
>CALVAQ010000012.1 GCA_944325595.1 Candidatus Gastranaerophilales bacterium
CTTGCTTGTGATGCTGCTAAACCCATATCGGCTCCTTACTTACTTTTTTACTTACATGTATATAAAAACAATATAAATACCTTATATTCAATATATACCCAATTTGTTACATCTTGTAACACAAAAACCCTCTGTTTTTCATGGTTTTCAGAGGGTTTTAAAAATTTTTCAAGCTATTATTGATTATTCGGGCTTTTTCTCATGTATCATTTTTGTAATAATTGCTGCAACAAACAAAACAATTGCACCTATTACAAAAGAATATTCCCAGTGATAGTTCAAACCTTTCGGTGTTGTCATTGCACAATGAGAAATAAACCAGGCAATCAAAGTACAAACAAGTATCTGCGGACCGGCAATGAATATATTAAATATTCCCATAACAGAGCCTTCCGAACCTTTTTTTATGTATTCCGAGAGCATTGCAAACGGAAGAGAGAGAATACTTGCCCAGCCGATACCTGCCAATCCCATTAACACCATTACGGTACCGGGGTTTGTCATAAAGCTCATCAAAAGGTATGACACAGCCATTATCAAAAGAGAAATCATATGTACTCTTTTGTTTCCGTATTTTGTAGACAAAACACCTATCGGAATAGAAACAACAAAGCAAACAAGATTCAATATAGCAAAACAAATAGAAGAGAAATTGGTTGCCACAACCGTAGCTGTAGCATAGTGTTCTTTCATTTCGTCCGACACAACCGTCAAATCCGGTATTGCATAGACAATATGAATAGCAAACTGTGTAAAGAATATAAACATACACATTACACCAATCCATGTGCAGAACTGCATCATGCATATTTTGTATACCTCGGGAGAAGTTTCAAGAAAGTCTTTTAATTGAGTCCAAAAAGATTGTTTGCTGATTTTTTCATCAACAATCTGCTGCGGTTTTTCTAACGGCTTTTCTTTAAATGTTATACATGTCCAGGTCATACCGAGCAAAAATGCCAGCGCCGCCATCACAAATTGAGCTTCGAGCGACATTTGATAGTTAAACAACAATTTCAAAACAGGAGCAGTTCCGGCAGCAATAACCGAACCCAGACCTATTGCAAAACTCAAATATGAATTTGCAATTGCATGTTGCTCAGGAACAATATTGTCGGGAATTAGTGCCCTGTAGGGACCCTGCGCTGCATTTACACAGGCATCAATTACCCATATCATGATTGCGGCAACAATCAATGCGCCAAACACAGGCAAAGGAGTATGCAATTTGTCTGCAATAATCTGAGCAATTCCCTGAGAATTTGGAAACGCCCAAAGAGCAATTGCTGCAAATATTGCACCAAGCATCAAATAAGGTCTTCTTCTGCCGAACTTTGTATGTGTCTTATCGCTCATAGCACCGATTATCGGCTGAACAACCATACCGGTAACAGGACCTGCGAGCCATATCAGCCCGAATAAAAATGGAGATGCGCCAAAATTTTCAGTCACCGGTCCTGAAAGAATTATTCTCATCTGCCAGGCAAACTGCAATCCGAAAAATCCCAGACAAAAATTCAAAAGCTGCATTGTTGTAAGTTTCCGCAGACCACTTTTTTGTTCTATGCTCTCCCTATCAAATTCACCCATTTGTTTTCCTCTCAAATTTAGATGCTTAATAATTATATTAAGAAGTTTAAATAAAATCAAAAATAAATTTTTTTCATAACTACAGCAATACTAAAAACCTATTTTTAAAAAAGTTGATAAAGTTCTTTATTTTTATAAAAACTTTTGAAAAGATACTGACTTATTTTTACACAAAAAAATAAAAATTTAAATATCTTTTCAAAACATATTTAGAGACACAAGGAGCATTGTATAATATAATAATGCTGATATTATAAGGTATAAAACAGCCGAAAATTAAGCATTAATAAAGGAATAACAGTTATGGGAAAAATTAAAGTATCGTACTATTTGACAGAACAACTGGAAAAACTCGGTATTTCAGACTTTTTTGGATTGCCGGGAGATTACAATTTTAAACTGATAGAATCCGTGGAAAAAAATCCTTCAACAAACTGGATAGGCTGTACAAATGAATTGAATGCGGGTTATGCAGCAGACGGATATGCGAGGGTAAAAGGATACGGTGCTTTGATTACAACATACGGAGTAGGTGAGCTGTCAGCAATAAATGCCATTGCCGGATGTTTTGCCGAAAACATTCCCGTAATAAAAATTGTCGGTGTTCCCGCAACAAAATTTATCGAACAAAATACCGTTTTGCATCACAACTTTGAACACCCCGATTATTATGCTTTTGAAAAAGCATACTCTTCCGTTGTTGAAACCACTGCCTATTTGAATAAAACGAATGCAAAAAGCGAAATTGACAGGGTTTTGTCTGTTTTTGTAAATCAAAAAAAGCCGGTCTATATTGCCGTACCCGTTGATATCTGCGATATGGAAATTGACAATAACCCGAATTTTGATATTGCAAAAAGTGATGAAAAAAATCTCGGCGCTGCTGTTTCTCACATTCTTGAGCTGATTAACGACTCAAAAAAACCTGTAATTATTGCTGATGTTCTTGTAGAACGTTTTCTTGCCGTTGAAGAAGCGAAAAAATTTATAGAAAAATCAAAAATTCCGGTAACCACTTTTTTGATGGGGAAAGGACTTATACATAGCGATTATGAAGGTTTTATCGGTACTTACCTCGGCAAATATGAAAATCAATCTGTTTATGAATATGTAAACAACTCGGATTGTGTCATGAGTATCGGAGTAATATACAGTGATTTGAATACTTTCGGATTTGATATCGGCTTCAACCCGTCCGACAACATCCAAATTTTCGGAACATACACCATTGTTGAAAATTACAAATATGAAAATATACTGATGGCAGATGTACTGCAAGCTTTGTACGAACAAATTACTCCAAAGAAAATTGCCGTACCTCAAAGAGAAAAAACGTTTTTTGTTTCAAAATCGAATACTGATGAAAAATTATCAGCAAAATACATATTTCCAAGGTTTCAAGACTTTTTGCTGCCGGACGATATTGTGTTCAGCGAAACAGGTATAATTTCATACGGTGTTGCAGCAATGGATCTGCCCAAAGGTGCGAATTTGTACAATCAGGTTTTGTGGGGATCAATAGGATGGGCAACACCTGCCGCCTTTGGTGCATCGATTGCGGCAAAAGACAAAAGAGTTGTTCTTTTAACCGGTGAAGGTTCACATCAGCTGACAGCCTGTGAAATAAGTTCTATGATGAGATACGGAACAAAACCGGTAATAATTGTACTGAATAATGACGGATATACAATAGAAAGACTTCTGAGCGATGATCCGATGGATGAGTTTAACAAAATTGCCCAATGGAACTATTCAAAGCTTCCGGAAGTATTCACAGGTGATGTATGGACTGCACAGGCAAGAACAAACAACGAATTTGACTCTGTTTTGACAGAAGCAAAAGAGCAGCAAAAAACAAAAATGTGTTATATAGAAATTTTTGCTGACAAGATGGATATTCCTGATTTGACAAAAAAGATTATTGAATGCAAACTTACAAACAAAGCCGCAAAAACGGTCTGATTTTTTTGAAAGAAAAATATGGAAAAAACAAAAACACTTTTTGACATTATAGGTCCTGTAATAATAGGTCCCTCAAGCTCTCACACTGCGGGTGCCGTCCGCATAGGATATCTTGCCGGAAAAATTTTCGGCGAAATTCCGAAAAAAGTAAGATTCAAACTCTACAATTCTTTTGCAACCACAGGCAAAGGTCATGGAACCGACAAAGGTCTTCTTGCCGGTGTTTTGGGTATGGATGTGGACAACGAGTCTATAAAAAAAGCTTTTAATTATGCAAAAAAATTAAATGTTGATTATTCCTTTGAACATGCCCAGGACAACAACCGCCACCCGAATTCCGTTGATATTTTTCTTGAAGGTTCATACAAAATGGAAATATCCGGAAATTCAGTAGGCGCAGGAGAGGTCTGTATAACAAATATTGACGGATACAGATTTAATATAAACGGCGACTATAATACACTTATTCTTTTATATAAAGATAAACCCGGCATGGTCTACAGGGTCAGCGCTCTTTTGCAGAGCAAAAATCTCAATATTGCCACAATGCACTGTGACAGAAGCGCAAAAGGAGAAGAAGCTTCTATGGGTATTTGTCTCGATAGTATGCTGCCGGATTCTGTTATAGAAGAACTTGAAAAAATTGATGAAGTTTATTTAATCAGAAGTATAGAA
The DNA here is from genome assembly GCA_944325595.1 of Candidatus Gastranaerophilales bacterium. GTDB lineage: Bacteria > Cyanobacteriota > Vampirovibrionia > Gastranaerophilales > Gastranaerophilaceae > Limenecus. The sequence goes on from CALVAQ010000012.1 coordinate 4,228, forward strand.
GTGTTGAAAAAATGATGAAATATAAAGATTTTCAAGAAATTTTTGAAGAAGCTTCTTCAAAAAATAAAAAAATATATGAAATAAGTGAACAACATGAAGCGGAAATAACGGAAATTTCCGTACAAGAAGTGCGTGAAAAAGTAAAAATCAATCTCAAAGCTATGAAAGATGCAATAAAACAGGGATTGAAATCAAAAGAAAAATCAATGAGCGGTATGTGCGGTGATGATTGTGCAAAACTGCTTGAAAGATACAAATACGGAGAATCTTTGTTTTCGGAAACCTACCAGAAAATTCTCACTTATGCTTTTGCAACTATGGAACAAAATCTGCGGATGGGGAAAATTGTTGCCTGTCCCACAGCAGGTTCTTGCGGAATTGTGCCCGCTGTTATCATTGCTATGGCGGAGTCCCGTGATGCGGATGATGAATTTTTGGTTAATGCGCTTATTACTGCAGGGACAATAGGGCAGCTTGTTTCAAACAAACTTGCTCTTGCCGGCGCCGTTGCAGGGTGTCAGAGCGAATGCGGCGTTGCCTGTGCCATGGCGGCAGGAGGGCTTGTTGAAATGTGCGGCGGAACTAATGAACAAATATTGAATGCTGCTGCATTGGCTCTAAAAAATATCATGGGGCTTGTTTGTGATCCGGTTGCCGGTCTTGTTGAAGTACCCTGTGTAAAAAGAAATGCATTTCTTGCAATACAGGCTGTTACTGCGGCAGAACTGTCATTTGCCGGTATAAAATCCGTTATCCCGATTGATGAAATTGTTGATGCAATGAAACAGGTAGGAGAATTAATGTCTCCAAAATTCAAAGAAAGCGCTGAAGGCGGACTTGCAACAACAAAAACGGGACTGGAAATTACAGAAAAATTGACAAATGAGTGGAGTTTGGAAAATTAGTTGAAATTAACCTAATCCAATGCCGCAGTTGCCGCCGGCTGCTTTTGTTCCACAGAGTCTTATCACAGATTTTTTCGGACAATATTTGTGATATAATATTTTTGTACACAACCGAAATTTACTTTTTGGATAGAGCAGCTAGCTGCAGGAGGAAACATGAAGGTTCAGAGTATAGTTGGTTCGGCATACAAACCGAATTTCAAATCTTTTAGAATTGAAGAACCGCACAAAATGTATGATTCTTTACCGGAAAATATTCCGCCGGAAAGAGAAAAGGACTATAAATACAGGGGTGTTCAAAAATTCCTTTCAAAAGAAACAATGCTTATAAAAAGAGCAAAAGAGCGTACAGCCGGAAACAGCCGGTTTATTGAGCCGTTAGATTATATAGTCAGAACGATTAAAAGACAAAAAGACAATCCATACAATATGGTAATGTATGCCGAGGAGTATCCCAATCCAAAAGACGACAAAGTTTTTCTGGAAGTAAGAAATCCAAAAGGCGTTGTTATGCACAAAAAAGAGCTTCATAACTCCGTAAGTGTTATAAGTACTGATGTTGACAGGGATTACATAATCTCAGACTTTTATGCAAAGATGAATTTAGGCGAAAAAGTGGCAGATATGTACAGAAACAGACACTAATCGATTGCAAAACGCTTATTATCCCAAACAGTAATTACATATATGTAATATCTCAAATTTTGAAATAAATATAATTACGTATATGGAACGGGATGAGAAAAAGCTGATAAAAATTCTCGGACATACCCTCAAGCTTATGCGTGAGAAAAAGGGCGTTTCTCTAAATATTTTTGCATACGAAAATGACCTTACAACAGCAACTGTCAGCAGGGTAGAAAACGGTCTTGTGGACACAAAATTTTCTACTCTTATTAAATATGCAAAAGGTCTTGAAATCCCGCTGGAAAATATTATAAAAGATTTGGGAATAAATTATTCAAATGACGAATAATTTTTATTTTTGAATATAAAATGGTATCTTTTTTGTAAAAAAGCTTTAAAATAAGCAGTGTTCAAGTTTTCTTTTTTGTGATAATATTTTAAACATCAGAAAAAGAGGACAACCTAATGATTTCAGTAAACGATTTAAAAACAGGTTTGACATTAGAATTGGACAACGGGCTGTGGTCAGTTGTTGAATTTTTGCACGTAAAACCCGGCAAAGGCGCTGCTTTTGTAAGAACAAAACTCAAAAACGTTGAAACAGGAAACGTTGTTGAAAAAACTTTCAGAGCAGGCGAAAAAGTAGCCAAAGCTACTCTTGACAAACGTGAAATGCAGTACCTTTACAAAGAAGGTTCTGACTATATCATGATGGACACAGAAACTTACGAACAGCTTGCAGTTACTGATGACCACATCGGTGACGGTGTAAAATATTTGAAAGAGAATATGAACGTAAATATTCTTCTTCATGACGGCAAAATCATCGGTCTTGATATGCCGAATCACGTTGAACTGGAAGTTGTTGATACTCCTCCGTCAGAAAAAGGCAATACTGCTCAAGGCGGTACAAAACCTGCTACACTTGAGACAGGTGCTGTTGTAAACGTACCGTTCTTTATCTCTAACGGAGACAGAATCAGAGTAGACACAAGAACAAACGAGTACCTTGACAGAGTATAGCGGATTTTGTGCGGGCACGCCGTGTGAGGCAAAGCCGAACCCAGTGCCCATGTGAGGATGGACGTTACTCCGTCCGAACGCCAATAATCCAAGAGCGGATTTCCGGACGGGTGAAACCAGGGGAGCGAGGTATGAAGTGAGCACCAGCGAAAGCGAAGCGAACGACAATACCGAGCGTGAAGGAAATCCAAGAAGCGGATTTTGTGCGGGGCTGAAGTGAAACGAAACGCCCCATGTGAACAAGGTTGTTGGAATGTAGAATTTTTAGAATAAAAATTCGAAACGGAATACCAAACCTTGTGAACACCGGTAATCCAAGACAGCGGATTTTGGCACAGGTACAAGACAAAAAACAAGTAAGAAGGATATTACTATGAACTTTGACTTAGAATACATTGAAAAATTGGTAAAAATGGTTTCTGACAGCGAACTGACAGAACTTACTCTTGAGGAAAAAGAGTCTGCCATTGTTATCAGAAAAGAAAAAGAAGTTGTTCAAGCACAGACTGTTCTGCCTGCACCTGCAGCAGCAGTTCCTGCAGCTCCGGCAGCGCCTGCTGTTGAAACAGAAGCGAAGAAAGAAGAAGCACCAAAAGGCAAACCAATCACTTCTCCAATGGTCGGAACATTCTATTCCGCTTCTTCACCGGGAGCAAAACCGTTTGTTGAAGTAGGTTCAACTGTTTCTACAGGACAGGTTGTATGTATCATTGAAGCCATGAAGCTTATGAACGAAATCGAATCAGAAGTTTCCGGTAAAGTTACACAAATTTGTGTAAAAGACGGCGAAGCTGTTGAATACGGTCAAGTTCTGATGTACGTAGAATAATTTTTATTAATAAAATATTGCAAAAAACTCTGTTTAAAATGATTAATATCTTTTGAACAGAGTTTTTTAATAAACTAACACAATCTTTATACAGTTCTGTTTATTTCTTTTTGAAGATAGCTGTATTTCGGATAATAGGTCTCAGGATCTTCTTTTGCTGCTTTGATTTCGTCCTGACATTTTACAAACAAATCTGCAAGTACAGGGTCAAACTGCGTACCGGCACAACGCTGAATTTCCGAAATAGCTGTTTCATGAGAAAGAGCCTTTCTGTATGAACGGGTAGAGGTCATGGCATCATAAGTATCTGCCAGAGCAATTATACGACCGGATATGGGTATTTCTTCTCCTTTGAGCCCGTTCGGATAACCTTTTCCGTCCCATCTTTCGTGATGGGTTCTGAGCCAATTTGAAATTACCGTAAGCTTTTTGATACCCATAAGCATCTTTTCAGCCTGAGCAGGATGAGATTTCATTACCTCATATTCTTCATCCGTAAGTCTTCCGGGCTTACAAAGAATTTTTTGAGGAATACCAATTTTACCTATGTCATGAAGCAAACCGGCTGTTTCTATTTCTTCGAGTGTTGTATCATCAAGATTCAGTGCTTTTGCCAGAATAAGTGAATACATTGTAACCCTGAGCGAATGACCGTGAGTGTAAGGGTCTTTTGCATCAAGTGCTGATGCAATGAGTTTTATTGTTTTGTAGAAAAGTTCTCTCAAATCCTTGAGAATAACCGTTTTGTTGTTTACCAAATCAAATTTTTGAATACCTGTTTCAATAGTCAGTTTGAGTTCTTCGGGGTCAAACGGTTTGACAATATACTGGTATAAATGGCAGTCATTTATGGAATCTACAATTGCATCTACATCAAGATGTCCGGTGAGAAGGATTTTTACAATATCAGGATACTCTCCCGTAACCCTTTTCAAAAATTCCGTACCTTCCATTTCCGGCATTTTTTGGTCGCTTACAATAAGCGCTATCTCGTTTCCTTTGCCCTCCACGATTTCAAGAGCTTCCTTTCCGTTTGAAGCCGTAAGAATATTGTAGTCGTTTCGAAGAGTTCTTCTCAAAAGCTGAAGATTATTCACCTCATCATCGACGAGCAAAATAGTATGTTTTTCGTTCTTTTGTTTTAACTGCAGGATTTCTCCGAGACTTTCTTCAAAAGAATCTTCTTTTAACAATCCGTAATTTTCCATACATACACCATATTACTCTTTTTCTTTCGACAATTTCCAGCAAAAACTTTATGCTTTTTCTGACAATGTTTACAAAAGTTAAAGAAAAATCATTCTTGCTTATTATATATTATTTTTAGAATAATTAAAATATGAAAAACAGATGAAAAACAGGTGTAAATAAAATGTATTTAAAGCAATATGAACATGGCAGAACATTTATTTCAAAGCTTGGTTACAATTGTGACCTGCTTGAAGAATTAAATAAAATTTGTGTTGATGAAAACATAAAAGCCGGTTCTATTAGTCTTATCGGAGCTGTTTCGAGTCTGAAACTGGCTTTTTTTGATCAGGTCACAAAAGAATACATAAACACAACCTATGCATATGACGAACCGATGGAAATAGTTTCTTGCAGCGGAAATATCTCCGTAAAAGACGGAAAACCATTCTGTCATGTACATTTGATTGCAGCAGACAGAAAAGGTAAATGTATAGGCGGGCATCTTGTTCAAGGCACGGCAATATACGCCGGCGAGGCTGTTATTCAGGAATATCTGGGCGAAGACCTCGTCCGTGAACTTGATGACGAAACAAAGCTGACTTTGTGGAAATAAATCTAATCTAGTGTCGCAGTTGCCGCCGGCTGTCTTGAAATCAGACGCTACGGAAAACTCAATGTTTCCCTTCGCTATGGCACTGGGTTCGGCTTTGCCTCACACGGCGTGCCAGTCTGATTTCGCTCATCGCAGCCGGCACCTGCTCACCTTTGACTTCTTTTGCCTGAATCTTTGATTCAGTGCAAAATGTCTTCACGAAAAGTGAACAAATGATGCTCAAAAATTTTGCTCACGTTCCTTATCGCAAAATTTTCTCGGACAACTTTTTTAATGTTTTAATATATCTTTTTTAATTTTTCATATTTTTTGGTATTCAACACGTCTCTATTGCATATATCAAATATTCTCGGTATTATATATACTGTTAAAGCTATAAGGATAAAAAATGTCATCTGACAGTAACAACCTTGATTTAAAAAACGAAACTCAGGATATAGAAAATAACGACAGCATTACAGATGAATATTCCAAAGAGGAGATGAGCTGTCTTGAAAGAGAAAAAGTAGACAATTCCAAATTCATGGCTGTCATAAAAGCTCTGATAGCAAACCTTGGTATTGCTCTTGTCAAATTGATTTGTTTCTTCTTCTCTTCCAGTTCGGCAATGCTGGCTGAAGCAATTCACTCAGGTGTAGACTCTTTTAACAGCATATGTCTTCTTGTCGGAATAAAAAGAGGTTCCAGACCTGCCGACAATGCACATCCGTTCGGTTACGGGCTTGAGGCAAATATCTGGGCAATGTTTGCTTCTATTTTAATGCTTGGCGGTACTTTCGTCGCTATATATCATGGTTTTGAAAAACTTATCCAAGCCCATGATGCCAGCGATTTGCTTTTGCACTACAATGCAATAGCAATTGCTCTTTTGTGCAGTATCTGTTTTGAAGCCTGGGCGGTTGTCAGTGCATCAAAAGCAGTTTTGCATGAGGTAGGTATTGAGGAAAAAAATCCCGTAAAAGAATTTTTCCGCTCAATTAAATACATAAGAGAAATAAAAAGTCCGACAACAAAATTTGTCTGGTATGAAGATACTGCAGCCTTCACAGGTGTAGTTGTGGCTTTTGCCGCATTGACCATAGCAAAATTTGTTATGCCTGACGGACTGGCATATGTGCCTGATGCTATTGCATCTATCATAATCGGTACTATTTTGCTTTTCCTTGCTCTGTATCTTTTGAAAAATAACGTAAGCAGTTTGACTGTTCAGTCCGCCGAGCCGGATGTCGAAGAAAAAATCAAACAGGTAGCTTCAACTATCCACGGCATTACGGATGTTGTCGAATTGAAAACAATCGATTTAGGCTCATCCGGATTGATTATCAATATGACAATCGAAGTTGACCCGGAAACACAGATGAAAGATGCTGATGACATTGCGGATATGTTAGAGCGCAAAATCAAAAAAGAAGTTAAAAATATTACTCATATTACAATTGAACTTCAGGCTCATGATGCAGAGGATAACTGGGAAGAAAAATTCTACAAACTCATCAAAGAAGGTGAAAAAATAGAAACTATTGACAGCCATGAAGCCAAAATGCTTTCAAACTTTTTTGGTTTTGCAAACACTGTTGTAAAAGAAATAATGGTACCCAGAACAGAAATTTTCATGATTAATGCACAGGAAAATATAAATACTCTTGCTGATTCAATAATAAGCTCCGGTCATACAAGAATTCCCGTATACAGAGACAATGTTGATAATATTATCGGTATAATAAACGCTAAAGACGTATTGAAAGTAATCAAAAACAACAACATAGATGAGAATTTCTCAATCGAATCACTTGCAAGAGAGATACTTATTGTGCCGGAAAACAAATTTATTTCAGACTTGTTGAGTGACCTTACATCTTCAAAAAACCAGATTGCGGCTGTTGTTGATGAACATGGCGGTATTGCGGGTATCGTAACCATTGAAGATATTATTGAAGAAATTGTCGGAGAAATATACGACGAATTTGACAAAGTAGAAACACCCGAGGTTGTGAGAATTGACGACAACACCCTCAATGTTTCTTGCAAAATGGATATCGAAGATATAAACAAAAGATTTGACCTCGATATTCCTAATGAAGATTTTCAGACTCTGGGCGGATACGTTTTTGGTCTTCTCGGCAGAGAACCGGAATTAAACGATGTTATTGAAGACAAAAATATTACATATACAATTCTTGAAATCGACGGCAGAAGAATTTCCAGAATTAAAATGTTTAGAGAGACACCGTTTGTTGATTTAGCTCTTGCGGAAGAACAAGAACAGCCTGAAAAACAAGAAAATAATCAGGAATAGATTTTATCATTTACAATTCCTGTTTTGTAAAGTTGTAACTCTTTACACGGCTTAATTTTCTTGTAAAAGATATTTTTTGCATGTAAAATATTACTGTTAAAGATTTTGGATAATTAATAATGGAATTTTTCAGAAAAAACCAAAAACTGATAGTAGGAATAATTGCCGTTTCATTTTTATTGTTTATGTTTGCACCGATTTTGATTGCATTTGTTGCAGGCAAACAATAAATTTTAAAACAGCATAGTTGAATTTGAAAAAGACAGGTACCTTTATTTATGCCCAAATTGCATTTGGAACATAAAAAAATGAGCCTTACTTTTAAAATATTAAAGGCTTTTTTTATAATATTTTTGCTAATCTCTTTTGCACCGGAGGCTATATGTTCTCAGAGCCATATTGAAAAAAAGAGAAAAGAGACACACGCAAAAGTACTGCGTTTTAAAAGATTGGAATCTATTGAAACCAACAAACTATACAAAAATCAGCAGCGTCTTGAACATGCTCAAAAAAGCCTAACCTCAACAAAAAAACAATACAAAAATGCGGAAGAACAACTTGCGGAAGCGGAAAAAAACCTCAATGAAACAATGCAAGAGTATTCAGCTTCTGAGTTTCAGGCAAAAAACCGTGTCAGACAAATATACAAAAAGCAGAGAAGAGGTTTGTTTCAACTGCTTTTGTCCACAACAGACATAAACACCTTTTTGGACAGAATATACTATCAGAATATAATCACCAAAAAAGACAAAAAGCGGCTTGCTTTTCTTAAAGAAAAATCAAGAAGAATTGCCCTTTTAAGAAATCAAATTGAACAGCAAAAAACAATTATTGCCTATTCAATTAAGAATATAAACGCCCAGCAGCAGTACATTCAAGGCGCAATCAGCCAGAACGAAAGTTCTATTCAGAAATACAGAACAAACAGAGCATACTATGAAAAAGCGGAAAGAGAACTCGCAAAACAATCGGAAGCTCTGGGCAAAATGATTAGCAAAAACACTCAAACCACAACAGTAAAAGTAGTGTCAGGTTTTATGAAGCCTATAGCCGGTCCTATTACCTCTCCTTTCGGATACAGAGTTCATCCGATATTTAAAAGAACAATATATCACTCAGGTATTGATATCGGAGGCATAAACGGCGGAAAAATAAGAGCATCAAATACAGGAAAAGTTCTTTATGCCGGCTGGTACGGCGGATATGGAAAAGTTGTAATCATTGACCACGGACGTATCAACGGTCAGCCGACAACAACACTTTATGCACATATGTCAGGTTATATTGTAAAACCCGGACAAAATGTTACAAAAGGTCAAGTTATCGGCTATGAAGGCTCAACCGGCTACAGTACGGGACCTCACTGCCACTTTGAGGTTCGTGTAAACGGAAAACCACAAAATCCGCTAAATTATATATAATATAATTAAGTAAAAGGTAAATCGGTGAACAAAAAATTATTCATATCTTTAATATTTACATTTTTCTTGGCACTCTGTGCCGGATCCGTTTTTGCTGCCGAAACTCTTGATATACCCCAGAATACAAACATAAAAGAAACAGCCGGACAGCCAGAAGAAAAAACCGAAGAGCCCAAAGTTGAAGAAAAAGAAACAACAAAAAAAGAAGAACAAAATATTTCTTCAAAAGAAGAAATAAAAGAAGAAACAAAAGAGAAAAAATTTTTTGCAAAAACCAAAAAAGACGAAAAAAACGATGAAAACTCTTCACAGGAAGCAACAGAAGTTATTGTTGACAGTGAAACAATAGAATATTTTCCCGAAAGACACGAGTTTGAAGCAGTCGGAGATGCAAAAGTATCTTTTCCGAGCGAAAATTCGGTTCTTTATGCGGACAAACTTGTATTCAACCATGATACAAATTATGTCAAAGGATACGGCAATGTCGTACTCGTAAAAGAAGGTCAAAAAATTAACGGTGAATATATCCAAGTTGACCTTAACGAAAACAATGCCATGATGACACACCCTGTTTTAAACCACATGATGATTAAAATAAGGGCAAAACAGGGTATTGTCTGTGATGCAAAAACAGAAGCCATAGAGGGAAATGTTACATTTAACGACAAAGTTCATTACAAATTTACATCCAAACCTATCTTTGGTTTTGACAAACCAATGATGGATGAAGTTATACCGAAATATTTTTATGTAAAAGAAAAATATGACAACAGATGGAGACTAAAAGCAAAAACCATTGTCATTGACAGCTACAAAGACAGAGATATTGCAACACTAAAAAATGCAGATATTTATGTAAAAGATACCAAAATAGCCTCTGCCGGAAAAATGAGACTCTATACCGACAAAGAGCAGGAATATATTGAAACAAATATGCTTGAACTCGGTTCTATGAGAAACTTTGGTGCATTTGTTTCTCCGGGTATAGTTTTCCAAACACCAAATTCTTCCACATTAAAAATCGGACCGGCTTTGACTTATGGTGAAAGCGAACTCGGTGTCGGTGCCATGGGTCGTTTTTTAACTGACAAAAACAGAACCGCTTTCGGCTGGTCGAGTTCTCATGACAAATTTGTTGTCAGAGGTGAACAGGAACTCACTGAAAACTTGAGCTTGCAATACGGTATAAATTCTTATATGAACAACTTCTTCCTTGGAGGAAGAATGCCGAAATACGGTTTTCAATTTATTCATCACAAAGATTACAAAATTGATGATTTGGATATAACTTTCCAAAACAGATATATCGGCGGTTATTTTAAAGACTGGGACAGTGATTTTTCGACCACAAAATTTGCTTGGCAGACATCAACGGGAAAATCATTGTTCAAATATACAAATACGGACAGAAAATTTGCTATGGATTTTGGCTTAAACGTCCAGACTCACGCCGCTTTGTATGGAACAGGTGATACAATGGGTATCGTCAGAGCCGGCCCGTATTTGAAAACACAATATCGTTCATGGCAGCAGTATCTTGGATATTTCCAGGGCGGACAGGGCGGTCAGACACCGTTTTACTTCGACCAGAACTTCTATGGTCGTTCCAGTGTTGTTATCGGTGAATCTTTGAGAATTTGCAAATATCTGACACTTATGTACAGTGCAACCATAGTTGTCTCAAACGATACACCGAACGACAAAATGCTGCAGGAAAACAGATTTTATTTTGTAATAGGTCCGGATGACTTAAAATTTCTCATCGGATACGATGCATATCGTCAAAATGCGACTATGGGCTTTTCTATGAATGTAGGAGCGGAAAATTCGGATGTTGAGTTCAAACGCCTCATTTTGAATGACCCTGACCAGATAGGCAAACATTCCGAAAGAGAAAAACAGAGAATGGCGAATGAAAAGAGAAAAGCGGAAGAAGAAAAGAAAAAGAAAGCCATGGATCCTATGAACAGATCCGTTAAGGATTACGACGACTACAACCCGAGCTTTAATATGATGCCGGGCGGCACAATGCTCACGCCTTCTCTTATCAGACCTCCGGGAATGTAACTTAATTTTTAGAATAAAAGCAGAAAAAAAAACATTTGTAGTATAATGTAGAAAAAATTGACAAGGGGAATATATTTAAATGACTCTAAAAGATTGGTTTGAAACCAGAAAGGAAGAACAACAGGCAGCACGCCCCGTCGACCCCAAAATCGATGATTTTGTAGGCAAACTCTGGGTAAAATGCTACAACTGCAATGCCCAGCTTCCGAGAAAAGAACTTGAACACCATATGATGGTCTGCCCGCAGTGCGGTTATCATTTCAGAATAAATGCAAGAACAAGAATTGCTCAGCTTTTTGATGAAGGCACATTCACTGAATATTTTGAGAACATAACACCTTCTGATCCGCTTGATTTTGTGGACACAGAGCCTTACAAAGAACGCCAGCAAAAAGCCAGAGAAAAAACAAATCTCAATGATGCCGTCGTAACAGGCATCGGCAAAGTCAACGGTGAAGAAATTGCCTGTGCAATCATGGATTTTGAATACATGGGCGGTTCTATGGGAAGCGTTGTCGGTGAAAAAGTTACAAGAATCATCGAAGAAGCACTTAAAAAGAATCTTCCCGTAGTGACAATCACTGCTTCAGGCGGAGCAAGAATGCAGGAAAGTGCTCTTTCTTTGATGCAAATGGCAAAAACCAGCTGTGCCGTAGCAAAATTAAATGATGCAAAACTCTTGTACATAAACATTTTGACAGACCCGACTTTTGGCGGAGTCACAGCAAGTTTCGGTACAATTGGTGATATTATCATTGCAGAGCAGGGTGCAAGAATAGGCTTTGCAGGAAGACGTGTTATTGAACAAACAATCAGACAAAAACTCCCTGCGGATTTTCAGACTGCCGAATATCTGATGAAACACGGACAGCTTGATATGATAGTTAAAAGAAGCGAACTCAAAGAAACTCTCGCAAAAATTTTGAAACTACACAGACATTAGGATTTTGAGTATGAAACTTGATTTTGAAGAACCTATAACAAAAATTGAAGAAAAAATAGAAGAACTGAAAAAAATGAGCGAAGAATCAGGCATGGATTTATCAAAAGAGATTGAAAACTTTGAAAACCAGTCTCACGAATACAAAAAAGAACTGTATGAAAACCTCAAACCTGTTCAAAAATTGCAGATTGCCAGACATCCGAATCGTCCGAACTTTTTTGATTACATAAATCTCATTACGGAAGATTTTGTAGAAATGCACGGTGACAGAGAAGGTACGGATGACAGAGCAATTGTAGGCGGGGTTGCCAGAATAAATGACATTCCGGTTATGATTGTCGGAACGGTTAAAGGTAAATCAACAAAAGAAAACCTTGTATACAATTTTGGTATGCCTCAGCCGGAAGGCTACAGGAAAGCGCTCCGTCTGTTTGAACACGCAAACAGATTCGGTCTTCCTATAGTTACTTTGATTGACACTCCCGGCGCATATCCCGGTATCAAAGCTGAAGAACACGGTCAGGGTATTGCCATTGCAGTAAATCTTAAAGAAATGGCAAAGCTGGAAGTTCCTATCATTGCTGTTATCACAGGTGAAGGCTGTTCCGGAGGTGCGCTTGGTCTGGCTGTAGCAAATAAAGTCCTTGTTTTGGAACATGCTTATTACACTGTAATCTCTCCTGAAGGCTGTGCTTCTATTCTCTGGCGTGATGCTTCAAAATCCGCTGAAGCTGCAGAAGCTCTCAAAATTACAGGACCGGATTTGTTGAAATACAATATAATCGACGGAATCGTAAAAGAACCCTTAGGCGGAGCTCACTACGACTATGAAGCAATGGGTGAAGAACTCAAAAAAGAACTGCTTGCAGCGCTTGATGAGTACAAAAACATGACACCTCAGCAGCTAAAAGATGACAGATATAACAAATTCAGAAGAATGGGAGTTTTTAACTCTTAATGAAAGATTATTTTGAAATTTCTGTAAAAATCAATCCTAATGCCATAGAACTCGTTACCGAAGTGTTTTTTGAACGCTTTGAATGCGAAGGTGTGGTTCAGGCTGAAGAAAAATATAAAGACCTTGAGCTTGTTGAAACAACAAACAATATAGCAAAAGGCTATATCAGATGTGAAGAAGAAGATTTTAAACCCTCGGAGATACAAAAAATCTTTGACCATGCCAAAGAAGAGCTTAAAGAAGAAGGCTTTACGGATGAAGAACTCGGTCCTTGGACTATAACGGCACAAAAAGTTATAAATCAGGATTGGTCAAAAAAGTGGAAAGAACACTGGAAACCGACAAAAGCATCCGAACATGTTATCATCTGCCCCTCGTGGGAAGAATGTGAACAGAAAAAAGATGAAATTATCATTACATTAGACCCCGGTTCTGCTTTCGGAACAGGTACTCATGCTACAACACAGCTTTGTATCCGGGCAATTGAAAAATATGTCAAAAAAGGCTACGAGGTTGCCGATATCGGAACCGGCTCCGGTATCCTTGCCATTACTGCAATAAAATTCGGTGCAACTCATGCTGTCGGAATTGACAATGACCCGCTCGTTATTGATGTAGCACAGGATAATGCACAGGTAAACGGCGTTTTTAACAAAATTGATTTTTCATGTGCAACGGCAGATATGCTGACAGAACAGTATGATTTTGTCTGTGCGAATATTTTGCACAACGTTCTTGCCAATATCATGGGTGATTTAAAAAACATTCTGAAACCCGGTGCACATATGGTTTTGAGCGGCATACTGGATGAAAAAAAACCTGTCGTAATTGAAGCCGTAAACAAACACGGGCTCAAAACGATTGAAACAATGCAGCAAGATCAATGGATTGCCATAGTTGTTCAAAAAGCATAACAAGATTATTTAAAAACCTGTTACAATTTTATTTTTACTACTGCTTTTTTTACATATGAATTTTCATTTATTGAAATGCAGGGCATATGTGCATCTTGCGGAAAAAATACAAGAAAATCACCTTCCTTTGCATATGCAAAATGGTTTTTGTTTTCACTGTTTTTCAAAAATTCGATATCGTTTTTTTCATCATAACTTGTTAAATTCGTACAATTTTTTATATCTGTATAGCCGAGTTTTTCCTGACCTTTTACAATAAATTGAATATCAGCGTATTTTTTGTGTGCTTCAAATTTTCCTTCTTCTTCCGGTTTTGTATTGTAATCCTGAACGGAAACATAAATGTTTTCACCGTCTATTTCATATTTTCCGTTTTCTTTTTCCGACAGATTAGTCGTTTTGAGATATTCAAATGCTTTTTGAAATCTTTCACCGAGTCCGTAATAAAATTCTGAATTTTTTAATGTATCTTTTATCATAATAAACTTCCTCAAATATTATTTGTTACATTTAATTATAGCAACTTTTTAACTTTTGGTGTTTTCTTGTGATAAAATCTAGTATAAGTTTTTGAATAATATTGCAATATGACCATCACAGTAACAAATAAGCCGAATACAAATGTTTTTAGTGCATTTCAAAATACCGCACATACAAAAAATGTGTATTCTTCGCTGTACTACAAAAGAAACCACAGACTGGAAGAAGCAGACAAAAAAACAAAAGCAAAAATTGCAGCAGGTTCTTTGATTTCTACTTTGATTCCCATGTTTTATTTTGCAAAAAAACAAAATCTCAGTCTGAAAAATCCCATTAACCTGCTAAAAATCAGTTATGAACTAAAAGAAGTTCTTACTCTCAGTACGGCAAGTATTGCAGGCGGTGTGCTTTCGGGTGTAATTGCAGACAAAAAATCAGACAAAAAACGTAAAGTTAAAGAGGGCGTTTTTCAGTTTATGAATGCCGTCATTCCGACAGCACTTGTCGGCGGAGCAATGCAGTTGATTAAGGACAATACAAAATATAAAGAGTCCAAATCCGTTAAAGTGGCAGCTATTGTAACCTCTCTCATTGCCGGTATGCCTCTTGCTGCGTTTCTTTCAAATATCATAAATGACCCCAAAGACAAAGAGCCGGACAGAAAACTTACACTCAAAGATTCTATTGTAAATATGGATGATGCATTAGGTGCTCTTGTTGTTGCAAAAATTCCTTTTATTGACAAACTCCATCTGGACAAACTTATGCCGGTTATATTTGCATGGTGCGGCTACAGAGCAGGTCAGAGCAACTAATTTTTATATAAATTGTTATTCATTAAATTCTTTAACCATATTTTCAATCCAGTTGAAAATATTCAGCAATTCGTACGGCTTTGGCAGATACAAATCCGCTCCTGCATTCAGAACCATTTTTTTATCATGTACTACGGTTGAAAGAACAATTTTTACATTTTTAAATTTTTTATCTTTTTTAATTTTTTTACACAAATCAAGACCTTTTAAACTGTCTGCATCACCTGCATCAAGCACAATCAGCGCCGGTTCAAAAGATTTTAACAGTGCCATTGCGCTGTCATACTCATTTGCAGTAGCGACTTCATAGCCTTGCATTTCTCCCGTTGTTTTCAACAAAAAGCTCAAAGCATCATCAGGCTCTATTATGAGTATTTTGTTGTTAAAATCTTTATTCAAAACCGCATCCTGTGCACTAATCTTTGCCCTTTCGACAACATAAGAAGAACCGGTGTTGTATCTGGCAAGTTTGCATGCGGCAAAAAGGTCTGCCAATGCGGCATTTAAATTTAAATAATTTTTGGATTCACCGGATATTATACCGATGCTGGTCGAAACAAGTTCAATACGTTTTCCCGCATTGTCATCACCATAAAGAATAATATAGCCTTGTTTTGCATCTTCTTCGTTATAAAACTTTTCAACAATCTTTTCAAATGCATACACAAGAAAAGAGGCTATGCGTTCCGACTTTAAAGGATTTGTCAAAATTAAAAACTCCTCTTGCGCAAGCCTGCCGATAAAATCCTCTTCATCAAGAGCGGAATTGATTATTGCTGTGTAAGTCTGCAGCATTTTATCCGAAGCAAGTTCTCCGTATATTTCTTTGTAAGCGGAGAAATTGTTTATTTTGACAAGCATTGCAGCCCATTTGTCGTTTTTTGCAACAGTTCTTTTAAAAACCCTTAAAACAGCTTTTGTATCCGGAAGCTGAGTGATTTCATCAATTGAACTCTCAAAATGACGTCTCAAATGTGCATTGATACGAGCCTTGAATTCTTCCGACTCTATAGGCTCGCTCAAAAAATCATCGGCTCCGGATTCCAGAACATCCAGTTTGTCTTGCAGCTCCGAAGATTTGGACATGGCAATAATACACGGTCTTGACGGATAGCTCAAAAAACGAATTTTTTTGATTATTTCTCCCAAAGACAAATCCATACTGTCAGAAACAATAACGGCATCCGGCTCATAGCAGGTTAAATTTTCAAAAGCTGTTTCGCAGTCTTTGCAGGAAATTACATTTGCACCGCAGACCTCAATGAGCTTTTTATATTTTGCGGGAAGCTCTTTTCTTTTGTCTAAAATCAACACCAGTTTGGATAACATACTATTTATCCTCCAATACTTTTTTGCTTTGGTTTGTGTAAGAAGCCGCCGGCAGTAAAATTTCAAAAGTTGAGCCGCTGTTTGGCAGAACCGTCGAACTTTCAACAAAAATTTGTCCGCCCATTTTTTCTATCAAATTTTTTACTATGTACAGCCCCAAACCGCTCCCTTGTGTTTTTCTGGTCAGGTGATTTTCTATTCTGGCAAATTTTTCAAAAATCTTTGACATGTTTTCGGGGTCAATACCTACACCGTGGTCTTCAACTTTTATACTGACAAAGTTCTCTTTTTGTGCCGAATTGGACACACGGACTGTCACAGAACCTCTGTCATACGAATATTTAGCCGCATTGTCCAGCAGATTTATCATAATCTGTTGAAATTTGTTTTCATCAGCAAGAAGGTTTTGCACATCGGAAGAACATTTTAATTCAAACACATGAGACGGATACTGATTTTTTATGATATCCATTGCTTTTTCTATCTGAATTTTTGGATTTATTGATTTGTAAACAAAATTTGATTGTTCAACCTGACTTCTTGAAACGGACAAGAGGTTCTCAACCAGTTTTATCAATCTGTTTGATTGTTCTTTTATAATGTTCAAAAACTTTTGTATCTGATTTTTGTCGAGTTTGTCAAAAGAAGCCAGCATAGTATCAGCAAATCCCCGTATACTGGTTAGAGGAGTTCTGAGTTCATGGCTTACGGTCGAGATAAAATCCGAATATATTTTTTCCATTTGAGTATCAGACAAAGAAAGGTAAAAGTATGTATAATACTCATCTTCAAATTTTGTAATTTTGTATGTATAGTCCTTGATTTGAACGGTATCTTTGTCTTTTGGTAAAAAATCGCCAAGACACTTGCTTTCAACCTCTTCCTTTGCCATAGAAAAAAGAGAACAGAAATATTTGTTTGCATAAACAATACTGTCATCAAAATTTACTGCGGCAACAGCCTGAGTTGAGTTTTCCAGTATATTTTTAAAATCAATTTCTATCATAATTTTATTATAACAATTTAGTTTTTTATTTGTAAGAAATTAAGGTTTTTTTAATCATCTGCTTAAAAATTCAAAAATGCTACTTACAGGCAATGTAATCAGCATTTTTTTTGTGAAAAATACAAAAAATATTTTCACAAAAAGGAGGCATTTTATGAAATATTTAATCAGAAAACCGGATACTTTTATGAACACCCTAAATGAAGAAATAAACTCCATACTGAGAAGAAGTTTTGACTCTGTTTTTCCTGAATACGTACTGGAAAAAGAGACAAAAGGTCTGACTATACCAGTTGATATAAAAGAGTTTGATACAGAATACAAAATCAGAGTGGAAGTACCCGGTATAAAAAAAGAAAATATAGATATTGAATTGAACAAATCTTATATGACCGTTTCTGCAAAAAAAGAAGAAGAAAAAGAAGAAAAAAACAAAAAATATCACAAAACGGAATTTGCCTACGGTAATTACTCAAGAACAATCTATTTTCCGCAGGAAATTGATATTGCGCAAAGCAGCGCAAAACTGGATAACGGAGTGCTGTGTCTGACTCTGCCTAAAGCAAAATCAAAAGAAGACGAAACCCAAAAAATTGAAATAAAAGATTAAATACTTAAAAATATGCAGTCCGGAATATTTTGGACTGCATATTTTTTATTTGTACAAAATTATTAATTCTGACAGGTCAAATAGCCAAGAATACTGAATGCAATAATCTTGTCTTCATTTATATTCAACCACTCGTACTTTGGACTTTCAATATTGCAGCTGCATTCGTCAAAGTGATGACAAATAGAGGCATTTTTGAGCGTAAGAATGTGTTTCATATTGTCTTTTGTGTCTTTTACTATATTCCCGAAAGCTTTAAAACTCTGCGTAAAAACGACTATATCCGTAACACCGCCGGACATATCAGAAGCTTTATAAATTTTTTCCAGTATATCATTGCTCATTGGCTGCTCCTTTCTTTGAGTTGCCATATGATTATTAAATATCAGAAAAAATTTTTCATTCCCGAGAAGATTAATTTTTAGTTTTGTATAACAGAGAGGCGCCGATTGCATAAGCAATCGGCGCTAGAGAGACATTTAGTCTTTACACGTAATTTAGATATGATGGGGATATAACTTTTAGGCTAACTTAAGTCTATTGACCCAGAAGCTGGAGAGCAATTGACGGAATCTGGTTTGCCTGTGAAAGCATTGCTGCTGAAGTTTGCTGCAGAACCTGATATTTAACCATATTTGCACTTTCCTCTGCCATATCTGCGTCCATAATCTGTGAGTATGAACGTTGATAGTTCTCGTTCATTGTAGTGAGGTTGTTTGATACAGATGTCAACCTGTTTTGATAAGCACCTAACTGAGATCTGTTTTGAGCAATTGTATCGATTGCGTTGTCCAGAGCTTCAATATATTCTCTGATACGATCACCTGTCCATGTTGCACCGTTAACAGTTGCCGGATTTGCGGGATCGTAGTCATCACCCATGTAGCCCTCTGCCGGTGTTGACGCTCCAGGTGCTGTCATGCTTACAATATTCAAAGCTACACCAAGTGCTGATGTTCTGAGGTTTGTCAATGCGCTTGTAACGTCAATTGAGTTGTTTACACCGTCAGAACCGCAGCCGGACTGAAGAACAATACCTTTTGTATTTGTACCGTTTGTCAGGTTCAATCCGTTGAAGGTTGTGGTGTTTGCGATTACATTGATGTCAGCAAGTCTCTCTCTCATTTCGTTCATCAATGTTTGCATCTGGTCTTCGGAATAGATACCGTTGGCTGCCTGAATACACAACTCACGAATTCTCTGTAAGTCCTCTGTTGCTGCTGACATACCACCTTCAACGATGTACATCATGTTCAGACCATCTTCTACGTTGAGCATCGCTCTTTTGTTACCTCTTACCTGAGTGTCCAATCTTTGAGCAACGCAAAGACCTGCTGCGTCATCACCTGCCTGGTTTACTTTGTAACCTGTTGACAGCCTTGTGATTGCACTTTGCAACCCGCTTGTTGCGCTGTTAATACTTCTTTGTGCAATCATAGCGTTAATGTTAGTGTTTACGTATAAAGCCATTTTTTTCTCTCTTTCTCTCTTTTCCTATACTAACTCTATGAACACACATAATATCGAACGGAAGAGTTTCATACTTTAGTATAATTTTTGACGGTTTTTCAACAAAAAAGTGCCTAAAAAGCTTGTTATTAAAAGATTTTACTGGTATTATACTAAAGTATAAGAAATCATCCATTCAGTGTAGAAAAATCGGTGAAATTCAGCAATGCCGCACTTTTTTATCTCAAGCAGTGACAAAAAACAAGATATAATAACGATTTCAGACAAAGATAACTTTCATCATATTGCCAGAGCTTTGCGTGCAAAAATCGGTGAAACTCTTGTGTTGATTGATGAAAACCAAACTCAATACAAAGTTATTGTCGAAAATATATCAAAAAATGCGATTACAACTAAAGTTGTAGAAAGCACAAAATCCAATCATAAATTGAATTTGCAGTTATTTCTTGCACAGAGTGTGCTCAAAACTGATGCTCAAAACTTTGTTATACAAAAAGCCACGGAGCTCGGTGTTAAAGGTATTATCCCGCTAACAAGCGACAATTGTGTGGTCAAAACCTCTGTTATAGATGCAAAGATTGACAAGTGGCAAAAAATAGCAAACGAAGCAGTAAAACAGTGCGAAAGAACAGATTTTCCGGAAATAAAAGGAAGAACAACTCTTGCGGATTTTCTCAAAAATACTGATTATAATATCAAAATAGCATGTGTCGAAAGAGGAGAAAATTCTTCTTTAAGAGCATGCCTGCAATCCCTAAAACCCGCTCCAAACGACAAAATTGCACTGATTATCGGTCCGGAAGGCGGATTTAGCGCAGCAGAACTTGAGCTTTTAGAGCATGACAATTCGGTATACAAAGTCAGTCTCGGCAAATTGATTTTGCGGGCAGAAACGGCTGTCGTCAGTGCACTTTCAAATACAATATACGAGCTGGAGCATGAATAATAATTATATTAACAATATAAATAACAACTTTATCATAAAGACAATAACCCCTTTTATCAAAAAAGAAAACATACAAGCATACATTGTCGGGGGATTTGTCAGAGATTGTCTGCTTGAAAAAGACAGCTGCGATGTTGATATAGCTGTAAAACAAGGATATTCAAAGCTTTTTGCGCAAAATCTGGCTGATTACTTAAGCGGATATTTTGTGGAACTTGATGAAGTCAATAAAATATACAGGGTCGTATTTTCTGATAAACAAAACTATGTTGATATAGCCGATATTTGCGGTTCAAACATTGAAGAGGACTTGAAAAGACGTGATTTTACAATAAATTCGCTTGCTTATGACCTCAAAAATGCAAAACTCATAGATGTCACTGACGGTATAAGGGATTTGGAACAAAAAATTGTAAGAGAAATTTCGGCAGAAAACATAACAGACGACCCCGTCAGGATACTAAGAGCATTTCGTTTTCAAAGCCAGTTAGGGTTTGAAATGACAAAAACGCTTGAAGATTTAATAAAAAAGAACTATCTTTTGTTGAACAAAACAGCAAAAGAACGTATTAATGCCGAACTCATAAAACTCTTTGGCGGCAGGCATGCTCCCGAAACACTGCGTAGTCTTTATAAAACAAAAATATTGGAAATGCTTATACCCGAAGTAACAGAAATAGCAAAAATTCCGCCAAACTCGCATCATCATTTGAATTTGTTCGAACATTCCGTTGAAACCGTTAATCAGGTGCAGTTGTTTTACGACATGTCAAAAGAAGAAGTAAAACAACATCTTGATGAGATATTTCTCGGAGGTCAAAAACGTCTGTGTTATTTGAAATTTGCAGCATTTCTGCATGATGTGGGAAAACCCGTTACCTGGAAAATTGAACCGGACACAGGCAGGCACAGATTTATTATGCATGACAGTGAAGGTGCAAGGTTAATCGTAAATACGCTGAAAAACCTCAAATTTTCAAAAAAACAAATTGCCTATATACAAAAAATAATAAAATATCATATCTATCCCGCCTCTGTAGTAACCGCAAAAGAAGCAGGAGAAAAAGCTTACATGCGTTTTTACAGAAAAATGGAAGATGAAACCATAGACACTATTGCCGTGGCATACGCAGACAGAATGTCCGCTCTGGGACCCGAAGTAACACAAGAAATGCTAAAACAAAACATTGACGGCTTGTTATCGCTTCTTGAGGGGTATTTAAAAGAAAAAAATAAACTCGCACCGCTGCCCAAACTGCTGGACGGAAAAGAAATCATGGAGATACTGGATATTCCGGCATCGCCGGAACTCGGAAATATAATTGAACAACTCAAAGAAGCCCAGTTAAACGGCGATGTAAATACAAAAGACGAAGCTGTCGAATTTATTAAAGGTATTTGTTAATCTGAAAAAGCCTATTGCTGTTCGTATTGAGAGTATTCTTTTGATTCTGCTTCCCAGTCTTCTCTTTCCACTTTATGGGCATGAGACCAGAATTTTTCTATCGCATAAGTTTCTCTGTCTTCTCTGTGAAGAACATGCACGATTACATCACCGTAATCAAGCAGATTCCATCTGTTTCTCAAATCGTTTTCTTCTCCTGCCGGTATACGGTCAAAAAGGTGTTTTATTCTGTCTCTGACATAACCGGTGAGAGCTTTAACCTGTGTATTTGTATCAGCTGAACAAATTACAAAATAATCAGCCAGCACTGATACGTTGCTAATATTCAAAATAGTAATATCTTTTGCAAGTTTGTCATCGAGTATTCTTGCCACAACACTTGCGAGTTTATATGAACTGATATCTGCCAAAATCTTTTCCTCTTCCTTGTTTGATAGTATTAATGATAACACAATCAATTTGCTTTATCAGTATATTGTGTTGTTTCGTTCAAAAGATGAACTGTTGTCTGCGGGAACGGAAACTCTATGCCGAGTTCGTCAAATCTCTTTTTAATAGCTTTGTTGTACGCTCTGCCGACTTCCCATTGTTTAATCGGTGTTGTTTTGACTCTTGCTTTTACAATAACGGCAGAATCATCAAACTTATCAAGTCCGAGAATTTCAAGCGGTTCAATTATATATCTGCTTAATTCCGAATGTTTTCTGAAATTTTCATCAATTTCTTTTAAAACATTTATAACTTTTTCTATATCTTCATTATACGAAACACCTAAATCAAAAACGTAGTATGAAAACTCTCTTGTATAATTCACAACAGTGTCGACCATGCCGTTTCTTATATAATGAACTCTGCCTTTGAGGTCACGGAGTTTTATGAGTTTTATATCAATTTTTTCAACAACACCTTCGTGTCCCGACACTTCAATGTAATCGCCCACTCTAATCTGTCCTTCCAAAATCAAAGACAAACCCGTAATAATGTCTTCAAAAAATCTTTTTGCGCCAAAACCTACCGCAACACCCAGAACCCCGGCGGCTGTCAAAATTGGTCGTATGTCTATACCTAAAGCGTTCAGGATAAACATGATTGCAAAAATACCGATAATTGTATCAACAATTGACTTTACGATTGATTTCAGGGTTATCAATTGTTTTTTATATTCGAAATCATCTCTCTTTTCAATAATTTTTGCTGCAAACTTGTCGATAATGAAATTACACAGTTTTATCAACAGATAGAAGAAAATCAGATTTATACACATTATTACCCATTTGTTATGAAAAAAAGCGGGAAGCGTATTAAAAATTAAATTGTGGTGGTGTTCAATAAATTCAAACATCATAAACTCCTGTTATTTGTTATTCATCAAGTGATTTTACCGCAATATCCACTTTTTGGGCAAAGTTTGCACTTACGGCATGAACAAGCTCGTTGGAAGCATCTACCCAAAAATGAGAGTCGCTGAGAATTTTTATATCCCTGTCATTGTCTTTGAGTTTCAAAACCAGCGGGTCCTGACCTTTAAATCTCGAGAGCACATCCTTTAAACCGACAAGCTCCTCAAACGGCATTTCTTCATTCAACGACAGTGTTACGATATTACTGTTTTCAACGGCTTTTACCGCATCAACAATAATATTGTACTGATCTTCATCTCTTTTTTGAAGCTTGCCCGAAAGTATAACTTTTTTTTCTGACTCAATAAAAGAATTGTAATTTATAAGTGTTTTGTGAAAAGCCACAAATTCAACTTTTCCTGTCAAATCTTCAATTATTCCGGCTTTCAAAAATTTTGTCGGGTCTTTCTTTGTCGGAATCTGGCGAACCTGTGTCAACAATCCGCATACCGTAACGGGTTTGTCGTTTGGCATGTCTTTCAGTTCCGCAATTGTGTGCGTGGTCAAAAACGGAAGCTTATCCGCAATTGAAGATAGCGGATGGCTGGTAACGTAAAAGCCGAGGTATTCTTTTTCAAATGCCTGAATTTGTTTGTCATCAAACTCTTCATCGCTGCCTGTCAATGTATAAGTTTCCAAATCTACACCGGTGCTTGTTGTCATTCCGGCAAAAAGGCTTGCCTGTCCGAGCATTCTGGCTTCATTCTGTCTTTTTGCGGCAGCAACCAGCGGCTCCATGTTTTCAATAAGCTGTTTTCTGCTTTTTTCAATATTTGAAAATGCGCCTGATTTTATCAAACTTTCCAACGTTCTTGAGTTCAGAGCTTTAGAGTCAATTCTTGTACAGAAATCATAAAGCGACTTGAACTCACCGTCTTCGGTTTCTCTTTCTTTTTCAATGAGTTCAATAACACCCTCTCCGACATTTTTAATTGAAGCAAGTCCGAAACGGATATTGTTTCCGTCCGGCGTAAATTTTGCATTTGATTTGTTAATATCGGGAGCGAGAACTTTTATACCCATTTTCTGGCATTCGGCAATATAAAGCTGCGTTTTTTCCTGATCGCCCGAAACACTTGAAAGCAATGCAGACATATATTCAACAGGATAGTGTGCCTTCAGGTATGCGGTCTGATAAGCGACAAAAGCATATGCGGCAGAGTGGCTTCTGTTAAAACAGTATGCGGCAAATTTTTCAATCTGTTCAAAAAGAGCTTCCGCCTGCTGTTTTGTCATGCCGTGATTTGCGGAATGTTCAACAAACAATCCTTTTTGTTCCGCCATTTTTTCGAGTTGTTTTTTACCCATCATACGGCGGACATTGTCTGCCTGACCGAGTGAATAGTCAGCCAGAGTCTGGAATATCTGCATGATTTGTTCCTGATATACGATGGTACCGTATGTGTCTTTCAAAATCGGTTCCAAATCAGGATGTGCATATTCGATTTTTTGTTTTCCATGTTTACGTTGTACAAAATCATCAACCATGCCGGAGTTCAACGGCCCCGGACGGAAAAGAGCAACAAGAGCGCCTAAATCTTCAAATACGGAAGGTCTCAAATCCTTGACGAGTTTTTTCATACCGGCAGATTCAAGCTGGAAAACACCGTCAGTTTCACCTTTTTGTAAAAGGTCAAAAGTTGCCTTGTCATCAAGCGGAATGTTGTTTATGTCAACTTTTACACCCGTGCGTTTTTCAATCATTTTTAAAGCACTGTGAATGATTGTAAGGTTGCGCAGTCCCAAAAAGTCCATCTTTAACAGACCGATATGTTCGTCTTCTATCATGGTGTATTCCGTGACAATCAAACCTTCTTTTGACGGTTCAACAGGAACAATATCTTCCAGAGGCATTTTGGATATGATTACACCCGCTGCATGCATACCGGTATTGTTTTTGAGACCCTCAATGGACTTTGCCATATCAACAAGTTTTTTGACCGTTGGGTCTGTATCATAAAGCTTTCTAAGCTCCATGCCTTCTTTTAAGGCATCATC
This sequence comes from Candidatus Gastranaerophilales bacterium, assembly GCA_944325595.1. Lineage (GTDB taxonomy): Bacteria > Cyanobacteriota > Vampirovibrionia > Gastranaerophilales > Gastranaerophilaceae > Limenecus. The sequence goes on from CALVAQ010000012.1 coordinate 29,474, forward strand.
GATTTTTATTTTCGGTTCTGCGGGAATAAGCTGTGCCCACTGGTTGCTCTGGGCAAACGGAATATCATAGACCCTTGCAACAGCTTTCATTGCGTTTCTTGCTGCAAGAGTACCGAATGTAACAATCTGACAGACTTTGTCGGCACCGTATTTTTTAGTTACGTAGTCAATAACCTCGCCTCTTCTTTCAACACAAAAGTCGATATCAACATCAGGCATGCTTACACGTTCAGGATTCAAAAATCTTTCGAACAACAGATTGTGGCGAATAGGGTCAAGGTCCGTAATCTCAAGAGCATATGAGATAAGGCTGCCTGCCGCCGAACCTCTTCCCGGTCCGACAGGAATGTCATGACTTTTTGCAAAATGAATAAAGTCGGATACAATCAAAAAGTATTCCGCAAACCCCATTTTGTTGATTACACCGAGTTCATAGTCCATACGTTCTTTGAGTTTTGGTGTCATTGCGCCGTAGCGTTTTTTGATACCTTCCATTGTCAAATATTCAAGATAAGACTCTGATGTAAAGTTTGGCGGAAGTTCAAAATACGGGATATGGTATTTACCCATTTCTATAATCAAATGGCACTTTTCAGCAACTTCAACAGTGTTTGCAATGCACTGTTCAAACATATCGGCTTCCATCCATTTGAAAGCATCTCTGAGCTGTTCCGGTGTTTTTACATAAAATTCATTGTTTGGAAAACGAAATCTGTCATTGCTCTCTTTGAGAGAGTTCGTTTGAATACAAAGCAGTGTGTCATGCCAGTCTGCATCTTCTTTTTTGAGATAATGGCTGTCGTTTGTGATAACCATTTTTATATCCAAATCTTTTGCAAGCTGAATAAGCCCCGGATTGGCGATTTTCTGTTTTTCAAGTCCGTGGTCCTGAAGTTCTATGTAATAATCGTCGCCAAAAAGGTTTTTATAGAACTTTGCCGCTTCATATGCCGCTTCTTTGTTTGAATTAATAAATCCCTGTGCAACTTCGCCCTGAACACACGCCGACAGGCAGATTAAACCTTCATGATGTTTTTCTATAAGCTCATGGTTTATTCTGGGTTTGTAATACATTCCCTTGCATTTTGCAATAGAAACAAGTTTTACAAGGTTTTTGTATCCCGTCTGGTCTTTTGCAATCATGACAAGGTGAAAAGGGTGTGTTTTTGCGGGATTTTTTTCCGTAATATCTCCGTCATAAACATAAAACTCACAGCCGATAAGGGGTTTTAGTCCCATTTCTTTGGCTGTTTCATACATCTGGATTGCGCCGTACATGTTTCCGTGGTCTGTAATTGCTACAGCCGGCATGTCGTTTTCTTTTGCAAATTTACAAAGGTCTTTTATTCTGATTGCGCCGTCTAAAAGGCTGTTTTCTGTGTGTAAATGTAACGGTACGTACTGCATTTCCATCCCCTGTCTCTATTTTTAATTTAAACACACAAAACAGATATTTTCAGCAAATTTTTAGAAACGTAAATTTTTTCTTCTATTTTATTATATAATTTACTTAAGAAAATATGACAATGAGGGTGAAAGATGAAAGAGACTTTAGAAAAAATTCACAAAAATGCACTTGAAGCCATTGAAAAAATCCAATCAACGGCAGATATTGAAGAAGTTAAAAATACTTACCTTAGCAGAAAAAGTGAACTGAACAATATCAAAAAAAATCTGAAGGATCTTTCAAATGAAGACAAAAGAATCGTAGGTTCTTTGTCAAATCAAATTACAAGAGACATTGAAGAAAAACTCAATGAAAAATATGACTTTTTCTACCAAAAAGAGCTGAATGAAAAGCTCGAAAAAGAAAGAATTGACATCACTTTGCCGGGTTCATATACACCTTACGGCAAAGTTCACCCTTTAACACAGACTATTGATGAAATCGTTGAAATCTTTCAGGGTATGGGCTTTTCTCTTGTCAAAAACGAAAATTCTCCAGAAGTAGAAACAGAATATTTCAACTTTGATATGCTGAACACACCCAAAGACCATCCGGCAAGAGATATGCAGGATACCTTCTATACAGAGGTCGCAAAAAATGTTGTTTTAAGAAGCCAGACTTCAGGTGCACAAATCCATGAAATGCTCACTCACACTCCGCCTATCAGAGTAATTGCTCCGGGCAGAGTATACAGAAAAGAGTCCGTAAGCGCCAGAAAAAACAACCTCTTCCACCAGATAGAAGGTCTTATTGTAGACAAAGATATAACTTTTGCTGACCTGAAAGGTGTAATGAATGAATTTTTGAGACTGTATTTCGGTGCGGCAAGACCGACAAGATTTAGAAGCAGCTTTTTCCCGTTTACAGAACCTTCTGCAGAAGTTGATGTACAGTGCATTATGTGTGAAGGCAAAGGCTGCCGTGTATGCTCCGGTACAGGCTGGCTTGAGATTTTGGGCTGCGGTATGGTCGACCCGAACGTTTTAAACAATGTCGGAGTAGACCCTGAAATTTACACAGGTTTTGCCTTCGGTATGGGTGTTGAAAGACTTGCCATGCTCAAATGGGGTATAGATGACATCAGGCTGTTTTTCAACAACGACGTGAGATTTTTGAAGCAATTCTAAATAACTAAATTACTCAATAATCAGCCGCAATTAAAAATCAGTCTTTTGCCGGTTTTTTGTATTTGTATATTCTGAATGCTTCGCCCGTAGCTATTGCCGGAGGAGAGGTATACAAAAGTTCGTATCTTTGAGGCATATTTTTTTCAAAATGTGACAGATTTAAAAGAGAAGAAACGATTATATATGTATGTTTAAATTTCTTTTCCCGTACATTTTTGCGAACAAGTGCATCAAAATATTCATCTGAATAAAAACCGTTATCTTTCCATATCACATATGTTAAATATCTGTTGTTAGAAACATCATAAAACCGTTTTTGCGGTAATTTTTCGTAAATTGCCAGAGGAAAAGCAATAAAATTCGGGATTATAACAGCATCTGGTTCTGTGTTGTTTTTCAAAAATTCTGCAGTTTCACCTGCACTCGAATAGTTATAAAAAACATCAAGCAGCGCTGCATGTATTCCGCAAACAATTGTCATGGCAAAAAATATACCAAGGACAATATTTAAAGCTTTTTTAGAAAACAGTTTTAGATTTTTTTGAATCTCTGTTTGCGAGCATACCGCCCAAAAACAAAAAATCAAAATAAGGTATGCACCAAAAATTCTTGTTTGATACAGCATAGCTTTGTAGCTGCATATGTATATAAAAAACTGAAAACCGATTGAACAAAAAGCAAGGAAGAACATTCTTTTGTTGTTCATTGCCAGCTGTACAAGGCACAAACAAAATAAACAAAACATTGCTATTGCTCCTATAATAGCTATAGGAGTGAATTGAATCGGATTGTAAACACTTTTGTATACAAGACCGACCGAATTCAAAAAGAATATAGAAAGTGTTTTGAATGTTTCAACAAATATATTGTCAACAGAAAAGCCTATTGCCGCATTACTTGAAAAAGTACCGAGCAATTGGAGAACGACCGCCAGAAGAGCTATACCGACTATTACACAGAAAGAAACAGTTTGTTTTGATATATTTTTTTCTTTAACAAAATTGTCATAAACAAAATAGCAGCCGAGAAGAAAAACAAATACAAACATTATTACATGGGTATTTGAAATAAATGCAAGTATCAATGCATAAGGAATTGCGTACAAATTTGGTTTTTCTTTTGCTTTTTGATACAAAATTGCTGCGGCAAAAACCAGCAATGGCAATACAGAATAGCTTCTGGCAACAACCGGCAGAAAATAGAAAAAGCCTGAACTCAAAATAATTGCGGTTTTTGAAAATCTATTAAAAGGAGAAAAAGTCAACAACAAAAACACACTCGCCGCACACGAAAGCCAGCACAAAATCTGCATGGAAAATATTGAAAAATTTAACTTAGCCAAAGGATATACAAGAAGATAGAAAAAACATGGATGACCCTCGTTTACCAGATGTTTAAGCATTTCCGGTATTGATAAATTTTTTACAATCAACCAGACCTGTGCTTCGTCTGCCCAGATTTCATGATGCAAAACAAAAAACAGTGTCAAAAGTGCATATAAAAAAGTCCACAATAAATTTATTAAAATATTTTTCTTTGTCATTTTATTTTCTCTCAATTTTGTAAATTCGAAATTTTTCCTGGTCTCTTAATACGGTTTTGTTTGATTCATATACAGGTTGTATATCTGTATAAAAAGCACCTGTACTCAAAATAGCATAAACCGTTTTGTGCTGTTTTAACATCTCAAAAAGAGGAATAGGCTCTGAAGGATGAGCAATCGGTTTATTCCATATTGTGTAGGTATAAAAATTTTTGTATCCGTCATAATAAATTTTCCATCTGTCTTTTGGCAGATATGCACTCACAGCCGTGGTTGAAAGCGGAAAATTACTCACAATAAAAGCATCCTGAGGAATATTGTTTTTTATATATTCTGCAGCTTTTTGTCCGCCGGAAAATTCATATAAATAATCCAATTTTGCGAGTTTCAAACCATCCGGAACCGTGATTAAAAACATCAAAATCAAAAATATATTTGCTGCAATTTTGAGCTTTTTGTTTTCTGTTTTGGAATATACACACCAAAAACAAAACAACGGCACCAACAAAAGCAAATAAGCTCTTGGCGGATGTATCATCCATACATACATGTAAATTCCCATTTGAAAAGCAAAATTGAAAAGAAAAACAAAAAAGATTTTTTTATCTTTTGTATAAAAAACAAATGCACAAAACAACAAAAACAAAGTAAAAAGAGATATATTCAAAAAATTTGAAAACCCAAATATATTTAAAACAACTTTTTTGTATGTTTCAAAAAATCCGGCTATTCCAAGTGAATGAGGATAGCTGTTTTGGACAATAAAATTTGCATCCTGCGCTCCCCAAAAATACAAAATCATTCCAAAAAGAACAGCTAAAATTGCGCAACAGGAATACAGCGGTTTTTTGTCTTTTTCTTTTATCACTTCAAAAAGAAACATGAATGCCAGAGCACTGCATACACCAAACATTATTACATGCGTATTGGCAAGAAGAATTATAACTCCTGCATACAAAAAAGGGTGTTTTTTTCTTTTTTCATACAAAACTGCAGTCAAAAACAGCAAAATTGGTATAAGACAATAATTTCTGGCATTGACAGGATACCAGAACAAAAAACCGGAACTCAATAGTACAGAGGTTTTGACAGGGAGACTGAACGGGGACTTAAATAATAAAAAGCCGGCTCCCGTCAGCATAATGAACCAATTTAAAACCTGCATAGAAAAAATTGCATTTGAAAAATGCAGCAGTTTTGCAAACGGCATTATTAATAAATACCAAAAAATCGGATGCCCTTCGCTTTGAAGATGAGCAAAAAGTTCAAAAATATTTAAATCTCTTGCAACAAGCCACGCCTGCGCCTCATCCGCCCAGATTTCATGATGAAGAAGAACAACAAAAGTAAATATTGCATAAAATATCAACAGCAGTGTTTTAGCTATATTTTTTTTGTAAAAAAGTTTTTCCATCTTTTATTCTTTATTAATAAGATTAATTCCGTTAAATATCGCTTTTACGTTGGCATTTAGTGTATTTTTGTCTTTGCCTCTGGCAACAATTGTTTCTCCGTCAGGTGTTTCAAAATGAATTACGGTCATTGCTTCTGCGCCGGAACCGAAAATTTCACCGTCAAGCGCATACTGTCCGTAGTCAATCAGTTTTTGGACAAAGCCTGCTTCTTTCAAAGCTGACAGACATGCATCGATAGGACCGTTACCCTGTGCATTTATGTCAAAAAACTCCGTTTTGTGGAAAAATTTGAGATTAAACACGGTTTCAGACAGCTTTTCAAACGAAACTAGCCTGAAAGCACCTTTTACATTGAAAACTTCGTTAAAGTAAATATCGATAATATTTCTTGCCGGCAGTTCTCCGACTTTTTCCGCTGCTTCTTTTACTATCGGCGTGATGCGTACTGCCTCCTGAACTGTAATCGGATATCCGGCATCGGATATGATTTCATAAACGGCTGTTTTGCCGGATTGACTTGTAAATCCGATTTTTTCATCATCTTTTCTTCCGATTAGTGTCGGATGGATAGGTCTGTATGCGCCTTTTTCCATATCTTTTGTTTTTACGGCACCGTCTTGATGGATACCGCTTCTGTGTGCCAGCGCTTCAGGACCGATTAATGGCGCTTTTTCCGGTATAGCAACTTTTGACATGTCAGAAACAAGAAGCGAAAGCTCATAAATATCGGACAAATTGAGAGGAACATCAACTCCGCTGTTATGCAGAGCAATTGCTACTTCGTAAATGTTTGTATTTCCCGCACGCTCTCCGAGTCCGTTCAATGAACATTCCAGCTGTGTTGCACCTGCAAAATAACTTTCAACGGTAGCTGCCGTTGCCATTCCAAGGTCATTGTGGCAGTGCACGGCTATTGTAATATCTTTTGGCAGAGCGTTGTATACTTTTTCCACCATGTCAACAAATGTCTTTATACGGGTTCTCTCAACCGTATTCGGCAGATTTATTACTGATGCTCCGGCTTTTACAACTTCCTGTAATGTTTCAATTACAAAATCAATGTTTTCCGAACAATCTCCGAAATGCTCTACAGAAAATTGGATTTGAGCATTGCTGCCCAGAGTTGTTATTTTTTCTTTTGCAAAAGAAACTGCTTCAATCGCTGTTTTTCTGACCTCCTGCGGGGATTTGTTCAATACATATTTCATATTAAAAGGACTCATAGCAATAAAAGTATGAAGTCTCGGAATATTACAGCCTTTTAATGCTTCTATTCCCAAAATTATATCTTTTTCCACAGCTCTGGCAAGAGCACTTACAACAAGGTTTTGAGGCGAAATTTCAGCAAGTTTTTTTACCGCTTCAAAATCCATTTCGGAGGCAGCGGGAAATCCCGCTTCAACAGCCTGTACACCAAAGTCTACCAGTTTGTTAAAAATAAATTCTTTTTCTTTCAAATTCCATGGTTTTTTGAGCGACTGATTGCCGTCTCTGAGCGTAATGTCATAAAAAAAAGGCTGTCTTGTCATTTCATCTCCCCGTAAAAAGTTTTTTATATTATAAAATATTCATTCGGAAAATTACAATATATTGATTAAAATTAAACAAAATAGGGTATAATATAACTATAAAAACAGATTTCGTAGTCACGGGAGCAAACATTGGACAAATACAGTTTTTTAAAACCGTCAAACAAACTTGAAATTATAGTCGACAACAAAAGCTATTTTTGTACAATTTATTACGTTGATAATGAAAAAATAACCGTATTTTTTGATCAGCAGACAGACTTGCCGGAAAAAGAAATACAGATAAATATCTATGCTGAAGACGGTATATACAGTGCAACAAGCCGAATTCTCTCAAGCAACTATCTGAATGAAACAACATTTTATATGCTTTCTTTCCCTTCAAATATAAAACACTCTCAACGAAGAGAATACTTAAGAGCCGATATAGAAACAGATTTTGCTCTTATTGTTAATTTTGACGGGCAGGAAGTAAACAAAATTATTTCAACCACAAAAAACATCTGTGCAAAAGGGCTTGCTTTTATAGCTGACAAACAACTGGGTCCTTACAGCAGCCTGCAGGTAGACCTGTTCCTTGCCGGAAAAGAAATCAAAACCGATGCCGAGCTTGTTTATTCCACTCCTATCAGGATGGATAACACTTTCAAATTTTTGACAGCGGTAACATTCACTACTATCAGTAAAGAAGAAATGAATTTTATTACTCTGCAATGTATGAAATTTAAAGAATAAATTATTTTTAAAACATTGCCATATTCTTTGAAATTTGAAATAATTTTCTTATGAAAAATTATTTTAAAACCATATTGCCATTATTGATACTACTTGCTGCAGCAATTCCGGCAAATGCTTTGCAGATTGTTTATCCCAAAACACCGAATACGGAAGTTAGCGCCGCTTCGACATTTTTTGTCGGAAATACAAATCCTGAAGCCTCTTTAAAAATCAACGACAAAGAAGTTAAAATTTTTGACAACGGTTCTTTTGTTGAGGTAGTTCCTCTAAAAGACGGCTTTAACAGAATAATCATTGATTCAAAAGCCGGAACGGAACACGATATTATGACTTATATAATAAAAAGAGTTCCGCCCAAAAGTCTTACTATTCCCGAAGCAGAGCTGATAGAATTTCCGCAGAATGAATTTATTTATGCAGCAACAGTAAAAGGCAATACTCCTTTGCGTGCCCAGCCGGATGAATATGCACAACGCATTACACATCTGGACAGCAACACCGTTCTTATGATTAACGGCAAAAAAGGCGACTTTTTCAGAGTTTCTCTTACACCTGAGAAAAATGTCTGGGTCAGAGCAGACAGTGTAGTCACTTATTCGACAATAAATTCAAAAATGCTTGCCAATATTGATACCGTGTCGGTTTGTGAGGATGCACTCTTTGAATATATAAAAACAAAAATCTCTTTTGCCGCTCCTTACAAAATAACAGAAACGGATACCGGTCTTTCCGTTGATTTGTATAATATAAAAGAAAACAACGCCGACACAACTCTTTTTAAACCGACATCAACACTTAAAAGTCTTGCAATAAATCAAATTGCACCGGAAAATAAATCAACATATTTTGTAGAACTCAACCACAGACTCTGGGGATACGATGCATATTATGAAAACGGTTATTTTGTTATAAAAATAAGAAAAAAACCGCAAATTGATGCAAAACAGCCGCTAAAAGGTTTGACTGTTGCGCTTGATGCAGGTCATGGTGCTGACGATGCCGGTGCAATAGGACCTACTGGTGTAAAAGAAAAAGATATAAATCTTGATATTGCAAACAGACTCAAATCTGTACTGGAAAAAGCCGGTGCCTCTGTCGTAATGACAAGAGAGGATGATACAAATCCGCAATTGTATGACAGGATTAAAACAGCAAAAGAAAGTAATGCGCTTTTTTTGATTAGTCTGCATGCAAACGCACTGAAAGACGGAGGAAATCCATACGAAAAACACGGAACCGCAGTATTTTATTACAATGCGCAAACAGTGGATTTTGCCAAAATAATCAGAGATACCCTGACAAAAGAACTCCAAACAAAAGATGACGGTGTCGGAATGTACAGTCTTGTTGTAACAAGACCAACCATGCCTTTGAGTGTGCTTGTTGAGGTTGCATATATGATTCATCCCGAAGAATACAAAATGCTGCTTGATGAAAAATTCAGACAAAAGTCCGCAGAAGCAATAAAAAATGCCCTTGAAACTTATGTAAAAACCAATTGCACAGTCAGCGGAACTAATTATCAATAGTGTTGACAGTTATATTTTCCGGTGATACAATATAAAAAATTTATGTTTAAGACCGAAATACAACACAAAAGTGTTGTGCAGCAAGGGTTTTAGACTTTATTTTTTAACTGTAATCAGAAAAATATAGGGGAAAAATGGCTGTTTCAATTGTTACAATGAATACAGAACCTAAAAACACAAGCATACTTAAAACCACTGCTATCGGCGGTGCTGCGGGTGTTGCCCTCAGATATCTTAAGCCTGTTTCTCAAAACGAAGTTGATACTGTTTTGTTCGGAGAATTTAATACTTTAAAAGAAAACAATATCAAAACAGTAAAAAAAGCTGTACTTGAAGAAACAGAACAAATGATTTCAAAAGACAGAAACAATACGGCTCTAAAACTTTTCCTTGAAAGACTTGAAGCAACCGTTAAATACGAAACAGCAAAAGAATACAACAATACAGCGGCACAAAAAGATGCTGTAGATATTGCAAAAAAAGTTAAAACAACATTAAAAAATTCTTCTGATGAAATAAAAACAGCATACAAAGAACTGGTCAAAAAAGCTTTTAACAAAGCAAAAGCATCAAAATTTTTGTCAGAAAGCAATATAAAACAAACCGTAAAACAGTCCAGACCGGTTTCCGCTTACTTGCTTCCCGGAATTTTTCTTGGTGCTTTGTGCGGTTATATCTACAATGTAGTCGGCACTATCAGCAAAGACCAATAGTTTTTACGGGAACAATATCCTCAATTTTTAGATTAAATACGGCTGGATTTAGATAATTCGGCAAATACGTTATTTTAACATATCAAATTTTTTACGGACATACTTTATATTTGCCTATCTTTTTATTTTTGATATAGAATTAAACTATCAATTAGACTTTAGGGATTGAATAAAAGTATGATAAAAAAGGTTTTAATAGCAAACAGAGGCGAAATAGCCGTCAGAATAATAAGAGCCTGTAAAGAACTCGGAATAAAAACAGTTGCCGTATATTCTCAAGCAGATGCTGATTCTTTGCATGTAAGTCTTGCAGATGAAGCATACTGTATAGGACCTGCACAGAGTGCAAAAAGCTATTTAAATATACCGGCAATTATATCAGTTGCTTTGACCAGCGGAGCTGATGCAATCCATCCCGGATACGGTTTTATGTCAGAACGTGCAGATTTTGTAGATATTTGTACTGACCACGGTATAAAATTTATCGGTCCGTCTGCCGAAGCCATGAGAAAAATGGGTGACAAAGCTACCGCCAGAAAAACCATGACAGCAAACGGTGTACCGGTTACTCCGGGCACAGACCTCGTTGATGACATGGAAGCAGCAAAAGAATTTGCCGCAAAAGCAAAATATCCCGTTATTGTCAAAGCCACAGCCGGCGGCGGCGGAAAAGGCATGAGAATAGCAAACAACGCCGATGAGCTTGAAGAAGCTATCACCCTGTGCCAGACAGAAGCACAAAATGCATTCGGAAACGCCGGTGTTTATATTGAAAAATATATTATCAATCCCAGACATATTGAAGTTCAAATTATTGCAGACAGCTACGGAAATGTTGTTCACCTCGGTGAAAGAGACTGTTCCGTTCAAAGAAGACACCAGAAACTTCTTGAAGAAGCTCCTTCTCCCGCTATTGATGAAGAAACAAGAAAAGCAATGGGTGCCGCAGCCGTAACAGCAGCAAAAGTAATCGGATACGAAGGTGCCGGTACAATTGAATTTTTGTTAGACCACGACGGCAGCTGGTATTTTATGGAAATGAATACACGTATTCAGGTTGAACACTGTGTATCCGAAATGATTTCCAGTGTTGATTTGTTAAAAGAACAAATCCGGGTTGCTGCAGGTGAAAAACTCTCCTTCACTCAAGATGACATCGTTTTGAGAGGTCATGCCATTGAATGCCGTATCAATGCAGAAGATGCCGACAAAGATTTTATGCCATGCCCCGGAGAAATTAAAGGTTATATAGCTCCCGGCGGTTTCGGTGTCAGAGTTGATTCACATTCTTACACAGGATATAAAATTCCACCGTATTACGACTCAATGATAGGAAAATTGATTGTTTGGGGGCGTGACAGAGAAGATGCAAGAAAAAGAATGCTCCGTGCTCTTGATGAATATGTAATTCTCGGCATAAAAACTACAATTCCTTATCACAAGAGAATTTTAACAAATGATGTGTTTATTTCCGGCAACTTTAACACCGGATTTATACAGGAGCACATGACACCTAAAGCTGAAACAGACAAAGAGTAAAAAATATGAAAGTTAGTGTAAAAGTTCCTGCTACAACAGCAAATCTTGGTCCGGGTTTTGATTGTCTGGGTCTGGCATTACCTATTTACAACACAATTACCGTTGAAGAAACAATAATGCCCGGTACCGGCATTGAAATAAATATTATAGACGAAACTCATGAGCAGGATCTTTTATCCGTGCCTACAGATGAAAACAACATCGTTTACAAAGCTATTGAGCTTTTGTATAACTCAATCGGACAAACTCCGAGCGAATTGAAAATCACAATAAAAACACAAATTCCTATAGCAAGAGGTCTTGGCAGTTCCGCTGCGGTAATAGTCGGCGGACTGATAGCAGCAAATGAGCTTTTGGGCAGACCTGCAGATGAAGCGGCTTTGCTGTCTATCGCAACAGAGATAGAAGACCATCCTGACAATATCACACCGGCTGTCGTCGGAGGTTTTGTTGTTGCATCAATAGAAGACGACGGAAGTGTTGTTTACTCAAAAATGAATTGGCCGAAGGATTGGAATATCACTGTGTGTATTCCCGATTATGAACTTGCCACAAACATTGCCCGTTCCGTACTTCCGCAGGAAGTTCCGAGAAAAGATGCTATTTTCAATCTCAAACATACAGCTATGCTGGTTCAGGCAGTAAACACTCACGATGAAAAACTCATGAAAATTGCTCTGAATGACAAACTTCATCAGCCATACAGAGAAAAACTTATACCGGGTTTTGCTGAAATCAAAGAAGCTCTAAAACACGAAGAAAATGTTCTCGGTGTTGTAATTAGCGGAGCCGGACCGGCTGTGCTTGTTATTTCAAGCGGAAACAACCTTTCTAAAATAAGAGAAACCGTTTCAAAAGTCTGGGAAGAATTGAATGTAAAATCAAAAATCCTGACTCTTCAAGTTGAAGAAAACGGTGCACAGGTCATTGAATAATAAAATTTTTCTTATCACGAAATTTTTTTCGGATAATTTATAACAATGCCTGTCCGGCTATGTAGCCTGTACTCCAGCAATTTTGAAGGTTAAATCCGCCCGTGAGTCCGTCTATATCAAGAACTTCTCCGCAAAAATAAAGACCTTTTATTATTTTTGATTCAAGTGTTTTTGATTCAATTTCTTTCAAATCAACACCACCGGCTGTCACTATCTCTTCGCCTTTTGTTACCGCTGTTGCATGGAACATAAAATCTGTCACTGTTTTTGAGATTTTTGTTCTGTCTGTTTTTGTCAATTGTCCGGCTTTTGTTTTCGGATTTATTTTCTGTGTTTCAAAAAGTTTGAAAGCCAGATTTTTTGGCAAATAATCGCATAACACGTTTGCCGCTTCTTTTTGCGGGTTATTCTTCAGTTTTTTCAAAAATTCTTCATCAAAAGTTTCAAAATCTTTGTTCACAAGGTTGAAAGAAATCAAAAGAGGATTTACCCCGTCAAAATCAATATATGCGCAGTAAGAAGATATTTTGTATACAACCGGACCGGATATGCCTTTGTGTGTAAACAAAAAATCTCCCGAAACGGTTTTTACTTTTTTGTTTTTAAAAAAAACAGTAGCGGTCAGATTTTTTAAACTTACACCCGACAAATCTGTATAGTCTTTTTCTTTTGTCACAAGAGAGCTCAAAGAAGGTTTCATTTTAATGATATTGTGTCCCAAATTTTGAGCCAATTTTTGACCTGTACCTCTTCCGCCGGTTGATACAACTATTTTGTCAAAAGTATAGGAATTTTTGTTTGTTTTAAGTTTAAAAATATCGTTTTCTTTTTTGAGTTCAATTACATTTTCAAAAATCTTTTTTATATTTTTATTTTTTTCAATTTCTTTTAAAAGAGTTGTTTTTACTTCTTTTGAAGAGTTTGACTCAGGAAAAATTCTCAAATCATCTTGAGTATAGGTTTTTATACCTATTTTTTCAAAAAAATTTACCGTTTGAGCTGTTGAAAATCTCGAAAAAATACTGTACAAAAATTTTTCGCCTCTCGGGTAATATTTTGCAAGTTCTTTAAAATTGTATTCGGCAAAAGCAAGATTACATCTTCCGCCGCCTGTCGGTAAAAGAGTATTGAGAATAATACCTTTATCAAAAATATAAATCAGATTTTCGTTGTTTTGTGCCGCAAACAGTGCCGCTGTAACACCCGCAGGTCCGCCGCCTATTATTGCAATTTTAGTCATGTTTTCTTGTTCCGTAAAGATACACGTCTTCTACTTCTTCTAATTCATCATACAATTGTGAAACTGTTTTTTTCAAGACAGGATGCACAAAGTCAGGAACAAGTTCCAACAACGGAACAAGAACAAATGCCCTGAGATGCATATATTTGTGAGGAACTGTCAAAAAATCAGAGTTTATTGTTTCATCATCATAAAAAATTATATCTATATCAATCGGTCTTTCGCCCCAATGGCGTTCTTTATCCCTGTTTCTGCCGAGAGTTTTTTCTATATTCTGACATTTAACCAGCAAATCCTGTGGACTGAGTTTTGTTTTTACTTCTACTGCAATATTTAAAAACCACCTCTGGTCTTTTATTCCCCATGGTTCTGTTTCGTACAATGCCGAAGTTCTTATTATTGAAGTATTTTCAATCATGTTTAAAAAACTTACCGCCTGTTCGATAAGTTTAAAACTGTCACCGGAGTTTGAACCTAAACATAAATATGCAATAGACATAGAGATATATTATAATTTTTTTTTGTTTAATACAACAAAAATTATAAACAATTTATATTTTTCAATCTAATCAAATCATCATCAAAAACTTTTAATCTTTTGCAAGATTTCCTACCTGATTTCTGCCGTGTTCTTTGGCTTTGTAAAGACAGTCATCGGCGTATTTTATCATATCCTGTGTGGTTTCTCCGTTTTGAGGATATGTGGAGACACCGAGGCTTATTGTTACATTGACATCTTTTCCGTTTACCAGTTTTAATGGTTTTTCACTGACAGCATGACATATTTTTTCTGCTGTTGTTATTGCCGCATCATTGTCAGTATTTGTAAGGATAATAGACATTTCCTCTCCGCCGTAGCGGCAAACTATATCAGAACTTCTTACATTTTTTTTCAAAATCTGTGCAACCTGTCTCAGCACGGCATCTCCTGATTGATGACCGTATGTGTCATTAAATTTTTTGAAAAAGTCTATATCTATCATTATTAAAGAAAAGTTTTTGTTATATCTTTTTGATGTTTCTATATTCTGAATCATTTGTTCCTGAAAATATCTGTGATTATACAGCTCTGTCAAACCGTCAGTTGTGGCAAGAGCATATGTATACTCCAAATCTCTTGATTTAACAATATATTTTGCCAGATAGCAGGCAATAAAAACAAGAATAATAGATACTATTTGAATAACAATACCTGCCCATATATTGAAATAAAACATTACGAGTGTTGCCGCAAATGAATATATAATTGCAGTCAAAACAGCAACGAGTGAAGAAATTACGGTTGACTCGCTTCTTATTACAATCAAACCGACAAATACACTCAACAATAGGCTCAAAATTATATCTGTCAAAGGGCTGACTCTTTTTATAAAATTGTTGTCCAGAATGTTATTTACAAAAGTTGTATGAATTTCAACACCGGGAAAAATTCTGTCTGTAGGCACGCTTTTTAGGTCAAACAGAGATGTTGCACTTGTACCTATGTATATAATTTTATTTTTAAAATAATCCTGAGGAATAAGTTTTTTGCCCTCATACATTGTTTTTTCAACTTTCCACATAGGAACATATGTAAAGGTTTGTGCATTTTTGTTTATTCCGCTTGGACCATACCAGTTCATTATTACAGAGCCAAAACCGTTAAACGGAAGTACTCTGTCTCCGACACGCATATAACCTTTTTTGTCTATAACAAAATCAGACTGTTTTAGTCCTTCTTTCTGTTCGAGATATTTCATTGCAACTTTCAATGCAAGATGCGGATAAAAATCACCTTTGTACAAAACAAACGGCGGAAGCTCTCTTGCAATACCGTCTTCGGCTCTTACAAGGTTTATGTGTCCTATATTTGGTGTTGTATTTATAATCTGACTGATTATCGCTCTGCAATTTGAAAAATTTAAAATTCCGTTTTCAAAATTTATACCTGATTTGTTGTCAACTTTTGCTTTTAAATAGTCCGGTAAGTCAACAGGATTTCTCAAATCAAATGACTGATTGTCAAAGTTTATTGAGGTATAAACGTTGTCATACTTTGCAATATTTTTTGCGAGTTTTTCATCCGCATTGTTTGAGCTTTTCAACGATTTAACAAACATAAGGTCAAAAGCAACAACAGATGGTTTTTGATTTTCAAGATAGGTTATTATATCAGCATAAATGTCTCTGGAAATTGGCCATTCGCCATATTTTCCCAAAAAATATTCATAACTTTCCTCATCTACCGAAAGAATAACAATATCTTTGTTTACATGTTTGTACGGAACAAGAAGGTTTTGACGTACATCAAAAGTTTTGTTCTCAATAACAGAGAAAAAATTTCTGATAGCGGGATTGTTCATCAAACTGAACAAAATACCGACTGTAATCAAAATATATATTGTGTAAAGAAAATATTTTAGTAGTGTTTTGTTTTTAAAATATTCTTTAATTTTTTCCATAACCATACTCATAGTTTTTTGTAAACAAACTGTTGAACTCGAGCAAAATTGT
This sequence comes from Candidatus Gastranaerophilales bacterium, assembly GCA_944325595.1. Classification (GTDB taxonomy): domain Bacteria; phylum Cyanobacteriota; class Vampirovibrionia; order Gastranaerophilales; family Gastranaerophilaceae; genus Limenecus. The sequence goes on from CALVAQ010000012.1 coordinate 45,722, forward strand.
AGTCAAATCAACAAGTTCATCAGGGTCTTGCAAGTATTTTAGCAGGCATTCTTCATTCAAATTCATATTTTTACTCTCTCTGTAATAGTCGGGTTATTAAATGGGGATATTAGTATTTTGACAAAATTTGAACTTAAAAAAATCACCCTGCCATAGGAATTTTAAAAAATTTAAATAAAAACCTTCGAAAAAATCGAAGGTTTTTATCAATTATATCTTTTTATACAGGTATTTTAAAAAATCTGCTGCTAAAAATTTATTTTGAAGCAACAGCTTCTCTGTTTATCATTTTTACAAGAAGTTCATTTGCTTTTTTGAGCTGAACATCATCTTTATTTTTTATATTGTCTTCGGTAAGTTCTACAGTAACATCAGGAGCAATTCCTTTTTTGTTTATATCCGTACCGTTAGGTGTCAGATATTTTTGGATTGTGATATTTGCGCCCGAACCGCCCATGAGTTTGTTTACCTCCTGAACAAGTCCTTTTCCGAATGTATTTTCACCAACAAGAAGAGCTCTTTTGTTATCTTTCATTGCTCCTGAAAAAATTTCGCTTGCAGAAGCCGAACCTTTGTTAATCAAAATAACAATAGGTTTGTCTGTAACATACTTTCTTGTTGCTCTTGTTGTTTCTTTGTATCCGTCTCTGTCTACTGTGCTGACAATTATTCCGCCGTCAAGAAACATATCCGATATCAAAATTGCATTGCTCAACAATCCGCCGGGGTTTGAACGCAGGTCAATAATGTATCCTTTTTTGTTTTTGTAAAGATTTAAAGCCTGTTCAAACTCTGTCGTAGCATTTTTGCTTATAAAAGAACTGAGTCTGATATATCCGACACAATCATCGAGTTTTGTATTTTCGGGTATTTTTGTCGATACGGATTTTAGTTCAATTTCCGCACGTTTAATTACATATTCTTTATTCGGCTGATTTTTTCTTTTGATTAAAAGTTTTACACAGGTGCCTTCTTCACCTCTGATTCTGTCAGCCGCTTTGTCTATAGTTATACCTTTTGTCGATTGTCCGTCAATTTCAAGAATTTCATCTTCAGCAAGAAGACCTGCTTTTTCTCCGGGAGTATCTTCAATAGGTGCAATAATCAAAAGTTTTCCGTCTCTCAATCCGATTTGAACACCGATACCTTTTAAAGAACCTTTGATTGAACTTGTTTCTTCGGCAAATTCTTTCGGATCCAAAAATTTTGTATAAGGGTCATTTAAACTGGCAAGCATTGTTTGTATTGCTATATAGGCATCTTCGTCTGTTTTTATGACTTTGTCATATTTATTTTTCCATCTTTTCCAGTCTTGATGGTTGTTTGTATAATCAACATATTTTGAATTAATAAGTTTCCACACCTGTTCATACAACTGCTGCGGAGAAGATGCAAAAACACCGCTTGATGTAGTAATAGTACCTGCCAAAAATATTACCGTTAATAAAATAGCAATAATACCGTATTTTTTTATATTTATTTTCAAAATATTCCCTCTTTTTCGTGATAAATTGAGTTAACAAAAAACATAATACCATAAATCGCACAATAATTTTATTGGCAAAAATACTAACATTTTGTTTAAACATGTCCAGAAAAAATTCGTAACAAGACTCTGCCTAAAAAATCTGACTATGTGTCAGATTTTAAGAGCATTATTAGTACTGTTTAAAAAGGGGTATCTTTAATTAAAAAGGGGTTCGAGGCTGAACTATATTTGATTCAAGCGGGGGTTACAGGGGGTGTCCCCCTGTTGTAATTTGACTAGAGATTTTTAAATGAAGGAATAAAAATTTACCGTACCGAATTTATCATTTTGTGAGTGGACGGAAATTTTTGTTTCTGAATTTTAAAATCTCTTTTGAGAGCGTATGTTTCTCTTTTTTTGTGATACTTTTTTCTCTTGCTTGAGTCGTAGGCGAGGTACGAGCCGTACGAATCAGGATGCCCTTGTAGTATGCACACGCAACTCAAAGAGAAAAAAGTATCGTGTAAAAACAAAAATTTTTGCTTCATTTAAAAATCTCTAGCAAAATTACACGTGCACGCCGTGTGAAACAAAGCTGAACCCAGTGCCATAGCGAAAGGAAATGTAAAGTTTTTCGTAGTGTCCGGTTTTAAAAGACCGGCAGCAGTTGCGGCACAAATTAGAAAAAATATTTTTTTACGGAATAAAAAAAAGGAGCAGTCCTCTGCTCCGCATATTGTTGAGTATCGTCTAATTTAAGTTAGGTTAGTTAGTTTTCTCTCTCTAATATTTTTTTGTTATCTAATTTAGACATTATGAGTTAATTGTGCTTTTCTCAAATTGTCTTTCAATCCTTTAGCAAGATCTGATCTTCCACTGTTTTCATAGATTTTTGTAATAGATTCCAAAAATTTCATGCTGTCCAAATCAGAAGGAACTGCTTCTTTTGCTTTCATTTTTGACATTATGTTTGAAACAGGCTGTATAGCGGGTGTTGTATTTTTCATTTGTTTCAAATTCGGCAATTGAGATGCCTCAATTTTTGTTTTGTTCATTTTAAGCGGAGCTGATTCCTTTGTAATCGGCTGAGCTTTTAGTGTTTGTTTTTTTATTGGTGAACTTGCCGAAAGAGGTTTTCTTCTTGCTATACCTGAAATACCGTTTGTTGAAGCATTTATTGATGTATAAGGATTTTTTTGACTCTGCTGATATGCTCTCATTCCGTAACCTGCTTTTGCAGCAGAAGGAACAGATACTCTGTTTATATTCATATTGTCTGCAAGAGAACGATTCAAGCCTATTTCTCTTTCAATATTTTCTCTCGGTTCAAGACCTATTGTTTTTTCTCTTTTCGGTAAAGCTGTTTGTTTTCTGGACGGCTTAAACAAGAATGCACCTATTACAATAATAATTCCGGCAATTGTCATAAAATTTATGTCGCCGTGAGCGGCATTGTTTAATTTGTTAACAACAGCTTTTGTATATCTTTTTACTGTAAGCAGCATTTTTCTTGATATATGCATTTTTGTCAAAACTTCATTTAGCTGAGGATTTGCCGTCTGATCAATCTCTTCCGTTACAAAATCTTGAGGATTGTATACAGGTGTATAGCTGGAAACAGGAGCACTCAGTTCAATAGACTGTTTTGTTTCTTGAACGACAGGAGCCAAAATATCTGTTTTTAAGGGTTCAAAAGAAACTTTGCTGTTTGAAATATCTTTGCCTTTGAAAACAATTTTTATATCATTTTTGGAAACAGGAGAAATAGTTACATTATCAATATTGGCTACATTGTTATAAACGGTATTGATATCCTCGGAAACTTTTACGTCTTTGAGTTCAATTGTCATTTTGTTGTCTGATGAAACTATTTTTTTCATCTGTGCAGCTTCATCTGTTTTTAAAACAATACCATATCCGGAATCAACAGCATTAATTTCAACTTCTGACAATGTGTTTGCAAAAACATTTGACATAGAAATACAAAATGCCAGACTGACCAGTGATAATTTTGTAGTGAATTTTACGATACTTCTCATACTATTTCCCAATACTCCCCAATAAGGTTTTTACTCAACTTTTTAGCCGAACCAAGTTCGTAACTAAATAATATCTGATAGAACATGACAAAAACATCAATCACGGGGTTAAATGAGAGTTGATTTTATATTGACCATCTGGTCTATTTTGTTAAAAAAACAAAAAAAAACAGACTTTTTAGAGTCTGTTTTTTTAATATCTGTTTTATTAAAATTTATCTAATCTGAATAGGCATAATCAAACACAAATAATCATCATCACTGACAGGTTTGAATAGTGTAGCGGAAAGACTTCCGCCGAGACCTATTTGAACTTTTTCCGATTCCATAATTTTTAAAGAATCAAGAATATATCTGTAATTGAAAGCTATAGTCAATTCATCATCTGTATATTCTATAGGGAAAGAATCTTCACCGAGTCCTGAATCAGGAGTATCGGCTTTCAAAAACAGAGTATTTTCACCAAATATAAATCTGACTATATTGGTTCTTTCGTTTACCATTACAGCTACTCTCTCAAGAGATGAAATCATTTCTTCTCTTTTTACTGTTGCATTTTTTTCACAGCTTTGAGGTATAAGCTGTTTGTATGGAGGATATTCTCCCTCAAGCAGTCTTGATGACATAAGCATTGAATTTGTTTTGAAAGTAATTTTTGTTTTTTCAATAATCAAAGATATTTTTTCTTCGTTCAAATCCTTCAGGAATGAAGATATTCTCAAAAATTCCTGAAGTGTTTTTGAAGGAATTACACAGCTGACTTCGGTGCCTGTTTCGTTTGTAATTTTTTCAACAATTCTTGTTAGTCTGTTTCCGTCTGTAGCTGCCATTTCAATATTTTCTTTTGAAATTGAGCAAAAAACACCGCTGATTATATTTCTGTTTTCATAATTTGCTGCAGAAAAAGCAGTGTATTTAATAGATTTTATGAAAGGATTGAGTTCTATTTCAACACTTTCTTTGTCTTTTATTTCTTCTTCATTTATAGTTACGGGAAATTCATCAGCTGAGATACCGATGAGTTCAAATTTTGAATTTCCGCAGGTAATATTAACAATATTCGTTTCATCATTCAAAGAAAAAACAACGGGCTTGTTGCTCAAACGTGAAGCAATTTCTGACAATTTTTTAGCAGGCAGAGTAATTTTTCCCGGAGTTTGAACAGAAGCAATTGTTTTTGATGAAATATTTATATCCAAATCTGTTGCACAAAAAGTGATAAAATTGTCAGAAGTGGCGTTTATCAAAATATTGGCAAGTACGGGTTGTATACCTCTTGTTACTGTAGTTTTTTCTACAATTTTTAGATTTGTAAGAAGAGCTTCTTTTTCTATAGTAAATTCCATATTTGCCATGTTTTTCTCCCGATTTGTTTGTTTAAAAATTTTTCGTTTTTTTCTTTAATTATAAATTAATATATATAAATATATAAAATTAATAATAATAATAAAGATAAAAAAATCTGTTCAAAACTATTATAAACCAAACAGGCAAAAGCATACAACTTGTTCAAAACTTTGTAAATAAATTGTAGAAACCGTGTTAAAAATTGTAGAAAACTTTTTTAAAAATTTTAATTTTTTATTTTTCCTGTAGAAAACTGTCAAAAACTTAACAGGTTTTGAACAGAAAAAATGAGTTTTGAACAGGTTTTGAACAAAAGAATTTTACATGATAATACAAAAAATTGGCATGAAACCATGCCAAAAAGCTTATGTATCATTATTTTTACAATTTTTAAAATTGTTTGCTTTCTGATTGTGAATCCATCGTGACATTTTTTGCTGTTCAAAACTCAATGCAAAATTATACAAACTCTGTATAAGATTTCTTCCGCTCGGTGATTTGCCAATAAAAAGAGAAGTACCCGATTTGTTTTTTGCAATATATATTTCTTTTTGCAAAATTCTGTCAACATTACTTTTTGCAGGTGTTTCTATTTTTAGTTTTAACCATACAAACAGAAGAGAAACAGATGATTTATTCTCATTTTCTTTTAAAAAGTCTGAAAATTCTTTTAATATCATATCTTATCCGGTGTTTCAGCTGCCGAGGGTACATCAAAAAGATGTGCCTTTAAAATTTTTCTGACATTTTATTTTATAAGTGCCTGTATTTCTTTAAAATTCGGATGTTTTGATGATTTTAGCATTTCAAAAACAACCATTTCCGTAGTGAGTATTTTTGCTCCCTCTTTTTCCATCAAATTTATTCCTGCTTTGAATTCATCTGTTTCACGTGAAGCACAGGCATCTTTTATAACAAAAACATTGTAGCCTTTTTCTAAAAGAGCTATAGCTGTTTGATAAACACAAATGTGAGTTTCAATACCAAAAATAAAAACATTTTTACTGCCGGACAAAGCATCTTCCACGCCGGCTTGAGCCAGAGCATTGAAATCGGTTTTTTCAAAATATTTTGCGCTGTCAGGCAGACTGTATTTTACCTGAGGTATTGTAGAGCCAAGTCCCTGCGGATACTGTTCTGTCAAAACACATTTTATTCCGAGAACTTTTGCCAGTCTTGAGAGAATTTCCGCTTTTTTGGCGCATTTGTTTTTAAAAAGCATTCCGACAAGTTTTTCTTGTACGTCAATGAAAAGAAAAGCTGAATTTTGAGAGGTGATGTCGATTGTCATAATTTCTCCTTTTTAACAGTTTGTGTAATTTTTGAAATCTTTTATAAAAGAATTGAGCAGGTACTCCAGTTTTTGTTCCGTTAATTCTTCTGTATTTACAAATATTTTTTCTTTTTGTTTATCCATGTCTTCTATTTCATGAATTATTTCTATATTTATTCCTGTAAATCCGGGATAACTCACAATAAAACTGCTTTTTCCTCTTTCATTTTCAAGAACAAAAGAGCTTTTTTCTTCACTTACATTTTGAGTAATTTGAGTTTGAAAAAATCTTTCCTCGTTAATTTTTTGTGTCTGATAAAACAATGGCGATATTATAGAATCCAGTTTTTTCACAAAATTTTCTTTGTGCAGTTTGAAATTTTTTATACTGGCTTCAAGATTTACTTCTTTTTCTATTTTTTCTCTGGCATAAAGAATAGTATCACCTTTTAAAAGAGCTTTTGAAAGGGCTTTGTTTGCCAGAATTTCCGCTTCATCAAAAGCTATGTCTTTTGTTTCTATATATCCGGCGCTGATAGTAAAATCAAGTGTAAAAGAATTCCTTATTTTTTCAAGAATTTTTTCTACGTCTTCTCTGCCTGTTTCTCTGAACCACAGATATATTTTAAAATCAGTTGCATAACCGAGAATATCACAGGTTCTTACTATTTTTTTTATTATATTCATAAGGTTTTGGGGAGAAATTTTGCTTCTGATATTTATATCAGGCGCTACAACGACAAAAGTTCCCCAGTTTTTTTTGCTTTCTTCTTTTAAGATAGTATATGTGTAATTTTCCGTATAAGCATGATTTTTTTTGTCTATAATTTTTAACTGGGAAAGAATATCTTTTTTGCTTTCCGATTCATAGAATTTTTCTCTTTTTTGAAGACACCATATTGTCCTGATTGTGTATTCCGAATCTGTTGCATCAACAGGCAGAAAATCCGTCAAACCTTTTTCAAAAGCACTGCAGAGAGTGTTTTCATCAATTTCTTCATACAAAAGCAAAACAGAAGCTGTTTCTATATCTTTTGTCTGTTTCATTTTTTGTAAAAAACTCAAAAAATTTTCAGCATCTTTTTGTGTTTTTTTTAAATGATAAATAACAAGAACGGGTTTTTTCTTTTTTACCGCTTCAAAACAGTTTTCATATCCGCAAAAAACAGGAGAATCGCCGCTTCTTAAAAGTACAATTTTTTTTTGTATTTTAAAAGCTGTTTTTTCGTTTTCTGTAATCAGGATGATAGTGTTTTTCACAGGTTCTCCAAAATATTAAACTTTAAAGATATTTTATACCAAAATTCCTTTAGTTGTCATTAAAAATATCCGAGAAAATTTGTAATAAAGAGCATTCTGCCTCCCGCTTTTTTATCAACCGGCGGCAGCTGCAATACTATATTAAATATTTTGTAATGTTGTAAAAACCCGGGGCAATGTTGTATTATAGTTTTATGAAAAAAAATATAATTAACGTAATTGTAATGACTTTTGGTGCAATGATTGCTGCATTTGCACTCGAGGCTTTTTTGATTCCAAACAAAATTATTGACGGCGGGATTATGGGTATAGCTATCATGACAAGCTACAAAACCAAATTTCCGCTGGGCTGGTGTATTTTTCTCTTGAATCTGCCTTTTATATTTCTTGCTTTGAAAAAAATGGGCAAATTGTTTGTGGCTTTTACTTTTTATGCCGTTACAATACTTTCTCTGGGTGTTTCATTTATGCCTGTATGGCTGAACCACAGACATGTTAGCGACTCTTTTCTTGCATGTATTTTCGGCGGTTTGATACTCGGTATAGGTGTCGGTCTTGTTTTGAGAAGCAATTCTTCTCTTGACGGCACGGAAATTCTTTCCATGAGATTATCAAAAAAAGTCAGTTTCTCCGTCGGTGAGATAATTATGTTTTTCAACCTGTTTATCTTTACTGCTGCAGGTTTTGTTTACAATGACTGGCGAAGTTCAATGTATTCAATGATTGCATATTTTATTGCTTACAGATTGATTGATGTCGTTATTGAAGGTTTGAATGAATCAAAAGCAGTCCGGATTGTCACTGACAAACACGATGATATAGGCAATGCAATAATGGAGCATTTTGATGTAAGTGTTACTTATATAAAGGCCAGAGGCGGATATTCCGGAGCTGAAAAGAAAATTGTTTTTTGTGTAATAAACAGGCTGGAAATTACAAAACTCAAACAACTCGTAAAATCACTCGACAATTCTGCCTTTATTACTATTGAAAATGTCCACGAAGTAGACGGCGGCAGAGTAAAAAAACATCATCATTTATAAATATTGATAGTTAAAATACTGTCTGAATTTAAATATCTTAAAATTTAATTAAGATACGGTAAATCTTCATTTTTGTCGAGAGTTTTGGCGTTTTTTCTAAAAATTCTGGATTTGTATATACCGAGTCTTGCCAGAGCATAAAGCACACTTACTCTCAAAACACCAAAACCATACCTGCAGCTTCTCAAAAAATTGATAGAAGAAGCATCGGGAAAATACTTTGTAGGGCAGCTTATCTGACCGATTGTATATCCTTTGTAAAAAATCAACGCCAGCATTTCATTGTCAAAAATAAAATCATCATCGCAGTCTTTTAGAGGTAGAGTTTCAAGGACTTCTCTTGAAAAAGCACGAAAACCCGTATGGTATTCGCTCAATCTTTCTCCTGACAAAATATTTTGAAACCATGTCAGCATTCTGTTTGCGACAAACTTGTACAAAGGCATGCCGCCTTCTAATGCACCTTTTCCTATAAATCTTGAAGCAATACATGCATCATACTCGTCAAATGCCAGCATTGCCGCCATTGCAGGGACAAGTTTCGGTGTATACTGATAGTCAGGATGAACCATGATGACTATATCGGCATCTGTTTTGAGAGCGGCAGTGTAGCAGGTTTTCTGGTTTCCGCCGTATCCTTTGTTTTTGTCATGGACAATGGTCGTTATGCCGAGTTTTTTTGCTACTTCTTTTGTTTTATCCGAAGAATTGTCGTCTACGAGAATAATTTCATCGACTACATCTTTGTATAATTCGTTGTAAGTCTGCTCAAGTGTTTTTTCCGCATTGTATGCAGGCATTATAACAGCGACTTTTTTGTTGTTAATCATTTATTTTTCCTCAACTCCGACGACATCTGTGTATTATCAAAAAACTTTTTGAACATTCATAGTATAATCAAAATAGAGAGAGAGCACAATTTT
>CALVAQ010000013.1 GCA_944325595.1 Candidatus Gastranaerophilales bacterium
AAGCGGACGACGGGACTCGAACCCGCGGCGTCAACCTTGGGAAGGTTGCATTCTACCACTGAATTACATCCGCACGGATTGAAACAAAATCTTACCCATTTACAGTATAATACCAACGAAAGTATTTAAACAATAAATTTATTATATAATTGAAAAAAATATAAACAGAGGAGTCTATGTATGGAACTGTATGAAGCAATCTACAAAAGAAGAATCACCAGAGATTTTAAAAACAAAAAAGTTCCTTATGAAGTTCTTGAAAGAATTATAAATGCAGGTCTGCAGGCTCCGACACATGATCATTTGAGAAACTGGGATTTGTTGTTTTAAAAGATGATGATGAAAAGAAAAATGCACTGCAGTTTGTAAAGCAAGGCATTGCCCCGACACTTGATATACTAAAACAAACACTCGTTGACGGAACGGTACAGCAAAAGATGTATGCTGTCGCAATGCCCAGGCAGTATTCTATGCTGTTCAATGCATCACATATAATAATGCCGTTTTTCAAATCAAATTCCGGAGTAATGAACCCGTCTTCTGTGAGTTCTTTAAATCCGATTTCTTCTATATGGTGTGTTATAGAAAATATTTTTCTTGCAGCAACGGCAGAAGGGCTTGCTTGTTCAATGAGAATACCTGTGGGGGAAGAAGGCTTAAATGCTGCAAAAGCCGTCGGAGCGCCAGAGAATTATCTTTTACCCTGTTACATAGGTCTTGGCTATCCGGCAGATGATATACCTGAAATAGAGCAGGTAAAATATTGCGCAAAAGACAAAATACACTTTGGCAAATGGTAATTTATTTCTTCAAACAAACCGTGACAAAGGAATTTGGCTCAATATCCGAATCATTGTATGCATCGGTAATGTTTTCCATTGCATCAGTGTAATATATTCCTTTGTTTTTCAAAGCTGTTGAAAATTTCAATCGCTGCTTTTTGTCGGATTTATTTACAAAACGGATAATTAAATCACCATTTGGCGTAGATTTTACGGTACTTACAAGAATATTTTTGTTGCAGGAAGAGAACAGAGTTTTGTCTTCCAGTTCAGCATTCAAAAGCAGCGACGTTGTATAGAATTTTTCGGTATCAGATTCCAGTTCGTTTATAGAATCTTTAAAGGTTAAGGCAAATCCGGCAGTTCGCTCCCCTGTGAGCTGCAAATCAGGTGTTGGAAGTGGAGGCCCTGCAGGTGTTCCACGGGTCGGATTGTGCGGGTTAGAAATTGTGCCGGTTGCTCTGAGCAAGGTCAGGCGAAGTTCATTTTTGAATACTTCATACTCCTGAAGCCCTTCTGTAATAATGCCAAGCCCCTGCGCCCACAAACTCTTTTGAAAAGGTGCTGTATTATGTTTCAGCTCAATTCCTCTGGGGGCGGGAATATATTTGTAGATATCATAATCAGCATCAAAATTACGCTTTGTATATCCCGCAAGGTCATCAGAATAGGTCAGAGAAACAGGATTCTCCATATTAAATTTTATCTGTAAAATGTGGTCTTTTGATTTGTTTTGCCATTGCAGATTAAATTCAAGAAAATCATTTTGATTTTCAAGAGAAACAAACATCGAAATATTGTGCTTTTTAATGCTCTTTGCTCTGCCTTTGTCATTTGAGAAGGACGGAATAGCAATTTCAAAATCAATTTTGAGAGTGCTTTTGATATGACCTTTTTGGAAAATTTTGCAGCCTTTGATTTTTGCTTCAAGCGGCTTGTCGTTTTTTAAAGCACCAAAGTTGTAGCTGTCGCCGACATCCGCTCTGTCAATTATAGAAATAAAGTTTTTGAGTGTTTTGTCTTTTCTTTTGTCTGTTAACTCAATTTTTCCGTTTTTAACAGACAGTTTTATGTATTCATTTTCAAGGCTTTTTTCTGTAATTTTTAAAGTACTGTTTTTATTTATATCCCGTTCTGTAATTTTTTTTGATGAAAAAGGTTTTATTGCCTTCAAGTCCACAAGGTATTCATAAATATCCGTATAGTCTTCCGTAACAGGAATTTCATTTGTTCGATAAAGTCTTGTGATAGGAAAACCTTTCTTCTTGCACAAAAGCTGGGCATTATACATTTTGTCGGGTTTTTGAGTTGAGACTATTTTAAGTGCGCCACTGTAATCAAAGTTTGAAAGGTTAAGTACGGACATTTCATGTGATGAATAAATATCTCTTATCACACTGTTCTTAACTGCATTCAAACCTTGTTCCACCTGTTTGTATCTTGCAATATTCTCAGCATGCACATTGTCCACACTGCAGCCGTATATGCTGTCGTGAGGATGGTTGTTTATTAGTTCTTTATAAATATTGTCAATTGAAGACTGAAAACATTTTGAATATTTCTCAAATTGCATAATAGCGGAAAACGGTTGAACAATTCTTGAAATTTCCCATTGCAGATGAGAATTCTTTTGCTTCAAGTCGATTCTGGATGAATATACTCCCGGCAGGATAAAATTCCTTTTTGTATTCCGAAACTCATGTTTAATATTTTTTGAGTAGTTTTTTTCAACTTTCTTCAGGTATTCAAAAGGAGTTGTTATAACAATCTCGTAATCCTGCAATAGCTTGTTTATTTCTACTATTTGTGTCTTTACATTATCAGCAACGGCCAGATGGTCGGCACCAAGCGGCAAAAGAATATTCTCTGATGAGTATTTTGCTATTTTATCCAATGTGTTTTTGAACATTGCCGCTTTTTTTTCATATGAAACATCCGCACTCAAATAGTCATGAAAATATCCCTGTATAAGATATGTCGACTTTAGCTCGTTAAACAGAAATTCCGACGGCAGTTCTCCCAAACCTCGCCAGAAAACGGCATTTTTGATATCAAAATATTTTACAATCTGAGGGATATGTGCACTATGTCCGAATGTGTCAGCATGATATGCAATAAAATCTTCGCAGCCAAAGTTTTTTGAATACTTTATTCCCATTTGCAAATTGCGTATCAAAGACTCGCTGTCAACAAGAAAACTGTCTGTTGAGCAGTAATATGGACCGACAAAGAGCCTTTTTTCTTTAATAAATTTTTTGACAAGATTTGTGTTTTGCGGCTTTATTTCAAGATAGTCTTCAAGTGCTCCTGTTTGTCCGTCAAAGTAGAAAGACGGAATCTCTTTGGTTTTGAGTTTGTATAAAATATCGTCGAAAACCTCAACGAGCCGAACCCTGAACTCCTCGAACTCTCTATACCACTCCCTGTCCCAGTGGGTATGAAGGTATGCAAAAACTTTTTTCTTTCCGTTTATTTCCATAGCACAATTTTAGTCTATATTTTTAGTAAGTGCCAGAATATTAATCTAAATTTACTTATGATTTATTTAAATTTATAATTTCTATATGAAAAAGATTTTTACAGCCTTGATACTTACTTGCCTTTTTTGTGTTGTATGTTTTTTCTCCCTAAAGAAAGAAAAAACATACAAAGTTATAAAAATAGTATCAATGACAGAGTTTTATGTTGACCTAAACAGAAATAATGTCGCTGACAATGACGAACTCATTCAATTGTTCGGTCTTTATTCTCTGCCAGAGCTGCCGGACAAAATTGAAAAAGCTCATCTTGAGTATCTCGGCAAAGTTTTTGCAAAGCAAAATCTTTTGAACAAAAAGGTTCTTTTAATTTCGGACATAAATAAGGATATAAAAATAATTCTGCCTGACGGAGCCGAATATTCAGACTTATTAAAGAAAAAAGGATATGTTCTGACAGACAAAAACAAAAATGAAGTATTGAAAAATCTTGAATACGCAAAGACACTTAACCTTGTCAGTTACAACAAAAACTCCGGTAAATATCACAAACTAGACTGCAAATATGCATTGACGTCATCAAATGAAGAGATAGTAAAAATTTCTGATTTAGGGCAAAATGCAGCTCCCTGCAAGTTATGTTTTCTTTCAGGCAAATCATCAGGCACGAAAACCGCACAACAACTAAAATATCCCAAAGACGTATATGAAGCGTACAAACCTTTATATAAAGATGATAATATCGAATTTTTCGTAACAGATTACACAAAATATTATTATCCATCAAACAAATGCCTTACGACGCTGTGCAAATCACTGTTAAACGAAATCAATTCAGCAAAGCAAACCATTGATTTTGCAATATACGGAGTAGATAACCAGCCGGAAATCACAAAAGCGTTGATAAATGCACAAAAAAGAGGTGTGAAAATCAGATGGGTCTATGATACAGACAAAAACGGCTATACAATATATTCTGAAACAGCGAAATTAAACAGCGTACTCAAAAGCGGAAAAAGAGACATTGATGTAATCACAGAAACCCTGCCAAACGGAAAAAGTGTCAAGGATGCAATAATGCACGACAAATTTTTTATCTTTGACAACAAAAAAGTCTGGACGGGCTCTGCAAACATCTCCCACACTGACCTGTCCGGATTTAATGCAAATTCTGCTGTTCTTGTCAAATCAAACGAACTTGCCTCCATATACAGACACGAATTTGAACAGATGTACAACGGGTATTTTCACCGGCTAAAATCCACTGGCACGGCACAAAGAAGTGTGTCAGCAGGCAGCACCCGAATACTGGCATATTTTTCTCCGCAGGACAGAACAATTTCAAAATATATATTACCTTTGATAAATTCATCGCAAAAGTATGTTTATATTCCCGTCTTTGTTCTTACCCATAAAGATTTAAACAATGCTCTTGTATCTGCACACAATAGAGGAGTTGATGTCAGGATAATTGTCGACGCAACATCAGCAGCCTCGAAATATTCTTCCGTAAAATATCTTCGTCCTTTAGGAATAAAAGTAAAAGCGGAAAATCGTGCCGGAAAGATGCATATGAAATCAATTATAATTGATGACAAATATGTGGTTCTCGGCTCAATGAACTTTACCAAAAGCGGAGAAAACTACAACGATGAAAATGTATTGATAATAGAAAATCCAAAACTGGCAAAAGCGTTTAAGGAAAAATTCATATACTTTTACAACAATATACCGGATAAATGGCTGTACAAAAATCCGGGGGCAGAGTCTTTTAACTCAATAAATTCCTGCTTTGACGGAGTAGACAATGATTTTGACGGCAAAACAGATATGCAGGACGAGTCCTGTAATTTTAAGTTACGCCGTAAGTAAAATTTGTATTCTATTAATATGACCCCGGTATAAGTTTTTCGTAATCTTCAATTGTACCGTTGTCCATACAACATAGAATAATCGCCTTGCCAAGCGGATGAAGGTCGGACTTGAGATACAGCTTGAGTTCTTCTTTAAAGAAGTCCTCGAGCATTTTTGCACCTTTGTCATAGCCCTCTTCTTCAATTTGCGGTTGTTTTGTAACGTCAAAGAATTTTTTGGATATTGCTGTACCTTCAACGTGAATATTCTCGGGAATATAACCGGCAAGCGGATGTCTGGCGGGCTTCAGATTTAATTTCTTAAACGAGGCCTGACCTCTTCTTGCGAGGTATTCTCTGATTACCCACTCTGCCATAAAACCGACTTCCCAAGCTCCTATGTGCTGGTTTGGTATAAGAATATTTCTTGTCTTGGTCGTATTCATAAATTGCTCGAGCAAAATGTTCGCAAAATCAACTCTTTTCCCCGTTGCAAACGGCCAGAAAGAACCTACGCCTTCACTTTCAAGTTTGTAAGAAACCTGATCCGTTCCGGAAATGCTCGGATTTCCGTAACCTCTCGGTGCTACCAGTCTCCACAGCCATGCCAGCGCAGGCGGCAGAATATGCAGCATTCCGAATATTCCGTATGAGGGATTCTCTTTTGTGCAGGGCGGTGTTCTCAAGCCAAAACTGCGATAGTCTATTTCTATAGGACCATCGAGAATATTTTTCATCTGGCTTCTCGGGATTATGATTCTCGGATTGGGGCATTTTTTGCCGGGTGCATCTTCGGAGTGTTCCCATATCAGGCATGTAGCATCCGGATGAGCCTCAAGATTGAAGAATATTAACGGTTCTTTGGGATTTGTTGTTACTGATTCCAGATTCGGGTCAGTACCGTATTTTTTTATATGGTCAATTCTGACAAACCACGAATTTTCAGCATCTGTAACAGTGAGCTTTCCGTTATTTTTTTGAAAACTTGTATGACAAAGAGCCATATCATCAGTTACGGGCTGAAGTTTGCAGCCCTGCTGTAAAGCGAGGTGTTTTTCTTCACCGGTAACGACATTTCTTCCCAGCAGCAATCGTCCGTCTTCTTCACGATGGGCATACTCGAGCATTTCGCTCTTTCCGCTGCCTGAAGCACCCTCATGGAGAATACTGATATCATTATCATAAGGTGTTGTAATATTTACCGTAGATGCATGCACCGTAACAAAATCTTCTTTAAGCCCGAGCGCCAGCAATACCCCGTAAACACCTTTTTTTGCACTTGGACCAGGGTACAGATTGTATGAGAATACTTCATGAACTCCGTTCTGCTGATTGTGAACAACAACCTGTTTGCCGCTGAAATGAGTGTGTCTAAAAGGCGGTGCGACATAAATGATAGCTTTCGGCGCAAAGTCTTTTTCGAGTTTATCATTCGGAATTACACCCTGCAGGTCATAAATACTTGCAGCAAAAAATGCCGCATTCTTTGGCGCAATCATCAAAGCAGGATAACCATACTTGTTGCCGCCTGCCATAAAAGGTATTAATATCAGTTCATTTTCCGCAAGCCAGTTGAGCGTTTGTTCTCTTACAGGTTCGAATTTTTGTTTAAATCTCTCTTCATAAGTGACTTTATCGGTCATAGCAATATTGTTTACAACCATGCTATTAGGGTCACGTCTTCTCATATATGCTTCCGGATAGTTGATTGCAATACCGTTTTTGCATCTGACAACTTCTGCTTCTTTTACGAAACCTTTTTCCGGTATTTCATAACCGACATCAAAAACTTTATTGCCCTTTCCGTTCACAGAAAGGTCTATTAACTCATCTCTTGTATCGGGGATGATAATATTTTTGCATTCTGAGAAAAGCTTTTTTATTTCATTGCTGATTCGCCAGTGTAAACATTCTTGTTCTTGTATTGCGGAGTTTTTCATTTTTAACCTTATTAATTATGCCAACTATTCAAATTATAGTATAAATTGGCAATTTTATTACAAAATACTGCTGTTTTTGTAATTTATCTAAATAAAAATCAAAATTTTTACTTAATTTCTTCAAACTTTTGAAAAAATTCAGTTCTTTCTCTGACAAAAATTTTATCAGGCAAATCATCACGTCTGTACATGACCATAATCTGGTCATCGTTTGCGTTTGTACAGTTTATTACATCATCTCTAATCATGTAATAGGTATTTCCTGTTTTCAGATGCTTAAACGGTTTTTCCTTCATTATTTTTCCCTGGTTTCTTTTATTGCCTTCAAAATTATGTCTCTTGCTTTTATAGCTTCTTCTTTTGTCGTTTGGGGCGTATCTGCCAGAGGATAATCTATATTCAGCTTTTTATATTTCGGTATTGCCATATTGTGATAGGGCAAAACATCAAGAGCCTGCACATTATTCAAAGAGGCAATAAACTCTCCGAGCTTTCTCAAATAATTCTTATCATCTGTAATGCCTTTCACAACAACGTGTCTAATCCAGACAGGAATTTTTTTGTCGGACAAATATCTTGCAAAAGCAAGAATATTTTTGTTGGACACTCCGGTAAGTTTTTTGTGTTCATTGTCATCAATGTGTTTTATATCCAGCAAAACAAGACTCGTTGAAGCTAAGAGTCTGTCAATTTTTTGTGTATTTTCAGGATTAAAAAGAAATCCCGAAGTATCCAGCGCCGTGTGGACATTGATTTCTTTGAATTTTTCAAAGACCTCTGTTAAAAAATCAATCTGCAAAAGGGGTTCACCGCCTGTGACAGTAATACCTCCTTTTGCAAACTCTTTTACGCCCAGATACTTTGAAATAATCTCATCCGCTGTCATTTCCTGATTTTTTTGTGTAGTCCAGCTGTCGGGGTTGTGACAGTACATGCATCGAAGCGGACAGCCCTGCAAAAAAACCACAAAACGAACACCGGGTCCGTCAACAGTACCCAGACTTTCTATAGAATGTATATTTCCCTTGTTCTCCATAATCTAAATTGCAGAATGGAATGTTCTGGAAATTACATCGTCTTGCTGTTCTTTTGTCAATTTGTTGAAATTAACAGCATATCCTGAAACACGAACTGTTAACTGCGGATATTTTTCCGGATGCTCCTGAGCATCAAGCAGAGTCTCTCTGTTAAATACATTAACATTGAGGTGGTGTCCGCCCTTTTCTACATATCCGTCAAGTATATCAATCAAATTTTCTTCTTGCATATTAGACATTGTATATTTTCCTCCTATTTTATATTACAGCTTGAACAGCCGGTATCGAGTTCAATATTCAAATCACCGACAAAAATTTCGCTCTTGCCAAGTGCATTCGGAATAATTGAAAACGTGTTAGAAATTCCGTCCTGCGCATCTTCAAACGGAAGTTTTGCAACAGATGCAAGAGATGCAACAGCCCCGTTTTCATCTCTGCCATGCATCGGGTTTGCGCCGGGAGCCAGAGGCACACCCTGTTTTCTTCCGTCAGGTGTATTTCCGGTTTTTTTGCCGTACACAACATTTGATGTGATTGTCAAAATTGACAGAGTCGGGATTGAGTTTCTGTAGGTATAATGTTTTCTGATTTTTGACATAAAACTTCTGACAAGATTTACTGCAATAGAATCAACTCTGTCATCATTATTTCCGTATTTCGGGAAATCACCTTCAACGTCATAATCAACTACAACGCCGTTTTCGTCTCTGATTGCTCTGACTTTTGCGTATTTTATTGCAGAAAGAGAGTCTGCAACAACAGAAAGTCCGGCTATACCTGTTGCAAAATATCTTTTTACATCTCTGTCATGAAGAGCCATCTGGCTTCTTTCATAGCAGTATTTGTCATGCATATAATGGATGATGTTCAGTGTATTTACATACAAACCGGCAAGCCATTCCATCATATCATCATATTTTGCCATAACATCATCATAGTCAAGATATTCACCTTCTACAGGGCGGTATTTCGGACCGACCTGCTGTTTTGAAATCTCATCTACGCCGCCGTTAATTGCATACAACAGACATTTTGCGAGGTTTGCTCTGGCGCCGAAAAATTGCATTTCTTTACCTACAACCATAGATGATACACAGCAGGCAATAGCATAATCATCACCGTGTGTTTGTCTCATCATATCATCGTTTTCATATTGAATTGATGAAGTTGTAATAGAAATGTGTGCACAATACTTTTTGAAGTTGTGCGGAAGATTTTTTGACCAGAGAACCGTCATATTCGGCTCAGGTGCAGTGCCCAGATTTTCCAGAGTATGGAGATATCTGAACGAGTTTTTCGTAACAAGAGTTCTGCCGTCTACGCCCATACCGCCGATTGATTCTGTAACCCATGTCGGGTCGCCGGAAAACAGTGCGTTATACTCCGGTGTTCTGGCAAATTTTACAAATCTGAGCTTCATAATGAAATGGTCAATCATCTCTTGAGCTTCAGCTTCCGTAATTATTCCCTCTTTCAGGTCTCTTTCTATATAGATATCCAGGAATGTTGATGTTCTTCCGATGCTCATAGCAGCACCGTTTTGTTCCTTAATTGCGGCGAGATAGCCGAAATAGAGCCACTGAATAGCTTCTTGCGCATTTCTTGCGGGTTTTGAAATATCAAAACCGTAGATTTGACCGAGCTCAATCATCTCTTTGAGAGCTTTTATTTGTTCTGAAATTTCTTCTCTCAATTGTATTCTGTCAGGTGTCATTTCTCCTTCCAGAGAAGCGAATTGCTGTTTTTTGTCTTCAATAAGTCTATCAATACCATAGAGTGCGACTCTTCTGTAGTCACCGATAATTCTGCCTCTGCCGTAAGCATCAGGCAATCCGGTAATGATTGCAGCATGTCTTGCAGCTTTCATTTCCGGTGTATAAACATCAAACACACCCTGATTGTGAGTTTTTCTGTATTCTGTAAAAATCTTTGAGATTTCCGGATCAACTTCGAAACCATATGATTTGCAAGCTGTTTCCGCCATTCTGATACCGCCAAAAGGCTGCATGGAACGTTTCAGGGGTTCATCTGTCTGGAAGCCTACAATTTTTTCCAAATCTTTATCAATATATCCGGCTTTGTGTGATGTTATAGTAGATACAATCTTTGTATCCATATCAAGGACACCGCCGTTATCCTGTTCTTCTTTCAGCAGTTCCAATGATTCCGACCAGAGCTTTTCCGTAGCTTTTGTCGGACCTTCAAGAAAACTGGCATCACCGTCATAGGGTGTATAGTTTCTTTGGATAAAATCTCTTACGTTAATTTCATCGCACCATTTGCCTTTTACAAACTCTGCATGCGGATAAAGTTTTTTTTCAACCAATGTATCTATCATAATATGATGGCCCTTTCGTTTCGGTAGAGTACAAACATGTAATCAATTTTATACTACTACATTATTAGCGCATGAAGATAGTAAATTACAAAACTTAATCATTAAAATGTAAAATAGCTTAATATTATCTATTTTACAATTTGAATTTGTTTTCTTTCAGTTTTTTCAATACAGAGGAGATTTTTTTTGTTTTGGGCTTAAAAGGCATAAACTTTTCCAAATCTGTTCGGAGGTCTCTAAAATAAACCTCTTTTGTTAAGTCGATAAACTTGTCATATTCTTTTCCGCTGATGATATACAACACATCATTTTTTAAACCTTTTTGCGACAAAGAAATATGCGGCTCTTCAACAGTCCAGAGCATGTCTTTTGCTTTGGCAATTTCTTCTCTATTGCCGGAAGTTTTTATAAATTTGCCAAAACTCGTATGGTAATTAGTCTGTGTTTTTTGAATTTTCATGGTGTTTCTTTATTTTTTATAGATTATAAACCCGATAAAAATAAAATTTGCCATAATTTTTTATATTTTACAATATAATCTTAAAAATTACCCACAGATTACACACAGTGAAAAGCTAAATGATTTGATTTTAAAAATCGGCATTAAAACCAGTCTATGACTGGTTTTAAATGGTGCCACGTCTCACTCTGCCGACGAAAAAGTGACTGTATATGAGCAATTATTTTATGTAGAATTCACAGTAAATATGATTATTCAAAATCAAAATCTTTGATATTTGCAATATCTCTGAAGCTACCATAGTTAATATATAAATCTTATTTAACAAATTTGTTAAAAGAAGAATATTCCCAATCTTTAACTTTTTTGACAAGTGCGTGTTTTAAGGGATTATAGTGAATATAGTTGATTTGATTATTTAATTTGGTTTCATTTATTATAGTATATTCATAATAAAGTCTTTGAAAAACGCCTTTTTCTTTCTTGTTTAGATAACCGATTTTTAAAGAGTAGGTTGGGCAAGTATGCCCTACCTACTCTTTACATATTGATTGAAATAAAATTTTTTAATATAATTTGCATGTTTTTATAATGTGATTGATGGGAAATGAAAAAAAATATTTTTATTGTTATATTATTAATTATTATCATCCAATTATCTGCACATGCAAATTATGATGTAAATAGACCATTGTGGAACGAATTTGTGCCATATGGATTTGAGGATGCACAACCTGATTATAATTCTTACTTTGTATATGGAAAAAGATGTAAAGCTAAACAAAATAACTATTGGTATAAAAGAAGACAAGATTTTGAAAGAGAAGTATCATATTGTGATTCAATACCACAACAACACAGAAAAGCTTGCTACGAAAAAGTAAGAGCAAGACAAAATAGAATAAATGATGAATATAAAAGACAAGAAGCTATAGCAGCAGAACAAAGAGCAGCTTCATTAAGATACATTCGAGAAAACATTGAAAAAGAACAACAAAGAGCACATGAACTGGAATTACGAAGACAACCAATAAATGTTCAATACAATGGCACAATGCATCATGATGTAAACATTTACAGTAATCCTTTTAGGATGCCGTATTATTAATGTTAGTTTGTAGCTTGGGCTTATAGCCCAACAATTGATTAGTTTTGTAGGTTGCTTTTCTAAACCGACAGAAATTATTTTTTATACATTTCCCCTGACTAGCAAAAGATTAAATTGACTGGCTTTTGGTCAAATAGTTTGATTGTTTACTACCCCTTAACCCTATAGATTTGTAAAGAGTCACATGGTTTGAGTATTTAGTTCAAAAATAGGTTAAAAACCTCGTCTTGAAATCATTTGCCCAAAATAATCATACCATCTGCCCTGACCAGCAAAAGAGTAATTTGACCGGTTGCTGGGTCAAATGGTTTGCTTGCTTCCTACCCCTCAAACCCACGACATATGCCGATTGCCCAAAATAATCACACCAGTTGAGCTACTCACCCCACTCAAATAAGTACAATAAGCCTAAATGTCACTTTTGAGGAGAGGTGAGAACCAAGGGTTCGATTCCGAAAAAAAAAGACAGCTGGTGCTGTCTTTTAAAAGTGGTGCCACGTCTCACTCTGCCGAGTAAAACAAGACTAAATGTCTTGTTTTATGAGAGGGGAGAACCAAGGGTTCGATTCCGAAAAAAAAAGACAGCTGGTGCTGTCTTTTAAAAGTGGTGCCACGTCTCGGAATCGAACCAAGGACACAGGGATTTTCAGTCCCTTGCTCTACCAACTGAGCTAACGTGGCATTTAAGCTGATGTTCAAAAACACTCGGCTACTGCCTGTTATTTATAATATCAAATGAATATTCAGAGTCAATAATTTTTTATATTATTTTTTGTTTAACCTAGCCTATTAATTCAATTTTTGGTAATATTAGTTTATTAATAAAATAATATTTGATAGAGGAGTCGTTTTATGTCAAACGCTTTAGATATTACAGACAACAGTTTTGAACAGGAAGTTGTCAATACTACAGGTATTACAGTAGTAGACTTCTGGGCGCCATGGTGCGGTCCCTGCCGAAAGCTCGGTCCTGTTCTTGACGAAGTAGCAAATGAACTTGCTGGAAAAATAAAAGTTGTAAAACTCAACACTGACGAAAATCTTAAGTCAGCAAAAGAATATTCTGTGAGCGGATTACCCACACTGCTCGTATTCAAAGACGGAAAACCTGTTGAACGGCTGGTAGGGCTTATGCCAAAGACCTCTATACTTTCAAACATAGAGAAACATTTATAAAAATAAATATTTATAACAAAAACATGACTCTTTTGAGTCATGTTTTTGTTTGTGTTCAAAAATCTATTTGTTTTGTTCTCTTTGTGTCAAAGCCTTTTTGCCTGTCAGTCTTGACATAAATCTAAAGAATTTGCCGAGTAAATCCTGTCTGTTTAGATTTCTGTTATCCATTTCTTCAATTTCTGCTTTGCTGTGTTCTTTTACCGGCATACCGATAGCTTTTCTGTTTACATACTCACCCAGCAATGTAGAAACAACGTTTACACTCTGTGCACCGAGCAGGCTGGAGTTATACAGATTGCGGAAGGTGTCATTGAACAGATTGATAAACATAGCACTATAGAACGTTCTTGATGTCTCCTGAACAGCTCTTTCTTTTGCTTTGAGAACAGCTCCGTCTTTGTCTTCACCGTTTGATTTCAACATAACCATATTGTGATTGTCTGCCATCAAGAACCATGCAGTAGCCGCTGTTGATGTGTTTTTGGCAAGAACTGACAAATCAGAGTTTGATATATTTGACATAGTAGATGAATTAAATGCTTTGTTTATCTGCAAATCCATATACTGCGCAAACTTGTCTTTTGGTAAGTCAATTTTGGGTGTTCTGTTAATAATTGACTTGTCCGTCAACCTTTTTATTCCGTTGAATGCAGCATCAATCTCGCTATCCCATTTTGGCAATTTCGCTTCTTTTTTAACCGCATTGTATATGGGTTTTGCAATGTGTTTGAACGGCAGAGTAATTGTGCCCCACATAAATTTAAACGGTTGTATAATAAAATCTGTAAGCTCTTTCACACCTTTTTTAGCACGGCTTCCGAGTGTGTATTCCTGAGCATTCAAGGCATTGTTGAATATTTCTTCGACTTTTGCCGTGTTTTCACTATTTTTTGCTTTTAGTGAATTGATTGCTTCGTCCACAAATTTTAGATTTTCAGCATCGATATCAACTTTAAACCTGTTTTCAAAAGTCGTTGAGAAAGGTTTGAGTTCTTTTACTTTTTCAACATAAGCTTTTGCTTTTGAATAGTTTTTAATATTAAATGCACCGTTTTCGAACAGAATATTGTTCAGTTCATCTGCTTCTTTTGTCAGGTTGCTGCCCTTTAACAATTCAAAGAATTCTTTTAAATTGCTTTCTATGATTTTATTGTCTCTTGCATTAAAGAAGTCTGAAGCTTCTACATTTTTTGCAATATCTTTAAAGCTTGATGACAATTTTTTGTTTGCAATTTGTCTGAATTTGTTGGCTAATTCACTAAAGCCTTCATTTTCAAGTATTTGTGCAATTTTATCAGCATTTTTGTTCAAAGCCGTGGTCTTTTGGTATTTCAATACTACATCTTCAAATTTGCTTCCGAGTACATTGTCATACTCTTTGAGTTTTGTAATTACCTGATTGAACTTTTCTTTGCTTATTGTGTAATTAGTTTTCGTAATTTTGCTGTAAACTTTGTCATATTTCTTGGAAATAACATCAAAATACTTTTGAAGGGATTGTCCGTTGATTTTCACATTCTTTTTGGCATATTTCATGGCAAAACCGGCAACAATCATTCCGACAAACCATTTTGTAAGAGTAGAGAATGTCAAAAGAGGTTTGTCATTTGAAGGTAGAATTCCTTTATCTGAAACCGGCGAAGGTGTCATAGTTGCATAAGGCATTTCCGATGCAAGACCAAAGCCCTGAAATATTTTTGAGCCTTTAAAACTTGGCTGTACATTTTCCTGTTTATTTTCTTCTTTGACAGGTTCAGCTTTGTCCTTTTGCTGCTGTACAGTGTTTTCAGCAACATTGTGATTTTGTTCAGATGCATTAGCCTGTTCTTTTGCTCTGTTTTCCGCATTAATTTTTTGAGCTTCTTCTTTGCTTATAAAATGAAGTTTTCTGCCGTTTGACAATCTGGACAATGCCTCCGTAATCACAACGGTAACCGCAGTAACAAGCATAAATACCCATTTTTTAGAATTGATAAATTTGGACAGAGCACCGAGCGTAATCAATTGTAAATAAGCGTTTGAAACAATACGTTTTGTCTCCTGATTAAAACGCAGTTTCTTTTCTTCTTCAGCTTTTTGCGGATCATCATCACAAAGTCTTGAGAGGTTATACGCATCATTTGCAAGGAAAAATGCCGGTATAAAGCCTGTAACTATTCTGGTCAGTGCACGTTCATGAACCCCGTTGTAGTTTCCTGATTTGGGGTCGAACATTTTCATTGCTTTGGTAAACAAACTTGCTGACTGTACATTTTTATTGTCGTGCTGAAGCTTTTCCGCAATACTCATATATCCGTCAAAAGAGTTTACAATATCGCTGTTTTTGAGGATATCCATTTTCTTTTGTAGAAAACCTCTGTTTGCCATTTGCTCGGCAGTTCTTTCAGCGGTTGATGCAAAACTTTTGCCGGTAAATTTCTTTTTGAAGGAATTTGCAATATACAAAGGCAATTCAGTAAACGGATAGACAATGCCTTCCATCAAAAGTCTTGTCCAGTTTTTTGTTTTTACTTCTACCTGTCCGTTTGCGAGAGGTTTTACGTGGTCTCTTATATCAGACCAGTGAATTTTTGAAAAATTCTCTTCCAGTTTTACCGGAGCTTTTCCGATGAAACGTTCCAAAAATTCGAGATTCTTTTTAAGGTTATATGTTTTTACATTATATAAAGAGAAAGCGCCTTTAAAGGAAATATCATTTACATCTCTCTTTAGCGGCGCTTTTTCTTGATAGTTATTCGGTGAAAGTTCGGCTGAAATCACAAGTGGCTTTTGTCTGTGACTCATTCGATCTTTATAGGTGATATTATGTTTCTGACTTATTATCATTTTCCTGCCCTTAAGTAACTTCTCATAAGATGAAATCTTTGACAAGTTTTTTTCAAAAATCATTTTACAATTCTTAAATTAAGTGCTCCAAATTGCCTATTTATTTAAGTTTGTAAAAATTAATTTTTGCTAGCGGAATTTAAGTTTGAAACATATATTTACAAAATTTTATCTGTAATTTTGAAACTGCAAAGGAATATCATAATCGTCTTCTTTTCCTTTTAACAGTCTGATAACCTCCTGCAAATCATCCTTGCTTTTTCCCGAGACCCTGACCTGTTCGCCCTGAATTGAGGCTTGAACTTTAAGTTTTGAATTTTTAATATCCGCAACAATCTTTTTGGCAAGTTCTGTTGAAAGACCTTTTTTGAGATTAAACACCTGTCTGACATTGCCGCCCAGAGCATTTTCAACAGGCTGAGGGTCCAGAACCTTTATATTTATATTTCTTTTAACAAGTTTTGTCTGCAAAATATCGAGAATATTGCGAAGTTTCATATCATCATTTGTTGTAATAGTAATACATTTGTCAGCTTCAAGATTTATATCGGAATTTGAGTTTTTCAAATCAAATCTCGAAGTCAATTCTCTTTTTGCTTGGTCAACTGCATTTACAAGCTCCTGTTTATCAAATTCAGAGACAACATCAAAACTGCAATCTTTTGCCATAATTTCTACTCCTTAATAAAAATCATCGAGATAGCTATTATAGCAAAATTTTTTAATTTGTACATTCTAATCAAGAATTCTTACACTTGCGCCGTTGCCAAAATTTCTGTTCCTCAAAAAGCCTCCTCTGTTGCCCCAGTAATATTGCTGATGACCGAAGCCGGGATTTGCATAACGTCTGTAATTGTCGTAAAGCGGAGGAGTAAAACCTGTCAGCATGCCTCCGGGTGCATAGTGTCTTGTTCGCATAACTCTGTTTGCCATGCTGTTTAAAATACTTCCCACGCCGGGCGAACGGCGGTATCTTCCGGTTGAGTACGGGTATCCGCTGTAGTACGGGTCATAACCGAATGAAGAAAAAGGGGTATAAACATTCTGACTTTGAACAATTTCCGGATATGAATTGTAATGTTTTGATGCTGTCTTTATTGTATCATATCTGTCTTTAAGGTTTCCTCCCTGCATAGCTCCGAGCATCTCTTTTTCCATTCTGGTAATACGAGATTCCGTATCATCATTCATATACGTTCTGCCAAGAACTTTTGTTTCAAGTTTTGCAAGGTCTTTTGATGTTATCCCGTATAAAATACCGGAATCAATATTATTCATAAGGTTATCCACCCTGTTTGCAAGAGGCAGCCCGTCATATGTTGTATTAAAAATCTTTTTTTCTAACCTGTTCAAGCGAGAATATATATTTTGTTTTTCATAGCTTTTTTTGAAAATACTGTATTCAAGCTGCGTAATTTTGGGATAACTTTCGCTGCTTGATATTTGATTTGCCGGATTTTGTAAAGCAGCCGATGACACAGGGGAAGGCTGCGCAAGCGGTTTAAACTTTTTTATTTTCACGGCGTGAGCAGGGCAGGAAAGGCTCAAAATAAAGCACAAAACCAGAATTCTTCTAATCATAATTATCCTCATCTTCGTTTTTTACAAAGACAGAATAATATATTCCAACAAACATAACATTAGACTGAAAGCTAACAGGACCGGATTATCGGGAATCTTTCATAATTCTAATTGCATTATCTAGTTCTTTTGAAAAGTCTTGAATACGCTTGTCTATATTTTTCTGGTTATACATTTCACCCTCACCCTGATAAGTCAGATATTTTATGTATACCTGAGACTCACATCTTAAAGTGGCAATATCCCTTGCCTGCTGGGAAATACTCTGAAGTTTTGCAAAAGAAATATAGTATCTTTCGGGACTGTTTGCATATTTTTTACTCATATAGTCGGCATGGTCGATTATTGAGCTGGCTATTGCATTAAACTTTTGGATACTGTCATTTTTTTGTATGCATTTTTGCATTTTTTCCAGTATTAAAATAACATCGTTCAGGTCGTTTATATAAGGTGAAGTTTTGTCCTTTTTCAAAATAATATCGATATAAGCTTTGTTTTCTCTCGGTACTTTTTTGTAATTTGGTCTGCCTTCCGATTCATCGAACGGCTTAAACAGACCTTTTGTAACCTCGGTTTTTGGAACTTTGCTTTCAAACTGCTGGCTGATATCCGGCAAAGAACCTTTGTATCCGGCACCTGTACACAACAGTGCACACATTAAAAGCAATGGAATTTTTACAAAAATCTTTTTCATAGTATTAATTATAACTGAATTCTAAAACATGTCATTTTTGACTTTGCTCATTTGAGGACATATTATAAAATAAAGACAAAGAAACGGGGCGGAATGGACTTATTTAATTCATTGGAAAACCAAAACAGACAAACACCTCTTGCTGAATTGCTCAGACCAAGAACACTTGAAGAATATCTCGGGCAAAACCAAGTAATAGGCAAGAATACCGCTTTTTTGAATTTGCTGAATTCAGGGAGACTTTTTTCATGTATCTTCTGGGGACCTCCGGGCTGTGGGAAAACGACACTGGCAAGATTAATTGCAACAAAAACAAGCAGCGATTTTATCGAACTAAGTGCCGTTAACTCCGGTATAAAAGACATTAAAGACTGCGTTGAAAAAGCAAAAGAGAATTTACGTTACAACAAAAAAACAATTCTGTTTATTGACGAAATCCACAGGTACAGCAAAACACAGCAGGATGCATTGTTGCCATACTTGGAAAACGGAACTTTTTATCTTATAGGTTCGACAACGGAAAATCCGTCTTTTCAGGTTGTTCCGGCTTTGATTTCAAGAGTGCAGGTGTTGATGCTTACACCTTTGGAGGATGAAGCCATAGAAAAACTTGTTGAAAAAGGATTTAAGTATCTTTCGGAAAAATACGGAATCATTACGCTGAAACAAGAAGTACTGGATTTTATTGTAAAATACGCAGGCGGTGATGCAAGACTGGCTTTAAATCTCGTTGAAAATTCGTATTTTGCTGCAGATTTTAAAGAAAATAAAAGAAGTTTGTCATTAGAAATTCTCGAAAGTCTGGCCCAGGAAAAAAGAATCAAATACTCCAGACAGGAGCACTATGACATGGCATCTGCTTTTCAAAAAAGTCTGAGAGGAAGTGACAAAAATGCGGCAATATACTGGATGGCAAAAATGATTGCGGCAGGAGAAGACCCTAGATTCATAGCCCGCCGTCTCATTGTATGTGCGGCAGAAGATGTGGGACTTGCTGACCCGAATGCATTTAATATTGCAGTAAATGCGCACAAATCGGTTGAACTTCTCGGAATGCCGGAAGGCAGAATTCCTCTTGCTCTGGCTGCAGCATATGTGGCGGATGCTCCAAAATCCAACAGAGCAATCTGTGCTATTGATGCGGCGCTTTCTGACATAGCTGGCGGTTTGGACTATCCACCGCCTATGCATTTGCGTGATGCTCATTACAAGGATGCCCAAAAATACGGTTTTGGCAAAGGATATGTCTACACACATGATAATCCTGACTACAAACAGCAGTTTATGCCCGATGAACTTGCAGGAAAAGATTATTTTACAAAATAAAAAGTCGTATCTTTTTTGATACGACTTTTTGTTATATTGTTTGAATTTATTATGCGAATTTTGGAGCCGAACTTTTGATTTCGTTGTCTTCTGCCTTTTCGACACTTTCCATTTCTGCCTGTGCCGCTTTCAATTGTGTTTCCAGTGATTTCATTTGAAGTTCTATCTGGTTTTCCATATCTTTTACACGTTGCAATTGATTTTGATTTGCCATATCCAGAGACTGACTCATCATATTCATATATGCACCCATAGGAGTTGCCATAAAGTTCAAGCCGCCTGTACTCAAAATTGTATTGAAGATTGAATAATCCTGAGTACCTCCGCCTCCGTTAACATTATTGTTATAGAGCTGCTGCATTTGTCCCTGAATCATTGCATTCATGCCCATCTGGAATATATTGCCAATCTGAGAGAAGACCGTGCGTGTATTTGCCATTGCACGTTCCCAACGACTGGCTTGTTCTGCCAGGGTCTGTTGCTGTTGTGATAACTGCATCATCCTGAAGTTAATCTGGTTAATGCGGTTTCTCAACATCAATTTTCTTGCTGTGAAAATTGCGTAACCCATTGTTGGTATCCTCTCGTGTTTTGTAATTAATTCCTCGTATTAAAATAAAAACATTTTTTATTTCAAAATTGCCTTTTTGATTTGTTTTTTGTTAACATTTTGTAACAATTATTTCAAACTAAAAAATATTTAATGGTTGTAATTGCACGGTTGAAGCATATCTTGAGGGGTTATTGTCCAGACTTTAATATTATATTTTTTTGCAACTTCATTAAGCCGGTTCAGGTATTTTATGTCTTTTTGAGGATTTTCCATTATCAAAACAATTCCGGAGTTTTTCCCTGTGCATAGACCGTAATACAATGATTGACCTATTGATTCAGCCCATTTCTGTGCAAAGTCAAACTCAATTGCATAATCTTTTGTCAGACAGTCTATTCTGGTTTTATCATTCAAGATATACTCTGTTTGACCGTTATTGAGCTTGCACCAGTAGTTCTGGTATTCTTTTTCGAGGTATATATGAGAGGCAAAGCAAGTACTTTGTACAACAAAAAAAGAAAGAACAAAAAAGAATATACGAAACATTAGTCACACCCGCAAGACGGACTATAGCTTCCATCACAGCACACTGCTCTGCCGTGGCTGCACCCGCATACACCGCCATGGTGAGAGCAGCAGCCTCTTCTATTTTGTGAATCATAAACAAATGGTCTAATCAGAAAAAACAAAGTAAAAGAAATCAAACAAAAAACAAATACTTTTTTCATAAAATCATCCTGAAGAAATAACAGAGCAATTATATGTCGAAACATCAAAACACATATTACGTTTCTGTAACAGCTTAATCGTCCAAATGATGTATATAGGTATTTTTCAAATAATGTTATACTCAAGGCATATTTTAATATTTCAGGTTAGTGTAGTTTTAGGAGTAAAAAGATGGAACAAGGAAAACTGTTTTGGTTAACAATTTTGTTATGGTTTGTTTTAGGTCAATTTGGTGCGCACAGATTTTATCTTGGATACAAAAAAAGTGCAATTACAATGCTGGCATTAACGCTTATCGGCTGGGTAACAATAGTAATTGCAGTAGGTTTTGTATTCTTATTTGCTGTAGGTATCTGGCTGCTTGTTGATTTGATTCTGATTCTTACAAAGAAATTAAAACCAGCAGACGGAACGCAATATGTATAAACAATAAAAAGTTTATAAACAAAAAGAGAGGGCTAGTACCTCTCTTTTTGTTTTATCTTAAATATATAAATTTGCTAAAATTGTTACCATTTTTATTCTCTAAACAAAAGCATAGCGCTTATACTAAGAACAATAGAACCAACCAGAACTTCTGCGGGAAAAGTTATGAGCAGATTTTCATCTAATATCATTGGAATTAATAAAACCGCACCTGCCGGCGGAAAATTTATTTTTATTTTGCTTAATGCTGCAAATAAAACAATACACGAAAGTGCTGTACACAAAGATAATGGCAGCATTAAATAAACATTAAAAAACAGCCTGAATACACTGCCGATAAATGCGCTAAATGTCATCAATCCTGCAATATAAGCCGGCTTTTTTCGTGCAGGGCTTTTGGGGTTTGACAATTCAGTGAACATAACAATCAAAGGCGGTGCCAAAAAGTATATTTGGTGCGTTTTAAATGGAATAAGCGCAATTGTTCCAAAAACAGCAAGCAATTTAGACCATTTAACAATCTGTTTTTTTAAGTTAAATTCACATGGAACAAACTTGTTTATCGGGCGCATATGGAATTTTTCCATACCCCATTGAGCCAGAATTATAATGAATGCCATTATCACCACAGCGGCAGGATATACAAGACTGGTTGTTTTCAAATACACAGGCAGTATGCAGGCAGAAATAATCGGTACAAAATTTGTTTTACTTACCGTAAGAATGATACCGGTAAAGGCAAAACAAATACATACCTGAAAAATCAACGGCAGAGGACAATATCTGACAACCATCACTCCAAAAAGGGCAGCAGCTGACATTAAAAGAAAAATTCTTCTTTTATTTACAGCCCATGGCTGCTGCTCGGATATCCAGGCGCCAATGGCAAGTGCGCAAATTTCAGGAAAGATGATTTCTTTTTCTCCGCTCAACTCTGCCAGCCACACCATAGAAATAGCAATAACTATGCCGAATAAATAGCGTTCAAGTCTAATCGCTTTTAAAATTTTTGTGTCCATATATCTATGCTAAAACAACATTACTGTTTTATAAAGTATAAAAATTATCTCTAACGAAAAATGTAAAATGTTGTTTGTTATTTATTGCTCATACATAGCCAAAATTATCCAAAATAGAATAACAACAGGGATTGTTACTGCGATAAGTATTTTGTTATATAACTTATATTCAATTAAGCGAAAATTATAAAACATCTCATTAAATTCTTTTCTTAGCTCATTATCTTCATCAGTATCTTTTATGTGAAAAGCATCTGTTAGTATTAAACGCATTATGTAATATGCGGGTGTTAAACATAAGAAACTATAAGTAAAAAAAACCGTAATAAAGCCTTCAATTAAAACATCTATCCCATTATGCCAGTATTTGCTATAGAATTTAAAAAAATAAGGAATTAACATTAAAATGAACACAGTAAAATGTATATGAAACTGATTTTCAACAATGAACTTCCATATTAAATATTTTCTTTTAATCCATTCCATACTACCTTACCTATTTTGTTGGTCTTAAAATAAAAAGAGAACTCCTAAATATGAAATTAAAACAACGTAAAATCAACACTTTCCACCCTGTTAAATTGAATTCTAATTATATGAATTAATATATTAAATGGACACACAATGGACATACTAAAAAACAAAAAAGCCCGAAACTTAGTTGTTTCAAGGCTTTTATAATGGTGGGCGTTGAGAGGCTCGAACTCCCGACATCTTCCTTGTAAGGGAAGCGCTCTACCAACTGAGCTAAACGCCCGCACCTTATATTCGATTTTCATGCGCTTCCCAAGGGAAGCTTTATTTTAATACGTGAGGTAAACCTCACTGGGCAACTGAGCTAAACGCCCGCACCTTATATTCGATTTTCATGCGCTTCCCAAGGGAAGCTTTATTTTAATACGTGAGGTAAACCTCACTGGGCAACTGAGCTAAACGCCCGCACCCTTATTCAACTTTCAAAAGCCACGCTGAAAGCGTATAACTATATTACTAAATAAATAATCACTGTCAATAATATTTTTTATTTTTTTGAAAAGAAAGAAAGCAGTTTATCCAAAAACCCCTCTTCGTCGGGGATTTCACCGGTTGTTAGCATATTCAGCTGTTTTTTTGCTTCTTCTTTTTCATCAGAATTCGGTGCAGCTTTCAGATATTTTTCATAATAGTCTATAGCATCATCAATTCTTCTGTTCTTTTGCGCATGTTTTGCCAGTTTCAGCAAGGTTTCGTAGTCTCTGGGGTTGGACTCGGCAAGTTGATATAGATAATCCATTACCTTTTCTTCATAACCTTGCTCTTCATAGAAATTGATAAGTCTTTTTAATGTTGCGGTATCGTTTTTGTCCAGCTCTACCAGTTTTTCGCAAAATTCAGCGCATGCAAATTTGTCGTCTATAGCTGAATACAGATTTATCAATTCCTTTATTATCTCCATATCTTTCGGGTTTTCGCTGTATGCATTCAAATACTCATCCAGAGCCAGTTCCATATTACCTTTTTTGATATAATATTTACCCCAATTGAAGTGCGAATTATACTCATCTCCCTTCTGCTCATACACAAGAGCTCTCATCTGACTGGGCAGAGGGCTGTCTTGGTTTGATTTTTCATATATATCAATATAAGACAGAGTGTTCTCCATATCTCCGCTGTTATAATAATATTCAGCCATTAATGCGGAATACTGCGGCTCTTTTTTCTGCTTATCTGTCAATTTTTCAAGCATTGAAAAAGCTTCATTGTTCTTTTCCTGCATAAGCATAGACTTGATTTTGTCAAAATCGCTTATTGCATATTGCTCGGCTTTTTCATAGTCGCCAGTAGCAAGATAAATCTTGCAAAGCATTTCTTTAACAGCATTGCTGTTCGGATATCTTTCAATTGCCTGCTGCAAAACATTCAAAGCTGCAGATTTATCCTCGGCATAATACAAATCTGCCAGCGACAGATACACGGCTTCATTGTGGTCATGATCCAGTATTTTTAAATATTCATCAATTGCCTGCAGCGGCTTGCCGATAATCTTATATGTCTGCGCAAGCAAATATCTGGCATCAATAATCTCTTCGTCTTCATTGGTGTTATTTATTGCTTTTTTGTAGTCGTCAGTAGCCTGCGGCAATCTGCCTTCGATAGTTTTTAACTTTGCACGTGTCATATAATATTCGTATTTGTTTTCATGAAAATACAAATCCAAAAGCTGGGAATAAGACAGCGGATCTTCAGGTTTTATCTGCATATACATATTCCAGTAGTTTATTGCATCGTTGTTATACTGGAGCATTTGTGCACATGTTGCCAGTTTTTGCAGTGCATCCGTATCGGTTTTGTCCAATTCATGAGCATATTTGTAACACTCATAAGCCTGCTCAAATTTGTCTTCATCCTCAAACTGCTGTGCTCTTACCAATGCTTGTGCTACCGTAGTATTTGCCATAATTATCCCTCTGATAAGTCTATTATTGTTTGATTATACAAAACAAAGTGTTCTTAAACAAGTCTTGAAGGATGGTAAAAAGGTTTATATTTTCCTGCGCAATTGATGGTAATATATTGTTATGGAAAAAAAGTTTGAGATAGTTTCAAAATACAAACCGGCAGGAGACCAGCCAAAGGCAATAAAAGCACTGGTCGAAGGTCTGAATATGGGGTGTGATGCACAAACGCTGCTCGGTATTACGGGCTCTGGTAAAACCTTTACCATTGCAAACGTTATAGAACAAATCCAAAAACCAACGCTGGTAATCGCTCACAACAAAACTCTTGCTGCACAGTTGTACAATGAGTTTAAAGAACTTTTTCCGAATAATGCAGTAGAATACTTTATAAGCTACTATGACTACTACCAGCCGGAAGCATATATTCCGAGAACCGATACATTTATTGAAAAATCGGCAACAATCAATGAAGAAATTGACAGACTCCGCCACAATACAACAAGAAGTCTTTACACGAGAAAAGATGTTATAGTTGTTGCCTCGGTTAGCTGCATATATGGTTTGGGTTCTCCTGAAAGCTATTACAAAGGCTCTGTCACACTGACGGTCGGACAGCAGATGGACAGAGACGAATTGCTCAGACATCTTGTAGCTGCGCAATATACAAGAAACGACCTTGAACTTGACAGGGCAAATTTCAGGGCAAGAGGCGATTTTGTCGAGGTTATGCCGTCATACGAAAAAGTCATAACAAGAGTAAGTTTTTTTGGTGATGAAATAGAGAAAATCGCCCGTATCGATAACGTAACAGGAGAAATACTAGAAACTCCCCAATCTACGGTTTTGTTCCCTGCTGTTCACTATCTTTCCGATGAGGATGACAAAGAAGAAACTATCCGCCTAATCAGAGAAGAACTAAAACAGCGTTTAAACGAACTTTATGCTCAGAACAAGCTCGTAGAAGCACAGAGACTTGAACAGCGTGTAAAATATGACATTGAAATGATAAAAGAAATGGGATACTGTTCCGGTATCGAAAACTATTCAAGAATAATTGAAAGAAGAGCTCCGGGAACTCCTCCAAAAACCTTGATTGATTATTTCAAAGGCGATTTTTTGCTTGTAATAGACGAATCACATGTTACAATACCACAGCTTAAAGGGATGTGCAGAGGAGATGCCGCCAGAAAAGACGTTCTTATTGATTACGGGTTTAGACTTCCTTGCGCAAATGATAACAGACCGCTGACCGACAAAGAGTTCTGGGAAAGAGTTCATCAAAAAATATTTATTTCCGCTACACCCGCTCCTTTTGAAAGAAGCATCTCTGACCAGATGGTAGAACAAATTATACGACCGACCGGTCTTGTCGATCCGGAAATTATTGTAAAACCGACTGAAAATCAGGTTGACGACCTTATAGAGGAAATTCAAAAAATTACCGACAAAAATGAAAGGGTGCTCATTACAACTCTTACAAAACGAATGGCGGAAGATTTGACGGAGTATATGAACCAGCTCGGGATAAAAGTCAGATATCTCCACAGCGAAATACAGTCCTTGGAACGTGTTGAAATATTGAGAGATTTGCGGCTTGGGGCATTCGATGTGTTAGTGGGCGTAAATCTGCTAAGAGAAGGGCTTGATATACCGGAAGTATCTCTTGTTGCAATTATGGATGCAGACAAAGAGGGGTTCTTGCGCTCTGAAACAAGTCTTATTCAAACAATCGGACGTGCCGCAAGAAATGCTTGCGGCAAGGTGATTATGTATGCGGATAAAATGACGGAAAGTATGGAAAATGCTATTTCTGAAACAATGAGACGCCGCAAAATCCAAATGGAATACAATAGAGAACACAATATTATCCCGAAAACCATCAAAAAGCCTGTTGAAAATAATCTATTGCAGCTTGTATCGAGTTACAGAAATCTTGAAGACATTGTTGCCGAAGAAATGGTTGAAATGAATTTGAGTGTTTCCGATATTCCAAAACTTATTAAAAAGCTTGAAAAAGATATGCATTCAGCCGCAAAGGTTCTGGACTTTGAAAGAGCTGCAGAAATCAGAGACCAGCTCAAAAAACTAAGGGAAATGGCAAAACAAAAAGGTTAGTAATAGTTGTTTTTGCTCTCTATATCAAAATACAACTGTCCCCAGTAATCAGCAATA
Organism: Candidatus Gastranaerophilales bacterium; assembly: GCA_944325595.1. Lineage (GTDB taxonomy): Bacteria > Cyanobacteriota > Vampirovibrionia > Gastranaerophilales > Gastranaerophilaceae > Limenecus. The sequence goes on from CALVAQ010000013.1 coordinate 26,939, forward strand.
AAGGCAAGATTCATAGTAATAAAAAACACTGCAACGTATTGAAACAGCGGACCGAATTTAAAAAAAGTATAAACCAGATATAAAGTCGGCGCCGATGTAAATATTGAAATAAGAGCTATCAAAAGAGCACATATTATTGTATACACCAAAACATCAGCTAATCCTGTTGAAATTTTGACAACATTAAAACCGTCTTTCAATTTATATTTTTCGGCATAATAAATCAACGACGTAACTAATATACAAAAAATAAAAAAGCGAATCATCCAAAGAGCAATTTGCTGCGGAAGTCCTTCAAAATTAAAAAGACCAATAACAAGATTTACAACAAATAATCCAACGACAACTAACGGTATAGCAATAATAGAAGACTGCGTAGCTGCATTAAAAAACAATACAGGATTAAATTTCGGCAGGGTTTCTATTCTCTGATTTATGCGGTTGCTGATTATTATTGTACAAAAACCGAGGTAAACGTATACAATCAACAACCATAATAAAAAAGTAAATACATTAAATCCCGTTCCCGTTGATGTCAAACTGAATAGCGCATATATACCAAAACTCAATAAACCAAGCTTTAGCAATGAAAAGTTGTCCGTATATACTGATCTTATTGCATCTATTATTGAAGCCATTCAATTTCCCTTTGAATGCTATTATAATATTTATACATAGAATACACAACTACTGCAAAAACCTGATTTTCTTTTATAGTATACAATATGGCTTTAATGTATTTTGTATCTTCATTGACCACATGGTCTACAAAAATTAATCACAAGGTTTATAGAAATTAACTCATAAATCACCATAATATTATTATGAGGAGAGAAGCGTATGCTAAATAGACTTTCGGGTCAGGAACTGATTAACAAAAGTTTGGTGCAAAACGGTGAAGTGGAAAAAACCGCTTTGCAAAAGAATAATCCTTATTCAAATGCAGACAGAAACCTTTTGATTGATGAAACTGATATATCAAAAGAGGCTTTTACACTATATCAAAAAGATTTGGATATAAAAAAGTTTACCTCTTTGGCCATGTCAGATCCTGAGAACAGAGATTGCAACATGCTTGTGCTGGATAAAGTATTTAATGCGCAGGATGAATCTTTTGATAATAGCATCATTGAAGGTATTTTTAATAACAGAACATTTTTGGAAGATTTATTCGGTTAATAGGTAGTAATGGAAGAAACTCCAATAGAAAATACAGCTGGATTGTCAGATGTAAAATTTGGTGAGGATAAAAATCACTCTGATAAATTAGCAAGGTTGTATGAGCTTTATGAATCAGGGCGATACAATGATGTACTTTCCGCAATGGAAACGGACTCGCTTGCAAAATCAACATCATACGGACAATTGCTGCTGGGCAATACCTATAATCAGCTTGGTAAAAAAGAAGATGCACTCTCTCACTGGAAAAAAGCAATTGAAATATCCCCTCTTGAACATTCTGCATATATAAACATCGGGAATTATTACTATGCATCCGGCAATGTAAAAGAAGCGATACAAAACTGGCAGGTAGCAACAACCATCATGCCTGAAAATCCGACAGTAAATTTAAATCTCGCTCTTGCATATGACAAAAAAGGGAATCGCATTAAATCAACAAAATATTTTGAAAAATACCTGAAATACGAAACCAAAGTAACCTCGCATGAGTATGTAATGGTAAAACAGCGCTTTGCAAACCTGACCGCAAAAGTTGATTTTTATGCAAAAAAGGTTGAAGAATATAAATTACAGCACGACTTAAAAACAATTGCGGCATTGTATTTAAAAATGATTTCAACATATGCAAATTTGCCGTCTATCTATGCAAACATTGCAGAAATATTTGAGTTTGACAGAAACTATGAAAAAGCATATGAATTTTATCAGGTCGTATATCTGAATTTTTCATATTCAGTAAAAGTATTGCTGGCGCTGGCAAATCTTGCCTATTTGCTTGATAAAAAATCATATTCATATGCATACTACAAAAGAGCAATAGACTACCTGCCCGAAGGAACCTCATATTATATAAAAGTAAAACAGCAGTTGAGTACATTATCACCGGTTTTGAATGATCCTGAACTCATTGAAACGCATCTTCAAAAAGCAAGAGCGGCAGAAGAAGAGAATGAATATGAAATTGCTATAGATGAATATGAAAATTATATGATTCTGTCTGAGACAGATAACGAAGAAATTCAGCAGCGTATTGATAAATACAAATTATTTTCAAACCCCGAACCATTTGTTGTAAATGTTTTATACAGCCAGATACCGGATTTGATGAACAGAAAAAAGCTAAGCGCCTGTGTTGATGTTTGTGATAGAATAATGAAGCTTGCTAACGACCATTCAAAAGAAGTTGTTTATGCAATGAAATGCAAAGCTGAATGCAAAAGAATCATCATCGCCAGGGAACAGTTCGGTGTTTAAGAAGCTGAAAAAATTCTTTTATAAAAATATACTAAAACGTACTTATTACCGTTCGGGGCATTGTATCGGCTGCGGTGAGTGCTGCCGCCAGATTTATGTAAGACATGTCAGAAATGTAGTTCAGACAGAAGAAGAGTTTCAAAAGCTCAGACTGCTGCACCCTTTTTATACATATTTAAAAGTTATTGGCAAAGACGACATAGGCTTGATATTTGAATGCCAGAAGCTTGACAAAGAAACTAACAGATGCACTATTCACAAAAAACGCCCCGGCATATGCAGAAGATATCCAGTTGAGGCAATTTTTATGATGGGCGGAGAACTGGGTAAAAACTGCGGATACAAGTTTACTCCTATTGAATCATTTGATGAAGTTTTAGACAATTTGAGCAAGTGATTGATTTAATTTTTGCAAAATATTGTGCTGTTTTACATTATGTACTCTAATAATATCAACTTTTTTATCAGCCAGCATCTGTGACAAAATCAATGTTGCCGTATCAAGAACGGAGTTGTCCTTGCTTTCGATTGTTTCTGATATAAAATTCTTTCTTGAATGTCCAACAAGCACCGGACAGCCAAGGGACTTAAATTCTTCTATTCTTTTAATTATTTCAAAATTTTGTTCTGTACTTTTTCCAAATCCGATTCCGGGATCAACAATTATTTTGTTCTGCTCGATTCCATTGGTGACTAAAAAATCTATTTTTTTATACAAATAATCAAAAATTTCATCCACAACATCTGTATAGCAAGTATCATTTTGCATTACATCGGGAGAGCCTTTTGAATGATTTAGCACAACGGGCGCCTTAGTGTCTTTCAGAATATTTATCATTTCTTCATCCCAATCAAGTGCGGAAACATCATTTATTATGTCTGCTCCGGCATTAATAGCAGCTCTCGCCGTTGATGCATTTCTTGTATCAATTGAAATAACGGTGTTTGAGTCAAATTCTCTGATTTCTTTTATAATCGGAACAACTCTGCTTTGTTCCTCCTGTGCGGATACTTTTTTTGAGAAAGGTCTTGTGGATTCACCGCCGATGTCAATAAAATCAGCACCGTCTTGCACCAATGATTTGTAGTGTTCAATTGCCTTATCCGTACCAAAATATTCACCTCCGTCCGAAAAAGAATCCGGAGTGATGTTTAAAATTCCCATAATATAGGTCTTTTTGCCCCACTCAATAGATATATCTCTAACATATAGAGAATCAGGAAGAAGAGAAACCAGTTTTTTGATTTGCTCGGACAGTATATTAAGTTTAAAAGGCTGATATTTTAATTTTTCTGCAATTTTTACTAGCTGAGAAACAGAACCGCTCAATATGCAATCGGAAATATCAACTTTCCCTGTTATGACTTCTCTGTGAACAGCACAATCCGTCCCTGTTGTCAGTGCGGTTTGTTTTATTATATTTGCCTGCGCACAATTTATGTCACAAATCTTTATTGTACGAAAATTATGTTTTAAAGCACCCTGTCTGAGGTATGTTTTGTCGAACCCGATTTTTTTGAGTTCTTTTTCATTGCAATCAATTAATTTTAACTTAAAACTATTTTCCATACTATATAAATTAGCATAAAAAAGACCTCTTTTTTGAGAGGTCTTTTTTATTTATATTTTTTGTTGTTTATTAAATAGCATCTAAAACTGCAGCAGCAAGGTTTGTAATAGCTTCTTGTTCTCTTTTATTTTTGCCGAGTTCAAGAATATCAGACTTGCCGTTACCATTCTTGTCTACTGCTAATCCGGCTGCCGTACTAGCAAAACCTGCTACGCTTGCTGCTGTATTAACAGCTTCTTCAGAAAGTTTTTCTCCTATTTTTTGAGCATAAACAGGTGTACCTTTTTTATTTTTTATACCTTTTTTAGCAAAATTGCTAACATGTTCTGCAACTGTGTTTAAACCGCCAAAGATATATTTTTTGACACCTTTTGTTTCCGCTGCTGCTTTTTCAGAAGCTTTACCGACAACCTTTGCAAATTTTTCTCCAAATTTCTGGAAGAAACTTGTTGCAAATTTTTTGTTTTTAGCAAGACCAAACAATTTGTTTGCTGAGCCTCTGGCAATCAAAGTACCGGAAGCCAGTGTAAACAAAGAAAGAACAAAAGTCTTTAGCGGTCCTTGGATTTTGCTGTCAGGATTAACTTCAATGTTTTCTACAATATCTTTCAATCTGTTGAGATTGTCTTCGTCAACACGTCTAAAACCATCTGTATCCTCAATCAATGAGCTGAGATCATTCATTGTATCGGCTGAAATTGCGCTTTTAAATGATGGTTTAATCGGTGAACAATTTACTGATGATGTTGCTTGTATCATTTACGTCACACTCCGAGACATTTCCTACTTACATATATGTTAACAAAAGAAAAAATATATTATTGCTAAAAATCTTCCCCTTTATTAAAAAATTGTAACATATGATGCAATATCGTAATAATTATACTACAAATCCGAGCAAAAAAAAAGCTGCATTGCAGCTTATACTTCATAATCTTGGGAGGAGATTTGGGGATTTGTTACATGTATATTAATTCATTCCCTCAAAAATGTTTATATTTTTATTTATAAAATTAATAAAAATTTACAATCCCTTTAAAAGCATGTATGTTTCGTGATATAGCCTATTGTTTTTTCTTTTTAGGCATGGAGGGAGAATCATTCTTTGTTTTTGATGTTCCTTGAATACGTTTTACGGAAATAACCTCGGGAATAGACTGAAGTTTTGATATTACTGTTTTCAACCTGTTTATATTATCAACTTCTATGCCCATTTCAATAATACCTATTTTCTTTGCTGGATTTGATTTTATGTTTGCATACGCAATATTTGTGTTACATTCCGTAAGCTCTATCATTACGTCTTTCAAAATACCCAGTTTATCCTGAACATCAATACGAATAGAAGCAATATATGTTTTGTTGAGCCCTTTATCCGCCCATTTTATATCAATAAGTCGTTCTTCGGGTACATTGTCCAAAGATGCACAGTCTACTCTGTGAATTGATACACCTTTGCTCCTTGTAACAACACCGACAATCGGTTCACCGGGAACAGGAGTACAGCATTTTGCAAAGTAATATAGCATTCCTTCAAGCCCGACAATGTCGTTTTTGGATTTTTTTGTTCTTGTATGAGAGATAATCGGCTGCTCGTCATCGTCAGGCTTTTTGATACGGTTTGTAATTTTGTTTACTGTTGTTTCGCCATATCCGAGAGCAGCAAGCAAATCATCCACACAGGAGTAATTCATAGCCTCGGCAATATGTCTGAGCTCCTGACTTTTAGTAATTTCTTCATATTTTGCTTTGCCGATTTCTGCCTCAAGCATGTTGCGCCCTATAGAGACATGCTCTTCTCGTTTGTTTTTCTTGTACCACTGTTTGATTTTGGTTTGTGCAAGTTTTGTGACTACAAAATTTAACCAATCCAGCCTCGGTGCCGGTGTTTTTGAGGTCATAATTTCAACAATATCGCCGTTGTGCAGCTTTGTATTTAACGGACAAATTCTTCCGTTAACAAGAGCACCCGTAATTCTGAAGCCTACATCGGTATGTATTCTGAATGCAAAATCTACAGGAGTAGCATCCTTGGGCAAATCTATAACGTCACCCATAGGGGTAAAAGCAAAAACCTGATCAGAAAACAAATCCAGCTTTACACTTTCAACATATTCACTGGCAGAAGAAACATCTTTTTCCATTTCTGCTAATTTGCGCATCCAGGAAAATTGAATATCCGTATCTGCATTTGCGAGTTGAGAGCCTTTTTCTTTGTATTTCCAGTGAGCGGCAACACCGTATTCCGCCACCTGATGCATTTCATGTGTTCTGATTTGAACCTCTATCGGCTTGGACTTGGGACCGAGAACCGAGGTATGAAGAGAACGGTACATGTTGCTCTTTGGCATTGCAATATAGTCTTTAAAACGTCCCGGAATAGGTTTGAACTGGGAGTGGATTATACCGAGTACCTCATAACATTCATTTATGTTATCCACAATTACTCTGACGGCAGAAATGTCATACAACTCATGAAATGCAACATTCTGTCGTTTCATCTTGGCATATATAGAATAGTAGTGTTTTGAACGTCCTGATATGGTTGCTTTTATTTTGTGCTGTTTTAAAAGCTGGTCAATTTTTTTGATAATAACCTGAATAGTTGCATCTCTTTCCGCTTTTTTTAAGGCAACAAGCTGTGCTATTTCAAAATACTTTTCAGGATTCAAATAGCGTAAAGACAAATCCTCAAGCTCTGCTTTGATTTTTCCGATACCGAGTCTGTTAGCAAGAGGAGCAAAAATATCAAGGGTTTCCTGCGCAATTTTCTGCTGTTTTGCAGCAGCCATATAATTGAGAGTTCTCATATTGTGCAGCCTGTCTGCAAGTTTCAGAAAAATAACTCTCACGTCGTTCGCCATGGCAATAAACATACGCCTGAAATTTTCCGCCTGACGTTCTTCTTTGGATTTAAATTGGTATTTTCCGAGTTTTGTAACCCCTTGAACAAGATTCAAAACATCATCACCGAATTTTTCTTTTATGGTTTCGGGGGCAGTGCCGGTATCTTCAATGATATCGTGGAGCAATGCGGCAATGATAGTGTGTTTGTCCATCATCAAGTCTGTGAGGATTTTTGCGACCTCGACAGGGTGAATGATATAAGGCTCCTCGCTTATTCGATATTGACCCGCATGCAATTTTGCGGCAAACACAAATGCATCTTCAATCTCTTTTATATCTTTTTCAGGCCTGTGTTGAGAAACCAGCATTTCTTTGAGCGGCTCAAAAATACTGAAATCCGGCTGAGGCTCGGTTTCTTCGGGGAGTAAGACATCCTGTTTCTCTGATATATTGTTTTCAGAATCATTTTTTGATTCTTGTATTGTTTTTTCTTCGGGATTATTGTCTGTCATAGTTTATTATTGTACACTTTTAAGTGTCACTTAACAAGGGGGTTCTGGGCTGTTTGTATGACAGAAGAATTTTTTAAACGGGAAAAAGACGGAATTTTAATCAAAATAAAAGCCGTACCAAACTCTTCAAAGAATGAGATTTGCGGACTGTATGACAACGCCCTAAAAGTCAAAATCAAAGCAGCTGCCATTGAAAACAAGGCTAATGAAGAGCTTATAAAATTCTTTTCAAAACTGCTAAAAGTACCAAAAAGCTCGGTTATTCTAAAATCCGGTGACACGTCAAAGTTAAAAACTCTTTATATAAACAACTGTACTATTGATAAATTAAAAAATGTTTGTGCTAATATAAATCTATAATATATAGACAAAGGGAAAAATATGATAACAACAATATTCTGGGTGGTACAAATAATTTCGTCATTACTTTTGATTCTTCTTGTGATGATTCATTCGCCAAAAGGCGACGGCATAGCAGGCATCGGAGGAGCATCTCATGTTTTTTCTTCGCAAAAAAATGCTGAATCAGGATTAAACAAACTCACTATGTGGGTTGCAATTGTATTTTTTGTATCAACGTTTATTGCCGGATTTGATATTTTCGGTTTAAAATAGATTTTAAAATAATCAAAAAGCCCTGCTGACAAATATCAGCAGGGCTTTTTTAATATCTAAAAAATACTAAAACCTTTTAAACAAATTCTTAGAATTCATCATGTTTGGATTTTTCTAGGTTCTCTAATCTTGTCTCTTGCATTAACGGTGATGCAAGTGATGCTGCTGCTAACCCATTCGTTGGTCCAATTCCTTTAATTTCTAAAACCGGTTGTTCTGCATCCGAATTTTCTTTAATATACCTTTTTAACGTTTCTCCTTTCTTTTCTATTGGAGTATCAGGTATAATAATATTTACACCAAAAGCAGAAATCTTTTTATCATCAGGAATATCACTCTTATTTACACGAGCACTTTCTGAAGTATCTGAAGATTTTACATCACCTTTTGAGCCGGTACCATCTATACGTCCTACATTAAATTCACTCATACAATTTTCCTTTCATTTTCATTCACACTGATACGCACACATAAACAATCGGTATCCGCTCTCAAAAACTTTAGACATTTCGACTTTTGCCACGCCATGCTATGCTATGCTATTAGACAGTATCATTGTGTTTTAAGTATATGTAAAGATTTTTTAATCAGAGTTAAAAATAAAAAACACAAACCTAACGAACAGAAGACTTTTTATTTTTTAAACAGCAAAATCAACAAAATTTTACACAGAAAGATTAAACTCTTTTTTCAATTTTTTCTGCAGTCTGAAATTTGCATGGGCTTTTTTTACAATACCGAAAAGATTTATATAATAACCGGCAGCCAGAATTACGGCAGCGCTAATCCAGGCGATAGGTCCGGCATAGAATATACCGAAATAACCGAACTTTACAGCCAGATACACAGCAGCAAAAGAACGGACAAGAAGCTCCGCTATACTTGACCAAAGCGGCATCATAGCTTCTCCCATACCTTGCAGTGCATTTCTGAATATAAAAATCTGACCGAGGAAGAAATAGAATAATGTGCTTATCCACAAATAACTTCTGGCTATTTCAATAATATGTGTCTCGCTTCTTCCTATAAAAAGCCCTACAATATCACTGCCAAAGAAATGAATTATCAAAGTCATAACAACACTCAATGTTATGTTTATCAATGAGCCTTTATTTACACCCTCTCTGATTCTTGAGAAGTTGTATGCGCCAAAATTCTGTGCCGTATATGCCGCAAGAGCAATTCCGAAAGAAATCATAGGCATTGTTGCAATTTGTTCTATCCTTAATGCTGCAGTGAAAGCGGCAATGACATCAGCGCCAAATGTATTGCAGACACTCTGTATGATTAGAATACCTACACCGAGAATAGAGCTCTGCACCGCCATGGGTACACCGACTTTTAAATGCTCATATGCAAAAGATAGGCTCTCTTTTTTGAATGCATATGTCCAATCAGCCCTTCTCAGATGAAGTATCGGAAATTTGAGTTTTACATAAACTACACACATTAATACAGAAACAAGCTCTGAAACTACAACAGCAATCGCAGAACCCGGCACACCCCAGTGAAATTTCAAGATAAATAACAATGCTAAAAATACATTTAATACAGAAGCAAAAATGAGAAAATAAAGGGGCGTTTTACTGTCACCGAGGGCTCTTATTATACTGGACAGAAGATTGTATGCATTCATGACAATCAGTCCGGCTACAACAATCTGGATATACCAGAAAGCATCCTGTCTAATCTCTTGAGGAACATTCATCCAGACAAGCGCCTGGTTCATAAAAATCGCCAAAAAAACTGAACAAAAAACGGTTATCCCTGTACTCAAAACGGCGGAAACAGTAACGGAACGTCTCACTCCCTGTGTGTCTTTTGCGCCGAACCGTTGTCCGGTAATTACGGCAAAACCGCTTGTTAAGCCTATTACAATAAACATGATAAAGAAAAATATTGGTGATATTGCACCAACCGCCGCAAGCGCTTTCATTCCCAGAGTTCTTCCGACAATTACAATATCAGCAACATTATACAGCTGCTGAAATATGTTCCCTATCAACAAAGGTATCGAAAACCAAATTATATGTTTGAGCGGCGAGCCCTCTGTCATGTCTTTTATCATGTGAAAAACCTTATTGTTATCAAAGACATTTTACTATACAAATAAAATACAGGTATAATACACAATGACGATATAAAGGTAAAATAGAATGATAAAACTCATAGCTTCCGACTTAGACGGCACACTTGTAAATGACAAAAAAGAATTTGCACCTGACTTCTTTGATATCTTAAAAAGGCTCCAAAAGTTCGGGATAAAGTTTTGTGTTGCAAGCGGAAGAAGCACATATGCACTAAAAAAAGTTTTTTCAAAATGCCGTGATGATATTTATTATATTTCAGACAACGGGGGATATATTTCCGGCAGAGATATCGAAGAAACACTTCTTCCTTTATCATTGCAAACAGCAAAAGATACGGTAAAAATCTGTCTTAAAATACCGGAAGCACAGGTCATTATGTGCGCAAAGGACAAAGCATATTTTGTAAATCCCGATGAAAAATACATTCCGGACATTAGTTTTTATTACACTGATTATGAAATAATCAGTGACTATACAAAAGTCTATGAGCAAATCCTGAAAGTGGCGGTATTTGACCCGGTAGGCTCAGCCAAAAATGCGTATCCGTATTTAAAAGACAAATTGGATAAAACACTTGTACCTGTAGTGTCATCTGTGGAATGGCTGGACATTATGGACAAAAGGCTTAATAAAGGTTTGGCGCTTGATACACTACAGAAACATTTTGGGATAAAAAAATCCGAGACAATGGCTTTTGGAGACTTTAACAACGATATAGAGCTGCTAAAAGAAGCTGATTATTCTTTTGCAATGCAAAATGCAACGGATGCCGTAAAAAATGCAGCAAATTATATTGCTCCTTCAAACAATGATTTTGGCGTTGTTCAAAAAATAAAAGAAATAGCCCTATTTGACAGAATTTAGCATCATAAATCCGTAATTCAGGTAAGCGGCAAAACAAATCCATAAAACATACGGGACAAGAAGAGCCGCAGAGATTTTTGATACCTTATAAAATTCTATAATGTTTAATACAACAAAAACGGTCATAAAACATATTATTGTAAAGCTCAAAACTATATTGTGAAGTGCAAAAAACACAGGTGTCCACAAAAAATTCAGAACAATTTGAATTGAAAAATACACATATCCCGCAATTTTGTTTTTATCGGTATCTGTGTTTTTGTATACGAGCAAAGACAGAATAATCAATCCGTATAAAAACAGCCACGCCGGCGTAAAAATCCATGATTCCGGGGTATATTCCGGCTTTAGAAGTGTATCATACCAAATCATATCCATAACAGTATTGTTATCTGTTCAATAAAAAAATGCTTTATTCGTTAAAACAGCCAAGAGGGCAGTTTATTTTGAACGTATTATTTCAATAAGCTTTTTTAACATATTATCTGGGGTAATTCTTTTTAAAATCGTTCCTGATTTTTTATTAAAAAAGTTGCTGTAAATAAAACCGTCACGTCCGACAGAAAAACGTATGTTGGATCTGTATGATTTATTTAGTTCTTTGACAAAGTCTTCATTGTTTTTCAGGATGATTTTTGCATTAGACTCAGAACAGTGAAATCTTTCTTGTATAGAAGCGATTGGATTTATTGACTTTCTGTATTGCAAAAATATCCGGAATTTTGCTTCTCCGGAAATATCGTTCCTGACTCTGCGATTTATGTATGGTTTTACGGCTTGTATAGACAAAATAATTTTCTCTTTCTGATATGTTTAACTATAAAAGCACAAAATCAAAATTTTTGCCTGTTTATTAAATTTTGTAATGAAAAGTCGTTTAAAGATTAATAAAATCTTAATCTTTTCTCGGTTTAATTCCTTTTTGATTTGATATAAAATATTTTTGGAAATGCGTAATTTGCAATACCAATATTGTAAGAAAAGGAATAGATTGTTATGTGGGATTATACAGAGAAAGTAATGGATCACTACAAAAACCCGAGGAATGTGGGTGAAATAGAAAACCCTTCCGCTGTCGGCGAAGCAGGTTCTCTCGTATGCGGTGATGCTTTGAAATTATATTTGAAAATTGATGACAACGGTATCATTACTGATGCAAAATTCCAAACTTTCGGATGTGGTTCTGCTGTTGCCTCATCAAGTGTTTTGACAGAAATGCTTAAAGGCAAAACGATTGAAGAAGCTGCAAAAATCACAAATCAGGATATTGCGGATGCTTTAGGCGGTTTACCTCCTCAAAAAATGCACTGTTCCGTTATGGGACATGAAGCACTTGAATCAGCAATTGCAAATTACAAAGGAGAAGATGTCTCCTCTCATTGTGATGAAAAAATCATATGCAGCTGCTATCACGTAACAGAAAGTGTCTTGAGAGAAGCAATTGAACAAAATAATCTCACCGACCTTGAAGACGTAATGAACTACACCAAAGCAGGCGGTGCCTGCGGTCAATGCCATGTTGCAATTCAAAAAATTATCGATGAAATAAAAAACAAGAAAGAAAAAGTTGATTTAAAAAATATGTCAGTTACCCAGCTGATTTTGAAAGTTAATAATGTAATAGAAAAACATATTGCGCCGGAACTCAGAAAAGACGGCGGCGACATAGAGCTTGTTGACGTAAAAGACAATAAAATTTTTGTTTCCCTCAAAGGAATGTGCAAATCCTGCAAGTTTTCTTCAAATACACTGACAAATTTTGTCGAAGCTTCTTTGAAAGAGCACATTTCACCGGACATTGAAGTTGTGGAGGTATAGAAATGACAGAAAAAGTCGTCTATCTGGATAATAATGCTACAACAATGGTTGACCCGAGAGTTTTTGAGGCAATGAAACCTTATTTTTGCGAACTGTACGGAAATCCTTCCAGCATGCATGCTTTTGGCGGACAGGTCAGCAAAGCTGTACAAAAAGCAAGAGAACAGGTAAAAGACTTTCTTGGAGCGAATGATGCAAAAGAAATCATCTTCACGGGTTCCGGTTCTGAAGGCGACAATATGGCTATACGAGGAATTCTTGAAGCCAATAAAAATAAAAAACACATTATCACAACAAAAATTGAGCACCCCGCTGTTTTAAATTTGTTTAAATACTTTGAAAAACAGGGTTATGATGTTACATATCTGGGTGTTGATTCGACAGGCAATATTGATTTAAACGAGCTTAAAAATGCCATAACCGGTGACACGGCGCTTGTCTCCATGATGTATGCAAACAACGAGACAGGCGTGATTTTACCTGTTGAAAAAGCAGCAAAGCTGGTAAAACAGATTAATCCGAAAATAAAATTTCATGTCGATGCAGTTCAGGCAGCAGGGAAAATTCCTATAGACGTAAAAAATACCGATATAGATTTGCTTTCTATTGCCGGACACAAAATCCATGCGCCCAAAGGTATCGGCGCCTTGTATATAAAAACAGGCACGCTTCTTCCTGCCTACATAATTGGCGGTCATCAGGAAAGAGGCAAACGTGCAGGTACGGAAAATGTGCCATATATAGTCGGATTAGGGCTGGCATGCGAAATTGCACAAAAATCTCTTGATTATGAAATAAGTGAAGTAAAAAGACTGCGTGACAAGCTTGAAAACGGAATTCTAGAGCGGGTTTACAATGCCAGAGTAAACGGTCTTACACAAAACAGAGTACCCAACACTACAAACATAGGTTTTCAATACATTGAAGGAGAACTGATACTGTTGCATCTGAGTGATTTGGGAATATGTGCAAGTTCCGGCAGTGCTTGCACATCGGGAAGTCTGGAACCAAGCCATGTTCTAAAGTCAATGGGTGTTCCTTTTGAGTCGCTTCATGGCAGCATTCGCTTCAGCCTGAGCAGATTTACAACAGAAGAAGAAATTGACTACGTACTCAAGGTTCTTCCTGAAGTAATCCGGAAGCTGAACAAAATTTCACCGTATCAAAGAGAACTTAAAGTTCTTGAAGAAAAATTCAAAGCAAAATAAAAGATTCTATTTCTCTTTTACAAGCTGTTTTCCAGCTCGTTGAGTTTGTCTTTGTACGAGGTCTTATTGTAGTTTATTTTTGATGAAATAATCGGCTGCCGGTATTCGGATTTGTTTATTGAACGTCCGTCCACAATCGGAGAAGGAGGCATAATAGTCCACTTGTACAGGGCTGTTGACATCCTGCGGAAGAATTTTTGCAGCCATTCTGATTTTTGTTCTTTTGAGACCGGCTGATTTTGCTCTTTCATATGCTTTTCATATAAAAATTCTTCATCCAGCATATCCCCGATTGTCTGCTGCAGGTTTTCGACACGCCAGATAATTTCATCCAAAAATTCGTACGGCATAAGCGCTTCTTCCGCAAGCAGAGGTTTACCCGTTTTGGGATTTATTGCAAGTTCAGCACCCGGTCTTTTTGCAATAATTTCCTCCGGGATAGCATTTTTTTGTTCTCTGTTTTTATTGAGCCATCTTGCTAGCGCAAAAAGTTTTGTTTTGGAAACATCGGCAAGAGGAGCAAAACCGCCGGACATATCACCGTTAATCGTTGCATAGCCCATATAGAGTTCGGACTTGTCTGATGTCGCAACAGGCAGACATGCCTGAAACTCATTTGCCACTCCCCAGAGGATGATTGCTCTTGAACGTGCCTGAATATTGTCGTTTGTGAAAGACTCTTTGTAGCGGCAATTCCAGTTTTCTTCAATTTGAGAAAAAGTGTAATCGAATTTTTCTCTTGTGACATCAAATATGTCCTTTATCGGTATTTCTGCAAAATTTATGCCAAGATTTCGGGCAAGAGTTTTTGCATCATTTCTGCTTTCGCTGCTTGTAATTTTTGACGGCATACTGAGTCCGAAAACATTCTCTGCTCCCAGTGCATCGGTAAGCAAAACAGCACTGACAGTTGAATCCAATCCTCCTGAGAGTCCGAGAACAGCTCTTTTAAATCCTGTTTTTTGAAAGTAATCTCTTATTGATTGGACGATTGTAAGATATGTACGCTCCAAATCCGGCTCATGGTCAAGACTAAAAGCTTTTTGTTCCGTAAGTGTTTTTTCCAGACCTTTTGGAAGAGGATAAACTTTGCCTGTTTTATCAAATACATCCACAATAAAGAACTGTTCTTCATATGATTTCGCTCTGTATAAGAGGTTTCCTTCTCCGTCATAGACTCTGCTTGCTCCTTCAAAAGACAAGCATTCGCCCGAGCCTACCTGATTTACATATGCAATCGGAAGATTATGTTTTTTTGCGGCAAATGATAGCATGTTGTGCTTTAGCTGTTCTTTTTTTGCTCTTGTGATAGAAGAAGAGCAGTTTATCAAATAATCAGGATGCTGCTCTTTTACTACGATTTCCACGGGATCTGCGGCATATAGGTTTTTGTCGAAAAAGTCAAAATCATTCCATCCGTCTTCACAGACGATTATACCTGTTTTTTTATTGGAAATATCCGTTATTCTGTTGGCACTGTCAACTTCTGCCGGTTCAAAATGACGGTAGTCATTAAATTCAGCATAGTTTGGTAAAAGGGTCTTTCTTATAACTTTTTCTATTCTTCCGTTTGAAAGAACGGCAATAGAATTGAAATATTTTTTGCCCTTTTTGCTCTTATTAAATTCAACAAAACCTATTATTACTTTTGTTTTTTTTGTCTTTGTTGCAAGAACCTGCAGCCATTCAATGTTTTCTTCAACAATAAGAGGAAATCTGTCAATAAAATCACCTATCGGGTATCCTATCAAATACATCTCAGGAAAAACTATTGCAGACAAATTGAGATTGTTTGCCCATTCTATCCATTTTACAGCTTTCAGAGCATTTCCTTTTATATCTCCGGAGTGGGGATTTATTTGTGCAAGCGCAATAGCCCCTTGCGGCAAAAGAGGTTTTATTTGTTCGCAAAGCGCTGATTTTTCTTCTTTTGAAAGTGAATTGCTTTTTAAGTCTTTATCGATTATGTCTGTTAGATTATATAATTTTTCGTCCATGTAAATACCCTCTGCAAAATATTTTATCAAAAACAGACAGACAAATGACTTTCGTTTAAACGCTGAAAAGTTCTCTGTTAAACTGGCTGTAATCGGAAATTATTTCATTTACTTCGGACATATTTTTATACAACTCTTTGCTTTCCAAAGAAGCAATTGCAACAATGTATCCGATTCCTGCATTTTTTGCCGCTTTTATACCGGACACGGCATCTTCTACAACAATACACTGCTCTGGCAGCAAGTTCAGGTTTTTTGCAGCTTTCAGATATATGTCGGGAGCAGGTTTTCCCGGGGTTGTACCGTCATCATAGACTATTTTTGAAACATCAAACCATTTTGGAAGATTCATTTCTTTTATATAAAAATCCACATTATCCTTTTCAGACATTGTGGCAATGGTATGCGGAATATTCTTTTCGCACAAAAAATCCAAAAAATCTGTTGCATATGGTGCAAAATGAAAGTTTTCTCTGTCTTTAAGGCACATTTGTCTGTATAGTGATTCTTTCTCTTTTGCCAGTTTTTGACAGAGTTCCCTGTCCGGTTTTTTACCTATTGCATACGAAATTATATCTTCGTTTGTTCTGCCGAACATATGATTTCTCATCTCATCATCGGAAAATTCGTAACCTCTAAGCTGTTTTGAAAAAAGCTTCCAGGCATCATAATGTTTTTTTGAATCAAAAAACAATGTTCCGTTATAGTCAAAAATTATACCTTTATATTTCATAAATACCTCTTCTCAATTTTTGAGTATAACAAAAAAACACCGCCAATAGAGGCGGTGTTTTTTTAGTTTTGATTTTCGTACTTTGAAAGAATTTTTTTTAGTTCTTCCTTTTGATGGACTCCCGCTTTTTGCTCAACGAGCTTGCCTTTTTTGAAAACGAGTATTGCCGGTATTCCGCTTATAAAATATTCTGAGGCTTTTTCTCTGTTTTCATCTACGTTTATCTTTGCAACCATGACTTCATCTCCCATCTCGGCAGCGAGTTCATCAATAATAGGTCCCTGTGTCCTGCAATGCCCGCACCACGGTGCAAAAAAATCCACAAGAACGGGTTTGTCTGTATTGTTCAGTTCTATATCGAAATTTTCATCCGTCAATTCAATTACTTTTGACATATATTCTCCTATCTTTAGTTACATATATTTTCTTCATGATTTAAAAGTTTTTCATTCAAAACATCTCTTGGCAGACTTTTGAAACACAAAAACCAGTCGTAACACTTTGTATCCTCCATATTTTTCAGTCGCTCTATAGCCTCTTGTTTGGTTGACGGAGGTGTAATAATAACCTCATCGCCAGCTTCCCAGTTTGCCGGAGTGACAACACTGAATTTGTCCGTTGTTTGAAGCGCAATCAGCAGCCTTTTTATTTCTTCGATATTTCGTCCGTTTGTCTGCGGATAATAAAGTATGGCTCGGACTATTCCGTCAGGGTCAATAATAAACACAGCTCTTACTGTTTTTGTATTGTCGGCATTAGGCTGAATCATTCCGTATTTTTTCGCTATAGAACGATTGGCATCTTCTATCAGGGGAAAGGCTGTATCGAACTCTGAGTAATCGTTTTTTTCAATATTTTCTTTAATATCTTTCAGCCAGGCAAAATGTGAATTGAGGCTGTCAACGGACAAGCCGAGAAGTTTTGTATTAAGCTTTTCAAAATCTTTTTTCATTGATTCAAACAACATAAACTCTGTCGTGCACACTGGCGTAAAATCTGCGGGATGAGAAAAGAAAATAACCCAATTGCCTTTGTAGTCATCGGGAAAGCAAATCAAACCCTGCGTGCTTTTGGCAAAAAAAGACGGAGCTTTGTCTCCTATCAAAGGTATACTTTTTTTCTTTCTGCTGTTTATTAAACCAAAAGCCAAACCCGCTATTGCAGCAAAAAGAAAAATTCTTTTAAACATATAATTCCTTTCCGTTCAGATAAAACCTGCCTTTAGTTTTATTTAAATTTTACGGTCTATCATCCGCCACGGGATTTCTATTACGGTTTGTTTATTAAGGAGTATAATCTGTTCTATAATTTAAATGTCCTGGAAAAATTCGTGATAAGACATCGCTGTCTGCCCGTCCAATTTCGCCCTCGCAGGAGAGGGAGAGTTATCAAAACGCAGGTCGGATTTACTAATCCGACTGAAACTATCGTCACTTATTCCTTAAAATCCTGAACCTGCTCCTTAAGACGATAAAATGGTATTGCATACTGAACAGTGCTAAATGAATCAGCATGCATCAATTTTCATAATACAATTATTACAGTCAAAGCTTAGCTTATATTTTGCACCCAATTCATCAACAAGATAAAGTTTCCGATTGTCTTTGATTTTTTTTAGGCAAATACCTGCAAAATCCCTCAAACAGTGTTTTGTTTTCATCAGTGTAATCTGTTTTTTTATTTTATTACACTCCGGCGAATATTCTTTTACGCTGCATTCACAGTTATTATAAAATTTTTCAGCCTTTTTATTGGAAATATTAAAAGAATAATCCAACTCTTTGACGGGATATGGAGTTTTTTTAAAACAGGTCTCTCGAATTTGGTTTTTATAATTCTTTCTTGAAACTTCCTGCAGATTTAAAATCAAGTCTCTTCTTATTTCATTTATTTTTGACACCGGCAGAAAGATGTTAAAATCAGTATCAACAAATACATCTTGTGCATAAAATTCGGTATCACCCAGTTTTGAAAGCTGTTTTGCTATATTTTCTTTAGCTTTTGCCAAATTTTTTGCAATTTCATAATCTTCATTAAAATAATAAGTTACTCTGTTGTCACCAAAAGAACAAAATTCGATTTTTGTATTATCTACACATATCTTTAACGGCAGCTTTCTGGAAAATTGTGCATTATACAGTGATTTGTAGAACTCGGAATCAAAATTTCTGTACAATATAGTACCATTGCTAATGTTTGAAGGATTTAAAACTTCAAATGTATTTGGATTTATAATTTTCTTAATAGTTGTACCGTTAAGCTCATTGCCGGAATCAAAGAAAGCCAGTTTGTCTGCTGTGTGTAGTTCAGATTTTGAATCAATTTTTACTGTATAGTTTTCAACTGCAACTACTTTTCCGATTTTTTCACCCGCATATTTAGGAGTTTTAGGATTAACAAAAGTCTTTCTTTTGGAATCAAAATAAAAATCGGTATACTCTCTGTTAAAAGTTTTGTTTATATCAGGTTTAAAATCAGTAAATATCTCGCCTTTTGAAGATTTTAGCTCAGCTGAAATCTTGTCTATAATATGTCTGTAATGAGATACCGTGTTTGCCACATATTCTTTGTCTTTCAACCTGCCTTCAATTTTTAATGAAGTTACACCTGCATCAACTAGTTCTTTAATATGATTTGAGAGATTGTTATCTTTCATCGACAGCAAATAGCCCTGTTTTATTACAGTTTGTCCTGCTTCGTCAACAACCGAATACTTTTTTCTGCAAGGCTGGGCGCACTCACCTCTGTTAGCGCTTCTGCCGCCGATATAATAACTCATGTAACATTGTCCGCTGTATGAAACACACAAAGCACCATGGATGAAAACTTCTGTCTCTATATCAATTTTCGAGGTCACCTCTTTTATCTGAGAAAGTGAAAACTCTCTGGGCAAAACAACACGCTCGACATTACAGTCTTTTAGAAATTTAATCTTATCAGGAGTGTCGTTGTTGCATTGTGTACTGGCGTGCAAGGGAATGGGTGGCAATTCCATTTCAAAAAAAGCAAAATCCTGAAAGATTATTGCATCTACACCTATTTCGTACAGTTTCCATATTAAATTTTCGACTTGCTCCAATTCATTGTCAAAAAGTATTGTATTAACGGTCACATAAATTTTTACACAGAACTTGTGAGCATATTCGACTATCTTTTTTATGTCCTCAAGAGAATTTCCGGCTTTTTTTCTTGCGCCAAAATCCGCTGCACCGATGTAAACTGCATCAGCACCGGCATTTATTGCCGTAAAAGCACACTCTATATTTTTTGCCGGTGCCAGTAATTCAATTTTATTTTTAATAGTATTCATTACAAAAATTATACAATAATTTAAGAAAATATCTGAAAACAGGTGACAACAGAATATGTTTTTATTACGATATAGTCAAACTTAAATTACAAAGGAGAATATTATGCAAGTTATCTTAAAAAAAGATGTACAAAATGTTGGCGAAGCCGGTGATATAGTTAATGTAAAAGACGGTTACGCAAGAAATTTTTTAATTCCTCAGAATGTTGCTGAAATAGCTACAGAAGGTGCTTTGAGAAACAGAGAACAAAACCTCGCAAGAATCAAAGCAAAACAAGAAAAACTTCATCAGGAAGCTCTTGAAATTGCTCAAAAAATTGAAGCTCTCGGACAGCTTGAGTTGTCTGCAAAAGCCGGTGAAACAGGCAAACTTTTCGGAACAATCACTACAAAAAAATTGGCTGAAGAGCTTAATGCAAAACTCGGTACTTCAATTGACAGAAAAATTATTTCTCTCAATGCTGCCATCAACAAAATCGGTGAGTTCAAAATGCTTATCAAACTTACTTCTAAAGTAAAAACTGAACTTCCTGTTATTGTTACAGCATCAGAAGTTATTAAGTCTGAAATTGAAGAAGCTCCCGAAACAGAAGAAGCTGCTGAATAAAACAGAATTTTACTTTTCATCAAAAAGACCTGAAATATCAGGTCTTTTTTGTTACAAATCTTTAATATTAAATATTCTTAAAGACAATAAATATACTTAAGATGTTTTTATTATAATAAGTGAAGGTAAATAGTAGGTTTGCGCATGTCTCAAAATATCTCAAATTTAGGTCGAAACATCAGTACATATCAATACAATCCGTATATCCAACAGCAACAGCAATCTTTTAGTGCCGGTACACCAGTTTCTAACGGCAAAGTTGTTGAAAGCAATCCTCTTTTGAATGCAGCCACATCAACACCTGATAATCCCGCAAAAATGCTTGCCGCAATGGGATTTAGCGCAGCTGCATTAATACCTCTTAATAATGTTATAAACAAACCTCTTATTGAAAAAGAATACGAAAAAACATTTTTTGCAAAAATTGAAAAATATATCGACAAACATTTATCCTCAAAAAGCTGGGTTAAAAATCTAAACAAAAAAGCTGAAAATTTTAGAACAGCTTTTCAAAATAAAGTAAATAATTCCGAAATACTTCGCACATTATTTAAAAAGCCGAGTGTTGCCGGACCAATGGCACAGCAGCAGGCTAATGGCTCTATTGGACATATGGCATCAAGAGCTGTTGAAATAATGCAAAAATACAAGAAGGCACATCCTGAATTTACAGGCTTTGATTCTTTAATTGCAAAAGGAACTAAAGCCAAATTTGAAAGTATTGGACAAATCAGAAATTACATGGATGACGTTGTCAGAACTATTAAAAATTCAGGTGTATCTGCAACAGAAGTAATAACCAAAAAGCCTAAATGGGGCTTGGGTATTATAAAAAATAAAACATCTTTGCAAGAAATTATCAATAAATATGATTTAATCAAAAAGTATAAATTTCCGGGTGCTACAGCCGGAGGCAAAGCTTCAGGATATCTTTTAAGAGGAACTGAATGTCTTACCAACGGAATATTTGCAGGAATAGGCTCTATTCTTATGCAGGCTATATTTATAGGTCAGTCTGTCAGCGAAGCCTCAAAAGCTGAAAAAGGAGAAAAATTCTCTACATTTATGGCTTCTTTAAGCGAGTTGATGGCATTTATGGCTACTATGGGCATACAAATGAGGACTGTTAACCACCTCGCCGGTCTCAAATTTATGGGCATGCCTGCCACAGACGTTGCAAAATACAGAAAAGCCGTAAAAATTGCAAACGAAGCAGCAAAATGCGGTAACCACAAAGCCTACAACAAAATGGCAATATTAATAAAAAATCTTGAACAAAATGCAAAAAGAAATGTTAAATGGTACCAGAAACCAATCAAATGGATTGGAAATATCTTTGGCTACGGAAGAGTTAAAGAAACACTAAAACCCTTAAAATCCGGTAAATTCGCAACTGCACTTGCCAAAATACCGAACAAACTCAAAATCTTTACAGGTTTTTCAATAAGAACAGCATTTATTATGGCTGTATTGACCCCCATAATTTCCGGATTAGCAAAAAAAGCATCTTATGCAATATTTGGCAAACCTGTAAAAACTCTTGAAAAACAAAAAGCACAGCAAGAAGCAGATAAAGCAGCCTCACAACAGCAAGAGCCGGTTTCTCAACAACAAGCGGCACAAACTCAAACTCAGCAGCCTGTTCAACCTCAACAAACTGTTAATACCGTAACAGCTACTTCAACTGTACAAAGTATGCCGCAGCAGCAAGCTGTTCCCGGAAATCTTATGGATACGATGAACAGAATGCAGCAACCGCAAAACACAATTGCATCTCAGTCAATAATGAATCAGGCAGCGCCTGCATCAACTTCTATCTCACCTGATGCGGGAATAAAAAGAACATACATTCCAAATCCTATACTCGGACCGGAAAATCAGCAAAGTCTTGCAGCTACACGTACCGCAAGAATAGATGCCGTGTTGAGACAGGCTGATTATGCCGAAGCAATGGCACAAAAATTTATTTAAATTTTTCTAATAAATAACTCCTTATAACATGCGTATTAACCTGTACATATTTGTACAGGTTAATATTTTGTAACAATTAATTCAAAATTTAGCAATAAAACAAGTTTTATATACTTTATATATATAAGATATAAAACTAGACATCTATATGGGTATTAAGAGAGAGACTAAAGGATAAAGACCAGTAATGAGTATTACGACTACAAATTCATTATCTGCATATTTAAACAGCTGTTTACCGGAAACTTCCGTTAATAAAGTTTGTACTAATCCTGCTGACTCAACAAATATTTTTTCGAATAACACAACGGCATCGTCAACAGATATTGAAATAAATTCTGAGAACGCATCCGATACTACAAAAGCAATTAAACGAGAAATTGATATAAACAAACTTGCCAAAGAATACAAAAAAAATCCTGCCGGAGTTTTAGCTGAACTGGAAGCTATGGGTATCAAATTCAGCAATGAACAAAAAGCAGTGCTCGAAACATATTTAACAAGCGGAAAAAATAATACACAAAATAAAAACAACATAAAATCTTTGTTAGAAATTGTAAAACAAAGCAATTTAACCGCCGATGACATTTTTGCTGGTATCAGCAAAGTAGCCGAAAAAGACAGATCCGGCTTTTTTAACAGAGCAGGCGATGTATTAAAAACTTTGTTTAAAGGCGAATTCAAAGAAGCCTGGGAAAAAACCGAAGATTTATTCAGAGATGAAATAGTTAGTTATTCAGAAGATTTGGGAGACACAATGAGCGAAATCAGAGAAGAACGAGAAGATTTCAGCTCAAACGGATTGGCCGATATTGCGGATGCAATACTTTCCGCTATTGGAATTAAAGATGATGCAATGCATTTTATAGAAAAGGAACAAACAACAGGCGAACATCTCTACACAGAAAACGATGTCGTTAACGTGACTGATATTTTGACCCAAAATCCTGACAAGGCTGAAGATTTTACAGCAAATGCAATAGAGTTAGAGGCAATTAAAGATAAAGCAAATAATATAAAATATGACGGTTCTACTATTGTCAATGTCGGTGAAAAAATGACAATATATGAAGAATTAAAGTCTACAATGATTCATACTGCACAAAAAGGTGATATGACGGATAATTTCTTAATCGGAATTACCGACAATTTGGTAGAAAACCCTGAAATGCAAGATGCATTGGATATATTCTTAAACCTTAAAGACGATGATGGAAAAGATAGATTCAGTGCAAAAAACATATTTGATCAATCAGGATATATGGTTGATAAAAACGCAGAAACAATTGTATCATATACCGGCGAAACATTATATTTGTCAAAATACGGAAACCTGAGCGGCGATAATATTGTATCAATATCTGGAAACATTACAGACAATCCCGGCATTAGAGAATCTGTACACGAACAATTGTCTACAGGAAACTATACAGGAGATGAACTTGAATCATATACAAACGAACTGGCATATAATACCCAAGAAAATAATTACAACAGTGATTGTTCATCAAAAGATTCAGCATCAGATAATGTAAATTATTGTACAGACAGTTCCGATACCAAAGAAAAACTTGTCGCTGAATATAACAATGCAGACTCAGATGCAAAGAATTTCTTCTCAAATAATAGTGAAACGGATGTCGAAACGACTATTCAAGAAACAGAAGATGAAAAAATTGAAATTAACGGAAATAAATATAACCGAAAAGCCGTACAACAAGAGTTTTATAAAAAATATGGAACAGTCGGTGATGCTCTTCTTGCAAAACTCGAAGCTAATCCGAAATTTATTGAAACAATCAAGCAATACAGCGGATATCCGCTTATATTAGAGTCAATAGCAAATAATCCGTCAACTGTAAATAAATTGTTATGTGCGACATCAGGGCTCAGCAAAAATGATCTTGCTGAGATATTACCGCTTTGTACAAATACACAAAACACAAATCTGCTGATATCATTGACGGAGAAATTCGGACCTGCTCTGGCAGTCAGATATTTTAAAACAGCAAAAGATTCAAATAATCTTGAACAAATTGAATTCGTTATGTCAAACAACACTATAGACGGAGAAACAAAAAAATCAAAAATTGAAAATAGCTGTCTGGCATAAAATACTAGACAAATCATCTGAATAGCAATTTTTTATATTCACCAGTTTTATAAAGCTCGGAAGGTACAACTATGATAAAACCGGTGAATTTTAGCAGTGAATACAAGTCTTTTAGAAAAATGCTTAAAGCAAAAGCAGCTGAACTGCATAATGAATTAGGAAGCAAAGTTGATATCAATCCAACTTCAAAGAAGTTGTGCAGAAAAAACGGAATAAAAACGGAAACTGCAAATATTGTCAATACAGCGGATTATCTCAAAGCCGTATATAAATTAATAAAATCAAAAGGATACAAACTTCCGGGAGTTTGTATAGACGAAAGCATTATTCCCAGAGAAAGCAGGCTGGGTGGAATTCAGCAAGGTAACTGGAATATTTTTGGACCGGGAAAGCTTGATATTTACACACCGTCTATAATTATTCATGAAGAAGGTCACTTTTTGCACACAAAAAATATGTGGTACAATCAGGGGCTTTATGCTATGTTCAACAGCTTTAGAAGTATTTTCAGACCCTTTTTGAATAAAAAAGAAAAAGAAATTTTCCTCAAAGACATTAAACGTGCATATAATGAAGGATATTTTTCTGATATGCAGCTTGATAAGTGTTTAAAAAAAGGCTATATAAGCAAAGAGATATTAGATGAGTTTAACAAAAAGCCTGAAACTTTCATTTCAAAAAATGCTTTTACATCTGTAGAAGAATTTATTGCGGAATATTTTGCACTCGCGGCACAGGGATTTAAATTTTTTCAGGAAATCACCAAAAGATACAAGTTTTTTCATGGACCGGATATAAAAAATATTATTACAAAATCAGAAATCAATAATTTGATAGCACTTAGAAAAGAACTTGAACGAAGGGTTTAATTTTCGAAGAAAATTTGCGGTTCGAATTCCGACACAAAAAAACTCCCGAAGGAGTTTTAAAAATTGGGCCCGGAGGGATTCGAACCCACGACCAAGGGATTATGAGTCCCCTGCGCTACCGCTGCGCCACAGGCCCGTGGCGATTATCTATTCAATTGTTACCCTGGGCTGCGCTTCCTTCCTCTCGTCCAAAGTGACATTTAGTCACTTCGTCCTCGGCAGAGTGCCACAGGCCCGTGGCGATTGTCTATTC
>CALVAQ010000014.1 GCA_944325595.1 Candidatus Gastranaerophilales bacterium
CTTGCTTGTGATGCTGCTAAACCCATATCGGCTCCTTACTTACTTTTTTACTTACATGTATATAAAAACAATATAAAAGTTCAATATTCAGAATATACTATTTTTGTTACAATTCTTAATATTATTTTCAAAATACACTATTTATTTGGCTTTTCAAGAAAATTATTGATGGTAAAATAAAAGAAAAATCAGGAGAAAATAAATAAATGAATACAGCAAATCAGTCAATAAAGCCGATAACAACAAAAATTAACGACAAAGGGCATATAGAAATAGGAGGTTGTGATACTGTCGAACTTGCGGAAAAATACGGTACACCATTATATGTTTATGATGAAGAAACAATAAGAACAATGGCACGCCAGTACAAAGAAGCTTTTAAAGACTATCCCAAAGTAAGTATGCTCTATGCCTCAAAAGCTTTTATGACAAAAGCTGTAGTCAGAATTCTTGACGAAGAAGGTTTTGGCTTTGATCTGGTTTCCGGCGGAGAAATTTATACCGCTCACACAGCCGGTGCCGATATGAAAAAATGTCTTTTTAACGGTAACAACAAATCCTATGATGAACTTGAAATGGCAATAAACGTGGGTATAGGGCTCATTTCCGTTGACAATTTTTTAGAACTTGCATTGTTGGACAATGCAGCAAAAGCAGCCGGAAAATCAGTTGATATTTTGCTTCGGGTTACTCCGGGCATTGAGTGCCACACACACGAATACATACAAACAGGGCACCTTGATTCAAAGTTTGGCTTTGACCTCACACAGGTGGATGAAGCGGTTGAACTTATTAAAGACGAACACAAAAATCTGAACCTTGTCGGATTGCACGCACACATCGGTTCACAGATTTTTGAAACTCAAATATACTATGATGAAGTTGATGTTCTGCTAAAAGAAATGGCAAGAATAAAAGAAAAATTTGGTATAAATCTAACGCACATAAACCTTGGCGGAGGTTTGGGCATTAAATATACAGACAGCGACTGCCCTCCATCTGTATATGAAATAGCAGAAAAAATCCTGACCTCCATAAAAGACAATGCAAAAAAATACAATATGCAAGAACCAGAGATACACATCGAACCAGGCAGAAGTATTATCGGAACATCAGGGGTTACTCTTTATACCGCAGGCAGTTCAAAACAGGTTCCAAAAGGCAGAAAATATGTTGCCGTGGACGGAGGTATGGCAGACAACCCGAGACCCAGCCTGTATCAGGCTGTATATACGGCAGATGTAGCCAACAAAGCAAATCTTGAACCGGAAGAAAAAGTGACTATTGCCGGAAGATTCTGCGAGTCAGGAGATATTTTGATAAACGAAATTTCGCTGCCGGAACTTGAGGAAGGCGATATACTCTGCTTTTACAACACAGGCGCATACGGATATTCTATGTCGAGCAACTACAACAGAGTACTAAAACCTGCTGCGGTACTTGTAAATAACTCACAATCTGATATTATTATAGATAGAGAAAGTTATGAGCATCTTGTTTCTTTGGATGTAATTCCGGATAGGATTAAAAAGGCGTAATTGTGATTGGAGCAATCAAAGAAAGTCTAATAGCACAACTGGCGGCAATTCAGCTTACTTTTTCGTGGGTGAATGTTGTTGAAGTTTTGATAATTTGTGCTTTTTTGTTTTTGCTCTATCAAAAATTTATCAAAGGCACACAGTCAGAAAAGCTTGTCAAAGGTATCTTTATTTTACTTCTTGCGTGGTTATTTTCTGAAATATTGATAAAATTCAATCTATTGATTCTCGGTGTATTTTTAAGAACAATGGTCAGCATTATAATGCTCGGTGCCGTTATTATTTTCCAACCCGAAATAAGAAAGTTTTTGGGTTATCTGGGACAATCAAACTTGTTTAACGCTCATTTTAATTTAAGAAGAAGAAATCTTAAAGACGAGCAGAAAGTCAATGTTTTAAAGGAACTTATAGAATCAGTTAAATATCTCTCAAAAACGAGAACCGGCGCATTGATGGTTCTGGAAAGAGCTGATGATGTAAACAGCTATTCCGATGTCGGAACACAGCTCGATGCAATACTTTCAACAGAGCTGCTTTTGACTATTTTCCATCCAAATACTCCTCTGCACGACGGTGCTGTTGTAATTTCAGGAGATGTAATCAAATCAGCAGGTGTTTTGCTGCCTTTGACAGAAGACCCCAAATTGAGCTGGAAATACGGAACCCGTCACAGAGCAGCAATCGGAATGAGCGAGGTTTCTGATTCTGCCTGCCTTGTTGTTTCGGAAGAAACAGGCGACGTTTCTATTGCTCTCGATGGCACATTGAAAAAGTATGAAGAAATTACAGACCTCAAAAAAGATTTGGAAATTCTTCTCGGCTATGAAGACGAAGATTTGATAGAAGAAAACAAAACCGTTTTTAACTTTATCAAAATTA
Source organism: Candidatus Gastranaerophilales bacterium (assembly GCA_944325595.1). Taxonomy (GTDB): domain Bacteria; phylum Cyanobacteriota; class Vampirovibrionia; order Gastranaerophilales; family Gastranaerophilaceae; genus Limenecus. The sequence continues at coordinate 2,418 of CALVAQ010000014.1, forward strand.
AAACAACAAAACAGGCTCATAACACAAAAAACGATAAAAAGAATGATAAAATGTCAAAATAATGGATAGAAAAAACCCTGTAAAAGAAATTTTAGAACACAAAATAGTATCTGTTATTCGTGCGGAATCTGCGCAGGAAGCAGTTGAAAAAGCAGAAGCATTGATAAAAGGCGGGATAAAAGTTTTTGAAATCACTGTCGAAAAAGGAAAACTTCTGCCTGCAGTTGTAGAGTTATGCAAAAACAATGAAATTACCGTTATGGCAGGCGGCATAATTACGGCAATGAGAGCACAGGAATGTATTTCTGCCGGTGCACAGGCAATTGTTTCTCCTGTTTTTCAGGGCAGTCTGTTAAAATTCTGTCTCGGACAAAAAACACCGCACATTGCAACGGTATCTACACCGAATGAGGCATACAATGCCTGGAAATCAAGAATCCCGATAATAAAAATATTTCCGGCAAAATCAATGGGACATGTTGAATATATTGAGGATATTCTCAGACCTATGCCGTTTTTGAATCTTATGCCATCGGGCGGAATTACTCTTGATGATTTTACCCAGTATCTTCAAGCCGGTGCGGTTGCAGTCGGAATGGGTCGCTGCTTGTACAAAAATGCTGCATCTTTGGAAGAAATTACGCAGCGTGCACAATACGCCGTATCAAAGTTACAGGAACTAAAAGGCTAATTTATTATATCAACTATATTCTGCGCCCTGTCAGACCATTTGTATCTGGATTTTACTATTTCTGATGCTTTTTGCGCAAGAGCAATTCGTTCATTTTCATTTTTTAAATAATAATCTGCTTTTTCTGCAATATCTTCATATGTAACAGGATTGCAGTATGCTAAAGAATCACCGAATTCAACACTCAGTGTCGGATTTTCAGCTGTCAAAACCATTGTCTCCATTGCGCTTGCATTCAGAACCCTGTCATGAACTCCGCCTGACAGCTGAAATGGCTGTGAATGCAGGGTGATTTTAGATTTGTTTAAGAGGGTTCTTGTATCTTTTATATCCTTGCCTTTGTATAGTTTCATATTACCCGTAATATACTTTTCCCACGGACCTTCACCAAGAATAGTAATATTAAAGTCCTTTAGCGCCTGTATCATCTTTATGCGCTGTTTATACGTAATGACAGAGGATACACTTCTTGCCATTAAAACATACTGGGATGCATCAAACTCAAGTCCGAGCTGTTTTTTAAAGAATGTATATATATCCCAGAGAGCCAGACCGGGCTTTGCTATTGCAACTTCGCAAAATTCCATCATCAAGTTGAAAACAAGACTCGGCATAATTTCTTTAAGTTTTTGAATTTGTTCTTCATAATCACCGATTGAGCCAACAAAAGTAATATCAAACTCTTTTTCTGTATCCTGTTTTTTCCAGAAGTCCAAATCCACGCCAAAAGGAATATAACCATGTATAAGCTTTGGAATATAATGTTTCAGCGCCTCAATATCATTTGCTCCTGAATTGAACATAACAAATTTTTTGTACTGCGCAAACTGCTGAACAATATCAAAATGTTTGTAAAAAACCGAGTCAGTACACCACATTATATTTGTTATGTCCTGATTAAGGTACTTTTGCCATTTAGACAGCCCGTTTGAATTAAAACCGATAACAAGATTCGGTGAGATACCCGTTTTTTCACATTCACTTACAAAACAGCTCTTTACACCGATTTCATTAAAACCCTTTATTAACCCCAGAGGAAAAGCTGTTTGTCCTCTGTATCCGGCACATTGTACATCATCGTTATCATGTACGGCAATCAGCAACTTGTCTTTATCCATCTAAATCCCCAAATATAATTGTACTAGTTTATTTTCTGATATTTCTGCCGTTTTGTCTAATAAGAAATGTTTTTTAATAATTTATAAAGTTCAGAACACTTATGTTTTAAGCCGCTTTGATAAGTTTTAATCTTCTGTATAAAATCGAATGCTTTTCTTCTTTAAAGTCAATTTTGTTCATATAAATATCGGCATATCTGTCATATTTTAAAACCAACAGTGACAGAAAAACTTCATTGCTCAGGTTGTAAAGAGATATTTTTTTGTTTCGTTCAAAAGATGCTTTTAAAAAATCAAGAAAATCAATATTGACAGACTGTACATTCTCCAAATTTATTCCGATACGTTTGGAGCGGGTATATTTTGTCTGCAAATCCTTTAGTTTTGTAATGTCTGCTTTTGATATTGATTTCCCTTCAATATCAACAATGCAAACACCGTTCACATCCTTGATTTTCATTTTCATCCCTGACTGTGGTATATGTTTTCCCTAACATTTATATGATATCAGGTTGCGGGGTTATTTTAACTATATAAAAGTAGACATTATATAAAACTTTAGTTTGAGATATTTTTGCCTTCTTTGTTATACATTTTTCTTCGAAATTCGCTTATAGCTTCAATCTCATCAAGATAGCTTTCGCCGAGCAGTTCTTTTAGATTTTTAGTTAACAGTTCGTATGCTGCAATGATATTTTCTCTGTTAAGGGTAATCATGTCATTTGCCATAGTCGTATTTGACATAGCAAGCCTTGTCATATCCCTAAAACCGCTCGAAGCTATTTTTATTGCATTTGCATTTTCTTTCGCCGTTTTAACTAACGCCTGAGAGACAAGCATCGGCATATGACTTATAAGAGCAGCGGCTTTATCATGCCCATCGGATGTCATAAACATTGGCAGCGCCCCTGTCTGTTCAATTACGGAAACAAGTTTTTCAATATACCCGTTTTCTATGTTTTGGGGTGTCAAAATCCATTTTGCCTGCACAAAAAGTTCTGCAAACGATGCATCAAATCCGCTGTTCTCCGTACCTGCCATAGGATGTGTACCGATAAAGATATAAGGTCTTTTCTTTTGAGAGACAAAGGCTTTCAAACTGCAAACGTCAGCAACAATGGTTGTCGGAGGCAAAATACATTCCAGCGCATCAAGCACCTTGATGGTTTCACTCATCGGTGAACAAACAAATACGATATCGCAGTTTTTTAATATTGAATAATCATCCGATACGTGGTCTGTATATTGTTTTGCTTTTTTTATTGTCTCAGGATTTCTTGTTACGGCATATATGTTTTCTGCTTTGCCGTTCAAAGCTTTCAACAAAGAGCCGCCTATCAGCCCGAGAGAAACTATTCCGATATTTTGTTTGATAAACATTGTCTTATCATACAACAATTTGGAGGAATCTGCCACGAGAAAAGAATTTTTTAATACGGTTAAATGCTTTATTGTAAGAGGTATAGCGTATAAAGTTTTACAATTTCGTTAACATTTGTTTATAAATTTGCACGGCATGAAAAAAATTGACATAATGTGTACATTAATAGTCTAACCATTCCTTTCTTGACTTATGCGGCTTTTGATTAAAGGTCGCATTATTTTTTACCTTTTTTCAAGATTATGATAGTATTATGTTAATTAATGGAGTTAATAAAAAATGAGCATACTATCCTGGTTGTTTAAGAAAAAAAAGAACAATGATGTTCTGGCATACTACCCTGATGCGGTAGTTGTTGTTTCGCTTTCGGGCGAAATTCTTTATGCAAATGAAAGATTATTGAATCTGTTCAAGATATCAGATGACAAACTTTTTGATATGGAACTCCTCGACCTTTTTGACGGAGGTTTCAGTCTTGTGAGCAATCTTGCCAAAACGGAAGACTCTGCTGTCGTACGCTCAAAAGTTAATCTGGATGAGGATTTGTTTTTGGAAATAAAAGCATCGGATTTTGAAGACGACGAAGACAAGATTATTATAACATTGAGAGATGTCTCAAACAGCCAGAAAATGCTCAACAAACTGCTTTTCGAACATGAATATTTGAACAAACTTACCAAAAACAGAAATACATTTCTGACAAAAATCTCAAGCGAAATTACATCTCCAATCCACTCAATAAACGGTTTTTCACAAGCTATTCTTGAAGGACTCGGCGGAGATGTTAATGAAAAACAGGAAAAATATTTAAAAATTATAAACAAAAACTCCACACAGCTACTTGAACTGGTAAATGACCTTGTTGATTATTCGGAACTCGAAGCAGGGCTATGGAATTATGAGTACAAAAACTTTGATTTCGTTGTGTTGATGACAAATCTTTTCAATACCTACAAACCAAAAGCAGAAGAGAAAAAACTCGTTTTGAATTTTGATTTAAACAGCCTGGCAAAAAGGACTGTATACAGTGACGAAGCAGCACTAAAAAGAATAATGGAAACATTGCTTCAAAATGCAATAAACTCTACAGAGTCCGGTTCTGTTCAGGTTGTTGTGAGCCATCCGGACAATGAGTTTTTGGAGATAGCCGGATTTAATGTTTCGCCAAACATGCCGGAAAAATCACATATTATGATAAAAGTCCATGATACCGGTGCCGGAATACCCGAAGCTGATTTAAACAACATATTTGACCCGTATACAAATATAGAAAAATATATTGCAAAAAAAGCTGTATCAAAAAGTCTGGAGCTTGGTATAGTATACAGCCTGGCAAGAGTTTTGAAGGGCAAAATGTGGGTTGAGACAGAACAAATGAAAGGCTCTACGTTTGCTTTCATTATTCCGATTGAAAGATTTACAATTTAGTGCTGTTTTTAAGGGGAGAAGATGGCAAAAGTTACGCTCAAAAATGTTGTAAAAAAATATGATACAAAGACAATAATAAATAACATATCTCTTGAAATAAAAGATAAAGAATTTCTTGTACTCGTAGGCTCTTCAGGCTGCGGAAAATCCACTATTTTGAGAATGATTGCCGGGCTTGAAGATATAACCTCCGGTGAGATTTATATAGGGGACAAATGTGTAAACAATATTCACCCGAAAGACAGAGATATTGCATTTGTTTTTCAAAGTTATGCGCTGTATCCGCATATGACTGTCTATGAAAATATAGCATTTCCGTTGAAAATGAGAGGATTGAAAAAAGACGAGATAGACAAAAAGGTAAAAGAAGCGGCAGAAATTTTGAACCTTACGGAATATCTGCAAAGAAGACCCAAACAGCTCTCAGGCGGACAAAGACAGCGTGTGGCATTAGGCAGAGCAATCGTAAGAAGCCCGAAAGTTTTTCTTATGGATGAGCCTCTTTCAAACCTTGATGCAAAGCTTCGTGTTCAGATGCGCTCTGAAATCAAAAAACTCCATGAAAAACTTCAGACAACATTTATTTATGTTACCCACGACCAGACAGAAGCTCTGACAATGGGAGACAGGATTGTCGTTCTCGATCAGGGAGTAATCCAACAGGTTGACGAGCCGGAAAAAATATATTACGAACCGTCAAACACTTTTGTGGGAGGATTCTTGGGCTCTCCGTCAATGAATTTTATCAACGTAAAAGTTGAAAACGGAGCGGTTAACTTTAACAATACATCAATCCCTCTTACCGGCGTGCAAAAAAATCTTTTGGACGGAAAGGGAGAGGTTATTGCAGGTATTCGTCCGGAAAAAATGGATAATTTTGTATCAGGTATTGATATTACTGCCGATGTTGATATCTCGGAAATGCTGGGAAGTGAAAAAATTATTTATTTTAACATCAACAATGCAAAATGCTCTGCAAAAGTTGATGCCCAAAAGCAATTTGGACAACAGATTACGTTAAAAATCAATCCTGAAGACTTTTTGTTTTTTGATGCAGGAACAAAAGAGCGTATAGGTTAATGGTTATGAAAAAAAAGGTTGCCGTTGCTCTATCGGGTGGTTTGGACAGCAGTGTTGCCTGTTGGCTTTTGAAACAGCAGGGATATGACGTTGTTTCTGTTACCGCAAAAATGGTAGATGACGGGAAGTTTGAGCAGATTGTTCAAAATGCAAAAAATGTATCTGATATGCTGTGCATCCCTCATTATGTGTTAGATTTAAGCAAAGAGTTTAAAAAAGACGTCATAGATTATTTTGAAAATTCTTATAGAAAAGGACAAACACCAAACCCCTGCATAATATGTAACAGGACAATCAAATGGGGACGGCTGTTTGATTATGCAATTGATGAATTAGGCTGCGATTATATTGCCTCCGGACATTATGCCAAAATAACAGACGATAACGGAATAAAAAAGCTTTATCCGGCAAAAGACGAAAAAAAAGACCAGCAGTATTATTTGTTTGAACTAAATCAAAAACTGCTTGAAAAGATAATTTTTCCGCTTTCTGATTATACAAAAGAACAAATCAGACAAATTGCCGCTGACAACAATCTCCCGTCAAAATCCTCAAAAGAAAGTCAGGATATCTGTTTTATCACAAAACCAATGACAACAAAAAAATATATAACAGAAAAATTCGGCACCCAAAAAGGAGATTTTATACTCGTTGATACAGGAAAAAAAATCGGAACGCACGAGGGATTTTACCAATACACAATAGGACAGAGAAAAGGTATCGGCATAGCCTATGAAGAGCCTTTGTATGTTGTCGGTCTGGATGCAGAAAAAAATATTGTGTATGTCGGAACAAAAAATGAGCTCTATAAAAGCTCATTGAATTTTTATGATTTGTCACTTCAATATCCGCTTTCCGTAGCGGAATTTGATGCCAATGTTAAAATCAGATACAACATGGAAGCAAAAAAGGCACATGTTGTGTTGGATTTTGAGAAAAACAAAGGGCACATAGATTTTTATGAGCCTGTATCTGCCATAACATCAGGACAGGCAGCAGTTTTTTATGACATAAACGACAAACACCTGATTGGCGGTGGATGGATTGAATAACAAAGATTTAATTGAAAAAGCACAAACCTCACACAATCTGTCAAAAGAAGAATTAATTTCTATTCTCAACGATGAGTCTGTCAATGATTTTTTGTTTTCTGCTGCAGATAAAACAAGAGAAAAATATGTGGGCAATGCGGTTCATCTGAGAGGACTGATAGAGTTTTCCAATATTTGTAAATGCAGCTGCAAATACTGCGGTATTCAAAAAGACAATCATTTGATAAAACGCTACAGGCTTGATATTGAAGAAATTATCTCACTTGCACGGGAAGCAAAGCTTTACGGCTACAAAACGGTTGTTCTGCAAAGCGGGGAAGATGCTTTTTTCACAAAAGAAAAGATGTGCAGCATAATTTCAGAAATAAAAAAAATGGATTTTGCCGTTACTCTCAGCATAGGCGAAAAAACATATGAAGAATACAAAGCATACAAAGATGCAGGTGCAGACAGATATCTTTTGAGAATAGAAACAACTGACAGAAATCTATACAGGGCAATGCACCCGGGTATGTCTTTTGAAAACCGCATAAGATGTCTTAAAGACCTCAAGACACTCGGATATGAAACAGGAACAGGCTGCCTTGTCGGGCTGCCCGGACAGACAACGGAGTCACTGGCTGAAGATATTTTGTTCTTTAAAGAAATTGATGCGGATATGATTGGTCTCGGTCCATTCATTCCCTGCGAGAATACACCATTAGAAAGGGATAAAGGCGGAACGCTCATTGCCGCACTAAAAGTTATGGCACTTACAAGGCTCCTGCTTCCTGATATAAACATACCCGCAACAACAGCTATGGAAACACTCAATCCAAACGGAAGAATATCGGCGCTTCAAAGCGGAGCAAATGTAGTAATGCCGAATGTAACGGATAATGAGCATAAAAAGCTGTACTCAATTTATCCCGGAAAAGCGGGGCTCGGAAATTCTCCCGAAGAATACAAAAATACAATTACGTCAAAAATAGAGTCAATCGGAAGAGTAGTTTCAACAGGTTATGGCTTTCGAAGAAGAGAAGGGGATAGCTCAGACTAGTAATTTGCTTCAAAAAATCTTTCAGATTCCGCAATAAATCGTTTGAAAGCCGTAACAGTCGAGGAATCTTTTAAAACAGATTCTATAGCTGTATTGTTGCCTATAGCATGTGCGACGGAACGTTTTACTTTATCATTATCCGGTTTGTATGCTACGAAAGAAAGAACTCTTGTTCTAAAGTCATTTCTCTTTGCTGAAGGTTCAATAATCATGCTTGCTTTTGCCAATATAGAATCATGAATGGGGAGATCTACCCTTATTTTATCAAATCTTCCGATTTCAGGGATATGTCTGAACTTTGTCAGCAGATCTTTTATGCTTTGAGAAATAACGCCCTGTTTTGTTATTGTAGTTACAGGCGAATCTATGGATGAAATTATTCCGGGTCTAAAAACAGACATATTTCGATTTGCAATAGATAGTACTTTCATTTTTTATCTCCAATTATTAATTAACTTCTTTTTCTTTTTGGTTTCGGGTTTCTTGCATTTGCTTTAGGTTTTGTTTCCTCTGTTTTTTTCGGACCATATTTTGCTTTGATTTCATTTGCCGTTTCATCAATATGTTTCAAAGCATCAAAACTCAACAATCCTTCATACTCGCCAAGCCCGTAATCGGCAAGCAGAGGTTTTTCAAATTGATATTGTCTTCCTGATTCTTTGTTTCTGATATACAGATAACAGGCTTTTTCATATGCTGTATATTTTTCTTCTTTTTCCGGGTCATTAAATACTTCATTTACGGCTTTTACGATACCGATAGAATCATAATATAGCTGCAGCTCCGGTATTTTTTTGCTTATGTCTTTTTTCTCCAAAATATCATATATAAGATGTTCTCTTTGACCTATTTCGTTTAGTTCTTCTGTTCTTATCTGAAACTCTACGTGTATCGGTCTTTCTTTTCCGTCTATGTAATACTCCACATTCATTTGTGTAGTGGTATATCCGTTTTTCTTTCTTACACTGGAACTTTCAACAAGATCCAACCCGGGAACAAGTTCTTTCCACTCCAAAACTTTTTGCTGACTGATATAAGGGAGTATATGATTGGAATGGTAATTGCTAATCCTTGAAATGTTCATTTTGCCGGACTTGATAGCCTTGTCTATATATCTTTCCACTTTTGCCATAAGTGCACGGCTGCCGTCAGGCAGAACAAGTCTAATTCCAACAAGATCCCTGACATAGTCATATGCTTCATTTCTGGCTTGCTTGTTGTTAATACCAAGTTCATATTCTTCATTGTTGTATATATATTCTCTTACCCTGTTTTTTTGGGCGTTATTTAGCGCATTATAAGGTTTTGAAAAAAGCCTTTGTGCGCATGAATCTTTTATATTTGCCTTAAAAACAGACTCTATCATTTTGTAGTCTTTTGGCTCTAGTTTCACTTCTCCGTCTTGTATACAAATTTTAACAAGCTCTTTTTCGTCGGCATTCAATATAGAATATCTTTTGTTATAAAGTTTTTTGGCAAATATATTGTGAACTTCCGTTTTTATTCTTTCATTTTTAAATTCTTTTATTAACTTATTATAAATAGAAGTGCTGTCTTTTGTTCTTTTTGTAAGGTATTTGCCGAGATCTTCCTTGGTGCCGAATATTTCAACAAATGCATTATATATTTTTTCTCCATGAACTTCAGCCTCTTTTGCAAGTTCTTTGGAAAAAGAATCAAAAAACTTTATTTTATTATAAGCAGCATCGATTACACCTATTTGAGATTTTGTAAAAGATTTTTTACCCTGTGCATCAACTTTAGGTTCAAGAAAATATAATACTTCCTCTGTTAATATTTTTTCTTCTTTTGCTTTAGCGAGCTTTGTTTCAATGAGTTTTGTTTGGTCTTTAACCTCTTTTACTTTTTTGGTTTTTGAAATTTTTGTATCATCATTGCTGATTTCCACCGTATCAGAAACAGGCGTGCGTTCCAGATTGTTTTGTACACCACGAAATGACAGTCCGGGTCGCTGCATCAAAAATGTATTAAAAAATCCGTTTATCTTCATCATTATTCAAAAGCCGCTTTCTTGAATTTATACAGTATAAATCAAAACAAAAATTTTTTTGCTATAACAAAAAACAGATACGTTTAAAATGAAATATTTTGTTACAAGCTTGTGTTTTGATTTCGTGCTAAAATTTTTTTATGCAAAAAAGAAAAATAGCATACATTGCAATACTTTCATTGGTAGTTATAGGTTGTCTCTGGGCTTTTATAGCAGCAGGCGTAATTACTAAAAACTTTAAAAAAGAAGCATTACAAACAGCCGGAGAAAAGCAAAAACTCGATATAAAAGATTTGCTGATTACAGAGACAAAGGATGACAAAAAATACTGGGAATTGTATGCCGACTCCGGATACTACGACAGTCAGAATAAAGTCGTAATTTTATATAATATCATCGGCAACTTTTACAATGACGATGAAGTTGTTCTGAGCATGGAATCCACAAAAGGCACATTTAACGAAGAGACAAAAAGAGTTGTCTTGTACGAAAATACATATATAATATACAAAGACGGAACAAATGTCAGAGCAAACCGCTTTACCTGGCAGGGAAATGACAAGGATATTGTTGCTCAGGGCGATGTTGTAATCAAAAGAAACAACGAAATAAAAACCTACAGCAACGAAGCATATCTCGGTAACAACATGAAAAACATCAGAATAAAAGGCCGCTCAAAAACAGAGCTATATAAGAAAGGGAACTTTGATGAAAAATTTTAAAGTTATAGCATTTATATTTGTACTCGTCCTTTCCTCAATAGGCTTTGCCGTTGCGGCAGATTTGTCCATAGAATCTGACAGCCAGACTTTCAAAATGGAAGAAAACAAGGCAAAATTTGAAGGTAATGTCAGAGTAAAAATGGATGACATAAAAGCAAATTCACCCAGAGCGGATGTCACCATAGACCCCAAAACAAAACAATTGTCTGAAGCCACTATGTATGATAATCCCTATGTCGTTCAGGTTAAGCAAGCAAAGACTAATGAAATCAAAGCAAATATCCTAAAAATGTCATTGTTAAAAAAGACCATCAAAGGCATAGGAAATACCCAGACAACTGTAACAGAATCAGGGCAGATGAAGCCGACTGTTATCATCACTGCAGATGAGCAGGAATATGACACAAACACAAAAACTCTTACGGCAAAAGGCAATGTAATAATATACTACAAAGATGTTGAAACATATTCAGACACTGCTGTGGCAAACCTAAACCAAAACGGAGATTTGCAAAAAATTACACTGACAGGCAACGGAAGACTCAAACAAAAAGACAGTGTAATCACGGCGAACAAATTCATTTACGATGCAGTAAAAGAAGTAGCATATGCTCTCGGCTCAGCTCACAGTGATGTTGATATGGACGGAACACGAATAAATGTTTGGTCCAGCCGTCAGGAGTATTACAAAAAAACAAATATAATACAAGCATCAGAAAAAGTTCACGTAACATACAAAGACTATGATGCCGTTGGTCCGAAAGCCACAGTTTACCCCGACCCGAAAACAAACAAGCCGAATGAAATTGTATTTATCGGCAGGTCTACTATAACTGAACAAATGCGCTCCATTGAAGCAGACCGAATAAAAATGTTCATTAATCCAAAAAATTTCTTTGCCGAAGGTAATGTAAAAACCGTTATACGAAACATTCAGAACAACAAAAAGGGGTCAGGATTTTAATATCTTTTAAAGATATTTTTAAATTTGGCAATTTCTAATGACAAAAATACTTTATATATGTAAGGTAAGTTAGATAATAGAAGGTTTTTATGTCATTAGAATCAATACCCGCATATTCAAGTTATCCGGCAGATTATGCTTTATCTGATAAAATCTGGCAAGCATATCTTCAACAGAATAGTACAACTAAAAACAGCGAGCAGCAGAAAGATGTTTATGTTGGCAGTGCACAGCCACAGATGCTCAAAGCTATGCGTATGCCGACATCTGCAGAAGTTAAAAAGATAGGAGAAAAAATTTCTGACATTATTGAAAAACAAGCAGGAAAACATCACAAAATGGATCCTGTATCGTCCAGAGAAAGAAAAGAAAGATTACAGGAAATATTGAATGACATAGCAAATAATAGCAGTGCGCAAAACTTGCAGCAACCTGTTTTTGCTCTTAAATATACAGCATAATGATATAGTTTATTTTTGGATTATTTCAACACGAAAAGCAGGAGCTTCTTTGAGCTGCTTTTCCATTTCATCAAATGTCAAAAATCCTTCCTGTGCACCGAAGTGAGAAACAACAGAGGCCGCATTCACTGATGCAAGCATCAAAGATTTTTCTATATTCCAGCTTGTGTAATCCAGAGCCGCCATAAATGTAGATGACAAGGCATCTCCGGCACCCAGTGTGCTGACAACCTTTGCAGGAAACTCGGGACATCTGTAGTATTTTTTGCCGTCAAAAGCATATACACCGTGTTTTCCGTCAGTGATAATTACGACTTTTGCATCAGTTGATTTCAATTTATCCAGCATTGCTTTAATATCAGGATGTATGACTTCAGAAGAAAAACTTTCCGTTTTTGTGTCCGGACGAACTTCAATCTTTGTAACAAGAGAAGCCTCTTCCTTGTTCATAACAACGACTTCTGCTGTTGCAAGAATTTTTTCAAAGTATTTTAACCCTTTTTTCAAACTGGAACTGCCGGGGTTTATTGCGACATTCACATTGTGTTCTTCCGCAAACTGGGCAAGTTTGTCAAGAACAGCTCCTGATTTGCCGTTCAAAGGAGCAATGTAGAACCATTTTGCGTTTTTGACAGCATCAAAATTTATCTCAGATTCTTTTATCGTGCCGTTTGTGCCTCTGTGGGCAAGAACGGTTCTGTTCCCTTCAAAACTCAACAGGATAATAGAAAAGCCGGTGGTTTCCGTTTCACTTTCAATAATGTTTGAAATATCAACTCCCGAGAGTTTAACTTTGTGTTTTATATTTTTACCAAGGAAGTCATCACCTATTTTAAACAATGCGGAAGTTTTTAGCCCGAGATGAGCAAGGTTTGCCGCAGCATTGAGTCCGCCGCCGCCTACTGCCGTTTTGAAGCTGTCTATTTCAACTTTTGCACCGTAGGGAAATGACATAAACTCTGTGCTGGCATGTTTTGTGCTCACAGAAACTATATCAGCTGCATCACTTTCCACGAAAGCATCTATTGTGGCACTGCCTATTGTAACTACGTCAAACATATATCTCTCCTAATTACTATCATCTAAATTTATTATATAACAATCTGTTTATGCTCTGGGGTGTGTGCTGTCGTATACAGCCTTAAGCCTTTCTGCAGAAACATGCGTGTATATTTGTGTGTTTGAAATTGAAGCATGTCCCAAAAGTTCTTGCACCACTCTCAAATCTGCGCCGTTCTCAAGGAGTTTTGTCGCAAAACTGTGTCTGAATACGTGCGGTGTGACCTTTTTGGGCAGCTCAATTTTCTTTACAATATCATTTATTGCAGCCCTGACAGACTGTGTCTGGAGTCTGTAACCTGTTTTGTTTATAAAAACGGGACTGTCTTCATTTTCTGACAACTCACATTTTTCTTCCGGTATCATGTATCTGACTGTTTTGATATATTTTTCAAGAAATTCTTTTGCTCTTGAAGAAACAAGAACAATTCTTTCTTTTGACCCTTTACCGAGAACAGTTATCTCGTTTTCCTCAAGATTAAGATTGCCGAAATTAAGATTACTCAATTCAGAAACACGCATGCCGGTAGCATACAACAATTCAAGGATAGTTCTGTTTCTGAAGCCGGCGGGAGTATCAATTTTTATGTTGTTCAAAATTTGTTCAATTTCGCTGCTTGAAAGAAATCTGGGCAGACTTTTATTCTTTTTTGGAGAATGAACGCTGTTTGCAGGATTTGCATCAATAATACGTTCTCTGTACAAATATCTGTAAAAGGTTCTTATCGCTGCGATTTTTCTTGAAAGTGTGGTTTTTGAATAATTGAATTTTTGTATAAAAACAAGATAATCCTTCAGCTTTTCGTGATTTGTTTCTTCAACAGGTGTGTTATCAAGCCATATCAAAAAACTCAGTATATCCGAATTGTATGCACGAATAGTGTGTTTTGAAAAGTTTTTTTCAACTTCAAGATAAACCAGAAAATTTTTTAAATAACTTTTTGTAAGTCCGCTTAAACCCATATTTTGATTATATGATAATGTTTGTCTTGCGGGCAAAAAAATAATATTATGAAATAGTATTAAAATATAAGGAAAAATTTATGGACGAACAGATGAAAAAAAATATTGCCGTTATTGTTATAATGTTACTTTCCGGGTATTTTTTCTTCACTACCCCGATGCAATCATTTACCTGTGACAGAACAAAAAATGTTTGCACAGAAAAAAGCACAATTCCCCTAATCGGAAAAGTGCAAAAAGAAAGAACATTTAAACTTTCAGACATAAAATCAGCTTATTCAGAATATAAGTCTCGTATCAAAACAAGCGGTTCCGGACACAACAAAAAAAGAAGCAGAGAATGGAGTTCAAGGCTGATTTTAGAAACCACCTCGGGAGATGTTCAAATCTTTAACACATATAAAGGCTCAAACAAGGCATATCAGGATGAATATATAAAAATTAAACAATTTCTTAACTCAAACGAACAAACTTTAAATATTGAGTATAATAATACTGCAATATATGTTATCCTTGCTTTACTATTCCTTGTATCAGGATTTGCTTTGTTTCGCAAAAGTGAGTAATTATTGTAATATTTATTTGAAAAATTCGCTTGATATTGTATTATAAAAGAACGATAACGATATCGAAAAAAGGAGAGGAAATTGTCTATCGTTCTGGATAAAAAACAGTGTCTGATAGCAGGCGACGGGGAACTGCCTGTTGCTATGGCGGAATCCGCTCAAAAAAACGGATTTGATGTGGTTGCTATATCTTTGTCCTCCGACAACAGAAACAGACTCAAAAAATTCTGTACAAAGGTTTACAGTTACGGTCCCGGAGAAGTTTTAAAAATAAAACAGACCCTTATTGATGAAAAAATAACCCAGTTAACTTTTATCGGAAAAGTTCATAAGGGGCTTCTCTTAAGACGACCAAAACTGGATATGGAAGCTTTGAGACTAATGAAAGAAGCTCAAAGACTCAATGATGATGCAGTTATGCTGATTCTTGTTGACCAGCTGGAACAGATGGGAATAAGAGTTCTTGACCAGACTATATTTATCAAAAATCTCATGGCGCCGCCCGGTGTACTCGGTGCACATGAACCTGACGAAGAACAATCTCTCGATGTGGAATACGGATACTGGCTCGCAAAAGAAATGGGTAAACTCGATGTCGGTCAGTCTGTTGTAATCAAAAACAAAATGATTATGGCTGTTGAGGCAATTGAAGGTACTGACAAATGTATCGAAAGAGGCTGCAAATTAGGCGGCAGAGGCATCACGGTTGTAAAAGTCAGCAAGCCCACACAGGACAAGCGTTTTGATATACCGGCAATAGGCTTGAATACCCTCAAGACAATGAACAGATTCGGTGCAAAAATTCTGGCAATAGAAGCAAACGAAACTATTATTGTTGACCAGAAAAAAGTTATAGAATACGCCGACAAAAAAGGCATTATCGTAATGGCAATATAACGCCGTCTTGTGGAATTGTTTTTCAAACAAGCAGGAGGGCTGATATGGACAAAAAGAAACTTTTCATAATCACAGGCGAATTATCGGGCGACAAACATGCCTCTCTTGTTGTGCAAAATTTGCTCGAAAGCAGAAATGACATAGAAATAGAAGCAATCGGCGGAGAAAACCTTAATAAACTGGGAGTAAAACTTTTTGTTGACCACACAAAAGCACACATGTCCGCAATGGGTTTGACACCCAAGATTTTGTTTGACCATATTACACTTGGAAAAAGGGTTGTGGACTATTTGAAAAACGAATTCAAGCCCGACCTTGTTCTGTTGATTGATTACGGCGGTTTTAACCTCAATATATCAAAGTTTCTACACAAGGCGGGTATAAAAGTTTTTTATTATATCCCTCCTCAGATTTGGGCTTCCCGAAAATGGAGAATAAATACCGTTAAAAAAAATATTTCAAAGGTAATGACTATATTTCCGTTTGAAAAAGAAATGTACGAAAAAGAAGGAATTGATGCTCAATTTGTCGGACATCCTCTTGTTACTCAAATGCCCGAGCCTTCTGACAGAGAAAAAGTCTTTGAAAAATACGGGCTTGATAAAAACAAAAAGCTTATCGCTATTTTCCCGGGGAGCAGAGTATTCGAGCTTCATTATTTGATGGATACATTTTTAAAAGCAGCAGATATCATTGCAAAAGAAAGAGATGATATCCAGTTTGTGATAGCACAGGCTGACAGTCTCAAAGATTCTGTTTTTAACAAATTTTTGAAAAACAACAAGATAAAAGTCATAAAAAATGCCAATTATGAACTTTTGAGCACATCCGATGCTTTAATGCTTGCATCCGGTACGGTTGCTCTGGAAGCGGCATTTTATCATACACCTATGATAATCAGCTACAAAGGACCGATAATTGCTTATCTTGTATATTTATTTGTCCGTTGTATAAAAAGAGTTTGTCTTCCAAACATTATTATGGACAAAGATATTGTTCCCGAACTTTTGATGAAAGATTCAAACCCGCAAACAATAGCAAAAGAGCTGCTGAAAATTGTTGATGATGAACAATACCGGCAAAATATGATTGATAATCTGGCAAATGTAAAACAAATGCTCTCAAAACATGAAGCAGCAAAAGAAGTTGCACAGATTATCAGTGCAGAGTTAAAAAATGACCAAAAAGCTTAGTTTATTACAATTATTCTGGATATTTTTCAAGATAGGGCTTGTCCTTTTCGGCGGAGGATATGCAATACTGCCTTTTTTGAAATCAGAAATGGTTGACAAAGCCCAAATCTGCACAATGGAAGAAATTACGGACTATTACGCATTGAGTCAATGTTTCCCTGGCCTTGTTGCCGGTAACGTTTCAATGCTTACGGGGTATAAAGCAAGAGGAGTTCCGGGCTCTCTCGCAGCAGTTACGGGTGTTTGCATGCCTGCATTTCTTGCTATAGTAATCGTTTTTTCTTTTTTGTCGGCGATAATGGGTTTTCCGCTAATTCAGAATATTTTTGAAGTTCTTGATTTGGCAGTATGTGTGTTGATTCTTTTGACGGTTTTGGAGTTGTGGGAATTCTCCGTATTTGACAAAACGACAACGGTTATTTTTCTTGCTGCTTTAATTTCCTCAGTGATGAATGTTTCACCGTTTATTATTGTCATTTCTGCCGGTATTATCGGATTTTTGAGGCATTTTATTTTTCCGAAAGCAAAGACATGCTGTCCTTGTGTAAATAAAAAAGAAGAAACGGAGGACCAAGATGAATAGTATTTTTGTCCTTGCGTTTGAATATTTCAAAATCGGTGCTGTTGCAATAGGCGGCGGATATACTGTTATTCCGTTTTTGTACTATCTCGTTGAAAAATACAACTGGTTTGATGTTTCGGAAATTACACAAATGATAGCAATATCAAACCTCACTCCCGGACCTATCGGAATAAACATGGCAACATTTGTCGGTATTAAGGTCGGAGGGATATTGGGCGCTGCTTTTACGACAGTTGCTTTTATGATACCGTCTTTCTTCATAATAACTATACTGTCGAAATTTTTGAAGAAGAACAAAGAAAATCCGCTGATAAACAATATCTTGTACGGACTCAGACCCGCAGCCGTTGCTCTCATCGGAGTTGCCGGTTTAAAGATAATGAATGCAACATGTTTTCATCTTGCAAAATTTAGAGAAACATTTAATTTTTGGGATTTGATTTCGATAAAAGCCTTTATTCTGCTGTTCTTATTTACTGTTCTGGGGCTTAAAATGAGAAAAAATCCGATGATTTTGATAGTTATTTCAATAATAGTAGGACTTGTTGTGAAATTATGAAAAATTTGAAAATTGTTTTGACAATAGTAATAGTTACTCTGATATGTGTCAGTGCCGTTTATGAAATAATGAAGCCCGACACGCCGGCAAATACGCATCAAAAATCCCGACAGGAAGTAACATTCTGGTCTTTGCAGATGGGTACTTTCGGAGATTACATGAATCCGCTCATTGAGGAATTTGAAAAACAGAATCCCGACATAAAAATAAAATGGATTGACGTACCGTATTCCGAAGGTGAAAAAAGGACTCTTGCTTCTATATTGAGCAGCAATCCGCCTGACCTTGTAAACCTCACTCCTGATTTTTCAAGCATTCTGGCACAAAAACAGGCTCTTGAATACATAGATTGTACAAAACTGTCCGCATACAATACAAAAATAGTTGAGATGCTCAAACAAAACGGTAAATGCTATGCCGTTCCTTTTTATGCAACATCTTCCATAACTTTTTACAACAAAGATATTCTCAAAAAATCCGGCATAAAAAATCCGCCCGAAAGCTATGATGAATTGTTTAAAACAGCGCTTCAAATAAAAAAACATTCAAACAAATTTGTCACAATGCCCACTTTAACAGAAAATGATACATTTTTGAAAATATTGAACAAATATGATATCAACAGCGCAGATAAAATAACAACAAAAGAAAGTATAAGAATTTTTGAAGAATACAAAAACTTGTACAAACAGGATTTGATACCCAAAGAGTCAATTACCCAAAACCATCAGGAGGCTCTAGAAAAATATATGTCGGGTCAAATTGCCTATATTCAATCAGGCGCAAACTTTTTAAATATCGTAAAAGAAAACGCCCCGCAGATTTTCAAATCAACCGATGTATCAGAACAATTTACCGGCAGCAACGGAAAATATGATGTTTCCGTTATGAACCTCATTATTCCGACCAGAGCAAAACAAAAAGACGGTGCATTACGATTTGCACTGTTTTTGACTAACGCAAAAAACCAGACAGAACTGGCAAAACTCACTACCATTCTGCCCGTAAACAACGAGGCGCTAAAGGATAAATATTTCACAACATATACAGATAACGACACAATTTCAAAAGCACGTTATATCAGCGCAAAGCAGCTGAACAATCTAATTACGCCGGTTGAATTTAAAAAGAACAAAAAAGAAATAATAAACCTTTTAAACAGCACAATTCAACAAATTGTTCTTGAAAAAACAACAACGCAAAAAGGATTGTCTGGTTTACAAAAAAATTGGAAAACACTGGAAGAAAAACAATGATTTTTGCAGATTTGGAACTAAAAATAAAAAGTCCTGATAACAATGAAATATTGCTGCTAAAAAGGCAGCCTGAGGCATATAAATCAACAGTGCTTGTTATAGGGGTATTCCACGGAGACGAACCCTCCGGAGAATACTTGATAAACAGATATCTGCAAGACAGAAAAGAAACAAAAAACAGACTATTGTTTATTCCCTGTCTCAATCCTGACGGAAAAGCAAAACAGACAAGGACAAATTCAAACGGGGTCGACCTCAACAGGAATTTTCCGACACAAAACTGGAAAAAAACAACAAAAGAATCTGACTATTACGGGGGAGAAACTCCAGCAAGCGAGCAGGAAACACAGTTTCTTGTTTATGTAATAGACAAATACAAACCTGACTTGATTGTCACGCTGCATGAACCGTATAAAATTGTAAATTATGACGGTCCGGCAAAAAAAATTGCAGAAAAATTCTCTCAAATTACAGGATATAAAGTTGAAGAAAGTATCGGCTACCCTACCCCCGGAAGTTTCGGTACATATTGCGGCATAGAGAGAAATATACCGACAATAACTCTTGAGCTCCCTGAAAAGGAAGACAAAGAGTTATTGTGGAATACAAATAAAGAAATTTTTGATTACCTTACTTCTTTTGATAAATAGGAGAAACAGGTGTTGTTGTTATAGTCTTTTTAATAAACGGATTCTGTTTTTGTTTTACAGGCGCATCAGATTTGCTGATTAAAAAGACAATTACTTCTCCGGGAGTCATATTTAAAACAAGATTTTTCCCGTTCAGAACAGGCATACTTACACATTTTAGAGGGAACATAATATCGTCCATGCTATGATTTTTAAGTACGATTTTTCCCTCACTCTGGTATACCAAATCTTTATTCAATATAACAAGTATCGTTGAATATCTGAGCTTGTATTGATAAGCAATTATCGAAGGGTTGTGCGTATCCAAAAAGCTCAATGTACCTCTGTTTAGTATTTCAGAAGACATATACTTGAGTTTGTTTGCCATTTTGAAATCCCATAACAAAGTTGAGTTCGGACCGCCGGGTTTTCTTGAAAAATTGAAAATATCAAACTTGCCTTTGTGAACAAAGTAATAATCATCATCAGTATATGTTTTTTCTGCTTTTTGATTTGCATACTTATACTGGTATGCATCACCGGATTGAATACCGTCTACAAAATATGAATTTATTGGCAGCGTTGCTTGAAGCCATATAATCATGTCCGCATACGGCATTCCGCCGGTATTTATCGGAGACTCCACATCATGGGTAGCAAAACTGCCAATGACGGCTTTTTGCTGTCCTTTTGCTTCAAATTCTTTTCTTATATTGTTTATAAGAGAAATTTCTCTTTCAAATTTTTCAGAGCTGTTCCAATCTTTTAAATTAAAGAAGCTACCATACCAGCCGTCAAAACCTGCAGACAATAAATCATAATAGGGGGTAAACGGTGCGCCCTGTGCCAACGGCTCACTCCAGCTTTCTGAAGCTTCGGCAATAAAGAGGAACTGCTGGTCGTTTCTTCTGGCATAAGAAATCAGATTTTGCCAGAATTTTGCCGGTTTTGAAGTTGCAACATCTGCCCTGATACCGTCAGCACCAAGTTTTTGAACCATATCTATATACTGTTTATAAAGAGAATAAACAGCATCATTCAAAGAACCGTCCGGGTTTTGTGTTTTAAAAATTCTTACATCTGTCCAATCTGCGGGTACAAGCGGTTGACCGGATGCATCTGTCATAAACAGACTCGGTTCTGCCAAATACATATCGTATGAACCGCAGCTGGGAAGGTCAAAAATTACTCTTATATTTCTTTTGTGGCATTCTTTTACAAATGCTTTCGCTTCGTCAAAAACACTTTTGTTATTGGTTTTGTCATCGAGCTGAGGATTTAGTTTTGTGAAATCAGATATAGCATACAAAGAACCTGCCGTTCCGATTGCTTTTACTTTACCGACAGGAGTAACCGGCAGCAGGTGGATTGTGTTTATACCCATTTCTGCAAGTTCATCCAATCTTTCTATTGCGTTGACAAAATTGCCCGTTGTTTCGCCTTTTTCCGGCTCAACAATGTCATTTTTATTTTTATCATTTGCATTGAAAGTCCTGATATTTATAGCCATTATTATAGCTTTATTCTGCAAAAACATTGATCTTGCATCATTTACCCAAACACCGTTGTTTAGTGCGGCAAATGACGGCATCGAAAAAGAAAACAATGCCATAATAACAACAAGATACTGCAACAATTTTTTCATAAAAAAACTCCTCATTAATCGATAAAATGATTATACAAAAGTCACATAGTCATTGCAACTCGACAAGAGATGAGGTATACTAAGAAAGTATCATTTTTAATGGAGGCAATACATGCGTATTCACGTAAACGGTAAAAACATTGAAATCACTGACGCAATCAAAGCTTATGCAAAAGAAAAAATCGGTAAGGTTGCTGCACACTATGACCAGATTGAAGCTATCGATATTATGCTTACCGTAATCAAAAATCCCAGTGTATCTGAAAAACACACTGCAGATATTACCTGCAAACTGACAACCGGCTCTGTACATGTGGCAGAAACAGCTGAATCTATGTATGCAAGTATTGACCTTGTTGCAGACAAACTCGCAAGACAGGTGAAAAAATTCAAAGATAAAAATCTTGGCAAATCAAAACTTGACTCTATCAGAACAACTGCAAATCTTGAAGAAGAAATAAAAGAAGAAGAAACAGAAACAGTTTCTGAATAAAAGACAAAAACAAAAAAGACTCCGGTTAAAAGTCCGGAGTCTTTTTCTATTCAATATATTTTCCGTTAAAAAGCTCCATTACCATTTTTGACTGGTCGGAAAGATTTTCGGGAATACTGTTTTTTGTAGCCTCACTATCAGAAACAACAGAAGTATCAGCCATGCTGTGCTGCAGTTCTATTGCATTCTCATCTTCTTGTGAAAATTCCGGTTCTGTTTGTTTTTGAACAGGTTTTCTTTCCAGTTTTTCAGGCAAAGGCTTTGTATTTTTTTGCTCTGCCATATCCGCATCAGCGAGTCTGATATGAATATTTATTTCAGAAACACCGAAATATTTCATTGCCGCTTTTTTTAACGGTGCATTTTTGGATTCTTCTTTTGCCTGTTTTACAAAAACCTCTTTCATAAAAGCAATTTCAATACCCTCTTTTGAAAGGGAAACAGGTCTTGAAAGATTGTAGAAAAACATTCTGGAGGGTACGCTTTCAATATTCTGCAAAATCCCCTGCCATATTTCTGCCGTATCCGCAGGTGACGTTTGAGCAGTTGAAACAGGTTCAGAATTTGTTTCTTGAGATATTTCGGACTGAAATACCGGCTGTTCTTTTGGCGGTTCCTGTATTTGGGGCTCTTCAGGTACAATTTCAACATCTGCTTTTGTGACAGGAGTTTCTTTTTTCGGCGCTTCTTTTTCTACTTTTTCTTCTTTCTCTGCCGCTTCTTCTTTTTGCTGTACAACCTTTGGTACTGGAATTTTAAAAACAGAATTGCCAAGCGGTATGTCATTTCCTGCCGGTGCGGAAGTTATTCCCGCTTCCAGTTTTTCTATTCTTTCCAGCAATTTGGAATATGAACAGTATTTTATATTGGAAGCAAGCTCCATAACACAAAGCTCAAGCCAGAGATATCTGTTTGTTGTTTCTTTTATTTCTTTTGAATAAAAAGCAAGCCTTTCTATTGTATAAATTATCTGTTCGGGTTCAAGATTTTCTGACTGCTCTTTGAGTTTCAAGATATGTGCTTCACTCAGTTGTGTAAGTTCGGCTGCAATTTTTCTGTCGGAACAGTTTTTTACAACAAGCAGATTTCTGAAATACTGAATCAGGTTTGATATTATTTGAAAAGGTTCATTTCCTTTGTTATAAACCTTATCCAGAGAGGCGAGTGCATTTTGTGCTTCGGAATTCAGCATTGAATTGCTCAGGTCATACAAAACCTCAAACGAGAGTCTGCCGAGCATTTCGTTAACATCATCCGCTGTAATTTCTTTGTCTGCATCAAGAACACTGATTTGATCAAGCAAAGCCAGCGAATCTCTCATTCCGCCCTGAGAGCTTCTTGCTATAGTGAACAGAGCATCTTCCGTAATTTTTATATTTTCCTGTTCGCAAATATATTTTAATCTGGAAACAATATCTTCTGTCGTTATTCGTCTGAAATCAAATCGCTGGCACCTTGAAATAATTGTATCAAGAACCTTGTGCGGTTCTGTTGTAGCAAGAATAAATATTACATTTTCAGGTGGCTCTTCCAACGTTTTTAGCAATGTATTAAAAGCCTCTGTTGTGAGCATATGAACTTCGTCAATTATATATATTTTGTAACGACCGTTCACAGGTACAAATTGAATTTTTTCCAGTATATTTCTTGCATCTTCAACTTTTCTGTTCGAAGCGGCATCTATTTCTATTACATCAATCGGCGTAGAATTTGCTATGTCTTTACAACTCGGACACTCCCCGCACGGCTCAAGTGTAGGTCCTTTTGCACAGTTGAGCGACTTTGCAATAATTCTTGCGGTAGTAGTTTTCCCCGTACCTCTCGGACCGCACAAAAGATAAGCATGCGATATTTTGTTCAGATTTATCGCATTTGAGAGTGCTTTTACTATATTTTCCTGACCGATTAAATCCTTAAAGGTCTGCGGTCTGTATTTTCTGTACAACGGTAAGTATCTTTGTGCCAAAACTTTGCTCCGGATTAAATCATATAATATAATTATACGGTAAAGGCACAGAAAAGGACACTTTTGATTTGTTAATTCCTGAAAAACTCAAAAAGGGCGACACAATAGGCATTTTAGCTGCGTGCGGCGACATAAAAGACACACGAAAAATTGATACGGCAAAAAAATTATTTGAATCCGCCGGATATAAAGTTAAGCTCTCTGACACTATCTATACAAAAAAAGATTATCTCTGTGCTGATGACAACATAAGAGCACATGAACTAAACAAATTTTTTGCAGACAAAACAATAAAAGCTATTATTGCCGCCCGAGGGGGATACGGTGCTCTCAGAATATTGGACAAAATTGATTACGGACTGATAAAAAACAATCCAAAAATTTTTGCCGGATATTCGGATGTTACGGCTCTTTCTTTGATGATATACAAAAACACAGGACTTGTTACATACAATGCACCGATGGCTTATTCCGATTTCGGCTCAGATATTGATGAATACACAAAGCAGTCGTTTTTTAATGTACTGGAAAACGGTATTTCGGAAATTACAATTGATACACCAAGAGTTTTCTCAGGCGGTGTTGCTTCCGGCGTACTCTGGGGCGGAAATTTGTCTACGATTCAATCGCTATGCGGATTAGATTTCATTCCTGATAACAAATTTATATTTGTTACGGAAGATATAAATGAACCCGTATACAAAATTGACAGGATGTTTACGCAGCTGCTCAATATAAAACACTTTAAACAAAACATTGCGGCTGTTATTCTCGGTGATTTTAACGGCATTGATAACGAACAGTCTTTTAACACGTTTTTTAAAGATCTTTCAGAGGAATTAAAAATACCTGTTATTTCAGGCTTAAAGTTCGGACATGAAAAACAAAAACAAACATTTCCGATTGGTGTAAATGTGCTTTTGGATACAAATCAGGGAAAAATATTTTTGCAATAAAAAAAGAGCTCCTTCAGGAGCTCTTTTTTATTTATTTTTATTAAGCTTCATATTTTTTGAAAAGAATAGAAGCGTTGTGTCCGCCAAAACCGAAAGAGTTAGTCAAAGCATATTTGACATCGGCTTTTTGGGCTTTGTGCGGTACATAGTTCAAATCAGCCACAGCTTCATCCTGATTGTCAAGATTTATAGTCGGCGGTACAATACCGTGATTTATTACTTCAATACAAACAATTGATTCTGCAGCACCGGTCGCACCGAGCATATGACCATGCATTGATTTTGTTGAGCTGACAAGAAGTTTTTTGTTTGTTGACAAATCACCGAATACTCTGGCAATAGCTTGAGATTCAGCAATATCACCCAGACCAGTGCTTGTACCGTGAGCGTTTACATAATCAACATCTTCCGGTTTTACACCGGCATCTTCAACAGCAAGTTTCATTGCCATTGCAGCACCTGCACCGTCTGAAGCCGGAGCAACAATATCATATGCATCAGCCGTTTGACCATAACCGACAACTTCAGCATAGATTTTTGCACCGCGTTTTTTGGCATGCTCAAGTTCTTCCAGAATAAGAACTGCTGCGCCTTCCGCCATAATAAAGCCGTCTCTGTCTTTGTCATAAGGACGGGAAGCTTTCTGCGGTTCATCATTGTGTTTTGATAATGTTCTTGCGCTTGTGAATGCACCGATACCAAGTTTTGTAATAACAGCTTCAGCACCGCCGGCAACAATTACATCCGCATCATTCCACTGGATTGAACGGAAAGCATCGCCAACACTGTGAGCAGAGGTAGCACAAGCTGTAACAACAGCCTTGTTAACACCTTTGGCTCCGTGCTTGATAGAAATTCTGCCTGCACCCATATCGGCAATAATCATCGGAACAGTAAAAGGAGAACATTTTGTAGGTCCTTTTGCTGTAATAATGTCATGTTGTTTTTCAAAAGTATCAAATCCGCCGGCAGCAGATCCGACAATAACACCGTATCTGTACGGGTCAACATTTTCGCCTGCAACGATGCCTGAATCTTTAATTGCTTCATCAGCAGCAACCATTGCAAACTGCGTATATCTGTCCATTCTTCTTGCATCTTTAGGATCAAGATACTCTTCAGGTTTAAAGTCTTTTACTTCACCCGCAATATGGACGGTATGACCTTCCAAAGAGATATTTTCGATAGTTGAAATACCGCTTTTGCCTTCTGTCAGGCTGTTCCAAAATTTGTCTATACCGACACCAAAAGGTGATACAATCCCTAAACCTGTAACAACAACTCTTCTTTTACTCATCTTCAAACCTTCTCATTGACTATTGATAAAATTTACGGGGAGTAAATTCATGCTCCCCGCAAATTAAGTCTATACAACTATAAAACCTATGAATGAGATTCAATATAGTTAACTGCATCTTGAACAGTAGCGATTTTTTCAGCTTCTTCATCAGGAATTTCGCAACCGAATTCTTCTTCAAAAGCCATAACCAACTCAACTGTATCCAAAGAATCTGCACCCAAATCAGCTGTAAAGCTAGCTTCAGGAGTAACGAGATTTTCGTCTACGCTAAGTTGTTCAACAACTACTTTTTTAACTCTCTCAAGAACTGTACTCATGTTTTTTCTACCTCTTTTTAATTAACTACGTATTTTTCCATTACTATTATACTATTTCAATATAAATATGCAATTTTGTAAAGCATTAATGTTTATACTTAATGATTTTTTACACTTTCTTTTGTTTTCTCTGTATATTTTTATACACATTTTTTAATTCTTTTAATTTGCCGGAGAAAAACGAAATATCTTTACAACAAAAAAAAACCGCTTGTCTTATTCAGACCAGCGGATGCAATTTTATAGATAAAGTGTGTTTTTTACATTTGTTATTTATTATTTTATAAAGATACACTATTTTTTGGCTTTAGTCAACTCGGACAAGTGTTTTGAGTAAACCTCAAAAACACAGAAAACAGCAAAAATATTTTAAATTATACAAAATTTTTGCTGTTTTTTGATAAAAAAGTGTTGATTTTTTATTAAATTATAAAAATATTTATGTAAAATTGCATAAATATATAAAATTTTTTATTTTTACAATTGTTAACATTGTAGTAGATTTTTATGCTTCGGAAAATTCTTTTTGTTCCTGTGTCTCACCCTGTTCTGGCTCATTTGGAATATATTTGTAATGACACATAGAAGCTACCTGCTGACCCCACTGCTCTATAATTTCATCCTGAGGCAATTCATGTGAGATTGGTTTTCCTATTTGGACAATGACTTTAGATTTAAAAGGAATCCAGTTGTATTTTTCGCATCCTGTGATTGAAATCGGCAATATATCCCATTTCGCAGCTTTTGCAACAACGGCAAAACCTTTATTTATCTTTTCTATAGTGAAATTTTTTCTTATACCGCCTTGTGGAAAGATTCCAAGCAGCCAATTTGTTTTTGTCAGCTCTTTCACTGTTTTTATTGTAGAAACTTCGAGTTTTTGTCTGTTTACGGCAAAAGCTCCGAGCCAATCCATGTTCAGCGTAAAGAATGAACCGTTTTCAAAAAGTTCTTTTTTTGCCATATACGCTATTGGTTTTATTACAGCTATTGAAACAAGAAACGGATCAAAATATGATACGTGATTTGCGGCACAGATAAATTTTCTGTTTTTCGGTATGTTTTCTCTGCCCTTTATTTCAAATTTGTAGAAAAACCAGAATATGGGTGTAGCAACGAATACACACCATAGTATCTGGTATAACATTCTGAAAAAGTTGTATTCATTTGCATATCTTCTTGCGTAATTTCTTGTCATTTCATACCCCGAAACTTTTCTTCTTAATTCATTTTATTCCAGAACATATTCTTTTCCCGTGAGTTCGGAAATCGTGTCACACCATTTGTGCATCATATCATCAATGTCATCACTGTACGGAATCATTTTACCTATTTTTATAGTTAATTGATTTGAGCCAAACCATTTCGGTTTTTCATCCGAGCCAATAATCGCTACAGGCAGAATACCTGTTTTTGTTGCTTTAGCAAAAGAAGCAAAGCCTTTTGTTATTTTTTCAACTCTGTCGCTGGAATCTCTTGTCCCCTGGGGGAAAAGTCCGAGCATCCATTTTGTATTTTTTATATTCAGTGCAGTTTTTATGGTTGAGACTTCCACCTTGTCTCTGCGAACGGCGAACGCACCGCAAAAATCGAGAAGAAGCCGTGAAAAAAACTTTTCAAACAGCTCTTCTTTTGCCATGAATGCAATAGGCAAATCAAGAGCAAACGGAAGAAGAAACGGATCTCTTCCTGAAATATGGTTTGCCGCAACAATAAACTTGTCTTCTTCCGGTATATTTTCTTTCCCTTCAACTCTGTATTTATACATAAGTTTTATGTACGCACCGAAAACGACATTGCAGGTGAGCCATTGAAACATGGCTCTGGCTTTATTAAATACTTTTACGTCTCTTTTTGAAAAAGTGCTCATTTTTTATCTCAACAACAATATTTCTTACAAATATTTTAGCAAAAATCTTTTTGAAAAGAAAATTACACAAAAGTCTAATTGCCAAAAGCTTTTTTAATAGATTCATCAAAAGGCGGATACAAAACACCTTTTTCTGTGATAATTCCCTTAATTAGCTCATGCGGAGTGACATCAAACCCCGGATTAATTACATTTACTCCCTCTGCGCAAATACGTTTTCCGTTTATATGAGTAACCTCTTCATGGTCTCTTTCTTCAATAGGAATTTGTTTTCCTGATTTTATTGAAGTATCGATTGTCGAAAGAGGCGCTGCAATATAAAACGGAACCTTGTGATAATTTGCAACAATAGCCAGATTATAAGTACCGATTTTGTTGGCAGTATCACCATTTGCAGCAATTCTGTCCGCACCGACAACAACCATGTCTATCATACCTTTGTTCATAAAATACCCGCTCATCCCGTCCGTAATGAGGGTAACGGGGATTTTGTCCATTACGAGTTCAAATGTAGTAATTTTTGCTCCCTGCTGGCGGGGTCTTGTTTCGTCTGCAAAGACCTGAATAGTATTGTCTTTTGCAAATGCAGAACGCACCACACCCAGCGCCGTTCCGTAACCCACAGTAGCCAGCGCACCTGCATTGCAGTGTGTCAGGATGGATGCTCCTTTTTTTGTAACAAGTTCCGCACCGAAATCACCGATTTTTTTGTTAATTTCTATATCTTCATTTTCAAGCTGTATGCCATGGTCAATAAGCAGCTGAACCGTTTCATCAACCTGCGTTTTTGAGTTTTTTGCAAGCTCAAATTGTTTGTCAACTGCCCACATAAGATTTACGGCAGTTGGTCTGGAGCTTTTCAAAAATTCGGCTTTTTCCTTCAGTAATTTTAAGAATTCATTTTTGTCTTTTGTCTTTTTTGAAATTTCAATTGCAGCAAGAGCCATGCCGTGTGCACCGGCAATCCCTATAGCCGGAGCGCCTCTAACAATCATTGTTTTTATTGCATTATACATTTCGTTTGATGTCTTTACATCAACAAGTTTGTATTCGTAGGGAATTACGAGCTGGTCAACCATTCTCGAGACATTTTTTGAATCAATCCATTCTATCGTTTTTATTTTCGACTTAAAATCCATAACCATTCCTCAAAAACTCTAATCTTTTATGTCAATTTCGGTAGGTACTTCTTCCGGTTTGGGTTCAATTTGATTGTAAATATACATTGTTACAAGACCTGAAAAAGCATTCATCAACGCAGAAAGGATTGCAACAAAAATCACCATCATTATTGTTACAAAAACCCCTGAGCGAAAGAGAAGACTTACACCGAGATAAAAAGACCCTTTGTATAAAAAGCCGATAATTGTGGCAAGCGGCACAAACGAAACTGAGAACCCAATAAATGATACAAATCCGATAATAGCCCCGTAGATAGCCCCTTCTTTGGGTTCAACATAACCGAGAATATTCAGTTTTTTCAAATAGATAAACAAAACCGGTGCAGCAAGTATCATTAAAACAAAGAATGAGAAATTACAGATAAACGGAATTATCGTAATCAACCCCAAAATCAACCCCACTATCGCCGAGAGTGTAAGTAATTTTTTTAAAAATATTTTGTTGGATAACATTTTTTCCCCTTTGAATTTTTATAATTACTAATTAAAACATAAAAACATTATGCACTCACATATTTTGACAAATCGCACTGCAGGTTTCTTGCATGGCAAACGGCAATAGCAATTGAATCCACAGTATCATCGAGTTTTGGCCAATTCTTGTCATTTTTTTCTACCATGCGTTCTACAGCTCCGGCAACCTCATCTTTTGTCGCTCTTCCGTAGCCTGTTATGGTTTGTTTTACAATAATCGGTGTGTACTCAACCGCAGGAACTGACATTTTTTCAAGAGTCATCATTATAACCCCCCTCGCTTGAGCAACAGGGATAATTGTTTTCTGGTTCTTAAAGAAATAAAGTTTTTCCACTCCGGCTGTATCAGGTGAGAATTGTTTTATTATTTCTTCCAAATCTCTGGAAATTTCGTACAGCCTGCCTGCTTCGGTTTTATTTTTGTCGGTCTGAATTGAACCTGACGAAACAAGTGTGCAGCAATCGCCCTCAACATCCAAAATGCTGTAGCCGACTATTGCTATTCCCGGATCTATTCCCAAAACTCTCATAGTAACAATTATAATTGACTAATACAGAAAGACAAACTCTTAATATTATTACATATCTGTAAGATTTGAGCCAAAATTGTTTGTATAAAAAATATGTTTATGATAATTTCTATTTACACAGAAATTACTAGTAAGGAGCAAAAAATTGAAAAGATACGAATTATTATCAATCATTAAACCGAATATGGATGCTGAAGAAGCAGACAAGGTTATCGCAAAAATAGAAGATATTGTTAAATCTTTGGGCGGCAGCGTTTCTTCTACAGACAAAATGGGCAGAAAAAAACTTGCTCATGATATCCAGAATTTCAGAGACGGTCATTATGTAGCTCAGAGAATTGAACTCGCACCCGAAAAAGTTGCTGAATTCAAAAGACAATTGAGCTTGAATGACAACATTCTCAGAACAATGTTTATGGAAGAATCAAAAGTTAGTGCATAGTCCGGAAAGTCAGGAGAAAAAATGAGTTTAGCAAAAGCAGTTATATCAGGAACAGTATATAGAGCGCCGGAAAAACGCTTTACATCAAACAATGTGCCTATTTCCGCTTTTGCGATGAACATTTCTGACAATGAGGAAACACTGGTTAGAGTTATTGCCAAAGGCAATCTGGCACAAACAGTTGAAGAAAGCATCTCAAAAGGCGACAGAGTCGTTGTTGAGGGCAGGCTTCAAAACAATACAGTTAAAAACGAAGACGGTTCTGAAAGAAGAATTGTTGAGATAGATGCCTATACATTTGAAAAACTTATGGGCAGTTCTTCTTCAACATCTGCTTCTTCAAAATCGCCTGATACATTGGTCCAATTTGGACAGGACGATTTTTCGGATGACCTGATTGGAGAAGACGAAATTCCGTTTTAACAGCAGGGACATTCGAGCGCAAACGCCGGCGGATTTTGCTTTTAAGAGAGCATAATCCTTGTACAACAAATTACGAAAGAAAAGGATAAAGACAATGGCAAGACCACAAATCGACAAAAACAAAAGAAAAAGCTGCAACTTCTGTGCAGATAAAGTAGAAGTCATCGATTATAAAGATGCACAAAAAATCAGAAGATACTTAACAGAAGCAGGAAAAATTCTCCCGAGAAGAATTACGGGAACTTGTGCAGAACATCAAAGAATGCTTGCAAAAGCCGTAAAAAAAGCAAGAGAAGCTGCTTTGATTAATTATGTATATGACTAATCAATAAATGCGTAGAATAAAAAAAGACCTCTACTAAAGGGGTCTTTTTTTGTATTAAACATGGTGTCACTGCTGCCGCCGTAAGCCACCGGTCAGACATTGGCGGACATGGGGTTCACCGTTCTGCTTTTGAATATGTCATAATTTTTTATACGGCATGCAGGAACTGTGTTTCCGACGTAGCGCCTCTCATAAAAGCATCATTTAGTCAGCTTTTGTTCGGTATTGTGTTCCTTATCACAAATTTTTTCGGGACAATCTCTTTTATTTGTTTTTTATATCGGTAATAAAGTTGAACAAACCAGACCGCAGGACATAATAGAATACAAATCTTTCAATATTTGATAAAATAAAAAATTATAATCAAAGGAACAGAAATGGAAATCAGAGTCTTACGATATTTTTTGGCAGTAGCACGAGAAGGAAGCATAACAGCCGCAGCAAATACTTTGCACCTTACGCAGCCGACACTTTCAAGACAATTGCAGGATTTGGAAAAAGAACTCGGACAAAAATTGCTTGTTAGAGGGAAATACAAAATTTCTCTGACACCAGAGGGAATGATACTTCGCAAAAGAGCCGAAGAAATTGTTGATATGGTGGAAAAAACAGAGTCCGAATTTCAATCAATAAAAGATATTGTAAGCGGTGATATCTATATTGGCTGCGGAGAGACAGACTCCATGAAATACGTAGCAAATGTAATGAAAGAACTGCAGGATGAATATCCGGATATAAAATTTCATATTTATAGCGGCAATGCAGAAGACGTAACAGAAAAACTGGACAAAGGTCTTTTAGATTTCGGGGTATTGATTCAACCGATAGATTTATCAAAATATGACAATTTGCCATTGCCTGATAAAGATGTCTGGGGTGTTATCGCCAAAAAAGACAGCCCCCTTGCTCAAAAAGACAAGGTTACTCTTAAAGACCTTGTTAACGTACCTTTAATTGCCTCAAGGCAAATGTCCAAAAAGTATTCCTCGCAAAGCGGTTTTTTGGATTGGTTCGGCAAGGAATTTGAACACCTAAACATTGCCGCCACATACAACCTTGTGTATAACGCAGCAATAATGGTAAATGCGGGTATCGGATACGCTGTTACTCTTGACAAACTCGTAAACACCTCAGATACTACAAATTTGTGTTTTATTCCTCTGTCACCCAGACTGGAATCCGGTCTTGATATTGTGTGGAAAAAACATCAGGTTTTTTCACCTGCAGCAAAAATATTTTTAGACAGGCTTCAAAAAAAGTTTGGAACAGCATAAGAGTTTAAGTTGCTAAATATTGTCCGAAAAAATTTTCATACAAACGAAGCCATAGGCAAGCAGTGATGCATATACTCGCTGCGGTGAGGGGATGGGAGAGCGGTTCCGGGCGACATCTGCGGCACCAGATTAAATATTAAACCTTTAAATGATTCATTACAAAAAATTTGATGATATAATATTTTGTGTGGGAGAAATAATATGAACAGTAAACGCTGGTACGACAAAGAGCCGACATTGAGTCTTGCCGTAAGTCTTATAAAAAATTCAAAAACAGATACTCAACTGCGTTGTGCAGAGTTCATAAAAAGCAAAGCGCAGGATTACGGAGTTGTTCTTAACAGCAATTTGTTAGGAGCATTCAATTATGTACTCAACAGATGGTACGATTCTTCCGAACCTCTCGCCGAGGCATTTGGTTACTTAAAAGAAGCTGACGAAGAAACAAGAAAACAGATTTCGTTGGAAGTTATTGCTTTTCTTGAAAAAGTTGAAACAGTTTAGCACTTTTAAAATTTGACTGGTTACAGTTGGTTATGAACATCAAAAAATCGATTTTAATTATATTTATATTGCTATTGCCGGTATTGTGTGCACAGGATGCACAGGCAATGAAAATAGGGCTTGTTGACGGGGTACAAGAAGCTATAATCGGTACGAGCAAAGACTCTCAACTCATCAGTCCATTGCATAACAAATCTTTTTATACCCTAAAAGGAATGCACCCTTATCGTTTTAAAGACATGGGCGGAACACTGGGAATAGAAATCGGCAGCCAGTGGTTTAACCTGAATATTTCAAGAATTGTTATAAAACCGCCGGAAAAAGGATTTGTTTCAGTAAAAAGGAGATGGTACAGAGGCAGTTTTATTATTGAATGCAGAAACGGCGGCATTGTTGTTGTAAATGATGTGCCGCTCGAAGATTACATGCTCGGTGTTGTTCCTTCTGAAATGCCGTCAAAATGGAACTATGAAGCACTAAAAGCACAGGCAATAGCAGCCAGAAGTTATGCCATCGCAAACCGGGGAAAAAGAGCCTCCAGAGGATATGACCTAAAAGACACGCCTGAAGATCAGGCATACGGAGGGGCATCTGCCGAAACAGCAGCAACAAACAATGCGGTTATGGAAACAAAAGGTATTGTAATCACCTATAACAGAAAAGTTATACCGGCATATTATTCCTCCTCCGCAGGCGGACACACGGTTAATTCAGGAGCAGTTTGGAACAAAGATTTGCCCTATTTGAAATCCGTTCCCTCATTTGATGACGGAATAAAAAAGAACGGGCATGGTCTCGGTATGAGCCAGCATGGTGCAAATAATCTTGCGCAGCAAGGTTACAATGCGTATCAAATCTTAACTTATTATTACAACAATGTAAAATTTGGGCGCCTTGACCCGTCATGGGTTTTATAATTAATCAGCCGTAAAACATTGATTTTTATAGCTTTTTTGCGTTTACCACGTTGCAAAAGTAGTGATATTTATTTTTTTTGATATTTTTATATTAAAAATGCTTGCTAAAATGCGAAAAATAGATATAATAGTTTTTGTTAACAAAAAGGAGGTTCTTATGAACAAAGAAGAATTAGTAAAAGAAGTTGCAAAGAAAGCTAAAGTTTCTCAAAAAGCTGCAGCTGATGTTCTCGCTGCTACTTTGGAAACAGTTACAAAAACTGTAGCTAAAGGACAAAAAGTTACTTTGGTTGGTTTCGGTACATTCGAACCCAGAAAAAGAGCTGCACGTTCTGGTCGTAACCCTCAAACAGGCGCTACAATCAAAATCGCTGCAAAAACAGTTCCTGCTTTCTCAGCTGGTAAAAAATTCAAAGAAGCTGTTAAATAGTTCTTTGACAGATTTTGATAAAAGAGGGATTTCGATTTTTCGACTTCCCTCTTTTTGTATCAAATATATTTTTAATAACACCTGCACCTTAAAAGAATCAAACTACTTTTCTATTGCAATTAATATATTAGAAAAATCAAAACAGCACTCCTGTGCTTTTACTTTTAGTTTTGATATATCTAATGATTTTAACTTATCAAACAACTCCGGCATGTCCTCTTTTTCATCAAGCATAGAACACGGTATTTCAAATCGTTTTGCTATCTTTTCCACCTTTTCGTCATAACTGAGAGCAAGCGTAGGAATACCGTATTTTAAAGCAAGCAAACATGCATGGTACCTCATTGCTATCACATAATCCAGATTGGAAAAAGACTGTACAATTTCGTCTATTGTCATGCCGGAGAGCAGCTTTGTTTTTATAGAAGGATTAATTAATTTTAATTGCGCTTCAAAATGTTTGCACAAATCCAGATCAAGTTTGTCCTGAAAAGAATATATATATATTTCTTTATCCGGAAAATTTGAAACTATATGTCTTGCCAGAGAAATCAAATATTTTTGCGACAGACCTTTCCAGCTGCGAAGCTGCACACCAACCCTGTTCATCGAAACTTTTTCCCTTAAAGGCAAATTCCACACCGGATCAGAGACAAGTTCCGGTTTCAAGCTCCAGCCTCTCAGGAGAAACAGGCTCTTTTCATCTCTTACTGTGATATATTTGCAGCGTTTAAGCATAGCTTTTGTAATAAATCTGCTTATCGGATTTTTTATGGGACCTATCCCTTGTGCAAAAATTATCACATCTTTTTGGAAAAACAACGCTGCTCCAATCACAAAAAGATAGTAAAAAAGAC
Organism: Candidatus Gastranaerophilales bacterium; assembly: GCA_944325595.1. Taxonomy (GTDB): domain Bacteria; phylum Cyanobacteriota; class Vampirovibrionia; order Gastranaerophilales; family Gastranaerophilaceae; genus Limenecus. The sequence continues at coordinate 37,974 of CALVAQ010000014.1, forward strand.
TTTTTGTACTGGTCACATCCTGCAGCAGGCTGCCGCCGCCGCTAATCAAAACATCTGCATTTTTTAAAGTTTTTATTACTTTACCCAATGAAAATGTATAGACACTGTTTACACCACGTTTTGCTGAAGTTATATCAGGTCTTTTTGAAAAGACTGTAACATTGTGACCGCAGCGCTTCAACTCTTCTGTCAAAACCTTCAATATAGCTTCATCACCAAAATTTTCAAAGCCGTAATAACCGGATATAGCCACATTTTTATGATTGTTTTCCATAGCTATGCCCCATAATAAGCAGAATAAACCGCATCTTTATATGGAGTTGATTTTATAGCCCCCATACCGTGACACTGAAGACCAGCATCGATAGAAGCCAGTTTTGCTGCCTCAAAAGCAGTCATACCGGAATTCATACCGTGCAGAAAAGCACCATTAAATGCATCGCCGGAACCGGTAGAATCAACTATTTCATCGGTATAAAATTTGATAAATATAATATCCCCTTCGAATCCTACAAAGTAACCTCTGTCTTTTGCCGATTTGACGACAACAGTCTTTATACCTTTATCCCAGAAATATTTAATACATTTGTCAGGAGAATCAATATCAAATATACAAACAGCATCATGTTCAAGATTGAGAAATAGTATCTGTATATATTCAGATATTTCTTCAAAAGCATCTTTTGCATCTTCAGATGACCAGAGCCTGGGGTCAAAATTCACATCATATGCTGTTGCCATCTCATGTTCATTGGCAATCATAAATGCTTTTTTTACGGCTTCCTTAGCGGATAAAGACAGAGACTGCGTAACGCCGGTAGCATAAACAACATCTGCGCTGAGTATATACTCTTTTGAAATATCATCAACAGAGAGCTTTGTAGCAGCCGTTTTTTTGCGGTAATAAACAAATTCCTTATCCCCGTCTTCAGGATGCCCGATGAAATATACACCGTTGAAACCGTCTATAAGCTTTACCTGCGATATATCGAGCCCCTCTGATTGCCAGCTGTCCATCAGATATTCACGGAAAGAATCATTCCCGACACGGGTGATATAACCGGACTTGGAACCTAACCTTTGCGCAGCAACGGCAGTACAAAGAGTATCCCCTCCGTAGTACTTTTCAAGTGTTTCTGCATAAGCAAGACTCTGAGTACTGGAAAGTTCAATCAAACTCTCACCTATTGTAATTATGTCTAGTTTCTCACCCATAATAATGTCTCAATATCCTATTCCTATAAGAATTTAGCACAAATTAAAATAATGGGTCAAATATTAATGTAAACAAATGTTAAGAAAGTATATACTAAAAAGGCAATTTTTTGAAAAGTATATACTTTATATATATACGAGGTACAAAAAACAGAGAGGCTGACATGAGCGGTAACAGTTTAAATCAATATAAAAGCAGCACATTGCCGTTTACAAATGCGGGTAGTCCGGCCAACAATTTCAACAGAAATCATGAGGCTACATACAAACCGTATATGAGACATGCCGGCAGCCCAAGTGTTTTTATGCCGTGGTATTCAAAAGATCCTATTACAAATTTCGGTTCATATTACAACAACTACAACACACAAAACACCGGTGCAAATATCGCATCTATATTTGCAATTATCACAGGTGCTCTTGGTCTTGGCGGAACAATAGCTAGCATAGTCAGTATTTTTGCAAACAACCAAAATGCACAGCAGGCAAACGGTTTCACAAGAAAAGAAACAAAAGAAATCAACAGAAATACAGAAGATACAACACTCGCTACTGATGCGATTGACACAAACATAGCAAATGCACAAAACCTTGGTGAAGATGCAAGCTTTGATACATTAACCAAAACAGCAGAAAACCTTAGAACAAGTATTACTAATGCCAATAATGCAAAATCTGCAGCATTAAGAAAAGCTTCATCAGCTGATGCAACAAAAAAATCGTATGAAGACAAGAAAAAAAGTACAGCGGGTGAACTTGGTACTGCCAAAAACGAATTATTTAATTTAGAAGGTGAACTCAAAAACCTCGAAAGTACAGATACTTCAAATATGACAGATGAACAGAAAAGAGCACACTATCAAAAAATTGCTGACACGAAAAAAGATATACAAGAAAAAAATCAGCAAATCAAAAATTATGAAAAGGAAATTGAAGACTATGATAAGAAAATAGCAGTTCAAGAACAAATAATTAATGAAAACAATGCAATTGCTGAAGCACTAAATGAAAAAATTTCCACCGCATCACAGCTTATGGAAGAAATAAACATAAAAGTAAACAACAAAGATAAATAAAAAACAAAAAAGAGTTCTTTAAAAAGAACTCTTTTTTATATGAAATTAAAAAATATTAACTCTTTATAACAAATTGAAACAATAAATTACAAACAATTGTATTTGTGACACATTTCATATATCCTTTAATTACAGGGGTTACAGCATTTTTGTAATTGCCGTAAGAAAACGGGATAATTAGAGATATGGAACTACACAAAAGATACATTATAGACTTGTCTCAGGCTCAATCACCTGCTGACATTGTTTTTGAGTTGAGCAATATTATAGAAAAGCCTGAAGCTGCAAACCAGAAAATCTGGCTGAAACTCGGTGATATTCATCTCAATCAGTCACAGCTTTTGAGTATACAGTCTCTGATTAGCAGTATAAATTCAACACTTTCTCTCGTTGAATCACAATCGCAGCAAACAGAGCTTGCTGCTGCAACATTGGGCATCAGCACAAAAGATGTTGAAGAGGAGATAAAAAAAGAACTTGAGGAAAATACTCCCGAAGCTCCTTTGAATACAGAAGATGAAAAGCCCACAGAGCAGTATATTCCGATGACTGACCATCTTCTTATGCCCGACGAAACAAAGGAAGCCACAGAAGAAAACACTCCTCAAAAAGAAGAATTAGAAGAAACGGAAAAAGACTCTTCTATTCAGGAAACTGTTGACGACAGGAAAGAAGAAAAAGAAGACATTCTTCCATCGCAGTCTTCGCTTTTTAGTACAGAAGAATCTGATGCAAAAGTTCCTGATGAAGAAAAACCTGTTACATCTGAAACAGAGAAAGAAGCAGACATCTCGGAAGAAAAAGAAGATGAAACAGCAGTAGAAGAAGAGCAAGCTCCTGCTATCAATGAAGAAGAAATCCAAGAACAGCTTGACAGTATTTTTGATTCGGAAACAAAACTTGAAAACATCTTGAGCGACGACAAAGACATAAATGACATGAAAAACTGGCCGCTCACAAAAGAAGAAAATGAAATTGAAATTCCTGAAGAAGTTATGACAGACGAAGACTATGCCATTCTTCAAATGAACACGCAGTATCACAAGCAGACTGTTCGTTCCGGGCAGGTTATACAGTCAAACGGAAATGTCGTAATCATAGGCGACTGCCATCCCGGATGCGAAATACATGCAGCAGGCGACATCACAGTCTGGGGCGTACTCGGCGGTATTGCCCATGCCGGATGTAAAGGCAATACAAAAGCAAGAATCAGAGCATTAAACCTGAATGCAATACAACTCAGAATAGCTGATTCATATGCAAGACGCCCTGATTACATCAAAAACACATATGTTGAAAAAACAAATACATTTACTCCCGAAGAAGCAAGAAATATCAACGGAAGTATTGTAATTCTGAAAATAAATGACTAACTAAAATACAAGAAGGAGCACAAACAGTATGACAGGGAGAGTAATAGTAATTACTTCCGGCAAAGGAGGCGTAGGCAAAACCACCACCAGCGCCAATATAGGAACTGCACTTGCAAAAAACGGTTCAAGTGTAGTCTTGATTGATACAGACATAGGATTGAGAAACCTCGATCTGCTTTTGGGTCTTGAAAATCGCATTGTCTATACGCTGGTTGATGTAGTTGAAGAAAGATGCAAACTCAAACAGGCTCTTGTAAAAGATAAAAAGAACCCCAACTTGTGTCTTCTGGCTGCAGCACAAACAAGAGACAAATCAGCGGTAACAGCCGAACAGCTCAAAAATATAACGGAACAGCTGCAAGAAGACTTTGACTTTATCATCGTCGACTGTCCCGCAGGCATTGAAGAAGGCTTTAAAACAGCAATCTCAGGAGCCTCTGAGGCAATTGTTGTTACGACACCGGAAATGTCTGCAGTCAGAGATGCAGACAGAATTATCGGGCTTTTGGAAGCAAAAGACGAAATAAAATCATACAAACTGCTGGTAAACAGAGTACGTCCCGGTATGATTCAAGCAAACGACATGATGAGCGTTGAAGATGTTGTTGATATTCTCTCCTGTGATTTAATCGGTATAATTCCGGAGGACACAGGAATTATCACCTCCACAAACAGAGGCGAGCCTATTGTCAACGACGAAAAATCAATTGCCGGTAAAGCATACATAAATGTAGCAAAACGTATTATGGGAGAAGAAGTTCCGTTTATGAACCTTGATGAACCCAAGGGATTTGCTGCATTCATTGCAAAAATCAAAAATTTCTTCGGACCGAAAGAGTAGAAAGGAGTGAAGGACATGAAAGAAAATATTTTTTCAAATTTCTATGCAAAAGTCTTGAGCTTCTTTACCTCGGGAAAAGAAGAAGGCGAAACCTCCAGAGACAACGCAACAAACCGACTCAAGCTGGTTTTGATGCAAGACCGCTCCAACCTTGACGGTGCTACAATGCAAAAAATGAGAGAACAGCTTATTACCGTAATCTCAAAATATATTGAAATAGATACTGAAGCGCTCGACCTGAATCTTGAAGGCGACGGTGAAGAAATAGCACTTATGCTCAATATCCCCGTAATAAGAGCGAGAACACGTGAAGAAATTGAAGAACTGGAAGAACAAGAAAAAAGAGAAATAGAAGAAGCCAAACAGGCAGCTATTGAAGAAGCATTGAAATCAAAAGAAGAAAATAACGAAGAAAATGATGCTTCCTGTGAAGAAGAACAAGATGACGAAAACAAAGAAGAAACAGAAAATGAAAACACAGAAGAAAATGTAGAAGAAAATACGCAGGAAGAACAGGCCGAAACTGCAGAAGAAGCCGGAGAAGAAAACAAAGAAGAAAATGCTCCGGAAGATGAAGAAGAAACAGAAGAAAAACCGAAAAGAAAAAGAAAAGACAAAGAAAACAACTAATTTCTGCAGCCATATTAGATAAAGAAAAAGCGAAGATTTTTCTTCGCTTTTTTTGTGCGATTTGCTATACTGTTGAAATGGAAAACAATGAATCCAGAATACGAAACGCATTAACCGCAAAACACGGCGAAACTCTTGAATTCGGGTATGATACTGACAAGCTGAAAGAAGAAAACAAATACCGTGTTAAAGGAAATGCTTTTCCGAAACAGATAAACAAGTTTAACTGGGGTGCATGCATTTTGACTCCCGTATGGGGGATATTTAACAATACACCAATTGCCTGTTTAATAATTCTTATCGGGCTTATCCCGTACATCGGCTGGATTTTGGGTATAATTTTTTCTTTATATTGCGGAATAAAAGGCAATGAATGGGCGTGGCAGAACAAACAATGGCAGAGTATGGAACATTTTCATACAGTGCAAAAAACTGGGCAATAGCAGGAATAGTTTTTGAAATAGTGCTGATGTTTATCGTCGTACATACTGCACGAACAATTATCAACCAAATAGCAGGATATTGATTTTTATAACTTTCAATAGCAATAAACAGATCTATTTTGTTTTATAAATATTGAAAGGGAAAAAATGCATATAAATTATACAAATATACCTGTATCACAAAGACTAAAGATACTCACAACAGCAACAGAAAACCAGATAAGAAAAGGGAAACGCCCCTCAATACATTCTTTTTCCATTGATTTAAACAATTTTAAAGATGAATTTGTGAATAAGAAACATACTGATGCACAGATAAAGCGAGTAATGCTTTTTGCAGAGAGGCTGGTAGGTTACGGATATGAAGACTTTGCCGGAGTTGTATACAGTTTTTTGCTAAAGATTACAAACAATTTAAAACTTGCAGAAGAAATAGCACTCAAAGAACTGGCTCTTGCAAAACGAACAAGAGACCCTATACACATCTGTGCCCGTATTTCTGATATCGAAAAAATATACAAAATAAAAGCACCAAACAGCCCTGAACACATAAAATGGATAAGAGAGAACAAAAAATATCTCAACAAGCTCGTAAAACACTATGATTATGCTAAGAAAAACTACCGTACAATGATAAAAAAAGCAAGACCCAAAGAGTATTATGAAAAAGCACTGGCAAATTCACATCTAAATCTTGCAAAAATGATTTCAAAGCAATATCCCAAAGAAGCTCTTAATGAAATCAAAGAAGCACAAGAAATATTACAAAAACTTATGCTTGACGGAAGCTGTGATATAGCGGCACTAGAAAGAGATTTAGGGTTTGCAGACATTTTAAGCAAAAATATAAAGAAAAATATAAAGAAAAATATAAAAAGATAGAATATGACAAAAAGCCCTTCCTTGTTCAGGAAGGGCTTTTATTTTTGAATTAAATAATTAGAAGTCCAAACCGGCTTCTCTTGCAGCATCTGCCAGAGCGGAAACTCTGCCGTGGTACAAGAAACCGCCTCTGTCAAAGACACATTCTTTTACGCCTGCTTTGAGAGCTTTTTTGGCAAGTGCTTCACCAACAACTTTTGCAGCTTCTACATTGCCGCCGTGAGAAAGTTTGTCTCTCAAGTCTTTATCGATTGAAGAAGCTGAGCAAAGAGTAACTTTGTTCACATCATCAATCAACTGAGCGTAGATGTGTTTTGTGCTTCTGTAAACAGCCAATCTCGGAGATTCTGCAGTTCCTGAGATTTTTGTTCTTACACGCATGTGTCTTTTTCTTGTTTGTTCTTTTTTGTTTTTAGTCTTAATCATTTTTCTTTCCTTTCACCCGAACCTTCTTTTTACGGTTCTTGATTTTATTCAACAAACCTGAAAGGGTTCATCTGGGCTTATGCTTTTGTATCTAATACCAGTTCGACTTTTGATTTATCAACATATTGCTGCCCTAGACTTTTATCTATACGTTCAAATAAATCACATAATATCCAGGGATTGTCAATAGTTGTAGAAACTCTTATTCCTTTATCAGCTAATTTTTTATCAGATTTTGTTGAATTAAACCAGTCCAAAGTCTTAACTTCTATAATATTTTTAGTGTCTTTATATCTTTCATCAAGAAAAGCTTGCGCTTCCACACATTTATTATCTATCTGTTCCGATTTTGTACCGGCAGGAAATCTGATATCGTATATTCCTGAAAAAGAAATTCTCATCTCAAGTCTTATTTCTTACCTGTCTTACCGGCTTTACGTCTTACGTATTCGCCTTCGTATCTAACACCTTTTCCTTTGTATACTTCCGGAGGACGTTTGCTTCTGATTTCAGCTGCAACATCACCCACGAGCTGTTTGTTAGCACCGGTTACAGTGATTTTTGTGTTAGCTTCAACAGTGATTTTAATTCCTTCAGGAGGTGTAACAAGAATCGGGTGAGAATAACCCAAAACCAAATTCAAGTTTGAACCTTCCATGTTGGCTCTGTAACCAACACCCTGAATTTCCAATTTTTTTGTAAAACCGTGTTTTACACCTTCAACTGCGTTGTTAACCAGTGTTCTGGAAAGCCCCCAGAGAGCTCTTGCTTTTCTGTCATCATGGTTTGTGATATCAACAAGAACTTCATTGCCTTCCTGCTTGAGAATAATTTCCGGACGGAGTTCAACTGTTTCGGTACCCAAAGGTCCTTTTGCAGTAACAACCTGACCGTCGATTTTAACTTCAACGCCTTCCGGTATAACAACAGGTTTTTTACCTATACGTGACATCTTTTTATCTCCAATTTAATTATTATCTGATATATTTGAACATAACTCTCAAAAAATAAATATTTTGTCAGTTATGAACAGTCTGCTAATTGCAATCAACGACTGCAAGAGCTTACCATACGTAGCAAAGAACTTCGCCGCCGAGATTTTCTTTTCTGGCTTTTCTGTCTGTCATAAGACCTTTGCTTGTAGAAATAATAGCGATACCCAAACCGCCGAATACCTGAGGAAGGTCTTTTGCTTTTGAGTATACTCTCAAACCGGTTTTTGAAATTCTTTTCAAGTTAGAAATAACAGGTTTGTGAGTTTCGTCATATTTCAATGTGATAACGAGTACTTTGAATTTTCCTACTTCTTTTTCAGAAAAATCTGTAATATATCCCTCTTCTTTAAGAACTTTTGCAAGCTCAACTTTGAGTTTTGAAGAAGGCATTTCAACTTCTTCATGAGAAACGATATTTGCGTTTCTGATTCTTGTCAGCATATCTGCTATCGGATCTGTAAACATATTTTTATTTCCTTTTTCTTTGTGCAATTGAAAAATTACACGTTAACTACTTACTTGAACAATATTATTGTCAGGCAGTATAGTCAAAAGAAAGCAAAGTTAACTCGTTAACTTACCAGCTTGCTTTAACTACACCGGGTAACAATCCTTGGTGAGCCATTTTTCTCAGGCAAATTCTGCAAAGACCGAAATCTCTGTGGAATCCGTGAGGACGGCCGCATATAGAACATCTGTTGTGAAGTCTTACTCTAGGGTATTTACCTTTAGAGACAAGATATTCTCTTCTTTGTTCTTTAGCTATCATTGATTTCTTAGCCACGATTTTCTCCTTTTTATGCAAATTGCATTAATTGTTTTCTTTTACGTTTCACACAAAAACTTATGCGTGTGATTTCTTTTTGAAAGGCATTCCCAATTCTGCAAGCAATGCTCTTGCCTCTTCGTCAGTTTTTGCAGTTGTGATGATAGAAATATTCATACCGAATACCGCATCAACTTCATCATAAGAAATTTCAGGGAATAGTGTTTGTTCTTTCAAACCTAATGTATAGTTTCCTCTGCCGTCAAAACTTTTTGAAGAAATACCTCTAAAGTCACGGATTCTGGGAAGCACAACGCAGATAAGCTTTTGCAAAAAGTCATACATTCTTTCGCCTCTGAGAGTAACCATACAACCAACAGGCATACCTTCTCTCAATTTGAAAGAAGAAATAGACTGTTTTGCTTTTGTAATTACAGCTTTTTGTCCTGCGATTTTTGTTAATTGTTTTACGATTGTTTCAGCCAGTTTTGAGTTGTGACAAGCTTCACCAACACCCATATTGATAACGATTTTGTTCAATTTCGGTATCTGGTTAACGTTTTCATAACCAAACTGAGATTTCAAAGCATCTTTTACTTCTTCTTCGTATCTTACTTTTAAGTCTTTTGTCAGTGTTGTCATTTTTCTTTCCTTTTCGTAGAATGTACCTTCATTTTATTACAAACAAAATATTTGTCCCAAAACAAGGCACCCATACTTGTGTAATACAGAAACGCTCAATTAAGCGTCGATTTGTTCTCCGCATTTTTTGCAAACGCGAACTTTCTTGCCGTCAACAATTTCGTGTTTGATTCTTGTTGCTTTTTCGCAAGATGTGCAATAAACCATAACCTTTGAAGAATCAACAGGAGCTTCGATTTTGTTCAAACCGCCCTGAATACCTGCCATCGGATTTGGTTTTTGTGCTTTAGTAATCATATTTGCACCTTCAACAATAATTTTGTTTTCTGATGCAATGACTTTTTTCACGTTGCCGATTTTGCCTTTATCTTTACCTGAAGTAAGGATAACACGGTCACCGGTTTTTACGTGCAAATCATGTTTTTCTACTGGTTTTTTCTTATTTCTCATTGTTCTTTCCTTAATGTTTATTAAGTTTTTCAATCTTGTTTTACCGGCGTTCGGCAAAAGCGTGGTTTTGCCTCACATGGGCAGCTTCGTGCCCGCACGGAAAACGCTATATAACTTCCGGAGCAAGAGAGATAATTTTCATAAAGTTTTTATCTCTAAGCTCTCTGGCAACAGGTCCGAATACACGGGTCCCTCTGGGGTTGCCGTCTTTGTTGATTATTACGGCTGCGTTTTCGTCAAATCTGATTACTGAACCGTCAGCACGTTTGATATCAGCTTTTGTTCTTACAACAACAGCTTTGACAACGTCAGATTTTTTAACAGCCATATTAGGTGTAGCATCTTTCACTGTAGCTACAATTACGTCACCGACATGAGCAAATTTTTTGTTTGAACTGCCCATTACACGGATACAAAGAAGTTCCTTTGCACCTGTGTTGTCAGCTACGACTAATCTGGTTTCTTGTTGTATCATTGTTCTTTTATCCTTTTATTTCGTTTTTATAGAAATTAATATCTATTGTTTGTCCGCTTTTGTTCTTTACTTATATTCACAACAACTGCGGTATGAAATTGTTATAGCCATAGGGATTAAATTTCTTAAACCCGACAGGCGGCAAGAAAATTATCTGGCTTTTTCAACAATTTCAGCAATGACCCATCTTTTGTCGCCGGAAATCGGTTTTGATTCAACGATTCTGACAACATCACCTTCACCGCAAGAATTTTCAGCATCATGTGCTTTGTAATTTTTGTGTGTTTCGATGATTTTGTGATATTTCGGGTGTTTGTTATATTCAGCTACTTTTACAACAGCTGTTTTATCCATTTTGTTGCTTACCACAACACCTTGTTTTTCTTTCTTCGGCATCTTACTTTACCTCTGACTTTTCTT
>CALVAQ010000015.1 GCA_944325595.1 Candidatus Gastranaerophilales bacterium
CAAACAATATGTTGAAATTGCTAAAAAACTTGAAGAAGGCTACAAAGATGTTCAGGATATGGAATTTACAATTGAAAGAGGTAAACTCTATATTCTTCAAACAAGAAACGGTAAAAGAACTGCTAAAGCAGGTGTAAGAATTGCTGTTGAAATGGCTGAAGAAGGCATTATTTCAAAAGAAAGAGCAATAGAACTTGTTGATGCAAATCAGTTGTATCAGGTATTGCTCCCTGACTTTGACCCTGCAGCCAAAAAAGAAGCTCACAAAATCGCTCAAGGTCTTGCAGCTTCTCCGGGTGCAGCTGTTGGTAAAGTTGTATTCGATACAGAAGAAGCAGCAGAAAGAGGCAATGCAGGCGAAAAAGTTATCCTCGTTCGTTTGGAAACTTGTCCGGATGACATCCACGGTATGATTGCTTCTCAAGGTGTATTGACACTCAGAGGCGGTATGACATCTCACGCAGCTGTTGTTGCAAAAGGTATGGGTAAACCTTGTGTTGCCGGCTGTGAAGACTTGAAAATAGACCTTAAGAACGAAACATTGACTGATGCAAGCGGTCAGGTATATCACAAAGACGATATCATCTCTCTTGACGGCGGTACAGGTGAAGTTATGGCAGGTTCCGTACACCTCGTTCCTCCGAAGATGGACGAAAACTTCCAAAAACTCTTTACTTGGGTTAACGAAGTTAAACAACTCGGCGTTCGTGCTAACGCAGATACTCCCGCCGATGTTGCAAAAGCTCTTGAATTCGGTGCAGAAGGTGTTGGTCTTTGCAGAACAGAACACATGTTCATGGCTCCTGAAAGACTGCCCTGGGTACAGAAGATGATTATTGCTGAAAACCTTGAACAAAGAAAAGAAGCTTTGAGCCATCTGCTGCCTATGCAGTATCAAGACTTCTATGCAATGTTTAAAGCAATGGGTGACAAACCGATGACTATCAGACTTCTTGACCCGCCGCTTCACGAATTCTTGCCTTCTAAGGAAGAATTGATTGCAACAGTTGCAAGAAAGAAAGCTCTCAACGAAGACTGCAAAAAAGATGAAGAAATGCTTCACCTCGTTGAATCTATGTCAGAATTGAACCCGATGATGGGCTTAAGAGGATGCCGTCTCGGTTTGACTTTCCCTGAAATCAACGAAATGCAGGCAAGAGCAATTTTCTCTGCAGCTTGTGACTTGAAAAAAGAAGGTCTTAACGTAAAACCTGAAGTTATGATTCCGCTTGTAGGTCACGTTAACGAACTTAAAGAAGCAAGAGCTGTTGTAGAAAAAGTAGCTAAAGAGGTTATGGAAGAAAAAGGCGTTTCTGTTGAATACAAAATCGGTACTATGATTGAAATTCCTCGTGCCGCTTTGACAGCAGACAAAATTGCCGAATATGCAGAATTCTTCTCATTCGGTACAAACGACCTTACTCAGATGACATTCGGTTACTCAAGAGACGATGCAGAAGGTAAATTCCTCAACAAATATGTTGATAACAAAATTCTTCCTGCCAACCCGTTCTCTACACTTGATCAAGAAGGCGTTGGTCAACTGATGCAGATTGCTTTGGAAAAAGCTCTTCCTGTTAGACCTGACCTCAAACGCGGTATCTGCGGCGAACACGGCGGCGACCCTGCTTCTGTTAAATTCTGCCACAGAATCGGTTTGAACTATGTTTCTTGCTCACCGTTCAGAGTTCCGCAAGCCAGACTTGCTGCAGCTCAGGCAGTAATCGAAGAAAAACAGGCTAAAGAAGCTTGCGCTTGCAAGTAAGCTTTAGACAAAAAATACAAAAAAGTCCTCTGCATTTTATGCAGGGGGCTTTTTGTATACGGATAAATTGCCCGAGAAAAATTTGTAATAAGACGCTGCCAAACAAAAGCAGCCGGCGGCAACTGCAACACCGGATTAAATATTTTACTTTGATAAATGTCTGTTATATTATTCGATTATAAGGTAACAAACATTAATAACAAAAATACGGGTATAAAATATCATGGACAGTTCAAAATTAAGGAATATAGCCATCATCGCCCACGTTGACCACGGCAAAACAACGCTGGTTGATTGTATGCTCAAACAGTGCGGCGTATTCAGACAAAACGAAGTTGTACAGGAAAGAGTTCTGGACAGCAATGACCTCGAAAGAGAAAGAGGTATTACAATCCTCGCAAAGAATGTTTCCGTACATTATAAAGGATATAAAATAAACATCGTCGACACCCCCGGTCACGCTGATTTTGGCGGAGAAGTCGAAAGGGTTCTCGGCATGGTTGACGGTGCATTGTTGATTGTTGATGCAGCAGAAGGACCTATGCCGCAGACAAGATTTGTTCTGCAAAAAGCGCTCGAACTCGGTATCAGGGTTATTGTTGTAATAAATAAAATTGACAAACCTGCTGCCGACCCGGATGAAGCATTGAACAAAGTGTTTGATTTGTTTACGGAACTCACAGATGATGAATATCTGCTGGATTTTCCCGTTATTTATTCAAGCAGTCTTCACGGGTATGCAAAAAAAGAACTCGAAGACGAGTCAAAAGATATCATTCCGTTATTGGACTGCATAATAGAAAATGTAAAAGCTCCTATTGCGGATGCAACGCAGGATTTGCAGTTCCATGTTACAACCCTCGACTACAATGAGTATGTCGGACGTATTGCCATTGGCAGAATTGTCAACGGTTCTATGAAATCACAGGAGCAAGTCAGCCATATTCATGCTGACGGTTCAATTACAAGAGGAAAAATTATAAAACTCTTTGGCTTTGAAGATTTGGGACGTGTTGAAATAAAAGAAGCACATGCCGGAGATATTGTGGGTATTGCCGGTTTTCCCGATATCCAAATCGGCGAAACAATTGCATGTCTTGAAAATCCCAGAGCTTTGCCATTGATAAAAATCGACGAACCGACACTGCAAATGAACTTTTCCGTAAATAACAGTCCGTTTGCAGGACAGGAGGGTAAATATGTAACCTCAAGACAGCTAAGAAAAAGACTCTATCAGGAACTTGAAAAAAATGTTTCTTTAAGAGTTGAAGATACTGACTCCACGGATGTTTTCAGAGTATCCGGCAGAGGCGAGCTGCATTTGAGTATATTGATTGAAACAATGCGACGAGAGGGTTTTGAATTTCAGGTTTCTAAACCGGAAGTTATCTACAAAACAATCAATGATGAGCAGTATGAACCATTTGAAGACCTTTTGATTGACGTTCCCGAGGAATGTGCAGGCGGCTGTATTGAAAAATTGTCTCAAAGAAAAGGTGAAATGCTGGAGATGAATGTGGTCGGCACCCGTTCAAAAATGAGATTTATGATTCCTGCAAGAGGTCTTATCGGCTTTAGAGGTGAGTTTATCAGAATGACAAGAGGCGAGGGTATAATGAACCATACTTTTGCCGAATACAAACCTTATGCCGGTGATATAAACCGCCCGAGAATGGGTTCATTGATTGCCCACGAAGAAGGAGAAGCTGTTCCGTATGCTCTTGCACAGTTTGAAGACAGGGGGGTATTCTTCGTTGTTCCAAAAACAAGAGTATACAGAGGTATGATTGTCGGAGAATGCAATCGTCCGCAGGACATACCCGTTAATGTCTGCAAAACAAAGAAACTTACAAACATGAGAACGGCAACAGCAGACGTTATGGTTACACTGCAGGCTCCGAGGATTTTGACTCTGGAAGAATGTCTCGAGTATATTTCGGATGATGAACTCGTTGAAGTTACTCCGGAAAATATAAGAATGAGAAAATACGACCTTGTAAAATTAAGATAAATTATTTTATATAATAAAAAGCCTGTGATTTTAATATTCACAGGCTTTTTACTTTTGAAATTATAAAATAAATGTTCTGTACAGGAAGTAAACTATGCTCGAAATGACAATACATACAGGAATTGTCAAAACCCATGCCCAGACAATATTTCCTATTACTCCCCATTTTACGGCATGTGCTTTATAGGTTGTACCGACACCCATGATAGCTGTAGAAATTACATGGGTTGTGCTGAGCGGTACACCAAAATGCGATGCCGCAAGAATAATTGATGCAGCCGAAGTTTCTGCCGCAAAACCATTGATAGGTTTGAGTTTAATTATTTTGCTTCCCATTGTCCGGATGATTTTCCAGCCTCCGGACATAACCCCCAAACTCATAACCGTTGCACAAGAAAGAATTACATAGATAGGAATATCAAAACTTCCCTCGGCATTGTGCTGTACAATACCGCCTGCCAGTAACGCAAGGGTAATGATACCCATTGTTTTTTGAGCATCGTTTGAACCATGGCTCAATGCCATCAAACCGGCTGAAAATATCTGGCATCTTCTGAAACGACGGTTTATTTTGTCAGGATTGCATTTGTAAAATATACGAAGCAAAACAGCCATTACAATAAGTCCTGTACAAAAACCTATAGCCGGTGCGGTAAACATCGGAATAATAACCTTGTCAACAAGTTCCAGAAACCTTACACAACCCCATCCTGCGTTTACCACTGATGCACCGATTAGACCGCCAATCAACGCATGAGAAGAACTTGAAGGAAGTCCGAAAAACCATGTAATCAAATTCCAGATAATTGCCGCACAAAGTGCACAGAAAATTACATGCAGTGTAATTGTAGACGGGTCAACAATTCCTGCACCGATTGTTTTTGCAACGTGTGTACCTGTCAAAGCACCGGTAAATTCGAGCGTTGCACCGTATATGACTGCCTGACGGGGAGTCAAAACTTTTGTCGAAACTACTGTTGCTATTGCGTTTGCAGCATCGTGAAAACCGTTTATATATTCAAATGCCAGTGCTCCGACTATTACTAAAATCAATAATGCTATTGAAACTGTCATATAAATCTTTTTCTTTCTTTTCTCTCAATAAAACAAATGTTTTGTATATCAAAAACAAAACAGTATCAGCTCTGTTTCAAAACTACGTTTACAACCGCATCTGATACTGAAAAACAAGCATCCAGAGCATTTTCAATATCTTTGTGAATATCTCTCAACTTGATTACGGTCAGAGCATCATATTTGCCCGAAAAAAGTTCATCTATGGCATGATAGTGAATTTCATCCCCATGAGATTCTATCTCTTTCATTTTGAGGTTTGTTTCTGTCATTTCTTTTATTGAGCTGGATTTTTTAAAGTTGTGGATAATAATTTTTAATTCTTCGGTTGCACGAAACAGTGTTTCTGCCTGTTTTTGCATGTTTTCCGTAAAAGTTTCGAGTCTGTATACCTTGAGATTGAGCGAAGCCTTTACAATTCTTTTGGTGATTTTGTTTAAAAGAGAAGCAATAGCCTGAATATCTTCTCTGTCTATAGGTGTAATCAGAGTAACATTCAGCTGGTGCAATGTTTCTTTCAAAAGGTCATTGCTTTTGTGTTTTAATCTTTTTGCATTGATAACATGGTCTTCCGTCAAAGAATGTGTAACAATGTCTCTGTATAAATTTGCAACGTCGTTGCAGACCTTTGCACTCTCTTCAAAAAGAGTGTAAAAAACTTTTTCTTCGGGAGGCAGAATGTATGCCAGCAAGTTGAATTTACTCATCTTAATTCCTTTCACTAAATTGTGTTGTTTTGTGTATAAACAAAAAGCCACACACAACCACTCTACCATAAAAAATTATTTTTCATGGCAGTTAAAAATGTTTGGTAAAGAAATTATTACAATTTAACAAATAAGCAATAGACAAAAGAAAATTCGACCGGAAAAATAATTTTTGCGGTTTTTATAACTAACCGGCATAGAAAAATCTGGAATTCAGTCCGCCTTTTCCTATTTTTAGCCTGATAGGCTGCAAACATTTCGGACATCTTCCGACATATGCCGTGCCTTCTTTGTTTTTGTACACACGACCATATACATTACAGCAGGTAAACATGACCCCTACAAAATTTTTTGTTGATGGATTTTCGTACATAGCTACACACCTAAACTATATAACCATTATACTACTTTCCTGTCGAGAATTCACAAAAATCAGTTATTTGTAGGGTTAGTCAGCCAATACCTGAGGAATATCCACATCAGGTTTGCCCAAAACTCTAACCAATTCAAGAACCGATGCTTTCATCTGGCATTTTTGTGATGTTCCGTTAAAGAAATCAGTGTAAAAACAACCTTCGCAAACGCAACCTCTTTTATAACACTCCAATGCCGTATTGGTCCATCTTCTTACGGCAATAGATCTTCCCATATCTCTGCTTCTAAGCACTTTAATTTGTCCTCCCGAATGTACAACCAGACCTTTTTATTTTAAGAGTCCCATCCCTTAATATTCATCCCCAAAGGTCTTTTTTACTATTATATTGACAAAACCCCTTTTTACAAGGCAATTGCAGGCATTTGTTAAGTTTTGTTTCATGGGCTGTTTTTCTTGAAATCCTTGTGTTTCAAGGTTTTTAAGAATCCACAATTCAGACGATGACATGGTTTCCGCCCTCTGGCATCATGTAAACCATGTCATAGCACATGTTTTCATGTGTTTTGACAAGTTTTAAGAAATGTAAATGTTTGTCAAGACAGGATGGAAATTAACGTAAATTAACATATTTGAATTGGCTGTAGAAATAGTCTATATTTTTAATATAGGTTATCTATGCCTTTCTGAACAAACAAACAAAAGACAAAGGGGAAAAGTTGGAAACAAACTATTTTAAACTGTTCTTGGATGATATGGCAAAACTCTGGAACGGTTTAGAAATCGGACAAAAACTCGGAATAATAATCTTGGGAGCCGTCACATTGATTGCGGTATCATTTTTTGTAATGAAGTCAATGGAGCCGAATTGGACTGTTTTATATTCTGATTTATCAACACAGGATGCGGCAGCGGTTTCTGAAAGTTTGAAAAAAAGCGGTTATCCGTACAAACTAAGCGCAGACAAAAAATCGGTGCTCGTTCCTCAGGAAATGCAGGATGATTTGAGAATTTTTGTTGCAGAAAACGACTTAATTCAAGATTCTTCTCCTGGATTTGAGCTTCTGGATGATATGCAGCTTGGTTCGACTGATTTCAAGAACAAACTTACAAAACAAAGGATTTATCAAGGGGAACTTACACGCTCGATAGAAAGAATGAGCGGAATAAGAAAAGCAAGAGTGCAGATTGCCGACCCTGAGCGTTCTGTTTTTTCAGAAAGAGATGAAGCTCCCACGGCATCCGTAATGCTCATACTTGAACCGGGATACAAACTCAAAACCTCTCAGGTAAAAGCTATAAAAAATCTTGTTGCTTATGCAATCCCGAGACTGACTCCCGATAGAGTTTTTCTCACAGATCAATCAGGCAACAACCTTTCAGACGAGATGGAAAAGAACTCGAACGATATAGAATCATACAAAACAAACTATGAAAATCAAACAGCAAAGAAAATTCAAAGTGTTTTGGACAAAATTGTCGGTCCCGACAACTCTTCCGTTCAGGTTAGTGCGGATATAGATTTCAATTCAACCCGTTCAACAATAGAAAGCTATCTGCCGGTTGGTGATTCACAGCAGGGAGTTATGACTTCTTCTCAAACAGAAACGGAAAATTATGAAAATCCGAATCCCAACGGACCGGGTGTCACAACAGGCACAAACAACCCGCCGCCTCAACCGAATGCGACAGGACAACCCAAAAACCTGAATTATCAAAAACAAAAAACCGCTGCTACATACAGTGTTTCAAAAGAAGTTAAACAAATTATATACGCACCGGGTTCGGTAAAAAGAATGACAATAGCTGTTGCTGTCAACAAAATTCTCACAAATGAAGAAAAAGACGAGCTTCAAAAACTTGTTGTTTCAGCCAGCGGCGCTGACCTGAACAGAGGCGATATAATCAATATAACAAGTCTTGAATTCTCTGCAAAAGACGAAACAGCTGCAGCAGCTACTGAAGAGACAAAAGCTATACAAAAAGAAAGAACTCAGGAAATTGTTGTTAACAAACTCGTACCGATGTTTGTAATCCTTGTTCTCGGTCTTGTTGCGCTGTTTGTTTTCCGTTCACTTTTCGGAAAGACAACAGATACTTCCGACAACTGGGATGAACAATATCAAGAACAGCAGCAGACCATTACTGACAACCTGATTGACAAGTTTGAGGTAGAGTCGCTTCCTCAAATTGAAGCAAAACTCAATCCCGAACTTGACAAACTCAAAACAGACCTGACTGATACAATCATGGCGGATCCGAGTGAAGCTGCAAAAATACTTATTTCTTATATCAAGGACTAACTGAAAAATGGCAGAACTAACATATGAATCAATGACACAGAGACAAAAAGTTGCAGCGCTGCTGATTGCGCTGGGTCCTACGACTGCCTCGGAAGTTTTAAAAAACATAAAAGATGATGATATACTCGAACAAATTACATTTGATATTGCCAGTTTAAATAAAGTTCCGACAGAAATACTCAATCAGGTTCTGGAAGAGTTTCATTCACTTTTCTTAGCAAGTGACTATCTTGCATCCGGCGGTACAAATTATGCGAGAACTCTTCTTGAGAAAGCATACGGCGTTGAGCAAGCACAAAATATGCTCGGCAGACTGGTTAATCTGCTCACAACAAACCCGTTTCAATTCTTTAATGATGCGGATCCGTCTCAGCTTGCGACTTCATTTCAAAACGAAAACCCGCAGCTTATTGCATTGATTCTTGCATATTTAAAACCCGAAAGTTCCGCAAAAGTTTTAAACAGCCTTCCGCCGGAAGTTCAGGCACAGGTTGCATTCAAAATCGCCGATATGAACTCGACAAATCCGGAGATTATTTCCGAAATAGAAAAAATTGTGGAAAGCAAATTTTCTTCCGTTGTTGCGCAAGACTTTTCAAAAGCCGGCGGTGTCGGTGCTCTTGCGAATATTCTTAACCGTTCCGACCGTGCTACAGAAAAGAATGTCCTTGAATATCTCGAAATCAAAAATCTGGAACTTGCAGAAGGCGTAAGAGAGCTGATGTTTGTATTTGAAGATATTATCCAGCTCAAAGACAATGCTATCCAGCGTATTATCAGAGAAGTTGATACAAGAGATCTGGCCATTTCACTAAAAGGTGTCAGAGACGAAATAAAAGAAAAAATCTTCAGCAATATGTCCGAGCGTGCTCAGGCAATGTTGAAAGAAGAACTGGAGTACATGGGACCTGTCAGAGCAAAAGAAGTTCAGGAAAAACAGACAAAAATTGTCGGTATTATCCGTGCACTGGAATCTGCGGGTGAAATTATCATAACCAGAGACACAGCCGAGGACGAATACATTGAGTAAAATAGATGCCAGCAAAATAAATCTCGGCAGTTCCTTTGTTTTGAATTCCGACGGAAGCACAAAGTTAAACAAAGAAATTTCGGATGCACAAATTATTGCGGATTCAATAGTTGCAGAAGCAAAGAAAAAAGCTGATGCAATAATTCAAGAAGCAAGAACAAAAGCAGACAATCTTGTTATGCAAGCTGACTCTCAGGCAGAAGCAATGAAAGAAGATGCTCTTGCAGAATCTAAAAAGCAAGGCTATGAAGAAGGCTATGCAAACGGAAAAGAAAAAATTACAACCGAGATGGAGAATTTGGTTTACAATCTCGATAATTTTGCAAAATGCAAATTTGACATGAAAAATCGTATAATAAAATCTTTGCACAAAGATATACTGGATCTTGTATTATCAATATCCGAACAGATTTGCAAAGGACAAATTACTCACAGCAAACAGGCTCTGTTGAATGTGGTTGTCAATGCAATTGCACAATTGAAAGAAAAAGAGAGTGTAACTATTATTGTAAATCCCGAAATGGCACAAAAGATTTACCAGATATCGGACAAACTGAAAGAAAATATTCACAACCTTGAACATATAAAAATTGTGGAAGATACGGCTGTTTCCCCTGACGGAACAATTGTTGAATCGGTAGGTTCAAGAGTAGATGCCAGAGTCAGCGCACAGATTGAGCAGTTTGCCAGACATCTTTATGACGAACTCAACTCCGTGCCGGAAATCGAACTCACAAAAGAGATAGAAGACAAAACAGACAATGATTAATCTTCAAAGATACAAAGATGTAATCAATCGCACAAAGCCAATGCAGGAGGTCGGCAAGGTAATTCAAATTATCGGGCTGATTATTGAAGCTGACGGACCCAAAGCCAGTATCGGAGATTTGTGCTACATATACAACAAACTCGATGCAGAGCCAATATGGGCAGAGGTTGTAGGGTTCAAGACTTCAAAAATTCTTCTCATGCCTTTAGGTTCAATGGAAGGTCTCATGCCCGGAGCTGTTGTTATAAACACAGGCTCCTCCATGAAAATAAAAGTCGGACCTCAGCTTCTGGGAAGGGTTCTGGATGGTCTCGGCAGACCGATAGACAATCTCGGGGCGGTAAATACCCAGTCTTTGTATTCCACTCAGGCTGATATTATCAATCCGCTTAACAGACAGCTTATCAGAACACCGTTGTCTCTGGGTATTCGCTCAATTGACGGATTTATTACGGCAGGCAAAGGACAAAGGCTCGGGGTGTTCGCCGGTTCGGGTGTAGGAAAATCAACAACTCTGGCAATGATGGCAAAAAACACAAATGCCGACTTGAACGTTATTGCTCTGATTGGTGAACGTGGACGTGAGGTAAGAGAGTTTATTGAAACAACACTTGGTCCCGAGGGAATGAAGCGTTCAATTGTTGTTGTTGCCACCTCGGAACAGCCTTCACTTGTAAAAATCAAAGCCGGTTTTGTTGCGACAGCAATTGCCGAATATTTCAGAGATCAGGGAAAAGATGTTTTGTTTATGCTCGATAGTGTAACCCGTATTGCAATGGCACAAAGAGAAGTCGGGCTTGCTGTCGGGGAACCTCCGGCAACAAGAGGTTACACGCCGTCGGTTTTTGCTCTAATGCCAAAACTTCTCGAGCGTGCAGGTAGCAACGAATACGGAACAATAACAGGCTTGTATACGGTTCTTGTAGAAGGTGATGACTTTAATGAACCTATATCGGATACGGCAAGAAGTATCCTTGACGGTCACATTATGCTTTCCCGTGAACTTGCACATAAAAACCACTATCCCGCTGTTGATGTTATTCAAAGTGTAAGCCGTGTTATGAAAGAGGTTACAAACTCTGAACATGCCGCTGCCGCCGGAAAAATCAGGTCGCTTCTTGCTGCATACAAAAAGAATGAAGACCTTATCAATATCGGCGCATATGTAAACGGCGCAGATCCGGTTACGGATCAGGCGATAAAATTTATGCCTCAAATAAATGCCTTTTTGCAACAAAAAGTCGATGAAAAGACTACGTATGAAGAAACTGTTGCTGCATTAATGAATCTCGGCAATCAGATAAACCTTTAAAAATCAAAGATTTACTGTATTTTCTCATACGAAACAGACAGGATATAGTTGTTTTCCAAAACATCGACAATAGCCCATCTCAGAGGCTCTATATTCATTTTTGACAATTCTGTCTCTATATACCCGCTTGTCAAATTTTCTATTCTGGGTATTTCTATCCGGTCTGTTGTAATCATTATTCTACCGTAACTGATTTTGCAAGGTTTCTGGGCTGGTCGACATCTTTGCCGAGAAATTCTGCAATGTAATAAGCAAGAAGCTGCAGCGGAACAGAAGCTATGACCGGTGACAGATACTCATCAACCGCAGGTACTTTCAAAATGTATTCAAATACATCCTGAAGATGCGGGTCATCTGCTGAAGTCAGGGCAATCATTCTGGCGTTTCTTGCTTTTGCTTCTTCCGCATTTGAAAGAACTTTTTCGTATACAATACTTCCCGGCATCAATATTGCAAGTACCGGCATGGTTTCATCGAGCATGGCGATAGGTCCGTGTTTGAGTTCTCCTGCAGGATATCCGGTTGCATTTATATAACTGATTTCTTTTAATTTCAAAGCACCTTCAAGAGCTGTAGGATAGTTTATTCCTCTTGCTATGTATATAAAGTTTCTCGTAGAAGCGAATGCTCTTGCACATTTGATAATGCTTTCTTCATGGGACAATACTGTTTCAATTTTTTGCGGAAGCAAAAGCATTTCATGTTTGAGCTGCTGAATTTTTTCTATATCAAAAGAATCTTTGATTTCCGCAATATAGAAGGCAAACAAATAAAGTGCTATCAACTGTGCGTTGAAAGATTTTGTTGCCGCAACACTGACTTCAATACCGGCATTTACCGGAATAAGGCTGTGGGCTTCTCTAGCCATGATAGAATCCGGTCTGTTCGTGATAATCAATACATGAGAGCCTACGGCTTTTGCCTGTCTGATAGCGGTAATTGTATCAGATGTTTCCCCTGACTGAGAAATACCGATTACCAGCGTATTTGCATCCGTAACAGTTTTACGATAAATGTATTCGCTTGATGCCTCAACATCTACGGGGATATTTGTAAAAGCTTCAAGAATATATTTTGCAACCATTGCGGCATGCAGTGATGTACCGCAGGCAATAATCTCTATTCTTTTGAGATTTTTAATTTCTTCTTTTGTGAGTTTAACTTCATCCAGAACGATAGGTTTTGTTATATCGGGAAGTTTGCCTGAAAGTACGTTTCTGATAACATCCGGCTGTTCATGGATTTCTTTGAGCATAAAATGTTTGTATCCCATTTTGCTCATTGCAACAGGTTCCCAGGGAAGAATTTCTTCTTTTTTGTTAACCTGTTTACCTTCAATATCCGTAATCAAAACACTCGTCGGTGACAAAACGGCAACCTGATCATCATCAAGATAGATAACTCTTTTTGTATATTCGATAATCGCAGGAGAATCAGAAGCAAGATAGTTTTCACCTTTACCGAGAGCAACTATCAGCGGAGCATTTTTTCTGGTTCCGACAATCATATTCGGGTCATCCTGATGCATAATACAAAGTGCATAAGCACCTTTGAGTCTTTTTGCCGCTGCTCTGACCGCTTTGGGTAAATCTTCAAATTTTGAGTATTCATGTGCAATAAGATGTGCAACTACCTCTGTATCTGTTTCTGATTTAAATTCACAGCCTTTTTGAATAAGTTCTGATTTAAGTTCTTTGTAGTTTTCGATAATACCGTTGTGAACAATAGCCAGTTTTCCGCAATTGCATGTGTGCGGGTGTGCATTGATTGTATTTGGCAGTCCATGTGTTGCCCATCTGATATGACCGATACCGCAGGTTGTTTCTTTTATCTCGGATTTATGCTGCTCCAATAGCTCTTTTAGGTTCTGGAGTTTGCCTTCCGCTTTGTAGACTTTTACTTTTCCTTCGGAATTAATTGCAACACCGGCAGAGTCATAGCCTCTGTATTCCAGTTTGCTAAGTCCGTTCAACAAAATATCTACAACGGGTCTTGACCCTACATATCCTACGATTCCACACATTTTATCTTTCCTCAAATCATGTAAAAATATTCAATTCTTCTCGAGTATTCTAAGATTTTATTTCAAAAGTCTGCTTTTGAGAAGAGATTTGTATTAATTATTTATAAAGATTTTATGCTACTTCTTCATTTTGTCAAACCAGCCTTTGATTATTCTCAACGGTGCTCTTGTCAGAGCAAGAGCATTGGCTTCAACATCTTTGCTGATAACAGAACCCGCACCGATTGAAGCATTTTCTCCTATTCTTGCAGGAGCAACTATTACTGAATTTGAGCCGGTAGATGCGTTGTCTTCTATAACCGTATTGAATTTTTCTTTTGTAATATGGTTGTAGTTTGCCGTAATGGTTCCTGCACCGATATTTACATGAGAACCGAGTTCACTGTCTCCGACATAGCTCAGGTGAGAAACATTTGTATGGTCTTTTATTTTTGATTTTTTAATTTCTACAAAGTTCCCTATTTTTACAAAATCACCGAGTTCAACTCCGCCTCTGAGTCTGGCAAAAGGACCAATTTTGCAATTTTTACCGATTTTGTTTTTGCCTTCTATGTATGTGCAGGGATAAATTATTGTATCCGGTTCAATTTCCGTTTCCGGAGAAATATATGTCGTATCAGGGTCGACTATTGTAACACCTTTGGCAAAAAGTTTGTCCATAACACGGTTCTTCAAAATTTTTGCTGCCTGAGCCAGCTGTTTTTTGGAATTTATACCAAAAGACTCTTCGTTATTTTCAAGGATAAAAGATTGTGTTTTGAGTCCGTGTTTTATTGCCCATTTTACAATATCTGTCAAATAGTATTCATGCTGGGCATTGTCAGCCGTCATCTCCAGAAAAGAAGGCGAAACCTTTTCCCAGTCAAGAAGATAAACTCCGGTATTTATTTCTTTTATTTTCTTCTGGGCATCAAGTGCATCTTTTTCTTCAACAATAGCCTTGAGATTGCCGTTTTCATCTTTAACAATCCTGCCGTAATTTGTCGGGTCGTCAAAGACAGCAGACATTACTGTTAATGCAGCATTGTTTGTTCTGTGAGCATCAATGAACTTTTCTAAAGACTCTTTTGTAAGTAAAGGAATATCTCCGTTTAAAATCAATACCTCACCATCAAAACCTTTCAAATCTTCATATGCCTGAAAAGCGGCATGACCCGTTCCGAGCTGAGGAGATTGAAGGCGGCATTTTGCATTCTTGTAGTTTTTTGATACGTATTCTTCTACCGCTTCTGCCTGATGACCAACGATGACAAAATTCTCTTGAGCCAGTCCGGTGTTGTTTACTGCATCAAGCACGTAACCTAAAATTTCTTTATTAAATATAGTATGCAGGACTTTGGATTTTTCGGATTTCATTCTTGTTCCTTTTCCTGCCGCAAGTATTATTGTTTTGATTTTCTTTTCCATGATAATTACCAACCTCAAATCTTTACCTTTCTAATATTATCAAATAAACACAATGATGGTAATTTTTTCAAAAAACTCAACAGAGTTTAAATTCAAAAATGTTTTTGTTAAGATTTATAAAACCATCCCGTATTTTATGTAAATTTTTAAAATTTATAAACATTATTACAAGAGTGTCCGGAAAAATTGTGAAAAGCTGCAAAAACAAATCAAAGTGCAGACGATGGTTCGAAGTCTCACGGCAGCAGCCTCACCTCCGGATTAAACAAAACGGTCTTATATTGTATGGAATTGAAAAGTTATAACTTGAATAACAATATACAGTCATCTGTGCAGGTTGTGCGAAATAATGTTTCTGATGCCATAAAAATGACGGCACCGACACAGATTGAGCCTCAAAACAGAGAGGCACAAATCCCAAGTGCTGCTTCAGACCAAACAAACATCAAAGCAGCAGAAGCACTCAAAGCACAAAACCTTGCACAGGCGCCTGTTTCTTACACCTTTGTAAGAGACATCAAACTGCCGTTTTCAAAAAATGCAAAACTATTCAAACTTGCAAACGGACAAAAAGTTGTCATTCTTGAGAAAAAAGGACCTACCGTTTTAGAAACATATTACAATGTAGGTTCAATGAACGAACCCGACAACTTGAGAGGAATAAGCCACTTCAATGAACACATGGCATTTAACGGATCAAACGGTCCTGACGGAAAAACGCTCAACTCCGGTGATTTTTTCAAAATCGTAAACGAAATAGGCGGTTATACAAACGCTTCAACCGGATTTTCTCAGACGGATTATTTTATCAGTTCCCAGCTTCTCGGAGAAAATGTTTTTGACAAATCCGCTTTTATCCAGTCACAGCAGCTTCAATACCCTGAACACAGCGCTGATATGATTGAAAAAGAAAAAGGACCCGTAACGTCTGAAATTAGTATGGTCGGCGACCAGCCGGAAAATATGGCTTTAAACAACTGTATAAGAAATCTTTTTCAAATACAGTCAACTTCGCCTGACCTTGTAGCAGGAACAATTAGCAATATAAACAATCTCGACAGAGAAAAAACTCTTGATTATTACAATCTCTGGTACACCCCCGACAACTGCGCAACTGTTGTGACGGGCGAAGTTCCGACAGATGAAGCAATGAAAACTATTGCAAAATACTACAACAAGTTTGTTTCCGTTGACACGAGCAAAAGAAAATATCAAGAGTTCAATACAATAACCTCTCCCGTTCGTGTTGACGTAAAAATGCCAAAAACGCAATCAAGTATAATGGCGCTGGGTTTTGCCGGCCCGGCAAACAATTCAACAAAAGAAAATGTTGAAATGGAAATCTTGATGACGGCTCTTTTAGGTTACAAAAATGCCCGCATAAGCAAAGAACTGAACAAAATTCAGTCCGGCGCAGTTATGAATATTGAAAGAGTCGGAAACAGACCTTCCGATCCAAAAGCAATACTGATTGTATCTCAGTCGACACCCGAAAAGACAGAAGAGGTTCTGAAAACAATTTATTCAGAAATCGGTAATATCGTTCAAAAACCGATTACGCAAGAAGAACTCGACACAGCAAAAAATATTTTGAAAATGACCTTTTCAAAAATTTCCGAAAACTCTCATCTTCTAAATACTTTAATCGGAAACGCCCTGTTGGACGATGATTTGGCATACATTGAAAACTATTTGCCTATATTGGACAGTATAACAGCACAGGATATCTCAAATTTTGCTAAAAAATATCTGGATTTGAACAGAGCATCATTGTCCGTTGTTCATCCTCAATCCCTTGATGATACACAGATAATGGAAAATTACCAAAAAGCAAACCAACCCGTTTTGCAAAATGCAAAATCTTCAAAACCTGCTTTCGGAGCAAAGATTTCTTTTAAAGGAAATTTGCAGGAAAAAACGTTTGATACATCAAAGATTAAACAGTACAGACTTGCAAACAATATGGAGATTGTCCTAAATCCGAACAGTTCGGATATCTCGTCTTCAAAAATAACCCTGAAAACTCCGGCGCCGGCAAATGTAAATCCCGCTGTTCCTGCAGTCCTTTCCGTAATACTGAACGAAGGTTCCAAAACAAAGAACTATGAACAGTTCTACAAAGATGTAAACAAATCCGGCATGACATTGAGATTTGATGCTGATTTTCAGACAATGACGGCAAATATCGACTCTTTGAGCAAAGACTTGCCGATGGCTCTGGATTTGGTCAAAGAGGTCTTTAATGAACCGAGAATCAATGAAAAAAGCTTTGATTATGCTAAAAAAATAGTTAAAGAAGCAGTTTTGAACACGGACAAAACCGCATCAGAAAAAGCTTTGAGAGAAATTTTCCCGACACTGCCCGAATTTGCAACAAAACAGGAAATGCTTGATGCTCTGGACAAAATAACAATCAATGATATCACGGGATTTTTTGATTACATAAAGAACAACTCCATGGCAAAAGGGGTTTTTACCGTTCCGTTTGAAAAAGATGCAAATATAGAAAAAAGCATTATTGACAAAATGTCGCTAAACCTCGGTGTATTCAAACCTTTTGTTAAAGATGTGTACAAAAGCTACAATCCATTGCCGCAAGACGTCATTTTGACAAGAACGGAACCCAGAAATCAAGCCGATATTGTACAGATTTTCAATTTCAAAACCAATCACAATCCAAAAGACCATGTGGTTTTCAGACTTTTGAACACTATTCTGGGTGAAAGCTCCTCCTCAAGATTGTTCAATGACTTGAGAGAAAAACAAAAACTTGCTTACAGAGTAGAATCCACGCTTGATGCGATAGGAGACACCGGCGTAATTGCTCTCAGTATAAAAACAACAACAGATGACAAGTCTGCAGGTGTCCAACAATTCGACAATGTCAAAAAGTCTCTGGACGGTTTTAAAAACCATATTGAAAAACTCAAAAATGAGCCGGTTTCGCAAGAAGAACTTGCCGCAGCAAAATTAAGGATAAAAACAAAACTGCTCAACTCTGTTGAGTCTTCCGACTCCCAAACGGCTGTTCTTGATACATCAAAAGATTCTGTGCTTGATATTAATGCAATAAATGAAAATATGAAGCTTGTTGACAGTGTAACGGCAGAAGATATCCAAAATGCGGCAAAATATATGTTTTCAGGACACAGCGTTACATCAATTCTTGCCAGTGAAGACACAATCAAAAACTGCGGAATAACAGCAACAAAATAGTTTTTATCAAGAGTAATAAATTTTACCTTACCGGCTGTTTCTTTTAATATGCACCGGTTTATCTTCTTAACCAGAAAAATCAAAAGTATTGTAACTAAATGTTAAAAACCTGATGAATTTGCTCAAGTTTTTTATTAAACAAACCGATAACAAAAGAGTGAATGAAAAAAACAGGGAGTATTAAAAAATGGCAAACTTTGAAAAATTTAAATTGGCATTAAAAAAGGTAGAAGAAGAAAAATACGATGAGCTGCAAAAAGATGTAAAAAAAGTTCGAAATGTTGTGGAAAAAATTCTGAAAATGGCATTAGAAAACACAGCCCAGGTCACAAGAATGACATATGCGGGAACAGAAATGTTTTAATAATTGAAAAAAGGAGCCTTTTTAGAAGGCTTCTTTTTTTAATCCTGTATTTCAGTTGCTTCTTCTATATTCTGCCTTTAAAGCGGCAGGCGCAGGTGATGCTTCTCTTATTTTTCAATCCGCATCATAGCTGCCGTCTCTGGTCATCCGTCCTTGCAGCGGCAGTCAGCAGAGATTTATCACGAATTTTTCTCGGACATTTTTATAAAATCATCAATACATCTCTTATAATTTTTGTCACAACGGCTGTTGACACCTCACTTTTGTCATAATCAGGAGCAAGTTCAACAACATCCGCACCGACAATATCAAAATCTTTCAGATATTTTATCCATTCGGCAAGTTCTCTGTAATACAAGCCATCAGGTTCCGGTGTGCCTGTACCCGGCATTACGGAAGGATCAAGCACATCAACATCTATCGTCAGAAAGATTTTTTTGTTTAGCAATTTTTCCAAATCTTTTGAGCTTTCAACCTGAGTATTATATTTTTTCATAAGCTCGAATTCTTCCTTCAAACCCGAACGAATACCTATCTGTTTGATATTATCAAATCCGATTATCTCACCTATTCTTCTCATAACGGAAGCATGAGAAAGTCTTTCGCCGAGATAGTCTTCTCTCAAATCAGTATGGGCATCAAAATGTATAACAGCAAGATTGTCGTATTTTTCTTTACAAGCTTTGACTGCAGGCAATGTAACGAGGTGTTCTCCGCCTATACCCAGATATTTTTTATTATCCGTAAATATTTGACGTGCATTTTGTTCTATAACATCCAATGCTTTTTGAGTGTTGCCAAGAGGAAACTCGAGTTCTCCGGCATCAAAAAATTTAACATCCTCAAGATGTTTGTCATAAATAGGAGAATAATCCTCCAAGCCCCAGCTGGCAAGTCTCAATCTTTCCGGTGCAAATCTGCTCCCTGGACGATATGAACATGTTCCGTCAAAAGGCAATCCAAGCATAACAATACCGGCATCATTGTAATTTTCCAATGAGCCTATCCAATATCTGCTTAAAAACGGACCCTGCAGCATGGCTTATTTACCGGATTCTGCAGATTGCGCAGCAAGTTCGGCTGCCTGTCTTGCCAATTCTTTTTGTTTTTCCGTTTTTGATGAATACAAAACAACAGTGATATTTGCAACCAATATTCTTTTGTTGTTTTCATAAGGAACAATCTCTACTTTATCCAAATTCATCAAATAAGGGTAATTGTAAATATCCTGAAAATATGAACGGAATTGCATGTAATTTCCGATAAGCTGCATAGAAACAGCACATACATTATATTCTGCTGACATATTCTTTTGAATAATATCACTTGACGGTTTTGTATCGTAAGATATTGATCTCAATTTCAAACCGTTATATTTTGCAGATTGGATAACATCTTCAAACATTACACCGAAAGAAGACATTTCATCTGTTGTTTCCAGTTCATTTTTGTAAACAGGTTTTGTGGTTGTTTTTTCAGATTTTTCATATTGCTCTTTTTTGTTTTTCAAAGATTCAACTTGCTGCTTCAGGCTTTCTACTTCTTGAGTCTTTGTTTCAAGAGCTTTGTATGATTTTATTGCTGTATCAATTTTTGGAATCAATAGATACAATCCAAGACCTGCACACAAAATAATTAAAATTATACAAACACTTTGTTGATTATTATTCACTTTCAACCCTTTCACTGGTGATTATTACTTTTTATGCCCCCGGCAAATCAGGCAAAACCGGCGGTTGTGGCATATTTGAATTTTTGCCATTATTATTTTTTGCTGCATCTGCTGCTTCTTTTTCTTTTTGTTTAGCAACAGGAACATACTTTTCATTTGAGAGTTCAAATGTATACTTAACATTTGATGCTTTTTCGATATCAAATGAACCGTCATTGTCCTGTATACCAAGTTTTGCAAGAATCAAATCAGAAGAAGGAACCTGTGATTTGATATTTCTGAAGAACAAATAAACTTCATCAACCGATGTTGTACCGCCTACGATGGCATATGCACCGTTTGAGTCAGCATAAAAATTTGTTAACCAAACATGAGCAGGAATATCAGCACCCGCTGCATTATAATACAAAACTTTGTTTAACATGTTTTTGTCAATATTTTTTGCTGCAGTATAAATATCAATTTTATTGTTATCTTTTTGCAGCTCTGCCAGCTCTGTTTGTTTTGCAATAGCTTCTTGTTCAAGTGTCGATTTTTTGGAATCCAAATTTTTGATATAAGAGCCGAGTGCCGTTGAACACAAGAAACATATACCGATAATAGCCACACCTACTATTGCTGAATAAATCAGCATTTGTTCCTGAGTTAAAGCAAAACCAAAAACATCAACAGTATCAGGAGCTTTTATATCTGTTTGTTTCAAGAAATTTAATTTTAAAGAAAAATCTCTTGATCTGTATACACCTGCAGCAATTGCTTCAGGAGTAATAGCTTTTACATAATGAGGAAGAATATTCAAATCTACATCCATTAAGGATGTTTTGGCGTACTGGTTGCATTCCAAGAACATTACATCCCCCGGCTGCTTCATCTG
Organism: Candidatus Gastranaerophilales bacterium; assembly: GCA_944325595.1. GTDB lineage: Bacteria > Cyanobacteriota > Vampirovibrionia > Gastranaerophilales > Gastranaerophilaceae > Limenecus. The sequence continues at coordinate 20,901 of CALVAQ010000015.1, forward strand.
AATAGCCAGAATCTCTGCACTTACGTCGTTTGATTCACTTATGATAAGTAATTTGTCAGAAGGGAATTTTTCCAATACAGAAGATGCGGCTTGGGAAATAGCAACATATACTTCATCGTTGCTGAATGATTTAATAGCCAGCGGATCTTCATAATATTCGATTACACTGTAATTTAGCAGAGAAAATACTGCATAGCTGTTTTGCGAAACAAGAAGGATGTTCCATGAACCCGGACTTGTTGCAAAATCTTTTGTTAATTCTGTATATTCCAGAGTTTTAATCAATGATGAATATGTATTTTCAATCGCAACAAGAGTTGCACCCAAATCTGTAAATATCTGTTTTACTGCCTCTACAACGCCTTCTTGCAATGCGGCATAAAGCACGTATCTTTTTTCTGTTGTATTGTTTTCTTTAACCTCTTCCCAGCTGACAACAGGTACATTTTTTTTGAAGAGATAGTTCTCTTCAACTTTAGAAACAAGTGCCCCTGTCACACCTTCATCATCCAAAACTGTAGGTAAAAAGGCATGCCCGAAAGTTACATTTGGCAAATTCAATACAACATTTGTTGTTTTAGGGTCTATTTTCAGCTCATTATATAAATCACTGAGGGTATTTTTGAATTCAACATAATCCTCAATCTCTTTTGTCGAGAGATTATACCCGATTGACCTTTGTGCATATTTTACAATTTTGTGTTGTGCGGCATCTACAACAATCATCTCCAAACCGACTGTCGGAGAAACTGAAACCCCTATATTTATTTTGTTATCGGGTTTTAATTTTGATAAAAAATTTTCCATTCACTAATTCCAAATTTTAAAATTGTTACTTAAAACCTATACAATTATATTATAGTATAATTACTATGGCAAGAATATTAACAAAAAAAAATGATGGACAAAAACAATTATATATACGGCAAAAACAGTGTAGTAGAAGCTCTTTTGCAAAATAGCAAAAGAATAAACAAAATTTTGATTGCAAAAAATACATCAAATGATGCAAAAATTAATGAAATAATTAAACTTGCAAAACAAAACGGCATTGTTTTTACTTTTGTACCGAAAGAAAAATTTCAAGAGTTTTCCCAATATCCTCATCAGGGCGTGCTTGCTTCTGTTTCTCCTGTTGAGTATACAGATTTTTATGATTTTTTATCCCAAAAGAGCGAAAATTACAAAAAAGTTATCATTCTGGATGGCGTTGAAGATACGCACAATGTCGGAGCTATAATTCGTACGGCGGCATGTGCAGGATACGATGCATTGATTTTACCCAGCAGAAGAAATGCTCAGATAAATTCTACCGTAGAAAAAACATCGGCGGGAGCAGTCAACCATTTACCTATAATTCAGGTTAATAGTCTATCTAATGTGATTGATAAACTCAAAGATAACGACTATTGGATAATTGCGGCAGATGCACATGGGAAAGAAAATTATTTTGATATTGATTATACAAATATGAACTTTGCACTAATTATGGGCGGAGAAGAAACAGGTGTATCAAAAAACAACCTCAAAAAATCAGATTTTGTGGTAAAAATACCGATGTTAAGAGATTTTAACTCATTGAATGTTTCTAATGCTGCCGCCGCCATAATCTATGAATCGGTAAGACAAATGATACAAAGTCAAAATCATAGTGTATAATGTTCTTATATTTGACAGGAGTGTAAATGAGTAACAAAACAGAAAAGTTCGGTGCTGATGATATCGACCAGAATGAAGATAATACCGGACTTTCTATAGATGAAATTAATCAAGAATCTGATGACGAGGATTTGATTCTGTCGGTTGAAGAACCCAAAACGGCAGAAAATGTATCCTCGGTAAATGCTGATGATTCTGTCAAAATATACCTGCAGCAAATAGGAAAAATACCTTTACTCACCGCTGAACAGGAACTTGATGTTGCAAAAAAAATCAAAGAAAACAATGATGATACAGCAAAAGAAACCCTTGTAAACGCAAATCTCAGACTTGTTGTCAGTATTGCAAAAAAATACATAGGCAGAGGTCTTTCTTTCCTTGATTTGATACAGGAAGGCAACATGGGGCTTATGAAAGCTGCGGAAAAGTTTGATTATGCAAAAGGTTACAAATTTTCAACATATGCAACATGGTGGATACAGCAGTCTATCACCAGAGCAATTGCAGACAAATCCAGAATAATCCGTCTGCCTGTACACATGATTGAAACGCTCGGAAAAATAAAAAAGGTTACGGTTGATTTAACAACAGAATCCGGTAAAGTTCCTTCCAAAGAAGAAATTGCCTATCGTGTAGGGATTCCTGTTTCAAAGCTGACTTCTCTTATCAAAGCAGCCCAATCAACAATAAGCATTGAAACTCCGGCAACCGCAAAAGATGAATCCTCAAAACTCGGAGATTTTATTGTGGATGAGTCCACAATATCACCTGATTCCAGAGTCTCGCAGGAAAATCTTTTTGAAGACATACAAAAAATGCTCAATCAGCTCAGCCCAAAAGAAAGAGATGTTCTGATTATGAGATACGGTCTCAATGACGACGGCAACAGAAAAACACTGGAAGAAATCGGCTCACGTTACGGTGTTTCAAGAGAACGTATCAGACAAATTGAAAACAGAGCAATCAGCAAGCTAAAAAAACTGTGCAAAAATCACAATCTGACAAAGAGTTTGAAAAACTACTTTAGTTAGAAAATTACAAAAACAGCGGGATTTAGCCGGATTTACTCATATAAGCAATAAAAAGCGGAATTTTAGTGCACGACACAATAGGTCCGTGTCAAAACAAAATCTAAAACTAGTTTGCCGAATCGGGATGTTCAACCATGTTCAAAAGATTTTTGAATGTTTTTTCGGCTGAAGCCTTGTGAAAACTCAAAACACCGGAGGAAACACGGAAAACAGGAGATGTTCTCATCATTTTCTTCTCAAATGTAGCCTGATCAACTTTGCCTTCGTATTTTTTTCTTGTTGTAATGATATTTAAACGAGGCAAAAGATATCCGAGAATGAAAGCTGTGAAAGCAATACCGCCGAGTTTTACATATGCCTGTGATTTCTTTGCAAATTTGACAAGCGGATTATCTTTGCCGAGACTCTTCATTGCTGCTTCAAGATTGTTAAAAGCTTCTGTTTTGTTTGCCTGAGCATCTTTAATTGCATCGATAATACCTTTGTTGTCGGCAACATTTGTAATAGCATCAAGTTTGTCCGTAAAACCGAGCTTTTTAAATACTTTTCTGAGGTTTCCGCCGTGTTTTTCAACAGTTTCGGAGAAGTTCACAAGAGCGTTTTCTCCCAAATCTGAATACCAGTCGATAACCTGTTTTTGAGAGCTGAATCTTGCACTGCCGAGATTTTTCTCTTTTCCGAGAGAAACAATCGGAACACCGGTCTTTTTGGTAACCTGATATGCTACAGCTTTGTTGATAAGAGGAGCGCCTGCAACAGAAAGAGCAACAGCAGGAATATCACGTGTAACAACTTCTCTTTTTTCATCATTGTCACGTGATTCAAAAAATCTGCCGCCCAGCATAAACAGCGTAGCAACAGCAAAGAACATGCCTCTTGTTAATGAACCGTTACCGGAAATATTACATTGTTCTCCGAGCCACTCAAATGCTCTTCTGGCCGTGCTGATATTTGCCCCTTTGAATGAAGGATTGCCGCTTTGCGAGCTGTTGCCGTATCTTGCGGCATTGTATTGACTGTTTGAATATGGCTGAACTCTCATCTTACACAGCCTCCTTCTTTGTTTCGGAAGCTGTATCGGCAGCAGGAGCTTCACCTGTATTCAAGCCGTCTTTTCCGGGGAATGTTTTGCCTGTCTGATAAATTTTCGGTATTACAACCAAAAATGCAGACAATGCACCAACAGAAAGAATATTTGTCAGGTTTCTCAAATCTTTTGCTTTTTTGTGGAACTTGTCAATAAATGTTCCCGCATCATCAGAAGATTTTTGAGCTTTCTGAGTAAAGTCATCAAGGTAATTTTCCATATCTTTGAAAATACCGGAGATGTCGAAGGTTTCACGTTTTATTTCCGTAACACCTTCTTTGTTAACAGTATGAACAGGAAGTTCTATAGCACCGGCATTGTCAAGAAATCTGCCGTTTTGTTTGTTCAATTTTGTCACAAGCTCCTCAGCCTCTGCACGAAGCATGGCATGTGTAGTCTTTTTGTCGGCCTTTTTCTTAAAGAGGTTTGCTATTTTTTCTGAGAAACTCATTTTTTCGTTTACATTTCTCTTCATCAAATCAGAAAGTTTTCCGACAATATTGTCTGTATCTTTGTATCCGTCAAAAGCTTCTTTCAAAATATTATTGATAAAATGCTCTTTTGTTTCATTTGCATTTTTAATGTTAACAGAGCCTTTTTTCATTACAGACTTGAAGGTATTCAAAACTTTTGTTTCAACTTTGGCTGTTTTGCCTCTCAAAAGACCAACCAGAGTCATCATCATAAGGGGAACATAGAAAAACGCCGGACCGGAAAGCAGTTCTCGAACCATTTCTTCTCGTCCCGCTTTGTAGTTCAGATGTCCCAATTCTTCCATATTTCGGGTATAGCCCTGAGCTGTTCTGGGTATCATCATACCGCAGGAGTCAATTGTCAAAAATTCTCCCAAAAAACCGTTGTTTTCAATAAATGATGCCAGACCGACGGCAAAATTGCCAAAGGACGGGCTTCTTCTAGAACTCCGGTAATTGTTATTTTGTGACGGGCTGGTGTAATTTACTGAATTTACCTTCATTTACTTCCCTACTAAGTCTACATGAATGATAATGCAAAACATTTTTCGGAATTGCCAATTGTAACGATTATTTTAACATAATTTTACAAATATGTGTACCCTATACACTTATTTTTTATACTTTTATTAAGTAATGTTAAGCTTGTAGTAATAAAAAAATCTGTCTTTATCTGCTAAGGATGTAGTTTTCGGATATTTTAAAAAAGTAAAGCTTTTTATCCCAAACTCTCCTATTCTGACAAAAATACGTTTGTTTGATTTATAATTACCATGCATTATTTAATAAGTGTATAAAGGAAAATTCAATGCCAACCGAAACAAAAAAAATGCAAATAGGTATCCCCAGAGCAATGTCATATTACAACTATTTTCCCTTCTGGTACGGTTTTTTTGATGCCATGGGTATAGATGTTGTAATTTCTGACAAAACAACAAAACAAACCATGTCTTCAGGTTCGTCTCTCGTTGTTTCAGAAACATGCCTGCCGATAAAAGTCTATGTGGGGCATATTTTAAATTTGCTTGAAAAAGGCGTTGATACTATTTTTGTTCCTTCTATTCAGTCTATTGAACACAAGATATACAACTGTTCAAAAATCAGAGGACTTCCCGACTTAATCAGAAACGTCGTAAAAAAAGATTTTACCATTATTGATGCAACTTTGGACAAATCAGAGAAAAATCATGGTCTTTATGATTTTTTGAAAGAGGCTGTTGCTCCTTTCGGTATTACCGATGAAAAAAGAATAAAAGCCGCATCAAAAGAAGGCTGGAAGGTCATGAACAATTTCAAAATCATGCTGAATTCAGGCATGCCTTTTGAAAAAGCCCTCAATTATGCAAAAAAAGGTCAGGTTGTAATTTTAAACAACCAAAAATCTTATCCCATCAATGTTGCGGTGCTCGCTCACAGCTATAATCTTTTTGATGACAGAATTTCGATGAAAATTTTTGACAAACTCGAAAAACTCGATGTAAAAGCATATACTGCAGAACAATTGTCTATCGAACAGCTGCAGGAAGGCATTTCTTCAATGGGTTCAAAGCTGTACTGGGCAAATGAATATGAAATGACGGGCGGAGCCGGTCACTATCTGCAAGATAACAATATTGACGGAATTATTACAATAAATGCTTTTGGCTGCGGACCGGATTCTATCATGGTTGAGAGAATTTCACGTGCTGCCAGAAAATTTAACAAACCGGTTTTGCATCTTTCTGTTGACGAACAAACGGGAGAAGCAGGATTTATCACAAGAATAGAAGCTTTTACGGATATGTTATTCCGCAAAAAACGTGCAAGCATTATCAACAAAATAAATATCAATGAAAATGCAAAACATGAACCAAGCACTACAAAAGAATCCCAGCACAGATAACAATATTTCCAAAACCGGATACAGAGCTTTGTTTCTTTTAAAAAAGCTCATGGAATCTCCAAAATCGAGAGAAGAGCTTTTGGAGTGTTTTGAACAAGATATTGTTATAAAAAACGATATTTCAAAAGATACTATTACAAACACTATTAATGCATTAAAGAAAGCAGGATGTGTAATAAGCCGTCCTTCTTTTCGTACAAACAACAAATATGTTTTAAAATCACATCCTTTTTCGGTGTGTTTTTCCGAATCAAACATTGATGCTTTGCTTTCTTTGAGAGAAAGTATTTCAACCCTCGGGGATTGGCAGCTGTTAATTAATTTGAACAACTTTTATGCAAAAATATCAAAACTTGCTCCGAATCAAGAAGCACAAATGAGGCTTTTGTTTGAACATCCGCTAAAATCTGTTAATTATGAAATCTTAAACAAAATTCTTATCAACGCAAAACTGAAAAAACATATGATTGTTTGTTATGATTCTCCTCAAAACGGTGAAGAGGAGTTATGTTTTACTCCTGAATTTATAACTCTGGAAAACAAAAAGCTTTATATCTGGGGATACAATCAAAAGTATGATATGTTCTCATATTTGAGAATAGACAAAATCAAAAAAATAAACTTTATGAACTTTCTCGGTGTAAACAATGAAGCCGAGGATTATGAAAAACCGAAAACTATTGCAAAATACAAACTCAAAGGTTACAGTGCATTGATGTACCAGCCGGAAGAAGATGAAAAGATAATAGAAGAAAATCCCGATAACGAGTATCCTTATACAATTGAAACCAGAGTGAACAATGATTTCAATTTTGTTCAAAGACTTTTATCTTACGGCTCTGATTGTGTTTTGCTGGAACCGGAAGAACTAAAAGTACAGCTTCTCGAAAGCATAAAGAAAATAAAGGAGCAGTACAAAAATGACTAAATCTATACAGAATACTGATTCATTAAAAATATCTAAAGAAAAGAAAATCGCAAAATCAAGTATTCGTGTGCTTGAACTTTTGAAGGTGCTCACAAAATCTCCGCTCACCACAGACGAACTTTTAAATGCAATTGAAGAAAAAGCTGACAAGGTATACCGGAAAGAAGTTGTTATAAAATATCTGAATACTCTAAAACTTTTTGGAATTAAAATAGCAAAAGAGAACGGTCGTTATTGCCTTTTGGAGAACATAGAAAAAATTAATTTTGACAAAACAGATCTGTCTTTGATGAAATTTTTGGAAAAATACGCACAAAAAACCGGCTCGGAGTCGCTTAGTTCAAATTTGCATGAAATTTTTAAAAAAGCGGAAATGAGTTTTTCTTCACAAACAAAAGAACTTGTTAAACAAAAAACAATACATCCATACAGAATGCAAAACAAACTTAAATTGAGAGACGAAAATATAACCAGATTTGAAAAATATTGTAAAGATGAACAAAAACTTGAAATAAAATACAAAACGGGTGCCGAATCTTCAAAAACAATCAACTGCAAAATTAATCCCCTCAAAATTATGTACAAGAAAGGCAATGCGGTTTTAATTGCATATGACTGCACAGAAAATACCTATCGTGAATTTGTACTCAATTTCATTTCAGATACAAAACAACTGCCTCAAAAAACCTCCGACAGTTATACAAATTCCGTAACATTCAAGCTCAAAAACAGACTCGCAAAATCATATGTTCTGAAAGAAAACGAAAAAATACTTGAATCAAAAAAAGATTATATTGTTGTATCAAATTCAAAAGAAGACAGAGACTTGCTCGTGAGAAGATTGTCAAGATATTTTGACAATTGTGAAATTCTTTATCCGAAAGATTTCCGCAAAAAAATGACGGATTATCTTGATTCGATAGAAAAAGTCTATGAATAAAGGTTTTTGTATATGAAGTTTTTATTTTCAAAAAAAGATACCGGAAAAAAAGGTGAAGATATTGCCTGTGAATATCTAAAAAAACTCGGATGGCATATTATTGAAAGAAATTATCATTATTCACGCTATGCAGAAATTGATATAGTGGCAAAAGAACATGATACGCTGGTTTTTGTTGAAGTAAAAACACGTTCTACAACAAATTTTGGTCATCCGTTTGAAGCTGTTGACAAAAATAAACTGCAAAACATATTCAAAGCTGCTCTTTCATATCTTGAAAAAACAAAAGAACACTACACCGGCTACAGAATAGATGTCATTTCTGTACTGGGTATTGAACAGCCCAAAATTGAACATTTAAAAGATATTAGTCTCAACTAATTTTTGTCGGGATGTGCAGCAACATATTTTTTGTATTGCTCTGCCTGTGCTACAGCAATACGGCAAGCGAGTTCATATTTTGACTGGAGTTTGTTATATTCTTCACGAGAAACAGTTGATGACGAGAAACCGGGATTTTGAACAGAAGATTCTTTTGCTGCGGGTTCAGCTTTTCCAAATCTCAAAGGTTGGCATGACATTGAATTTGTTGACAAACTAACGCGCATCTTTCAAATCTCCTTTCGTTCCTCGCATAAATTTTTAATATTCCAGCTATACAATTATATATTGCTTTGGATAATTTTTCAATATTCTTTACATTAAATACAGGAGGATTATTTATTTTGAAAAAGAAAAATTTTTTATAAAAAATATCCGGAGAAAATTTATCCTCCGGATACTTTGTTTGGAAAATTGGTTGTTGATTATAAATTACATCATTCCCATTCCGCCGCCCATAGGAGGCATTGCAGGAGCTTCCTGTTTCGGAATTTCTACAACTGCAGCTTCAGTTGTAAGAAGCATAGAAGCTACTGACACAGCGTTTTCAAGTACGGAACGTGTAACTTTTGCAGGGTCTACAATGCCTGCTTCAAACATATCAACATATGTATTTGTCAAAGCATCAAAACCTTCTGTTTCCGGAAGTTTTTTAACTTCTTCAACTACTACATCGCCTTTTTCTCCGGCATTGTCAGCAATTTGTTTGAGCGGAATATGTAATGCATCAACAAGAATTCTGTAACCTACTTTTTCGTCATCACTGCCAAATTGAGCAGACTCCAGTGATTTTGCCATTTCCTGCATTACTCTGATTAGAGCAACACCGCCGCCGGGTACTATACCTTCTTCTTTTGCTGCTCTTGTAGCATTTAGAGCATCTTCAATTCTGAGTTTTCTTTCTTTCAATTCAACTTCAGAAGCAGCACCAACTTCGATTACGGCAACGCCGCCTGCGAGTTTTGCAAGTCTTTCCTGAAGTTTTTCTTTGTCATAAGAAGAATCGGAAGCTTCTATCTGACGTTTGATAAGAGCCACTCTTTCAGCTACTTTTGCTTTTGTTTCATCACCTACAACAATTGTTGTATTGTCTTTTGTAACAGTAACACGTTTTGCTTTACCGAGCATTTGAACAGTGATATTTTCAAGTTTAATACCGAGTTCTTCAGTAAACATTTGACCGTCTGTCAAAACAGCGATATCTTCAAGCATTGCTTTTCTTCTGTCACCAAAGCCCGGAGCTTTTACGGCAACCGCTCTCAGTACTTTTCTCATTGTGTTTACAACCAGTGTAGCAAGAGCTTCACCTTCTACATCTTCTGCAACGATTAAGAGTGAACGACCGTCACGGGCAACCTGTTCAAGGATAGGTACAAGGTCGGAAATCAAGTTGATTTTTTTGTTTACACAAAGAACATAAGCATCCTCCAGAACTGCTTCCATTCTTTCCGCATCCGTTACAAAGTACGGAGAAATGTAGCCTTTGTCAAACTGCATACCTTCAACAACTTTGAGATTTGTACCGAAAGATTTTGATTCTTCTACAGTGATAACGCCTTCCGTGCCGACTTTTTCCATTGCTTCTGCAATCAAGTCACCAATAGTGTTGTTGTTGCCGGCAGAAATTGCAGCAACCTGAGCAAGACTTTCTTTTGAATCAACAGGTCTTGCCATTGATTTGATTTTTTCAACGGCAGTTTCAACACCTTTGTCCATACCTCTTTTCATACTAATAGGATTTGCACCTGCTGTAAGGTTTCTCAATCCTTCACGTACAATAGCCTGAGCAAGAACTGAAGCTGTAGTTGTACCGTCGCCTGCTACATCATTTGTTTTTGAAGAAACTTCTTTGAGAAGTTGAGCGCCGGCATTTTCCAGTCCGTCTTCAAGTTCAATTTCTTTTGCAATAGTTACACCGTCATTAACGATTTGCGGTGCGCCGAATTTCTTTTCCAGAATAACATTACGGCCTTTCGGTCCGAGTGTTACTTTTACAGCATCGGCTACTGCATCTATACCTTTGAGTAAGCTTTTTCTTGCTTCCTCGTTAAATACAATTTTCTTTGCCATTTTATTTTCTCCTTAATGAAAATTATGTTTTTTGTCACACTCTGCGGGCTTCGACTTCTCGAACCCCTTCGAGTTTCACACACCTTATTTTACCGCCTGTGCAATCAAAGATTGCTTCGTTCGATAAATTTCATTTATCTCACAACGTCGGCTGGGAACGGTTGCACTCTACGGGCTTTGACTTCTCAAACCCCTTCGAGTTTCACACACCTTATTCTAATACGCCCAAAACCTCATCAGCTGCAAGGATTTTGAATGTATCTTCACCGAGTTTTACATCACTGCCTGCATATTTTGCAAACAGAACAATCTCGCCAACTTTAACTTCCATTTCTGCTTTTTTGCCGTCGTCAAGAGTTTTTCCCGGACCTACAGCTACAATTTCACCTTTTTGAGGTTTTTCTTTTGCAGAATCAGGTATAAAAATACCGCCTTCTGTTTTTTCGGTATCTTCAATGAGTTTTACTACCAGTTTGTCTCCTAAAGGTCTGATTGACATATTGTCCTCCTTTTTTAATATTCCTTTATTCAATATAATTTTCTAACTTACCATACTTTTATACCATTTTAAATTGTTTTAAAAGGAAAAATTAATGAAAAATTAATATTTGTTTGTGTTGAATACTTATTGTCATCCTTTTATATATTACATAATTCGATAACAAAAATTACAGTTTGCCGGAATATTCTCCCTCTCCGACGGGAGTAAAATTTTGTCGGATTAGGAAATCCGACCTACATTCTCCCCCTCTCCTGAGGGAGAGGGGCAGGGTGAGGGTTGGTATATTTGTTTATTTATTTTTACTGGATTAAATAACAGGTAAATTGTCTAAATAATTAAAAAAGTTTCAGGGCGGAGCCCTGATGTATTCTTGACTAGAAACAGTTGTGTTTTGAGAAGATTTTGACCACAGCTTGTCGTGGCAAAATCTTTGATTAAACACTTTACTGTTTATTTTGATAAGCGCCTGTTTCTTTCTTTTGTGATACTTTTCTTTCTTTGCCTAAGGACTCCGTTCAAAAGTTGATTAGATATCAAGTTTTGAATGGAGGTATGCTAAGCCAGATACATAGTATCTGCGTGCAGTATAAAAACAAATAAGGAAATGAATATAAGAAAAAAGAAAAAAGATTCTTGTTTCAATAACAAATATTCCTGCTTTATCTTTCACCCGTCCGGAAATCCGCTGTCTTGGATTTCGTTTCGAATTTTTATTCTAAAAATTCTTTACTTCATCAACCTTGTTCACATGGGGCGTTTCGTTTCTCTTCAGCCCCGCTCAAAATCCGCAAAAAAAAGCCCGGTTACATATTGCACCGGGCAAGTTGCCATCACCTATTATTGTAAATATATCGATTATTAACTTAATCTCTCTAACTAGCCGCCAATCAGGTTCAGTGCCAATGATGGTAAGTTATTTGCCTGAACAAGCAGAGCTGATGATGTTTGCTGTAAGATTTGCTGTTTTGTATATTCAGCAGATTCTTCTGCGATATCAGCATCCATGATTGTTGATTTTGCAGCTGTAGCGTTTTCAATTGTAGTTGTCAATGATGTTTCAGCTGATTCGAGCCTGTTCATAATAGCACCGATTGTAGACTTACGGCTTGAGATTGTGTCAATAGCATCATCAAGTACTGCGATAAAGTCAGCTGCTGTTGTTGCTGCGTTAAATGCTACTTTTGCTGCATCTGCAACAGAATCACCGGCATTAATTTCACCGCCGCCGTTTAAGTCACCTGCTTCAACGCCTGTACCAAGCTCTGTTGCATCGGTTTTTTTGAAAATCTCTCCGTCTATAACAATTGCGTTTGCATCTGCATTAGCATTTGCACCGACCTGAAGTCTCATACCGTTGGTTTCAAGATCATTACCGCCGGCAAGAAGCTGTAATCCGTTGAAGTTTGAAGCAAGAGAAATTCTCTCAATTTCAGCGATACGGGCATCAGTTTCTTGTTTCATCGCATTCATAGCATCAGTGTCATATACACTGTTTGCTGCTTGAGTTGCAAGGTCTCTGATACGGTTGAGGTTGTCAAGAATTGCATCAAGGTCACCTTCTACTGTTTGAAGTACGTTGTTACCTGTAGAAATGTTGTTGAGTGCTACTTTTGAACCCCTAATTTGTGTTTCAAGACCTGTTGCTACATAAAGACCTGCAGCATCGTCTTTTGCACTGTTGATTTTGTAACCTGTAGACATTCTTTCCAATGCCTGGTTCAAAGAATTTGTTGCGTTGTTCAAGTTTGTACGTGTTTTCAACGCAGAAATGTTTGTGTTAACGATAATTGCCATACGATTCTCCTTTCGGCATTCCCTAAAAATTTACATCCTGTAAATTTCGATAGACTGTGTGAAACACCCGCCTGTTTTGACTGTGTTTTAACACCCTGTTTACTACATACACATAATATCGCTTTGCAAGGGGGTTCTTAATTCGAGAAAAGTTGGAAGTTTGCCATACTTTTGTTGGAAAATTTTATAAAAAACAAAAAAAGCTTTGCCGGATATCCGGCAAAGCTCCATAAAATATTCTAAAAAATTACTACGAAATTATTATTTCACCCTGTCTCAATACTTTAAAATCATCTCCGACAGCCAGCACTACAGTAGAAGCCAGTCCTTTTGATTTGTATCCGTAATCTTCAAAAACATATTCAACTTTATCCCCGATACCGGATTTTGCTTCTTCATAGCCGGTTGCCGGAGGTAAAGAAGAAAGGTTCGCACTGGTTGTAGCCAGTACATGTCCTTCAACAACTTCGCACAGCCTTTTAAAGACAGGATTATCCGGAACCCTGATACCTACGGTGTTCCGGTAAGAAGTTATATAATCAGGAGCAAGGTCGGTCTTTTCAAAAATTAATGTCAAAGCTCCGGGAAAATATTTTTTGATAAGCTGCTCTGCGGAATTATTTATATTTTTTACGTAAGGAAGCAAATGTTCTACGCTGTCAGACATCAAAATCAGCGGTTTTGAGCGGTCTCTGTTTTTTAGTTCGTATATATTTTCGGCGCCCTTTTCGGAATTTGGCAGACAGCCTACACCCCAGACAGTATCCGTAACAAAAGAAACCACAGCACCGTTTTTGAGTTTTGTATTCAGTTCTTTTACAAAATCTTTGTCATCAAAAATCATATACTAAAAATAGCGCCCATCTCCGGCAATGTCAATCAGTGTTTGATTATATTCTTTCAAATTCTCCGAGGGTAATGTATATTTCAAAAGTTTTGTTCATGCTTATGTCATGTTAAAAATTATTATTGTCTTGTTTTTACTAAAAATTTTTGGAATAACAATTACTTAATTTCATCATATACACGTTTTATTTCTTTGATATCCTGCCACATCAGCCATTTTGGGCTGCCTTTTTCTCTTGAATCATTGCGAAGCAGATATGAGGGGTGAAAAATCGGCATCATTTTTGAGCCGTAAGGACCGTCAAACCACTGTCCTCTGACACGGGTAATTCCTCTTGCTCCTTCAAGAAAAGATTGGACGGCAATATTTCCGCACAGAAGTATTATTCTGGGTTTTAATGCGCCGACTTGAATATCAAGATACTCTCGGCATGCTTCTTTTTCCTCCGGCAGAGGATTTCTGTTGTCCGGCGGGCGGCATTTCAATGTATTGCAGATATAAACATCTTTTTGTCGTGACAATCCGACACATGCAAATATTTTGTCCAAAAGCTGTCCTGCTTTTCCGACAAAAGGTTCACCCTTCTGGTCCTCCCAGTATCCGGGAGCCTCTCCAATCAGCATAAGTTTGTGGTTTGGCAAACCACCTGAAAAAACAGACTTTGTACGGGTTTTTCCGAGCGGACATTTCTGGCAATGAGCGCATTTTTCTTTTGTTCTGTCCAAAAGTTCAGTTATTTCATTTTCTACTGTTTCATTTTGCATACGCAAAAACTCCCGAATTTGTATTTATTCTACAATAAATCCGGGAGTTTTTATCAAATTGTTTGTAATTATTAAGCTGTAACTTCAACTGTAGAAGTCTCCGGTGTTTCCGGTACATCCGATGATGCTTCAACTTCGCTTCCTGAAACAGAAACTGTAACAGCTTCTTCGTTTTTGCCTTCTTGAGCTTCTTGTGCAGCTTTTTCTTCTGCTTCTTTTTGAATTTCTTCAATTATTTCATTAACACCTTCAAGCATTTCAGACTCAATCTGCTGAGTACTTTTTTTGCCTTCCTGAAGCTTTGACATCCATCTTTCATGCAGACTTTTTGTAGTTGAAGAGTCTTGTTCCTGTACTGAATTAAGTCCTAAAACCATAAAATCACTTCCATTCTTTTTTATATTAAATACAAGTAAATTATATTCTTTTATTATTTAATTAAATCCTCTTAAAGGATTAAACTCTGATATCAATCGGTGATTGCAATTGAGCGGGAGTAATCGTGGACGGATCCTGAGGAACGGCAGAAATTGCACCCTGCAAAAGCTGCAAGGCAATTGCACCCTGCTGTTTTTGCATAGACAAGGTCTGGCATGCCATCTGCAAACTCAGAGTCTGTCCCGCCATAGCTGAATTCATTGAACTTATTGCGTTTGTCATTTTGGGGATTCCTTATTTCACTTAATTTTATTATATTCACAAAATATCAGATTTTTAACTATACAAAAGGTGTATTTTGTTAAAACACGAATTGTAAACTTATGTAAAAAAACAACGCCTAAAACAGAAAAAACTCTAAAGTTCATTAAACTCTAATCCGATATATATGATGTGGAAATAATAAACAGGAGAAGATAAATGACAGAAAACATTCGTGGAATTGGTATCAATACAAGTTCAGTAAACAATTATAATAATCCGGCAAAAAATGCCGAAGCAAAACCGGAAGAGGCAGAGAAACAAACCGAGCAGGCAGCACCTCAAAGAGCACAGGTAAAAGCCGACGATGTTCTTTCATTTATGGCACAGCAGGCAATTGTAGCAAAACCAGAAGTAGCCGCACAAAGAACATATGATGTCAGCAAATATGTTACTCCGGAGCAGGCTGCACGTATTGCCGGGTTTGTAACAAGTTTTGAAGACCAGGTAGCAAACGGACTTGCTGCTATCGAGGCAGAACTCGGACCGAATTCAAGTCTGACAGAACAGGCAAAATATGAAATTGCCGCAAAAATGGTTAAATAATAAAGCAACTTCTCCGATATTTCATACTAAAGCCCTGATAAATTTCAGGGCTTTTAATTTTTTATAAAAAAACACCCTGTATCAGGGTGTTTTTTGTTATCTATTTTTGCAAAGCTGCCTTGAGTCTCGCCATTGCTTTTGCCAGTGCAATTTGCGCTCTTGCATTGTCAACGGCAACATCGTGTGAGCCGAGCCTTGCTTCTGCTCTTTCTTTGGCGGATTTGGCTCTTGTAACATCAATATCGGAACCTCTTTCCGCAAGGTCTGTCAGGATAAGAGCTTCATTGTCCTTGAACTGAAATATTCCGCCCATTGTAGTGAAATATTCCATTTTTCCGTCAGCATCAGCTTTTGTAACACCGATGTCAAGAGCCGCCATAAACGGCTGGTGGTCAGGCAAAATACCAAACTCACCTTCCACGCTTTTTGAATAAACCGCATCAACCTTTTCGTTGAAGAGTTCTTTTTCATGAGTTATGATTTTTAAATTGATTTTTTTTGTCATATTAACCTTCACATATTCTTATGCGATTTTGGCTGCTGCTAAAGCCTTTGATGCACAAGATTTTATTCTTATGCGTTTTTCATTTCTTCGGCTTTTTTAACAGCTTCTTCTATCGTACCGACCATATAGAAAGCCTGTTCAGGAATGTCGTCATGTTTTCCTTCAAGAATTTCTTTAAAGCCTTTGATAGAATCTTCAAGTTTAACATATTTGCCGGGAATACCTGAGAACTGTTCAGCAACAAAGAACGGTTGAGAAAGAAATCTTTGGATTTTTCTTGCTCTGTTAACCGTCAATTTGTCATCTTCCGACAATTCATCCATACCGAGAATTGCAATGATATCTTGCAAGTCTTTGTATTTTTGAAGTACTTCAAGAACCTGTCTTGCTACGCCGTAGTGTTCTTCGCCGATGATTACGGGGTCTAACACTCTTGAGCTTGATGCAAGCGGGTCAACAGCGGGATAAATACCCAGAGATGCAATTTGTCTTGACAATACCGTTGAAGCATCAAGGTGAGAGAATGTAGTTGCCGGAGCAGGGTCGGTAAGGTCGTCTGCCGGTACGTAAATAGCTTGTACAGAAGTGATTGAGCCGTCTTTTGTAGAAGTAATACGTTCTTGCAGCTCACCGATTTCCGTAGAAAGTGTCGGCTGATAGCCTACAGCTGAAGGCATACGTCCGAGAAGTGATGATACCTCTGAACCTGCCTGTACAAATCTGAAAATGTTGTCAATAAAGAGCAATACATCCTGTTTTGAAAAATCACGAAAGTATTCCGCACATGTCAAAGCAGAAAGACCAACTCTCATTCTGGCTCCCGGAGGTTCGTTCATCTGACCGTAAATCAAAGCAACTTTATCCAAAACGCCTGATTCTTTCATCTCATTCCAAAGGTCGTTACCTTCACGGGTTCTTTCACCAACACCGCCAAATACAGATACACCGGAGTGCTCTTGAGCAATGTTGTGGATAAGTTCCATAATCAAAACTGTTTTACCTACGCCGGCACCGCCGAAAAGACCGATTTTACCGCCCTTTTGATATGGTTGAAGCAAGTCAATTGCTTTAATACCGGTTTCAAAAATTTCAACATTCGTATTCTGGTCAACAAGTTTTGGTGACGGTCTGTGAATAGGAAGTCTGTTTTCTGTTTCAACCGGACCCATTTCGTCAACCGGTTCACCGAGAACATTCATAATTCTGCCCAGTGTAGCTTGTCCGACAGGAACTGAAATAGGAGCTTTTGTGTTAACTACTTTCATTCCTCTTTGCAAGCCGTCCGTAGAAGACATTGCAACCGAACGGACTCTGTTTTCTCCCAGCAGCTGCTGAACTTCCGCAACAACTTTTGTTCCGTCTTCTTTGTAAATATCCAATGCATCAAAGATTTCCGGAAGCTGACCGGGTTGAAATTCTACGTCAATAACCGGTCCGATAATTTGTGTAATCAAACCTTCGTTTTCTGTTAATACCGTCATTCTTGTCCACCTTTATTCTATAATATACAGTTATTATACAATTCTAAACATTTTTACACAAATATTTTTATATAAACATTTTGTTTTGAAATGATTTAAAAGGAGGACTTATCTTTTTGCAGAAATCTAATCCAGCGAGAAAATGTCTTTCAAATCTTCATAAGTGAGCGATTTTCCGATATTTCTGTCAACAGAAATTACGCTGTCCACAAGGTCTCTTTTTCTGGATTTGAGTTTTTGAATTTTTTCTTCAACCGTACCTTTTGTAATCATACGGTATACAAATACTTTCTTCGTTTGTCCTATACGATATGCTCTGTCTGTAGCCTGATCTTCTACAGCAGGGTTCCACCACGGGTCGTAATGGATTACATAATCCGCACCGGTCAGGTTCAAACCTGTACCGCCGGCTTTTAAACTGATTAAGAAAATCGGTATAGTCGGGTCGGAATTGAAGCGTTCAACAACTTCCTGACGGTCTTTTGTGCTGCCTGTGAGGTATTCGTGTTTGATACCTTCTTTTGTAAGCCATTCTTTAATTATATCAAGCATATCTACAAACTGGCTGAACAAAAGCACTCTATGCCCTTCTGAAATAATTTCTTCCAGCATAACTTTGAGTTGTTCGAATTTGCCGGATTCTTTTATGCCTTTGACATTTTCTTTGTCGTACAATCTCGGGTGGCAGCATATCTGTCTCAGGCGCAGCAGGGCAGAGAAAATAGACATTCTGCTTTTTTCGATACCTTTTTCTTCGATGGATTTGAAGAGTTCTTCTCTTGTTGAATCCATAACCTCGAGATAAAAATCTTTTTGCTCGGGTGTGAGTTCACAGTATGCAACGTTTTCAATTTTATCCGGCAAATCTTTTGCGACATCTCTTTTCATACGGCGCAAGATAAACGGATAAATCTGTGATTTCAAGCGTTTTTCAACAGTTTTGTCTTCACGTTCCATAATCGGTGTAACATAACGATAGTTGAACTCGCTCTTGTCAAACAAAAATCCCGGCATTAAGAAATCAAACACAGACCACAATTCTTCCAGTTTATTTTCAATCGGCGTACCGGAAAGTGCCAATTTGTGTCTGCAGTTTAATTGTTTTACGCTTTGTGCGGTGATTGAATCGGCATTTTTGATATTTTGTGATTCATCTAGAATAACATATCTGAACTCATGCTTTTTGAGTTTTGCAATATCACGTCTAATCAACGCATAGCTTGTGATTACGATATCATATTTCGGGATTTCTTTGAATAAATCCTTTCTTTCCGTACCGCTGAGTTTTAGACAGCTCAAGCCGGGCGCAAATTTTTCAATTTCGTTTTCCCAGTTGAAAACAACAGATGTCGGACAGATGACAAGGTTCGGCGCTTTTTTGTTTTTCTCTTTTGCTTTTTGAAGCAAAGCCAGTGCCTGAAGTGTTTTACCGAGACCCATATCATCGGCAAGAATACCGTTAAGCCCGTACTGATACAAAAACCACAACCAGCCGAAACCTCTTGTCTGGTATTCACGAAACTCCGCTTTTACTCCTTTCGGAAGGCTCGGTACGTCCATTGTTGAGAAGGTTGAAATTTGTTTCCAGAATTTATTAAATCTTCTGCTCATTTTGAGCTTCAAACCGAGATTTTCCATTTCGGAAATCAAGCCTGCACGGTATGTTTTTACGATGTATTTGTTATCGTCATTTCTGTAGACATCAAACGTATTAAAAGCTTTCATTAAAGAATAAACGTCCATAGTCGGGACTTCGGCAAAGCCGAGATTTTTTATTCTTACATATTTGCTGTTATCTAATGTGAGGGCATAAATATCATCAAAAGGAATAATCTCTTCGCCCACACGACCGTATAATTCAACTTCAAAACTGTCTGTTGAATCAATTGCAAAATCTATATCCGCACAAAGTTCAAACGGGTCTTTTGTGAGTTTGAAAAAAGACATATCGTCTTTTTCTTCAAACTTCCAGCCTTCTCCCGCCTGCTGGATATAGTAGTTATAAAAATCTATGGCGTTTTCTTTTTCAAGAGCAAGATTGTTTGTCTGCATCGGAGCAAATTTGCATGCCAAAAGCATATTGTATGCGGCTTCTTCATGCTGCGGATTTCTTTTTACCCAGTAAAGCAAATCTTCTTTGGGTTTTTTGATGGTTACGTACGGTGTTTTTTCCGTATGTTTTGAATAAGGCACTCTTGTACCGTCATATTCAAACTCGAGTTCCGCTTTGAGCGAACCGTCATAGTCCAGACCGAGCGTAACAATATTAATCGGAGGTTTTTGTTCCAAAAACAGTTTTTCTATAGTATCTGAAACGTTAACCTTCATAACCTGTTTGAGTTTCGGCAGTTCTTCATACAGGAATTTTGCACCGTCGGCATCTTTTACATCCGTAAAGCTTGCTTTTATGAGGCTTTGCGGCAATGCGGAAACAGGTGTCGTCGTCGGGAAGATTACGTTTTTGTATCTGCCCCATTTTAATTGTCTTGAAAAATATCTGATTTCTTCGAACGGATAAGAGTCGCTTCCGTCCGGTCTTTCCCAGGTTAATGACAAAAGAACGTTTCCGACCATAGAAAAATTAACAGAAAGTGCCAGCTCCCATTCTTTGTCGTCAAAACGCAATCTGTCTTTTGTTTTTCCGTCAATAACTTCCTCCGCTTTTGACAAAAGCTGGAAAAATCCGTCAAATTTGTTGATAGGGACATCATACCATCCGGCTTTTTTATCAAGTCTTGAACGCTGCAAAAGAAGCTGGAAGATAGCAATTTCTATTTTTTCTTCATCGTTCAGGACAAAAGATTTGTCGTTTCTTTGAACTTCTATAATTGCTCTTAAAATAGCCTCCAAATCCCTGATAACCTTGCCTGTTTCTCTGTCCATAACCAGTATGGAAAAGAAATTTTGTCTTCTTTTGGGGTTAAAATGGAAAATATACCTGCCTGTCGGATGTTCAACTGGCGGAAAATATTCATCCGGATATTCCGTGTGAATTTTGTGGACACGTTCCAAATATTCATCATAAACTTTGTCTTCAATAACCTTTAAACCGACAGCTATTGCGTGTTTGCACCATTCTTCTTTCAAAGGGCAGCTGCAATCTGCTTTTACGCCTGTTTTTGTAAAAGTAAGGCTTGTTTCATAGGCATCTTTGAAATTGCCTTTTACAACAGCATCCACACCGGCAAGTTTTGTTTCATATGACATAACAATGTCCTTTTGAAAGCCTTCATAGCCTCGTCTCCAGCTGCCGGGTGTTGCTTTATCTTTGATGTATTTGTAGTTAAATTTGCAAACGCTCATATCTTATTAATTATATAAATCCTGTCAGAACAGAGAAATCTTGTTTCTGACATAAAACCTTAAACAAAAGAGAAAGCTTGATTTAAAAGTCTAATCAAAAATACTATCCTTTTGCTCAATTCCACAACGCAGTTTAAAACCTATCTGAACAACTGCTACTATTAAGTATACACAAAACTTTTAAAATAACAATAGGCTGTTTTTGTCTTTCCTGAAGACAGCCGATTTACAAATGCAATTAAAAAGCCTATCATAATGAATTAGAAAAAGGAGTTTGTTATGACAAAAAACATTCAGGAACTGAGAAACGAAAACGAATTGATAAATTTATTCTGTACACTTGCACAAATCCCCTCTCCCTCGGGTGAAGAAGACAAGGTTGCGCAAAAAATTGTTGAAATACTAAAAAATGCCGGTATTGAAGCAAAGCTCGATGATTTTGGAAACGTCAGAGCCAAAGTGCCGGCGACTGACACATCAAAAAAATCGCTTGCACTGTCTGCACATATGGATGTAGTCGGAGATTCTTCCGCCGTAAACATAAGAATATCCGAAGACGGCAAATTTATTGAAACAGATAAAAAAAGAACCTTGGGCTCTGATGACAAAGTCGGAGATGCCGCAGCAATGTATCTTGCAATGTACCTTGCAAAACATCCGGAAATCAAACACGGCGGGCTTGAGTTGATATTCACAAAAGACGAAGAACAGAATATGACCGGTATTCATAATGTAAAATTTGACGAAATAGAATCAGAGTATGTTCTTGTTCTTGATGCCGACAAACTCGGTCAGATACAGATATCCGGCGCCAGCTATACAAACGGAACTCTGACGGTAAACTCTTTTAAAGGCGGACATTCCGGTATCGATATAGGCGACAAAACAAGACTGAACGCTGCAAAACTAATCGGCGAGCTCATAAATGAAATTCCGCAGGGTGAATACAAACGTGATGAATACGGTACAGTCACTTCGATAAACATAGGATGTGTAATAGGCGGAGGAGTGGAACCGCCTATTCAAAAAGCCGTACAAAAAGGTATTGAAGCGGAAAGCTATATAGAATACGTTGCTGACAATTGTCTGACAAATATCATTAATACAAAAGCAATGGCAAAATATTCTATAAGAAGTTCTGAAGAAGCAAATGAAAATCAGCTTATTCAGGATATAAAAAATATCGTTGAAAAATTCAATGAAAAATACAACGGTCTAGCAAAGGCGGAATTTGTAGCAAAATCGAAGATGAAAGCTTTTGAAAAATCCGATGATGACACAATACCGAAAGTTTGTGTACAGGCGTGTGAAAATATAGGAATAAAAGGTGATGTTTCTTCTTTCCATGCCGGAGCGGAAACTCATATTTATGCCCACGAAAAAAACAAACACGGACAAATCCTAAAACCCTGTCTGCTCGGATTGGCAGATATTTACAATATGCATTCCGCAGATGAGATGGTGGATATAGGCTCTTTTCTCAAGGGTTACGAGTTTCTGAAAGAAACTTTTATGATATTTAACAAATAGCGATATAATTTTTAAGTGAAAAGGATTGCTGAAAAACTTATAAGCGAAGAATTTGCATGGAAAGCCCTGCTGTTTCCTGCAGTTTTGGGTACTTTTGTTTTTATCATAATTCCCGTAATATTTTCATTTTGTCTGAGTTTTTGCGACTGGGATTTGCTGTCTCCCGTAAAATTTGCGGGATTGAGCAAATACAAAGAAATTTTGACAAGTCCATCTTTTCTGCTGGTTTTGAAAAATACATTTGTTTTTGCTATTTCAACAGCTGTCATTTCAATAATACTCCCACTGGTGCTGGCAGCTGTATTGAACAACAAAATCAGGGGAAGCGAATTTTTTAAAACCGCATATTTTCTGCCCTTTATTACACCCATGATAGTTATAGCTATTGTCTGGGAGTGGATTTTTGACCCTAACATCGGACTTTTGAACTATATACTAAAAGCACATATAAATTGGCTCTATGACACTCATACCGCTATGATTGCACTCATTATTGTTTCTTCGTGGAAATTAATCGGGTACAATATGGTAATATTTTTAACAGGATTTTCGGGAATAAATCAAAATATTTTTGAAGCGGCAAAAATTGACGGCTCAAACCCTTTTCAAATGTTTTTCCGAATTACTCTGCCTCTTTTGAGTCCTACAATATTCTTTGTGCTTGTGATAACTACAATTTCGTCATTTCAGGTCTTTGATTTAATTTATTTAATGACACAGGGAGGACCTCTGGACAGTACAAATGTCCTTGTATTCTGGATTTACAAAAACGCATTTGAGTTTTTCAACATTGGAGAAGCTTCTGCCGGAGCGTATATTCTGTTTGTAATAATTTTTGTACTGACTGCAATACAATGGAAAATACGTAAAAAATGGGTATTTTCAGAGTAAAATACAGCCAAAACCATGACTCAAACAGCTTTCAAAACAATATATATGGGATTGTATGTCAGAGTAACTTTGCTGCCGGCGCTGTAAGATTTTTTGTAAAAATCTTCAAATTTCTTTAGTTTGGAAACAGTCCAGTTTAGAGTCTTTATGCCGTTTGTGCCCGAATATTTTATATGTTTCAAAACATCTAACGGCGAATCAAAATATAGTGTCTGTATATTCTCTTCGAAATAAACAATTTCGTAACCCGACAAACATTTTTCTTTGAGTGTTTCCGTTTTCAGATAATTAAGAGAAACGCCGGTTGTATCTCTAATTTCTCTGTAATTTTGCTCTCCAAAGGTAGTAAAAGCATAATATCCGCTTTCATTCAGGTTGTTTCTGATTTTTAAAAGAAGTTCTTGTGTATCAAAAATCCATTGCATAACAGCATTTGAAAGTATCAAATCAAATTTTTCATTCAGTTCTATTTTTTCTATATCACCCGGAAGAAACTTTGCGCTGCTGATAATATTTTTTATACAAAATTCAGATTCTTCAATAATATCGTTTGCATAGTATTCTTTAAACTCAATTTTGTCCAGAATACTTTTTGACAAAAAACCTGTCCCGACACCGAATTCGAAAACTCTGTCAAAAGAATTTCCGCAATATTCAAGCACCTTGTCTATGAGCTGATGCGCCATTTCTTTCTGGATTACGGCACTGGTATCATAGGTATCAATGCTTTTTTTAAATCTGAATTTTATTAGTTTTTTATCCGGCATAACTATAATATATCATCAAGAAATTCGTAATTGTAAAAAGGAAAATGTCCCGTTTCAAGGTTAATTATATTTTCCGCTTCCATCATCAGCCAGAAATTTCTCTGGTTGCGGGTCGGAACGCATCTGTCATGCGAAGCAATATAGACTTTGTCAAAAACTTTTTTCGAGGCTGTTATTTTGGACACATATTTTTTCATACCCAAAAGTTCTTCTGTACAGCTTTTTGCGCTTCTCTGCGGCAAATTCTGCTCAAAGATTTCAAAATGGTTCTGCGCCTTTTCTCCGCCAAAAAGTCTTTGTCTGAATTTTACAACAGACTCGGAATCCATTTTTTCCGTTAATTCAAACTGTTTAACCGGCACTCCGTACTTGTCATCTATCGGAATAAGTGTACCGTTTATTGCAACCCTTTTGTCCAATTTTAAATTGTCAGGAAGCTTTGCTATTGCACCTGCATACACTCCGTATGAAAAAGACAGCAGCGTTACACTATTGTATTTTGAAAAATCAAATTCAGGAAAATCCGGTGTTGTATAGTCATATACAAACAAAACATCGCTTTTGCTTTTTAAGACGGCAAAAGGGTTTTCGTCCATACCCCAGCCGCAAAAAAATAAAATCAGGTTGTTGCTGTTATTGTCTTGTAAATGTATTTTCATAATAATCTATTAATTAATATTTTTGTTCTCTCTGCTATTATATATTAACTAAACCGGTTATTATTTCAATCCGGTACAATCTCAACAAGCATTGTGTCCGTAATTCCTAACAGTTTCAAAAAGAAACTATAAATGGTATTTATGGCTTTAAAATCATATTTTGCCCAGATTTTGTGACCGCCGGGTTTTTTCTTCAAAAGCCAGTACAAATTGTTCATAAAGCTGTAACGTTGAATATAACTGAATTTTTTGATTTTATATCCGGCTTTTTTTATAGTTTGTTTCAGTGTATTTTTATCAAAGACAAACAAATGACAGCTCCAGTAAACAAAATCTTCAAAACTTTTGCATTTATAAAAACTTATCAAAGAGTCCTTTGCGTTTGGAACCTCTATAATAATACTTCCGTTTTTGTTTAAGAATGGTTTTAGCTCTTTTAACGTATCTACAGGATTTTTCGTATGTTCAAGCACATGAAACATCGTTATTATATCTGATTTTTCAGGAAGCAATGAAATTTTGGAAAAAACATCGAGCCCGCAAGTTTTAAAATAATCATACAAATCTTTTTGCAGCTCTATGCCGTAAACCTTTTTGCATATGTCTTTTGCAAAATTCAAAAAACCGGCATTGCCGCAGCCAAAATCAGTGACAATTTTATCTTTTATACGTTTTTTTAGCAGCAAAAATCGTCTTTTGTCATCAGTCTTTGTATTTTTTATCCAGTTTTCAAGACTAAATCCAGCTATCATTCCGCCGTTTTCATAAAAATTAGACGCAATATGAGAATCGTCCGACAAAAAAACAAGTCCGCAATTGCTGCAGCGCAAAACGTCTATTTTATCATTATCTCTGACACCTTTATGAATAATTTTGTACTCTTCTTTGCCGCAATTATAGCAAATATGTTTTTTTGATTCTGCCATAGGTCTAATTATAATACCAAAACAGAAAAGTTATAAAGGCAAATTTGAATATTAAAAACTCTACACAAGTATGATTTTGTTACCTGCGTGGCTCGCAGGTGGGTGAGTGCCTTGACTTTTCCGTTTCCTACTGGCGTATCAAATACGGTAGGTATACTTCAAAGTTTTCGAGTCGCCTCTCCCGATAATCAATAATGTAGGAACAAAATTAATACCTGTATAGAGTATTAATATTTTATACTTTTTTGTTATAATTAACAAGTATCGCAAAAGAGAACAAAAGGGGTATTTTCAGGAATGGAAAAAGTAATGGACAAAATCACAATCAGATCAGACAGACAGGATGATTATACTTTTATGTACAAAGGCGAAGAAGTTGTCCTAAAAGCCGGTTCTGTTTTGAGTATAGCAAACGGATTGAATGATGTTGTTTTGCCGACTACTGCAATGAAAATTATGAACAACTTGATTGTAATTAAAGATGCTGTAAAAAAATAGTTATAAAATCCAAATAAAAAGGCAGCGGGTATAGTGATACCTGCTGCTTTTTAGCTGGATTATAATCTCTATGAATTATTCTGCGGGTATAAATTGTCAACGAGGCTGGAAGGCTCGCTGTCAGATTCACTGTCTCCGTAGAAAACACTCATAGAACTGGGTTTAAAAGATTGGTATTCTGTTTTGAGTTTTTCTTCGTCTGCTTTTAAGCTGAAAGCTTGTATTTCCGCATTTGTAACTCTGCCGTCTTTGTTTGTGTCAATTTGATTGAAATAAGTTAAAACATTTGTAAGCATGTCGCTTGCTCCCATTCCGCTTGAACAAAGCTGGCAAAGCTCCTGATAAGACAAGCCGTTTTGAGAAAGCTTTGTTGTGAGATTTGTCATATCTTCGGCACCGATTTTTCCGTCCGCATCCTGATCAATTGCAGAAAAATTTGCAGAAAGAAACTGAGCAAAACTCATATTACCGCCAAGCTGGGCAATTGTGGTATTAGAAGGATTTGTGAGTTCTTCGATAGTTAAACCGCCGGAGTTTTGGCTGTTTTTTGCTAAAATTGCATATGTATTTGACAAACCGCTCAATGCGTTTGCAAATAAAGCCTGACCATTCATTAATGACATAATCGTCTCCTTATAAATTTTGATTATACTCAGTTTAATGTTTTTTTTGAAAAAGTAAACCGTGCAATTAAAGTATTTATTTAATCTCTTATCGCAATTCCCGCCAAAAACGAAACAGGCGGCAAAAATTTATCATGAACTTATTTCGGACAAATAAAAAACCCGCTTTTTAAGCGGGTTTACATGTTTTCATATTGCATAGTAAGTAAGTATAATATTGGTTTGTTTATTGTTTGTTTATTAATTGTTTATGAAAATACTTTGAATGTTCTTTCGATGTTTTTGTCCATTACTTTTTTTACGGAATCAATCTCTGTGTCG
>CALVAQ010000016.1 GCA_944325595.1 Candidatus Gastranaerophilales bacterium
AGAGAGGGGATGAGAACTTGTTCGAATCCTTCCGTAGCAAAAAAGCCCTCTATCGAGAGCTTTTTAATGGCTGGGGCACTCTGCCGAATCAATATGACTAAATGTCATATTGAAGAGAGGGGATGAGAACTTGTTCGAATCCTTCCGTAGCAAAAAAGCCCTCTATCGAGAGCTTTTTAATGGCTGGGGCGGAAGGATTCGAACCTCCGGAATGGCTGGACCAAAACCAGCTGCCTTACCACTTGGCGACGCCCCAATATGGTTGTTTTCTTGCGTGTCCGCCATATTATAGTATCGAGCACATAACGTCATGTCAAGAAATTTTTTATTACATTTATTAATCAAAAATGATATTTTGTATAATATTGCGGGTATATATTTATATATAAGGACAAATTTTTAATTTATTATTCAAAGGAGCAAATATGGAACAAATTAACTCTATCAACGCAGCCTCTCCTGCAGCAAATCAGGCAAATACCGACAAAAATACAGAAAAACTAAAAGAGCTTGTCCAAAAGTATAATTTTGATTACTTTGATTTGGATAACGACGGAAAACTTTCAGGAGCAGAAGCAGCTAAACTCCGCCAGATATTTAATTCCGTTGACTTTGATGTAGATGATGAAGATGCAATTGACGAATCATCATTTAATGATGCATTATCTGATTATCAATAAAACTAAAAAGCCTTCAGAAAGAAGGCTTTTTAGTTAAATAAACCAAGCTGTTTTCCTTTGCTGTTTTTCTTGTAAACTTCATATTCAAAACAGCCTATGTCATATACAGCAACAGGATTGTCTGCCAAATCCTTTATTCTGCCCTGTCCGACAGAGCAGTATTTGATATACTTGCAAAAGCTGCAGACTTTCCATTTTTCGTCAATTGATTTCTTTTTCATATTCGCATTTTATATAAAAACTCAGAAATATTCCATTATTTGTATTGCGAAAAGAAAATCATATCACCGAAACCGCCTTTATACTCATTAAGCCTGTTTCTTGCTCTTTCTTGCAAGTTTTCGTTATTTATTTTGTCGTAGGCTTTCTGCATATTTGCTTCCATTTCTTTTACAGTTGTCATGTCATTTTCCTGCTTTGCAAGATTGGCAATTTCTGCACAGTACAATATTTCTTCCTCAGGAACAAGAAATTTCTCCTTTTTTCTGTCTGCTTTTATTTTTACAGACTCTTTCAAAACATCTAAAGGTAAATATTTTTGGTCTTTTAATTGATATCGCACAAATCCTGTCTGCGAATACATATTGTTTTTCTTTACCCAATCAATAGGTAAATCATTTGTCTCTTTTTCCCAGGCAAGAGCAATCTCTTTTGCGGATTCATTTCCGTCTGGAAGATACTCTCTTTTTTGATACAACGGTTTTTTCTTAGTGCTGAAAACAATTTTATCTTCCCAGTGTCCATTAAAACTTTGATATTTGGGATAACTTGAACTAATAATTGTGTTTATTTTCATTTAATAACCTCTTCCTTAATTAAGCCCGCAGTTTGAAAACACACTTAAAAAAATTTTTTTGCTATTTATATTATAATTTTTACAAATATTAAAAAAGCGGATTTGAATTTTCAAATCCGCTTTTTCTCTTTTCTATACTCTTGCGAGTTTTGCTTCGCTTTCGAGTTTCAATGTTTGAGTTGTGATATCACATACTTCCGATGGTCCCCAATATTGAATTGAACCGGGGAAGAGATATCTGTCATTAATTGCCCAGTCTTCTCTGTTTGCTTCGAGTTTTTTGAATACCGGACCATCCAGTCTGACAAGAGCTTTTTGAATTACCGGTTTCATATGTCCGTGACGTCTTTCCATATTCATCATCATTGTTAGAGGAACACCGCCAGCAACCCATTCAGAAGAAGGAGCAGTGAGGTTTCTGACAGAAGAAAGGTATCCAGTCAAACCGGATTGAATCAATGCATATGCATTAAAACCTAATGCATAACAGTAATTTGCATCAAAGTTTGACGGGAAAGCACATCTGCCTTCATATCCGAAGAAATGGCACTGGTCGGAGAATTTACCCATAAACTCGCCTTGAGTTTTCATTTCATCGAGTTTTACTTTAATCATTTCGATAAGAAGTTTTTCTGTCTCGATTTTTGAAACCTGAACATTACCATGCGGGTCTCTGTCCATAAGCAACTGTGCTTTAATCAATACAGGCAGAGATTCAAATACTTTTGCGTTTTCAGGTTCGAGTCTGCTTTCAATAAAATTGAATCTGTCAGCAGGAACAGTCAATTTGTTGTAAGAAGCATCCTGTTCCAGTGTAGACATTACATCGTTGAGATTTGCAATCATTGTTTTCATCTCGGGGATGAATTCAATCAAACCTTCCGGAATAAGAGCTACACCGAAATTTTTACCGGCATTGGCACGTCTTGCAATGATGTCAGCCATGTAGTCAACAATCTGTTTTAGTGACATTTTCTTTTCTTCAACTTCTTCTGAAATCAAAGTGATATTCGGCTGTGTCTGCAAAGCAACTTCAAGAGCCACGTGAGTAGCACTTCTGCCCATAACTTTAACAAAGTGCCAGTATTTTTTAGCTGAATTAACGTCTCTTTGAATGTTTCCGACGAGTTCTGCATATGTTTTTGTAGCAGTGTCGAAACCGAAAGAGATTTCGATTTGCTCATTTTTCAAGTCGCCGTCAATTGTTTTAGGACAGCCTATTACTTGAATTCCTGCATTTTTTGCAACAAACCATTCGGCAAGCATAGCAGCATTTGTATTTGAATCGTCGCCGCCGATGATAACAATACCTGAAATATTCAATTTTCTGCAGTTTTCAAGCGATTTTTCAAACTGTTCTTCTGTTTCAAGTTTTGTTCTGCCGGAGCCGATAATATCAAAACCGCCGGTGTTTCTGTATGCATCAATTATTTCATCGTTAAATTCTATGTATTGTCCGTCAATAATACCTGAAGGACCGCCTAAAAATCCGTACAATTTGCTGTTCGGATTAGCCTGTTTGAGTGCATCATAAAGACCTGCAACTACATTGTGACCGCCGGGTGCTTGTCCGCCGGATAGGATTACACCGACATTTCTTGCTGCAAATTCCTGCTCGTCACCGGATTTGAAAGTAACGGTGCATTTTCCGTATGTGTTTTCAAAAAGTTTCTTGATTTGTTCTTGGTCTTTTACACATTCAGTTTTGTCGCCTTCAATAACAGCAACTTTTTTGATACCTGCTGCAAGTGTAGAAGGCAAAACGGGTTTGAATTCCAATCTCGCTTTTTGAAGCGGTGAAAGTTCTTTTGTTGTCATAATTCTATAACCTCATTTTGTAATAATTTTCATGTAAGATTCTAGCACGAAAATATTTTTAAAAAAATTTGCGGACGAGGTTATTTAATAATATCTGGTCAAGCTGACATTTTGGATGTCGTATCTTGGTTTCCCGTTTTTCATAAACTTTTTTGCATAAATCATCAGGTTTTTCATCGGTCTGTTATAAAAAAGTGATTTAACAAAGTTAGATGCTTCTTCTTTCTTTTGAGCAAGCGGCAGATTTGTTGACCAGATTCTTTCAAGACAGGCTGCATCAGGACCCGTTACGACAGTATTGCCGATTCTTGCTATACTCTGGTATCCTTCTTGCAGAAAAGAATCGCCGGTTGCCCGTCTCAATGCAGCTCTTAATTCCGCATCCTCGGGTTTACCCTGTTTTATTCTTCTGACAAAAGCCTTTATTACATCTATAAATACGTCTCCTTTTGTGTATATTAGGTCATCTACCTGAACATAAGTAACAGGAATGGCAGCTTTAAATGCCGTGGTGTGAGATTGCTTGGATGTATAGTATTTGTTTGATGCAGAAGAGACGTACATGTTTTTCTCCGTTTTGTCGAACAAAAACTTATGAAGCAAATTTTTTGTTACGTTTGGATATACAATTTCAAGAAACTTTACATTAAAAAATTTGTAAAAAGTACACTTCTTCTCCTTTTTTTATTGTTGTTAATTCCTGCAAAGCCTCTTTACCGCAGGAAAAATACGGGCATTGCTTTTTTTTTCAAAACATAAGATAATGTATCGTATGAGAAGAGAATTAATTTTAGCCCTAGCTTTAACACTTGCATTGTCTCCGTTATCAGTCAGTGCAAAAATGTCTCCGGAAGCATACAAACTTTTTCAAGAAACAAATGTTCTGGAAAAAGATGCTAACTATCCTCTTGCGATAGAAAAAATAAAAAGTGCAATAGAAATTTCTCCGGAAGAAGCTATTTTGTATATAAAACTCGGCGGCATATATTCAGAAATGGGCGACTGGGAAAATGCCCTTGTTGCTTACAAAAAGGCAGTGAAAATAAAGCCGAATGATGCAGTTGTTTATATCAGCATTGGCAATATCCTGCAGCAGCAGCACGACTATGACAATGCATTTGCAGCATACAATCAGGCTTTGACTATATTTCCCGAATACAAATACAATTATCTGAACCTTGCTAACGTAAAATCTTTACAGGGTGACAATCAGGAAGCCATCAAATATTTTAAAACATTTCTGGGATATTACCCTGATGATGTGGAAGCAAGAGAAAACCTCGCTTCTATTTATCTGAAACTGGACAAATATCAAGATGCAGCAGATGAATATGCAACTTTGTACACAAAAGATCCTGCTGGTTTCAACGAATATCCGAACTACGGGCTTGCTTTGCTTCGCTCCGGTGATTATACAAATGCAGTAGAAATGCTTAAAAAAGCCGTACGTATAAACACAAACGATTATGCATCTCATGCAAATCTGGCTCTGGCTTATGTCAGACTGTCTAAAGATGAACTGGCGTTGATTGAATTCAGAAATGCATTCCAGATTAAGCCTGATTTGAACGATATTAAACTTGATTATGCAAATTTGCTGGCTGATATGGGAAAAACCCAGGATGCGATAAATGTTTATAAAGAATACATTCAATACAAGCCAAAAGATGCAGCTGCATACTACAATCTCGGTATCACATATCAAAAAATCCAAAAATATGATGAAGCAATTGCAGTATACAAAAAAGCTGTCGAATTGAATCCGTCTAATATTGATGCAAAAAAAGAACTCGGCAGAACATATCACCTCTGCAAAAATTATCAAGATGCAATAAAAGTGTATGATGAACTTCTTGCACAGGACAAAAATGATTACAATACATTGTTCAATAAAGCAATAGCCCTACACGCAATGGGAAATTATGAAAATGCAATTTCTATATACAAAACACTTTATGAACAAAGAACTGAACCGAAAGTCAAAGAATATTTGAACAAAGCATATCTTGCTCTCGGCGATTCTTATATGAAACAAGGGGCACAGAAAAAAGCATTGAACTGCTACGAAGAAGCTTCGAGTTTGAATTCCGACAATGCTGATGCTCTTAGAGCACAGGCTCTTGCATATGAATCAATGGGTTCAAAAACAAAAGCTCTTGAACAATTTGAAAAAGCACTTGCTGTTGAGCCGGAAAATCAGGATACGCTTGTTGATTACGGAATGACTTTATCAAAATACGATATGGAAGAAGAAGCACAAATAGTCTTCAATAAAGCATTGTCTTTAAACAGCAAAAATTCCTATGCTCATATCGGACTGGCTGATTCTTATGCAAAACAAAAGAATTATGAAAAAGCAATTTTTGAATATCAAAAAGCGCTGGAAATTGACCCTAACAACGAAGATACTTTGATAAAGCTCGGAAATGTTTATAAAGCAAAATCAGAAACAAAAGCGGCACTTGAACAGTACAAAAAAGTTACCGCAATGAATTTGAAAAATACAAATGCAATGTATAATTCAGGATTGTGTTATGCTGAATTGGATGAACTGGATAATGCAAAAAAAGCTTTCAGCAGTGTGATAGCAATAGATCCGAATTATGCATATGCTTATTATGCTCTTGCTATGGCATATGAAAAAGAAAACAACTATTCTGCTGCTGTTGCAAATTACGAAAAATTTATGAACCTGACAGAAGATAACAATATGAAAACTCAGGTTAAGGCACAGATAGAATACTTGAAATCAAAAATCTGATGAGTCGCAATATTTTTAAAACCTTTATAGCCGCAGGATTTGCTTTTTGTATTTTGTTTTGCTGTGCATTCAAATGGGGAAACATAGGGGAAAAAGGTGCGCTTTTATATTTCAGTTCACAGCCAATTTATAAAGAGAATGTAAAAAACGTCGGAAGAGCATTTTTGTCTGGAGAAAAGGTGTATTACTTCCTTTATAATCCAAAGGGGTTCAAAGATGATTATATAAGAGTTCAAATAGTCAAAAAGAGTGACAAGACAAGACACTGGGGATACAATATTTACTGGTCAAAAGATTTTCATATAGACAGTTCCAAAAATGATTTTTCCTCTTACTTTGTAATAAATGAACCCGGATATTATTTTATGCAGATATTCTCTTTCGATGATTTTGACCGTGTTGTTGCCAGAAATGATTTTTGGATACGTTGATGCTTAAAAATATTTTTTTATATCTCCAATTTTATTTTTACAAACTTTTTACCTCAAAATACAAAATAAAAGGTAAATGCAACCGCTGCGGAGAATGCTGCAAAAATATTGTTTTTATGATTGAAGATGAATATGTAAAAACGGAAGAGCAGTTTGAGAGTTTAAAAGGGTTTGACAAAAAGTACAACCATTTTGAAATAAACGGAAAGAATGAAAACGGCGTTCTGCTTTTCAAATGTAAATCACTGAGTGAGAACAATATGTGCAGGGATTATCTTTTCAGGTCTCTGTATTGCCGTGCGTATCCGATGGTAAATGACAAGATACGTCTGGGCGGTTGTGAAACATTTGAGTCCTGCGGATATGAGATAGTAAAAGACAAAGAATTTTCAGAATTTTTAAAATAGAGATTTTTGTTAAAAAACATTTACAAACTGCTGTTTTTAGTCAATTTGGACTTTTGTTTTGTTTTAGCAGATATGTGTAGTGTAACCATGCCTGAAATATCAAAAAAGGATATTTCTGCATGCAAGATGAAAGGGTGCGCCTGATTGATTATTCGTAATGAATATGTGAAAAAAGGTCTCGACTTTGCAGGAAAATACTTGCATGCTCCCGAGCAAAGGCTGCTTTTGGGTGCGACTGCTCTGGCTACTCAGCCGTTTATTGACATGTACAACAAAAATGTGGATAAAGAGACAAGAATGATGTCTGTTGCAAGAACGATTGCAAAAATCATTGCAGGCACTCTGGTCGGAGTGGCTGTTCGCCAGGCAGGTATCAGCTTTGTCAAAGCATTTTGTAAATACAAACCGGTAACAGACGGTGCGGGAAAAATCATTTCTGTGGCAAAACAGACAAACAAAGATTTCTTCGTGCCGATATTGGATAAATTGAGTCTTGATAAGGGTTTGACCGTTGAAAAGTTGAACAAGAAATTTAATCTCTACACAAAAGCTCTCGGCACATTTTTTGCTACCGTTGCAATGGTGTTTACAAACTTCCTGCTTGATGCTCCGTTGACAAAATGGATGACGGGAGTTTTCCACAAAAAAATTGTAAATAAAGAAGCCGAAGCTTCACAAGAAAGAAAGGCGGTTGAAAAATAATGTCTGTATCCTCCGCTTTTTCCAGATTTTGTCAGTATATGTGGGAAAATTATTCCAAAGACGGCGGCAAGCTCCTTGTGCATATGGGGGCTGCCGGTTGGGTCTTGAGTTCAATTGCTCAGATTACAATGCTTTTGAGTGATAAAAAAATCGACAAAGATCAAAAGAAATTTCTTTTGCCCCAGGAGGCTGCAGATGCTGTTGTCAATGTCGGAATGTATTATTCAATATGTGAAGTGATAAAAAAAGGCGGAGACTGGTTAGTTGAAAAAGGTCATCTTTTAACTGACAAAGTAGTAAACGAAATTCTGAAACTCAAGCCTGGGGCGATGGAGACAATAACACCAAAAGAGTGGAAAAAGCTCTTTACCTCCAAGGAACTCGGCGGAAAACTCACGAAGATTCTCGAAAATGCAAAAGATTTGAATATTGTAAAAAATGTTTCCGAAGCAGAAAAAACGAGGATTACTTCTGCTGCACAAAAGGCTCTTGATGTGCTCGAACAGCACAAAAATAACGTTGGTACAATTTCCGCAATCCTTGCTTCTATTCTTGCATGCAACATTGTTACCCCGATTGTAAGAAACAAACTTGCATCAAATATGCAAAAGGATTTGCAAAAGAAAGAAGATATAAAACTTGCCAAACATCAGATTTCGAAAAATATTACAATGAAAAATCCTTTGCCGGCTTCATTTAAAGCTTTTAACAACTATAATTCTTTCTCCGGTTTAAAAATCTGATTGAACAAATGTTATGTTTTTTTTAAACTGAATTAAAAGAATGACAGATAGAGGATAGAATTTATGTTTTTATTTAGTTTGGTTTACAATATTGTACTGATTTTGTTGTCAGTTTTGCTTTTGCCTGTTATTATTCTGGCACTGATTATTGTACCGAAATTCAGAGCCGGTTTTTGGAAAAAGCTTGGCTTTTACGGCTCTTCGAAACTGGACAACAAAAAAGATACTATATTTTTTCATGCCGTATCAGTCGGTGAAGTCAATGCAATAGAAGCACTCGTTAAAAAGACAAGAGAGTCTTTCCCTGACTCAAATATAGTTCTTTCCACCACAACAAAAACAGGACAGGAAATTGCAAACAAAAAACTCTCTTCAACGGTTGATGCAATCACGTATTTTCCGTTCGATTACTTTTTCTCAGTTTTGTCATTTTTAAACACATATAAGCCAAACAGAATTATAATTGCAGAAACAGAAATCTGGCCTGATTTTGTATATCTTGCCAAAAAATTGAATATTCCCGTTTATATAGTAAACGGCAGATTGTCGCCGCATTCATATAACGGCTACAAAAGATTTTCATTCTTCTTCAAACCCGTGCTTTCTCAATATGCAGGAATCTTTATGCAGACAAAAGGAGATATGGAAAGAATTCTAGAGGTTGGCGCAAATCCTGATATTACCAGAGCAATGGGCAACCTCAAATTTGATATTGCTCCGACAATGAATGGAAATGATATCACAAAACTCGCAATAGAATTACAGTTAAACGGCAAAAAAATGATTGCCGCTGCAAGTACACACAAAGGTGAAGATGAAATTGTTCTTGATGCGTACAAAAAAGTTAAAGAAGAGTTTCCTGATGTAAAATTGCTTCTTGCTCCTAGACATCCGGAAAGATACGATGCTGTAGAAAATCTCTTGAAAGAAAGCGGTTTTTCATATGGAAGAAGAAGTAAAAAAGATACATTTGCAAATAATGATATTCTTATGCTCGATACTATGGGTGAGCTTATGAAAATGTTCTCTGTTTGTCATCTTGCTTTTATCGGGGGAAGTTTCTCAACAACAGGCGGGCATAATCCTTTGGAAGCAAATATCTGGGGCAAGCCGGTATTGTCGGGCAGTTGTGTATTCAATTTTAAAGATATATATGAATACCTTACAAAGACAAAAGCCGCAAAAATCTCAAATACGCCGGATGAACTTGCTCAAGACATGAAAAAACTTTTGAGCGATAAAAAATATTATGCTCAGGCATGTCTGGATACTCAAAAGATTTTTGATGAAAACAAAGGCGCTGTAAAGTTTGTTATTAATGAACTTAAGAAATAGACATTTGAGACAGTCTATATATTAAAATTCCGAAAATAATTAAAAATCATTAATTATTCATATAATTATATCTCCGTTTTTTGCGGTTTGTTGAATTTGTTATCAGCTCTTTCCGCAAAAAACGTAGCAATTACAGGTATCAGAATATAATATATTCCGCCGAGAATCAGCACCGGTTTTGCTATTTTTATGCCTTCAACATATCTTTCCAGCCCCGGCAGGTTTTTGTTTGCTTCTTTGAATTTTTGAATAAATCGTTCTTCAGGCTTTTTCAATGCTCCGTTCAATGCATAACCTCCTGCTATACAGAGCCCTGTCGAGATAAGAGAGTTGTATATGAGCGGTTTTTTCCTTTCCTGCTCAATTTTTTTGTTCTTTGCTGTCTGTTGAACAAATGACAAAGTCAAAAGCGTATCTGTTGCCGCCATAATATGCTGTGCAAAGTTTGTATCGTAGAATTTCTTTGCAATTTTCTGTACCGGCTTTGTGTCAATAATTTTACCGAAACCTTTTGCAAGTTTT
Organism: Candidatus Gastranaerophilales bacterium; assembly: GCA_944325595.1. Taxonomy (GTDB): domain Bacteria; phylum Cyanobacteriota; class Vampirovibrionia; order Gastranaerophilales; family Gastranaerophilaceae; genus Limenecus. The sequence goes on from CALVAQ010000016.1 coordinate 10,196, forward strand.
TCTGCCGCCGTGTCATATACACCTTTAAAAGAAACGACTTTGGAGGATTTATGCTGCTGCGGCTTTTCTTGTACTTTCTTTTTGGGGAACATAAAAAGCATCAGCGGCGGAATAAGTGCACATGTCAGAAAAGATTTTGGAACGGACATAACCAGTCCCAGACCGAGTTTGAATATTTGGGTTGCAAACATATAGCTTTTTGAATTTGTGAGCGGCATTACTCCGGTTTTCAGGTTTTTTATTGTCGCTTGTTTTAAATATTGAGAAGGATTGCTGTCTATTTTTTTTACGGCTTTTGCTACCGGCAAAGATGCTCCGAGCATAATTAAATACCCGACAAGACTGGAAGAAACAGATTTTGCACAGGCGTACTTTCTGTTTTCTTTGTCTGTTTTTGGTGTTGCCATAATGGCGGCAGGTCTAACGGCAAGAGACAGTCCCGTTGAAACCGTAGCAGAAAAAAGTGCTCCGTTTTGAGCTGCAAATTTCAGTGATTTCAACAGAAGTTTGTTATTATAAAAGCCTTTGAATGACGGCTGTTTGTCGTTGTTTGTAATTGAGTTGATTTTCATTTATTCTAATTAGATAACATACATAACAAAAAGTAAATTGCAAAGAAAGAAATCTTGAGTATCAAAGAATTTTGGAAAGCGGAACTTAAAGGTTGGAAAAAGTTTGAAATCATCGGACTTTCTATAGTTTTTCTTGTAATTTTTGTGAATGCTTTTATAGTAAAAGACAGCCCGATTGCTGTAATTTCTGCAGTGTGCGGAATTTTGTATTCGACAATTGCCGGGAAGGGCAAAGTGTCCTGCTACTTTTTCGGTCTCGCCGGCACATTCTGCTACAGCTATTTGTCATTTGTAAACGGTGTATACGGCAACCTTGTGCTTTATATGTGTTACTATTTTCCGATGCAGGTTACGGGGATTTTTGAGTGGAGAAAACACCTGAAAGACGATACAAAAGAAATAATAAAAAAAGAACTTACGCTCAAACAGAAACTTCTGCTTTCTTTAATTGCAGCGGTATCCTGTTGTGCGGCAATACTTGTCATAAAATATTTTCACGGGAGCAGCCCTGTTTTTGACGGTATAACGACAGTTCTGTCGGTGTTTGGGATGCTTTTAACAGTAAAAAGATATATAGAACAGTGGGTAATCTGGATGATAGTCAACGGTCTTTCCACTATCATGTGGCTTGATCTTGTGATGAAAGGTGCAAATACATATGCAACTTTCATAATGTGGCTCGTTTATTTTATTCTGGCAATATATTTTTATGTATGCTGGAGAAAAGAAATAAGTGCAAAGCAATAATCACCTTGCACTTATTATTGGATTGAATATGGTGTGTTTATTATTTTACAAAATATGATGCGTTAACATTTGCATAGAGTTTGATTACACCTGCCTGTATCGGGCTGGAGCTTTCAACCGCAGAAGCGCCGGAATCAACTGCTATATTTTTTGCAAGCAGTCTGTACTGGTAATTTGAGTTTGATGTTGAGCAGCTGCCATTTATTGATTTTATTCCGTTTAACGAGTTACCGGCAGTAGCTGCAAGTTTTCCTGCTCTTGTATAAGCTTTTTTTGCTGCAATTGTCAAAAGCTCATCGCACTGATTGTCATATGCGGATACCGAAAATACGATATTATTTACGTTTGTAGCGCCCAGTTCTATCGCTTTGTCTATCATTTTTCCGGCATCTTTAATCTGTTTTGTGTGAATTATTACATTATTTGAAACAGAATATTTTTCGAGATTTCTTTTGTTGTTTTTGTATACATAAATCGGTGATGCGTTGAAGTCAGCGGTTTTAATATAATCACCGTTTTCTTTGTTAATCATTGAAGACAATGCTGAATATACCTTGTCAGAGATGAGTTTGTTCTCTTCTGTCGCTTTTTGAAGTGATTTTGAGTCTTCTGTCTGAACGGCAATATTTATTTCTACTATATCCGGCTGGAGTTCTGTATTTGCCGTTGTAGTGACGGACACAAAACCTTTTTCTATCACATCTGCTGCTGCTTTTAGTGTTCCGGCATTAACAAAACCGACAGCAAATGCTGCAATCAATGCTGCTGATAAAAACTTTTTCATAATCTCTCCTTTTCAATCGTCTATACATTGTTTACAAAATTATAAACGATAAGAATATAAATTTGTTCAAAAATCGGGGAAAGCTAGTATTTTACGGATTTACAGACTTTGGGATTGTTGTAATATTTTAAATAAACCGCTTTTTCGTTGGCATCAACAAAAGCCATGCCTTTTATCAAGACAGATGTCTTTACGTCAGGGTTGAGCATTGCTCTGTAATACTCCTCCTGCTGCTTTTGAGAGAACATACATGTTGTTACATAAGTGCCTCTTTGCCAGGAGTTCGTTTCAACATAAATACATTTTCCGCTGCCGTCCGGAGCGTAACCTTTGATTTCATATGTATCATGAGAATTATAAGCAACATTGTATTTTGATTCTTTATAACTCTGACAGAGTATAAAATGTCTGATAAAATTCTGTGAATATTTTGATGCGGCAAAACATTGAGATACGGTCACAAAATATATTGCAAAAATAATTAAAACAATTCTTTTCATAAAAAAATTATACCAGAACCTCAGGAAAAATAATGCATTTTGACATAAGAAATTATTGCAGCAACAAAGAGCAGCACAACCGCAGCTACAAGAGCGAGGCAGCCAGCCATAATACCGTTTGCTATTTTGTCTGATTTCAATAGAGATTGTTCTTCTTTTTCTTTTAAATCAAAATTGTACTTCTCTATACTCAAATCAGGCTTTGTTTCTCTGGTTTTTTCAAAATTGTTTACATACGTGGAAAATAGTTCTTTTTCTACCGTAACAACGCCCCTTAATTGAATGTAAGCCAAAAGCATTTTTATTTCGTAGCTCATGTCTTTCAGTATACAATCGGCAGAAAACTCCTTTTCCAGAACCCGTCTGAGAGTATATTCGTTGTCTTCGCAATAGAACTCAAAATAGCACCAGCAGTCCTCAAAAAAGAACCATTCGGTCTTCGTTTCGGGCTCAAAAATAACTTTTTTGCAGGCAATATTTGTGCAGGCTGACATTTGTTCAAAATATTTTTGCACTATGTCTTTGTCGTTTTCCATATCCGCATTTTATAATATTTGAAAAAGAAATTAAACTGACAACAGGGTTAAATTTTTCAAAATTTTTAAATAGTGAAAAAAATCACATTTTGCTTTTTTTAAAATACGTTGCAAATCATATTAAGAAAATATAAAGATAAACCGCTCCGTACAGGTTTTTTGAGCAAAAGAAAAATTTTAATAATTGTAAAAATAACACTTGCTTTTTTTGTCAGATTGGGTTATATTAATAGTGAATAATTTCACGATAAAGGAGAATTTACACTATGGCAACCAAAAAACAAGCCGAAACTGAAAAGTTGGAAAAAGCTTTCAACAAATCCAGCGAGGTAAAAACTCATGATGATTTGAAATTAATCATCGAAAGAGCTAAAAAAGCTCAAAAAATTTATGCTACTTTCTCACAGGAACAGGTAGATAAAATCTTTAAAGCAGCTGCTACAGCCGCTGATAAAATGAGAATTCCTCTTGCAAGAATGGCTGTTGAAGAAACAGGCATGGGCGTAATGGAAGACAAAATTATCAAAAACCACTTCTCTGCTGAATATATTTATAACAAATACAAAAACATGAAAACGGCAGGTGTAATTGAAGAAGATAAAGCTAACGGAATCAAAAAAGTAGCTGAACCTATCGGCGTTATCGCCGGTGTTATCCCGACAACAAACCCAACATCTACAGCTATTTTCAAATCATTGATTGCTTTGAAAACAAGAAATGCTCTTGTCTTTTCACCGCACCCGAGAGCTAAAAAATGTACTATAGCAGCTGCAAAAGTTGTATTGGATGCTGCAGTTAAAGCAGGTGCTCCGGACGGACTTATTGCTTGGATTGATGAACCGTCAGTTGAGCTTTCAGCTGCATTAATGCATCACGAAGATATCGATATGATTCTTGCTACAGGCGGTCCGGGAATGGTTAAAGCTGCTTATTCTTCAGGAAAACCGGCTTTGGGCGTTGGACCCGGCAACACTCCTGCTGTTATTGACGAAACAGCTGATATCAAAATGGCAGTTTCTTCAATCCTTATGTCAAAAACATTCGACAACGGTATGATTTGTGCTTCCGAGCAGTCTGTTGTTGTTGTAAAAGACGTATACGAAGATGTTAAAAAAGAATTCATCTTAAGAGGTGCATACATTCTTAACAGCAAAGAAAGAGAAAAAGTCGGCGCTCTCGTAATCCAAAACGGCAGAGTTAACCCTGCTATCGTTGGTCAGCCGGCTGCAAAAATTGCAGAAATGGCTGGTATTGAAGTAGAACCCGAAACCAAAGTTCTTATCGGTGAAGTTACAGATATTTGTGAAGAAGAACCTTTTGCACACGAAAAACTTTCTCCGGTTCTTGCTATGTACAAAGCAAAAGATTTTGATGATGCTGTACAAAAAGCATATGATTTGGTAGACTTTGGTGGTGCGGGTCACACATCAGTACTTTATACTGATGAAAGATTTCCGGAAAGAATCAATGCTTTCGGCTTGAAACTTCACACAAGCAGAATCTTGATTAACTCACCTTCATCTCAAGGCGGTATCGGTGACCTATACAACTTCAGACTCAATCCGTCATTGACATTGGGCTGCGGTTCTTGGGGCGGTAACGCTGTAAGCGACAACGTAGGACCTCAACACTTATTGAACATCAAAACAGTTGCTGAAAGGAGAGAGAACATGCTTTGGTACAAAGTTCCTGCTAAAGTATATTTCAAAAGAGGAGCTTTGGATTTGGCTCTCAGAGAATTGCAAGGCAAAAAACGTGCTTTCATCGTTACAGACAGATTCTTGTTTAATTCCGGCATGACAAATTCAATTACAAATACACTGGATGACATCGGTGTTGATTATCAAATCTTCTTTGATGTTAAACCGGATCCGACATTGTCTACAATTAACGATGCAATGATGATGGTTAAGGCATACGAACCTGATGTATTCATCGCACTGGGCGGCGGTTCTTCAATGGATGCGGCAAAAATCTTGTGGTTAATGTACGAACAGCCGGATACAGTATTTGAAGACATTGCAATGAGATTTATGGATATCAGAAAGAGAATCTGTATGATTCCTTCTCTCGGTAAAAAAGCTGAAATGGTTTGTGTACCGACTACATCCGGTACAGGTTCCGAAGTTACTCCGTTTGCTATCATCACTGATGACCAGACAGGTGTTAAATACGCAATCGCTGATTACGCATTGACTCCTAACGTAGCTATTGTTGACCCGAACCTCGTTGATACAATGCCGAAAGGTTTGACGGCTGTTTCCGGATATGATGCAATCGTTCACTCACTCGAAGCATACGTATCAGTAATGGCTACAAACTTCACAAACTCAAATTCACTCGAAGCATTGAAATTGTTGTTCAGATATATGAAACGTTCTTACGACAACGGTGCACAGGACCCTGTTGCAAGAGAAAAAGTTCACTACGCAGCAACAATTGCAGGTATGGCTTTTGCTAACGCATTCCTCGGTATTTGCCACTCAATGGCACACAAACTGGGGGCTATGTTCCACGTACCGCACGGTATGGCAAACGCTTTGTTAATAAATCAGGTTGTTAAGTTCAACGCAACAGACAAACCTGTAAAACAAACAGCTTTCCCGCAGTACAAATTCCCGAATGCTAAAGCAAAATACGGTCAAATCGCTGACGAATTAGGTCTCGGCGGCAAAAACGATGATGAAAAAGTTGAATTGCTGCAGCAGGCTTTGATTCAAATGAAGAAAGACCTCGGTTTGCCGATGTCAATCAAGGAATTCGGTATTGATGAAAAAGAATTTATGTCAAAACTCGATGAAATGGTTGAACTCGCATTCGACGACCAATGCACAGGTGCAAACCCGAGATATCCGTTGTTTGAAGAAATCAAACAAATGTATCTCGATGCATACTACGGAAGAATATAATATCTGTAGAATATATTTACAAATGACCTGCCAATATCTTTGGCAGGTCATTTGTTGATAGGATTTTGTTGGGCAGATTAACCTTATCTGCGAGTTAACATTAAATAAAGTCCTGATTTTGCTCCAGCATCATTTTTTGTCATATATTTTCATAACAATTGCGTATTGAGGTTTTATTATTTATAATATCCCTATGAATTTTAAGGTTGAGTATATTAATAAACTGAAAATAACAATAACAACTCTGCTTGTAATTTTTTTGTGTTTGTTTGCTTATTTTTTCAAAGACTTTTTTAATATTGTCGAAAACAAACTAATAGACTTGAGAAGCTATTTGAGTACGGACGGCGGTTTGTACGGCGGAAAATTTGTACATGCTGACAGAGATATAGTTATTGTTTCCGTAAACGACCTTACACAATATGAAGCCGCCCGCTCTTCAGAGCTGAATTTGACCAGATGGCCTTGGTCAAGAGTTGTCTGGGCAAAACTCATTAATTTTATAGAGAAACAAAATCCAAAAGTTCTTGTTGTTGATTTGAATTTTTCAAATTATGAGGATATGTCGAGAAACTATACTTCGCCGGATATGGTGCTTGCTGATGCGTTGGGATATTATGACAATATAGTACTTGCGACTGCACTTCGTACTCCGTATCGGGAAACGGCAAATTACGATTCTTCCAAGATACTGGATTATTTCTCAAACCCTTATTCTCCGTCATCTGATACTCTCAATATGTATATAGACAACAAAACTCTGGATGAAAACATTTCGTACTATGCACACACCCCGATACCGAATATATTTACCAACAGTACAACGATGGGGGTTACAAATCTTGTAACTTCAAGAAATAAAGATGAAAATGTCAGGTATTCTCAGCCTGTGTACAAACTTATCAAGGGTAACAAAGAGTATTATCTTCCTTCAATTGCATTAGCAACGCTTATGAAAAAAGAAGGAATAGGTAAACTTGCAGAAGAAATACCGATTGAAAATAATATACTAAAAGTCGGAAAACACAAAATTCGATTGAATGACAACGGGCAGGTTCTCATAAACTGGCACGGACACGGTGATGCGTATACTGACATTCCTGTCAATTCTTTACTTTTGAGTATGGTCAGAGGGGTGAATTATTTTGAATATGAAAACAAAAAGTTCCCGCTATCATACTTTACTGACAAAATAGTAATAATTACGCAGACACAATCAAGTACGGAAACGCACAATACCCCTGTCGCAAGGGACTTGACCGATGCACAGATAAAAGCAACTATTATAGACAATTATTTGAATGATTCGGATATTACGAATAAATGCAAAAGACCTTTTTTAAAACATATTACTCCATATAAGGGCGTAATTTTGACAGTATGTTTTTGTGCTGCAATCATTTTTGTTATGCTTATTGCTACAAATATACCGCTGGCTTTTGTTAACGGGATTCTTATTTGTTTTACATATATTCTTTTGAGTGTTTTGCTTTTCTGTCATCCGAGATTCAGGATAATTCTTGATACGGCGATGCCGATGTATTTTATACTCTGGACTTTCCTGATTTCTTTTGTTTTGAAGGCACATCACGAACTTAAAAGGAAAAGAAAAATAGAAAAAATCTTCGGGAACCTTGTCTCTGAAAATGTTCTCAAACAGCTGGTTACAAAACCGCACAGGCTAAATTTGAAATCTTCGGTTAAAAAAGTTACCGTAATGTCATGTAATATTTCCAACAATTTGCAAATCTCTGATGAAATGCCGCCGGAAAAATATGTTGAGCTTATCAACAATGTTTTCAATGAAATAGAGCAGATTATATTCAAATACAACGGAACAATTAACCGTTTTGTCGGAAATTCTGTTCTTGTCTACTGGGGATATCCCATACACTCAAGAAAGGACAGTGAAAATGCAATCAAAGCAGGTATTGAGATTATTCGAAAAATTGATGAATATAATCTCAGTCTGAACAAAATAGACTTTGATGAATACGATGAACAGACTTTTGAAGAAAAAAATCCGGGAAATTACTCTATTGATATAAAAATTGCCATTAATACGGGAAATGCGCTCATCGGACAAATCGGTTCGAGCAACGTTTCCGATTTTACCGTACTCGGTACAACGGTTGATATTATTGAAAGAATAGAGAATATCTGTACAGAGTTCGGAAAGCAAATTATTGTTACTCAAAACACACTAAGTCAGCTTGACACGCCTATCCCTGCCGAGTATCTCGGACAGGTTCGGCTCAAAAACAGCGAAGAAAAAGTAAAAATATACGAGCTGAAATTGTATCAGCAAGACACAGACTAGAACACGGAAAAAAGTAATGCTTCATATAGATTCGCTTTTGCTTGAAGCTTTTTATAACGAAAACAAAAGTTTTTTTGAAAACGCCAGAGTCCAAAAAATCCAGCAGCCGACAAGGCGGGAGATTGTTTTGCAGCTTCGAAACAACTCTGAGACAAAAAAACTGTATATAAATATCAACCCGAATTTCTATCATATTTGCTTTTTGACACCATCAGGCGAGCAAAAAAGACACATAGAAATTCCGAAACAGCCGCCTATGTTCTGTATGCTGCTTCGAAAACATATGGAAGGTGCAAAAATTCTCAGACTCAATAAACCCGAGTTCGAAAGGATTATTGAACTTACTTTTGAAAATTATAACGAACTCGGAGACAGAATTGAAGAATGCCTGAGCATTGAACTTATGGGCAAGCATAGTAATATTGTGCTTTATAATTCCGACAACAATATTATTCTCGGATGTGCACACAATATAGGTGCCGAAAAAAGTAAAGAAAGAGAACTTGCAGGAGGCCTTCCGTATATTTACCCCCCTCGGCGGGACAAAAAGAATCTGAAAAAAACTACTTTTGCCGTTTTTGAAAAAGTTCTAAAAAAATCAAACGATACAACAAAAAAGACAATAAATGCTTCTTTCTATTCCGTATCACAGTACCTTGTACAGGAAATATGCGAAAACCAGAGAATTAATCCTGAAAAACCGGCAAATGAATTGACAACGGAAGAAATACAAAAACTTTTTGTCGCCTTTCACGAGTTTTTTGAAGATGCCGGCGGTCTGCATTTTAGTGTTTCTGCTGATTATGAAAAATATTCCTGTGTGAACTCTCTGGAATATACATACAATACCGTGAATGAGCTTATTGATGATTATTTCTCTCACAATATAGAGAAGCAACTGGTGTTTGATTTAAAAAATAAGCTCAGAGAAAAAATTAATAAAGAGCTAAAGAGACATAAAGCTTCACTCATCAGCCAGAAAAAGCAACTTGAAAAAAAAGATAAAACAGAACAATACAGAATAAAAGGCGACCTTTTGACAGCAAATTCGTATAAAATAAAATCTTTAGAAAAAGTTGTTGTTTTACAGGATTTTGAGACCGGCAAAGATATAGAAATTGAGCTTGATGAAACAAAATCACCTATTGAAAATGCACAGAGATATTATGCGCTGTATAACAAAGGTAAAAAAGCCTTTAAAGTGGCATTGGAAATGTCTGAAAAAACACAAGAAGAAATAAACGCTTGCAACCAATGTTTATATGAAACGGATATCTGCAGCAGTTATTCCGAACTGAAAGATATTGCGCAGGAACTTTTGCCTGAGAATATTCCTTCTAAAAACAAAAAAGACAAAGCAATAAATTTAACAAAAACAGAAATAGACGGACTAACCGTGTATATTGGCAAGAATAACAAACAGAATGATTATTTGTATTCAAAAATATCTTCGCCGGAGGACCTGTGGTTCCACGTTTTGAATACACCGGGGTCTCATATTATCGTAAAAAAACAAAACCAGCAGCAATCTTTGAAAGATGAATCAATACTCAAAATAGCACAGCTTGCAAAAGAATATTCGACAGCTAAAAATTCAGCAAAAGTGCCGGTTGTCTATACTTTGAGAAAATATATAAAACGTCCGAATAACACAAAATCAGGTTTTGTCGTATACAAAAATGAAACAGAGATTGTTGTTGAATAAACTATATCTCTCTGTTTACAAAAATTCCCGGAGCCTGTGCAAAGTTGTGAATAACATTTGCCGCTTCCTCCGGTGAAATTGTTTTTATCACCTGCTTTGTTTCGTTATCCCAGATTTCAATTTTGTTTTCAGCATTTATCCTGAAATGCAGATTGTCCGCTTCTTCATCATCTGTCTCGTCAGAAACATCATCTTCTTGTGATTCATTAGATTGCTGTTCTTCTTCCTGATTTTCCTCAGTCTCTTCCTCGTCTTCTTTCTTTGGCTCACCGATAAAAGGCACCATTCCATTAAAAGCGGCATCTTCATCTTTTTTTCCGACTTTTTCTTTTTTGCCTATACCGTCAACATCGGCAATTTGATTTTCCAGACTCTGTCTGGCTGTTGCATCTGCCTCATTCGCCATTTGAGCGGATGTCAGATTTCTGTTAAGTCCGAGATTGGACAATGAAAATCCGTCTAAACCCACAAAGACCTCTTTTTGTTTGCTTAATTACCTGTTCATATGTTATTATAATACATATTTTTGTTAATATAAACAAGGTTACGGAGTTTTGGGATAATGCCAAAAAACTATTTGGACAGTCTGACAAATACTGTTTTGTCTGCACCGTTATGGATTCAGGAAGTCGTTTTTCTGGATATAAAAAAGCATCTTGAAGAAAATATTCCGGGTTCTACGGATGAAAGAAATGCTCATGAGGTTTATCCTGTTTTCATTCCCGAGGCAACTTTTAAAGGCAAAAAAGAACTGGAAACTCATGACCATAACCTTGATTTTAATATTTACCGGTTGTTGAAGGATATTATTGAGGGCAAAAGAATTGTTGATATTACTTTGAACAATTTTTGGACACTTGAACAAACCTCGACGTATCTTGCATTTTGTATAAAAAATGAATTCGTAAAAAATCCTGAAAACTCTGTAATCAGTGCAAGCATTTTTTATCTCGGAAACGAAATCCGGCTTGGTGAATACGTAAAGAGACTCAATAAAATTAACGTGGAAGAGCTTGATGATGTTCTTCGAAAACAAAAGACGCACAATGAAGAACACCCTGACAAAAAAATAAAAATCGGCGAAATTCTGATTGATATGGAGTTTGTCGCAAATAATGATATAAACAAAATTATAAACATGAAAGAAGAAGCAAAGAAGAGATATATAGTTCCGTCAACGTCTGCTCCTGCACAAAACACACCGCCAGAACAAAGCAATGACTTGCAGCAGACAATAGACAAACTGACAAAAGAGAACAATCTTTTAAAAGATAAACTCAGAGCAATTTTTAATATACAGAACAAAAACAAACCGCAATGATTTCAAATTTGAAAGTAAAATGTCTTGTACAGGAAAAAAGAAGCAGACTCTTAGAACTTGAATTCTACGGGTATGTTGTATACTGCGGCAAAGATAAAAAAATCAAAACATATGGCGATACACAGAATCATCTTTTCTTTCACCGTTCCTGTTCAAAACCGCTGCAGGCAAGTTTGATATGTGATTATAACACCAAAGACTTTTTTAATCTTACGGATGAAGAAATTGCCGTATGCTGTGCATCTCATGTGGGAGAACAGGTGCATACGGAGCTGGTAAAAAGTATTTTAAAAAAAGCAAATCTTTCGCAGAATGATTTGCAATGCCCTCCAATTGAGCCGTTGAGCGAAGCAGAAAAGAATAGGTTGTCGGAATATTCAAAACTTCACAATAACTGTTCAGGCAAACACGCTCTTATGCTTGCAATATGCGTTCAAAACGGCTGGGACACAAAGACTTATCTTGAAAAAAATCATCCGCTTCAGATTGCAATATATAATAAAATAAAACAACTGTGTGAAGCACAATATGATATGCCGTATACCCCTGACGGCTGCACAGCACCTAATTGGGCGACAACACTTGAAGACTTTGCTGTTGGTTTTCAGAACTTATTTTGCGATTCAAAATACAAAGTCATTCAAACTTCATTCATGAAAAATCCTTATATTTCCGGAGGAGTCGGAAGGCTGGATACACAAATTATGCAAATGAACAAAAAACTAGCCGCAAAGGTGGGTGCCGGCGGTTTGTGCTATGTTGTGAATACAGAGACACAAGAGGTTTTGGGCTTCAAGATTACCGATGCAAACATGCAGGCAAGAAGCATTGCTGTCATAGAAACACTTATAAAAATCGGCTGGCTTAATACAAATTCCATAAACAAAAATCTCCTCGATGACTCGCTAAATAATATTGTAAAAACCGAAACAGGGGAAAATGTCGGCAGCTATTTTCTTGAAGGTGCCTATGAAAACTGGCTTAGCCGAATGTTTTAAAGGTTTCTTCAATGTTTTTATCGATAACCTTTTTAACGGAATCCATTTCATTTTCAATGGCCTGCTGTTCTGTTGAAAGCTGCTGAATACGCATATCAAACTGTTTGTCTTTTCTTTGCAGACTTTCGACTTTAGCATCGTATTCCGCATTCGCCATTTCATAATCACCGGAATCAACACCCTGATAGATAAAGGATGAACCTTCTATTGTTTCATCCGTCCATCCGTCGGCTGTGAGTTTTTGGATTGTCCAGTTTCCGGATTTCAGGTTGTTCTCAAAGTAATCAGCCTGTCCGCAGTACGGTTCTATTGCATAATCTTTGACTGTTTTGTCCTCCGGCATGGGGTCGGGCAATTCTGTTACAACAATACGTCCGTATGAGTCTTTTACCTGCATACCGAGACCGCCGTCTTCTTTTGAACGGGTAACAAGCTGGTAAGATAAACGCTCCATATCTTCTGTTGCAGATCCGCCGCCATCGGGTGAATAATAAAGATGCTGGATGTTCATTCCGTTGCTCCACAAAAGAGCTTCATCATCAAGCTGCTGTGCAAGAAGCATTTTTGCCTGTGTTGTCTGCTGAATTTCAAACTCCAGGTTGTTTTTTCTTGCTGTCAGGCATAAATATCTGGCTTGTGATGCGGACATTCCCATAATCTGATACTCCTTTTTACATAGAACTTATCGACAATATTTCTTTATTTCTTTAGAGTTTTGCAAAAAGTTTTAACAAATATTTACATTTAGGCATAAATATTTGCAAGTAATAAACACTAACTTTTTTTTAGATTATAATTATTTGTATAAAAGAGACAAAAATTAGTATCTGCCTTGCTAAAACGGGCAAATATCGGATAATATGGGAGAAGTATGGAAGAATTAATAAAACAAACGGCATCACAACAGAGAAAAGCTCTTTTGAATAAAGAAGTTTCGGCAGTAGAGCTGATAAATGAAGAGTACAAAAGAATTGAAAATATTGATGCTCAAATTGGAGCATTCAACTCATTGTGCAAAGAGCAGGCTCTGGAAACAGCCAAAAAAGTTGATGAAAAAATAGCAAAAGGAGAGGCTTTGCCGCCTCTTGCCGGTATTCCGCTTGCTCTAAAAGATAATATAAATTTAAAAGGAACAAAAACAACTGCATCAAGCAAAATTTTGGAGAATTTTGTTTCTCCTTATGATGCAACCGTTTCTTTGAAACTTAAGGAAAATTTGATACCGGTCCTCGGTAAAGTTAACCTTGATGAATTTGCAATGGGCTCTTCTACGGAAAATTCCGCTTTTAAAATTACAAGAAACCCCTGGGATACAAACAAAGTACCGGGCGGAAGCTCAGGCGGTTCTGCTGCATCTGTTTCCGGATTTGAAGCAACTCTTGCGCTCGGCTCCGACACCGGCGGAAGTATCAGATTGCCGGCAAGTTTTTGCGGTATTGTCGGAGTAAAACCGACATACGGAAGGGTATCAAGATACGGACTTATCGCTTTTGCTTCGTCTCTGGATCAGATAGGTCCATTTGCAAGATGTGTTGAGGATGCTGCTTTGCTGTTAGAAGCAATAAGCGGCTATGACAAACATGATTCAACATCTTTGAATCTTCCCGTCCCTGCTTATTCAAAAGCACTGACAAAGGATATTAAAGGTTCAAAAGTCGGAGTAATTAAAGAACTTTTGGCTCAGGGTGTTGCTCCTGATGTAAAAAATGCCGTTGAAGCCGCAATACAAAAGTATAAAGACCTCGGAGCGGAAATTGTGGAAATTTCTCTTCCTCTGCTCGAACATTCAATCGGTGTTTACTATATCCTTGCAACGGCAGAAGCAAGTTCAAACCTTGCAAGATATGACGGAGTAAAATACGGCTATCGTACACAAGAAGCCAAAAATCTTCTTGAAATGTATACAAAGACAAGAGCAGAAGGCTTTGGCGACGAAGTTAAAAGAAGAATAATGCTTGGAACCTATGCACTGAGTGCAGGTTATTATGATGCATATTACAAAAAAGCACAGCAAATCAGGAGACTCATCAAAGAAGACTTTGACAGAGCCTTTGAAAAAGTTGATATTCTCGTTTCACCGACTTGTCCGAATACAGCTTTTGAAATAGGCTCAAAAATTTCTGATCCGTTGAGTATGTATCTTACAGATATCGGAACAATCAGCGCAAACCTTGCCGGTATACCCGGAATGAGTCTGCCCTGCGGACATGATGCTGACGGAATGCCAATCGGTCTTCAAATTCTGGCACCTGCTTTGGGTGAAGAAAAAATGCTCAATATGGCTTATGCTTTTGAGCAGGCAACAGATTTTCACAAAAAACAACCTCGGATATAATAGAATTACAGAAGGAATAATTGGAGTAAAAATGAAAAAATTATTTGTTATTTTAGGTCTATCGCTGGTTTTGGGTTCAGCATTCGCAAACATGGCTCAGGCTTATTCAACTGAAGGTGCAATGTATTACAATGAAGGTCTGGATTTTTATTCAAGAGGTGAATACTCAAAAGCTATTCAGTCTTTCAAAACAGCTATTGAAAAAGATCCTGATTTTGTAGATGCATATTACAATTTAGGTTCATTGTTTGAATTTTTGAAAAGCAATCAATCCGCAATTGCCTGCTTTTCAAAGATAAACCAGCTTGATCCTACTGATACTGAAACAATAGTAAAACTTGCAGAACTTTACTATAAAGTTGGCAATTATGAAAGAGCAATGTTTTATGCCACTAAAATAAAAGACTCGGATGCTCTTTATAGTGAAGCAAAAACACTGCAGAATGAAATTCTTGCAGCACAACAAAAACAAACAGCAAAAACCGCTCTTTCAACTACAAACAAAGCTGTTGAAGCTAACAAAAAAATCATAGACAAATTCTCTGGACCTACAGGTCTTGCGGTAAATTCGCAGGGTGTTTTGTTCGTTGCAAGCTATACAGACAACAGTATTTATAAGGTTATGCCAAACGGAGATTCTCAGCTTTATACAAAAAGCAATCTTCTTGGCGGTCCGATAGGTCTTGCTTTTGATTCAATGGACAACCTCTACGTTGCTAATTACGCAAAAAACAATATTCTCAAAATAAACAAAGCCGGTCAGATATACACATTTATGTCAAACGTTACAAACCCTTATTATCTGACAATTAAAGGCAATAATCTGTATATTTCCGAACAAGGAAATAATACAGTAATCAGATATAAATTATATTAATAATTAGCAGATGTTGCATTTTAAAATAAAAGGATGAAAATTGTTTCATCCTTTTATTTTTGTATTTATATGGCAGTGCCGAGAACAGGTTCTGCATGCTTTTATAATAAACATCATTTTCCTATAAGTACTCATTTAGAAGTGTAATATTATATATGTCAGGGATTTGAAAAAACTTTTATTTGTTTCACTATAAATAAATTTGATGCAATTTTTACTGGTGATATTTTCCTGTTTCTATTCCTTTTGTAAATTCTTCTATCTTGCTTTGCAATGTCTTGTCATTATTTAGTTTTACACTATTTAGAATACCATAGTGACCTTCGCCTCTGTAGGCTTTTACATCATATTTTATTTTGTTTTCATCCAAAAATTTCTCAATTTTGTTTATATAGTCTTTTATCTTTTTTTAGTTGTTCGATTTGTTTTTAGATTTTATGATATTCTGATAAAAAGTTTTCTTTACATAACTTTAAATAGTTTACTGAAAATAACAAATGTTTTTTTTTAGAGGATTTAGGTTGATATGCAAATAAAATTATTCAGTCAAAATTTTAATTATATAAAACCAAATTTTAAAGGCATTTCAGGAGTGTCGCACTCCGGTATTGCTCCTCTAAAGACAGATGTTGTTTCTTTCGGACAAAAAGAAAATATTTCTCAAACAGCTGAAGCGGGGAAATCCAAAAAGGAAATTCAAAACATAAACAAAGAAATTGCTAAGGTGAAAAGAAACCTGAACAAGGCAATAAAAAAGAATGATGCTGAAAAGATTTTTGAATATTTTGGGATAAAGACAGAAAAAGATTCAAACGGAAATTTGATTATTGAAAAATTTTCACAGCCTTCTGAGTTTTATACTTTTTCTGATATAGGTATAGACGAGGATAGTTTGTTCAGAAAAGTCAAAGCAATTACCTCAGATGCAGATTTTAGTACATCTTCAATATCTGAAATGCAAAATCTTAAATTTATCGGAGGTAATGCCAATTTTAAAAATTCAAAAATAAGAAATTTGCCAAAATTGGAAGTTATAAACGATAATGCCGACTTTGAAAATTCAAGATTAGAAGAGTTGCCGCAGCTTAAATTTATCGGCGGCAATGCAAATTTTAAACATTCCTTATTGAAAAATTTGGACAATCTGGGCACTGTTCACGGAAATGCGGATTTTGCTCTTTCTGAAATAGAAAATTTACCGTCACTCGAAACAATATATGGCAATGCAATTTTTACTGTGTCTCAGGTAAAAAGCCTTCCCCGATTGAAATTTATTGGTAAAAAAGCTGACTTTTCCGGTACAAAAGAAATCAATTTGAGATGTTTGGAACAAATCGGAAATGATGCGGATTTTTCCTGTTCAAAAGTGTCAGACTTAAGTAATTTAAAATATATAGGAAGAAATGCAGATTTTTTGGCTTCTAAAGTAACAAATCTTGAAAAACTTAAAACAGTCGGAGGCAATATCTCTTTTTCAAATACCAGAATAGAAAACATTTCTAGTCTTGAAACAATAGGCGGAAGTGTCGATTTTTTGCATTCAAAAATAACAAATATTGATAACCTGAAAAATATAGGAAAAAATGCCGATTTTTGCGGTTCAAAAATAGAATCGCTTCCAAACTTGAAAACAATCGGCGGAAATGCCGAATTCGGATATTCTAAAATAACAGATTTGGGAGCACTCGAAACGATTGGTAAAGATGCAGGTTTCTTTAATTCCAGAGTTACATGTTTAAATAACTTGAGAAAAATCGGAGGAAATGCAAATTTCTTTCTTACAAAAATAAAGTCCCTGGGTAATCTTGAGACAATTGGCAGAGATGCAAACTTCAGAAATTCAGGAATTGAAGACCTCGGCAATCTAAAAAGCATTGGAGGAAAAGTTTATATCAAAGATACTAAACTTACGCCCGGAGATTTTGATTGCATAAAAACAGGAAAAGTTGTTGTGTAAAAATTTGTAAAAACAGCAGCGGAACAAACTTTTGTTTTTATAATAATAAAATAATTAGAATGTTAATAAAATTTTACAAAAAATCCCAAAATCCTTACAATAGGCTTGTATCTGTCAGATTGAATTTTATTAAATAAACCCCTAATTTAAATAAACAAACATGTGACGGTTTTGTAAAAATCGTGCAAAGTTTAATGAAATCAATAAAAAAGGCTTGCTTGTGAATTTTTACCATGTAAGATTAATAATATGCAGGGAGAACTGTGTACTATTCCCGGCTGAAACATTACTAAGACAAGTCAAAGAAGGTACAATGGCAAAAGATGTAATTGAATTTGAAGGCAAAATCCTGGAATCGCTGCCCAATGCAATGTTTAGAGTAGAACTTGAAAACGGACACGAGATTCTTGCCCATATATCAGGAAAAATCAGAAAGAATTTTATCAAAATTCTTCCGGGTGACAAAGTAAAAGTTGAAATGACACCGTATGACCTTTCAAGAGGAAGAATTACATACAGATTAAAATAACAGCTTCGGCTTTATTATATAAAAAGTGTCCCGCCTCTCGGGGCATACGCGGCAAAAATTAAAAAAACAAAGATAAGGAAAAAAAAATGAAAGTAAGAGCTTCAGTTAAGAAAATGTGCAAAGACTGCAAATTCATCAGAAGAAGAGGAAGAATTACAGTTATTTGCAAAAACCCGAAACACAAACAAAGACAAGGGTAGCGGATTTCCGGACGGGTAAAACCCGGGGAGCGAGGACATTGAGCCGGCTTGTGCAAAGCACAAAAGGCGAAACTGTTCGAGCGTGAAGGAAATCCAAGACAGCGGATTTCCGGACGGACGCCGGTAATTAAATCAGACAACCGATACAAGTTTTACCGGTTGACGAACAAACCAAAAACAATCACTAAATAAAATAAGGAGAAAAAATGGCAAGATTGGCTGGGGTTGATTTACCCCGTAACAAAAGAATGGTTATAGCTTTAACCTACATATACGGCATCGGACCGACTCGTTCTTCAAAAATTCTTGCTGCTTGCGGCATTTCAGAAGATTTGAGAACAGACGACCTCACTGATGACGATATCAAAAAGCTCAGAGATGAACTCACAAATTACCATATTGAAGGTGACTTGAGAAGAGAAGAATCTCTGAATATCAAAAGACTTTCTGAAATCAACTCTTACAGAGGAATGAGACACAGAAGAAAACTCCCTGTTAGAGGTCAGAGAACAAAAACAAACGCCAGAACAAGACGCGGCAAAAAAACCGGACCGGTAGCTAAGAAGAAATAACGGATTTCCTGACGGGTGAAACGAAGAAACCCGGAAAGCGAGGTACGAAGTGAGCAAAAGCAAAGCGCAGCGAACGGCAGTACCGGGCGTAAAGGAATTCCAAGATGCGAATTTGGTGAACACCAATAATTCGCAACATAACAACAAAGAGTAATTGAAATTTAAAGGAAATAAAAATGGCAAGACCAGTAAAAACTAAAAAGAAAGAAAAAAAGAATGTATTGCAAGGTGTTGTTCACATTCAATCAACATTTAACAATACAATCGTAACTTCTTGCGATACTCAGGGTAATGCTATTGCCTGGGCATCAGCAGGCGGATGCGGTTTTAAGGGTGCTAGAAAAGGTACTCCTTTTGCAGCTCAATCAGCAGCAGCTCAAGTAGCTAAAAAATCTGTTGATCAGGGCATGAAAAAAGTTGAAGTTTATATCAAAGGACCGGGTTCAGGTCGTGAAACAGCTATCAGAGCTATTCAGGCTGCCGGTTTGGAAATTACTTTGATTAAGGACGTTACTCCTATTCCACACAACGGATGCCGTCCTCCTAAGAAGAGAAGAGTTTAGGCTCTGATCTTTCGTCATTCCGGATATTTAATCTTCTGTATCTGTAAGATAACTTGAAGGAATTCCGGAGTCCCCGGTTCAGCCGGCAAATATGCCAGACGTGGCGAGCCTGAGAAAAGCTCAGGGTGACGTAAAAATAGTTTAGAAAAGAAAGAACAAAGGAGTCAAAATTGGCTAAGTATACAGGACCTTCAAATAAATTATTCCGTAACTACGGTGTTACGGATTTATCAAACAGAAAGTTGGTTTCTTCATTGAGACAGACTGCTTCAGGTCAGCATGGTGCTGCAAGAAAAAAACTTTCTGACTATGCAATTCACTTGAATGAAAAGCAAAAAATCAGACTTACTTATCTGGTAAGCGAAAAACAATTCGCAAAATATTACAACAAAGCTGCCAGAACAAAAGGCGTTACAGGTACAGTTCTTTTGCAATTATTAGAAAGAAGACTTGATAACACACTTTTCAGAGCAGGTTTTGCTACTACAAGAAAACAGGCAAGACAGATTGTAAACCACGGTCATGTTCTTGTTAACGGTAAAAAAGTAGATATTCCATCTTACCTGGTTAGCGCAGGTGATGTTGTTACAATCAGAACAAGAAGTTCTGAATTTGTAAAAACTGTTATGGAACCTCTTGATGTTGCTGCTCCGCAATGGATGACAGTTGATGCAGCTGCACAAAAGATTGTATTTGACAGAATCCCTGAGAGAGAAGAACTTGATCCGGAATTCAAAGAACAGCTCGTAATCGAGTACTATTCAAAATAATCCGAACAAGTAATTAACTTAGATCCAAAATAAACCAACAATTAGGAGAAAAAAGATGGAATTAAAAATTAAATGCAATAATACAGCAACAAATTCTGACGGCTCACAGTACGGTAAATTCGTAATCGAACCGTTGGAAAGAGGATTTGGTAACACAATCGGTAACGCATTGAGACGTGTTTTGTTGTCTTCTCTTGAAGGTGCAGCAGTTACTGCAGTAAGAATTGAAGGTATCACTCACGAATACACTGCTATTCCGGGTATTGTGGAAGATGTTATTGATATCATGCTCAACCTCAAAGGTATGGTTGTTAAAACTGACTCAAAAGAGCCTCAACAGTTGAGATTGGATATCGACAAACCGGGTCCGGTTCTTGCTTCTGACATCAAACTCCCTGCTGGTGTTAAAGTTGTTAACCCTGACTGGTTGATTTGTACAGTTGCAGAAGGCGGCTCAATCCATGCTGATATTATGGTAGAGACAGGCAAAGGATACATTGCTCACGATGTATTAAAAGACAACAAAGGTGCTTTGCCTATCGATATGCTCCCGATTGATGCTACATTTATGCCTATTAAACGTGTAAGCTACAACGTAGAAAACACCCGTGTAGGCGATGTTACAGACTTTGACAAATTGAATCTAGAAATCTGGTCAAACGGTTCTGTTGATGTAAATGTTGCATTGTCTCAGGCAGCCAATATCTTAATCGAGCACTTTATGCAAATTGCTGCAATCACAGGTACTCCGGTAGTTCCCGTTGCTCCTGCCGCAGTAATTGAAGAAGAGGAAGAAGTTGATACAAACACTCCTTCTATTTCGATTGAAGATTTGGAATTGTCTGTAAGAGCATACAATTGCTTGAAAAGAGCAAGCATCAATAACATGTCAGAATTGTTGAAAAAATCGGAACATGATTTGTTGAACATCAAAAACTTCGGTAAAAAATCATCTGACGAAGTTATTGAAAAACTGCACCAGTTCGGTTTGGATCTTATGCCGAATCCGGAAGGTGTAGATATGGATGAACTTGTATAGTTCGCAATATGGAACAGAAATAATTAAGATAAAGGACATAAAAAATGAGACACCAGTCTAAAAAACATCACTTAGGAAAAGCACAGGATCAGAGAAATGCTCTGCTGCGCTCTTTGGCGACTGAACTTATTTTGCACGGTGAAATAAAAACTACAATGGCAAGAGCAAAAGCTCTGAAACCTTATGCAGAAAGTCTTATTTCTCTTGCAAAACAAGGTACACTTCATTCAAGAAGATTGGCTGCAAAATTCATTTTTGACAAAGAAACAGGCAAATTTATGAATTTTGAAACAGGTGAAGTTCTTGAAGGTGTAGAAAAAGCCGATAAAGAAAAGAAAGCAATTGCTCAAACTATTTTGAGAAAATTGTTCTCAGAAACAGGCAAAAAATATGCCAACAGAAACGGCGGTTATACCAGAATTTACAGAATGCCTCCAAGACGCGGCGATGCTGCAGAAATGGCATTGATTCAACTCGTTTAGGCGAGGGTGTAATGCCGAAGTATTCAATGATAGTTGAATATATCGGAACAAATTATTCGGGCTCACAGGTTCAGCCTGATGCGGTGACAATTCAGTCTGAACTTAACAAAGCCCTTCGCACTTTAGATAAATCTATAAAAAAAACAATTTTTTCAGGCAGAACGGATGCCGGTGTTCACTCAAAAGGGCAGGTTGTTCATTTTGAAAGCGAGGAGCCGATTGTTGCTTCAAGGTTTCTCAATTCCTTAAATGGGCTGCTGCCAAAAGACATAAGTGTTTCTGAGATTAAACAGGTTGATGAAACATTTCATGCACAGTTGAGTGCAAAATACAGGCGGTATCAGTACAAAATCGTTAACAGAAACCAGCGTTCTGTCTGGGACGGTCATTCGCTTCTCGTTCGAGAACCCTTAGACTTGAATCGAATGAACAAAAGCCTTTCTTATTTGATAGGAGCGCATGATTTTACTTCTTTTAAATCAATGAAAGGCACAAATCCTGCCAAAGACTGTATTGTGTATAAAGCAGACTGCAAAAAAGACGGTGATACGATTATTGTTGAGATTGCGGCAAACAGGTTTTTGTACAATATGGTCAGAACAATTGTCGGCACTTTGCTTATGATAGAACATGAAAAGCTTGAACCCGAAGCTATGAAAGAAATTCTGGAGGCAAAAGACAGAACAAAGGCAGGACCGACAATCAGTCCTGACGGACTGACACTTGTCGAAGTCGGATATGAAAACTATCCGCAACGGCAAGCTAAACATAAGAAGTAACAATATTGAATAAAGGAAACTGAAAGATGAAAACATATTCAGCAAAACCTCTTGAAGTTGAAAGAAAATGGTATGTTATCGATGCTGAAGGTAAAACTTTGGGTCGTTTGGCTACTGTTTGCGCAAACTTGCTCAGAGGTAAATTGAAACCTGAATATACACCGAATGTTGACACAGGTGATTTTGTTATCGTTATAAACGCTGACAAAGTTCAGGTTACAGGAAACAAAGAAACTGACAAAATTTACTTGCACCACACTGGATATCCGGGCGGATTGAAAACAGCATCATTTAAAGAAATGATGGAAAAAGACCCCAGAAAGGTTATCGAAAAAGCAGTTAAGGGAATGCTCCCTCACAACACACTGGGTGCTCAACAGTTTACAAAACTCAAAGTATATGTGGGTTCCGAGCATCCGCATGAAGCTCAAAAACCTGTAGTATATGAAATGGAGGTTAAATAATGGCTGACAATAAAATCTTTATGGCAACAGGCAGAAGAAAAACCTCTATTGCTGTTGTAAAACTGGTTAAAGGCAAAGGCAGAGTTTTTGTTAACGGAAAAACTCTTGACAACTATCTTGGTAACAGACCTGCAATGAAGATTATGGTATTCAAACCGCTTGCTTTGACAGAAAATATGGAAAACTTTGATGTTAGGGTTAAAGCTGTAGGCGGCGGTATCTGTTCTCAAGCAGGCGCTATCAGACACGGTATTTCTAGAGCATTGCTTGAATACAATCCTGAATACAGAAGCGTTCTCAAATCAGAAGGCTTGCTCACAAGAGATGCCCGTGTTAAAGAACGTAAAAAATACGGTAGAAAAAGAGCAAGAAAAAGATTCCAGTTCTCAAAACGTTAATATCGGAATTTTATTCTTATTCAAGTATACAAAGACCGGACTTCAAAAGTCCGGTCTTTTATTTTTGGTGTTTAATTTTTTTTGCAATATATGTTATGATTTAGACATAAGTTTTTTTAAAGGAGTTTTCATGTCAGTTGATGATACTTTGGTTATGATTTTGGCAGGCGGCGAAGGCAAAAGGCTTTATCCTCTTACGAGAGACAGAGCAAAACCAGCAGTTCCTTTCGGCGGGAGATATCGTATTATTGACTTTGTTATCAATAATTTTATCAATTCGGGCTTTTACAAACTCAAAATACTTACACAGTATAAATCAGACTCTTTAAACAAACATATAATGCGCACCTGGCCTCTGTCTCCAATCATTGACCAGTATGTTGATTTGGTTCCGGCACAGATGAGAATAGACGGAAACTGGTACAAAGGAACGGCGGATGCTGTTTTTCAAAATATCCACCATATTCTTGCTGAAGAGAGTGCATACATAGCTGTATTTGGCGGTGACCATGTATACAAAATGAATGTGGCGGAGATGCTGGCTTTTCATAAGATGAATGATGCGGATTTGACTATATCTGCTATTCCGATACCGATAGAACAGGCAGGTGAATACGGAATAATGGAAGTCGATGATAACTGGCATCTGACTAATTTTATTGAAAAACCAAAATCAAAACCGAAACACATCCCCGGTGATGAGACAAAATGCCTTGCTTCTATGGGAAATTATATTTTTAACCGTAACAAACTCATTGAAGAACTCAGAATTGATGCGGATATTCAAACATCAAACCATGATTTTGGCAAAAATGTTATCCCCAAAATGCTTGCACAGGGCGATAAAATATATGTTTATGATTTTGCAAAAAATGAATTTCCCGATATGGAAGAATCCGAAAGAGGCTACTGGCGTGATGTAGGGACAATAGATGCATACTGGCAGGCAAATATGGATTTGCTGGCATATGATCCTGAATTCAACCTGTATAATCCGAAATGGCCGATCAGGACTTTTAATTACAACTATCCTCCGGCTAAATTTATCTGGGAAGAACTTGAAAGACGAGGTATGGCGACAAACTCTCTCGTCTCTGAGGGCTGTGTAATTTCAGGCGGTTCGCTTTCCAGATGTATTTTGTCGCCAAAAGTCAGAATCAATAGTTTTTCCAGCGTTGTTGATTCAATAATTATGGAAAACGTAAACGTCGGAAGACACTCTCATATTCAAAAAGCTATTATAGACAAAAATGTTGATATTCCGCCTTACACAAAAATAGGTTTTGACAGAGCCGAAGATGAAGCAAGAGGCTTTTATGTTTCGGAAGGCGGAGTTACCGTAGTACCCAAAGGAGCAATTCTTTAATGACAATTCTAAATTTTAAATCAAAAAAATTTGTAATTTCCGCCGTTATCACTGTGCTGATGTTTGCTGTTGTCGGTACGGCGCTTGCTGTTTTACCTAAGGCAAATATGAAACCTTCGGATTATGATATCGGTGTTACGTATGAACAGGTAAAAAATCAGGATAAACCGATTGTTGCTGTGTTTTATGTTGACTGGTGTACTTATTGCAAACGTTTTATGCCGAGGCTGGATAAAGTCAGGAATATAAATAAGGATAAATTCAATTTTGTTTTGATAAATGTAGAAGATTCAAAAAATGAATCGCTGGTCAGAGAATACAGAATATCAGGTTATCCCGCAGTGTATATAATTGATACTAAGTATGATAACCGTGTGCATATTGACAATCCGTTTTTGGATACGGTTTCTGACTTGAATAAAGAAGTTGTAAGGTATTATAATTTCAGAAATTTAATTACAAATAATAAATCTTGTAAGTAGTTTTAGAAAGGTTGAATATGTCTTTTATGAATAAAAAATTTGCATTGACGTTTGCCGAACTGGCACTTGTTATGGCGATTATCGGTATCACTGCGGCAATTACAATTCCTCAGCTCAAAAAACATTCACAAAGAACCGAGCTGGGTGTACAACTGCAAAAAGCATATCTTAATCTTGAAGATGTAGCCGACAATGCAATTATGACAGAAGGTCCTATGAGAAATTGGGACTTTTCTTCAAATAAAGTGTTTTTTGAAAAATATCTCGTGCCGAATTTGAGAACAACAAAAGTGGAAAATAACGGTTCTTGCGGTGATGAGGAATGTTATGTTATCACAATGGACGGTGCAAAAATGAGCGTTGCAAATTGCGGAAGTAACAAATGCCAGGTTTATGTCGATGTAAATGGGGACAATCTTCCGAATCTTGCGGGAAAAGACCAGTTCCGTTTTCAATTTACAAAAAGCGGAGATGACGATTATTATTTACCCGAAACTGTCCGACCGCTTGAAAATGGCGTAGAACACGAATTGGCTATGCATGGCTGGCGTTTTTCCACAAATCTGTGGAATTGCGAGCCTGGCAGTGCAGCAAGTTACAACGGCAGCTGTAAATATTAGATATTCTTGATTTATCCACCAGTTATACTATTGTAAATTTTTTGATTTAATTTACAATTGTTGTTATGCTAACAATAAGCTGACTTTTAAGGGAAGAGGAAGAATTGTAATGAATAAGAAAAAGCTGTTGTGGATAATAATTGCGGCATTGATTATTGTTCCGATTGTGTTTAATAAAGTTGCGGGTATAATCACTGAAAAAATAATGGCGGAACAGCAGAAAAAACCAACACCCGTTGATGTTGCGTATGCTGAAACAAAGGAAATATATCCCAGAAACGAATCAGTCGGAAGAATAGAGGCAAAATATTCAGTAGATGTTGTTGCAAGAATCAACGGCTGGCTTCAAAAAAGTTATTTTAAAGAAGGTGCTTACGTAAAAAAAGGACAAACTCTATTTCTTATTCAGCCAAACGAATATATTATTGCGGTTCAGCAGGCGGAAGCTGCTGTCAGACAGGCACAGGCGGCTCTTATAAATGCACAAAAGGAGCTTGTTCGTGCTCAGGAGCTTGTAAAAAATGACTTTGTAAGTAAATCTTATTATGATCAGGCGCTTGCTACAAGAGACCAGAACAGAGCGACACTTGATGTTAACAAGGCAAACCTTGCCGCCGCAAAACTCAACTTGAGTTATACAAAAATCACCTCTCCGGTTGACGGAAAAGTCGGCAAAATCCTTATAACGGAAGGAAACCTTGTAAATCCCCAGTCCGGTGCTTTGACTAAGATTGTTTCAGTCAGCCCGATTTATGCATATTTTAATGTGAAGAGTGAAGACTATCTTCGTTATATGAAAAGAAGACTCGTTCTCAACAAAGGCAGTATTCCGGGTACGGATGTAATCATAAAACTTTCTGACGGTACAGAATACAAAGAGAGAGGTGTTCTTGAGTTTGTAAATAACGTAGTAGATCCGACAGCAGGTACAATTGCGATGCGTGCTGTTTTTGAAAACAAAGACCACCTGCTCGTTCCCGGTGACTTTGTAAATGTTGTTGCCGTGGCAAAAAAACCTGTTACCGTTGTTGTTGTTCCTCAAATAGCAGTTTCTGACAGCACAGACGGTACTTATGTCTGGACGGTTAATGAAAATAATCAGGCAGAGCAAAAATATGTAAAAATATCAAATCAAGTTGATGACAAATGGGTTGTCGATGAAGGTTTGCAGCCGGGTGACAGAGTTATTACAAAAGGTTTCCAACGATTGAGAAACGGAGCCAATGTTGTAGTTGATAAAGATGCTGCGGATAAAGCAGCAAAGGAAAATAAATAACCGATGTCTAATAAACAAAACAACAATCAGGATATACAAAACAATAAAGATTTATATTTCTTTATCAGAAAACCGAGATTTGCGATAGTCATATCTATATTTCTTACGCTGGTCGGTTTTATTGCTATGACAGGTCTCAAGCTTGAAAAATATCCGGATATCACTCCGCCGCAGATTACGGTTTCTGCTTCGTATCCCGGAGCAAGCGCTGATGTTGTTGAATCTTCCGTTGCTTCTTTGCTTGAATCTCAAATCAATGGTGTTGAAGATATGCTTTATATGATTTCAACCAGTTCGGATGAATCATATAGGCTTCAAATTTATTTCAAAGTCGGTTCGGATAGAAACATTGACCTTGTAAACGTACAAAACAGAATACAACAAATTGAGCCCAAACTGCCGGAAGATGTCAGAAGACTTGGCGTTACCGCAAAACAGCAGGTGTCCGGTGCAGGTGTCGCAATTTTGAACCTCGCATCAACAGATGGCAGATATTCACAGCTGGATGTTACGAACTATGCATCAATTTATATCAAAGATGAAATCGCGAGACTTCCCGGTGTCGGTGAGGTTGGTGTATATGGTGCCGGCAATTATTCAATGAGAATCTGGCTTGATACGGAGAAAATGGCAAACCTTAATGTTTCTGTTTCTGAGGTTCAAAAAGCAATTACAACACAAAACGTTCAGGTTTCAGCCGGTGCTCTGGGACAGGAACCCGGACCCGACAAACAAAGATTTCAAATTACCTTGAGAACAAAGGGCAGATTGCTCGAGCCGTCAGAATTTGAGGATATTATCGTCCGCTCAAATATAGATGGCTCCAGTATCAGAATAAAAGATATTGCACGTGTTGAGCTGGGTTCTGAAACTTATTCAAGAAACGGTAAAGTAGACGGAAAGCCGGCTGCCCTGATGCAGATTATCCAAATTCCGGGTGCAAATGCTATTGAAATCGTTAATGCCGTTGAAAAGAAAATGGCGGAAATTTCCAAAACGTTGCCTGACGGAATGGAACTTGCAATGGTTCATGATGACACGCAGTTTATTCGTGAATCTATGTCCGAGGTTGTAAAAACAATTATTGAAACTTCTATAATTGTTGTTGCGATTATATTCATATTCCTCGGCGACCCGAGAGCAACACTGGTTCCTTTGATTGCGATACCGGTGTCTTTGATTGGTACGTTCGCCGCTTTGCCGGTTTTTGATATGTCAATAAACCTGTTGACGTTGTTTGCTCTTGTACTTGCTGTAGCAACCGTTGTCGATGATGCTATTGTTGTAATTGAAAACGTAAAAAGACACCTTGAGGCGGGTAAATCTCCTGTTGAGGCTACACAGATTACAATGCAGGAAATTGGCGGTGCACTGGTTTCTATGGCACTCGTTTTGATGGCGGTATTTGTTCCGGTCAGCTTTATGCCCGGTTTGTCAGGATTGATGTACAAACAATTTGCTGTTTGTATTGCAGTATCAATCGCCCTGTCTGCAGTTTGTGCTTTGACGTTGTCTCCTGCTTTGTGTTCGATTATTCTTCGACATGAAGATCCGAACAGAAAACCTTCAAACAAAGCTTCTGCTGCCATAAAATGGCTTTTTACCGAATTTAACGTATATTTTCAAAAACTCACCGATATCTATATTCATTATGTAGAAAAATTTGTTCACAATCAGAAACTTACTCTAATTGTGTTTGGCGGAATTATTGTTTTGATGCTTGCGTTATTTAAAATAATCCCGACCGGATTTATTCCTGACGAGGATCAGGCTGTTTTGATGGCACAGATTAGTTTGCCGGCAGGTGCTTCTATTGCCAGAACAACAGAAGTTACAGAAATGATGGATGATATATTGAAAAAAACTGAAGGTGTTGAGGGAAGAATTATCTTTGTCGGTATGGGACCTTCTAACGAAGCATTTCTTGTAATCAGACTTGAAGAATGGAGCAAACGTGAGTTTAATTTCTTCCAGAAAATAGTAAGAAAAATTCAGGGCAAAGAAACAGATTTGTCAGCAAATGCAATACTCGGCAGAATCAGAGGAGAGTTTTCGCAGATAAAAGAAGCTCAAATCGGGGTCTTCTCTCCTCCTGCAATTACAGGTATGAGTATGCTCGGCGGTTTCGAGTTCCAAATGTTGTCAAAAGCGGAATACACTCCGCAGGAAATGCAGCAGTATTCTACAATGCTTATGCTTGCCGCAAATCAGGATAAACGGCTTTCAAACGTATACACTCAGTATCAGGCAAATATGCTGCAGTACATTGTTGATATTGACTATCATAAAGCTCTGGCTCAGGGTATTGACTTGCAGGAGCTGTACAGCACCCTGTCATCTACTCTGGGTACATATTACGTAAACGACTTTAACAAACTCGGTCGTGTATTCAGGGTTCAATTGCAGGCAGAACAGAGATTCCGTCGTCATGCAGATGACCTTACCGGTATATATGTCAAAAACAGTTCGGGAGTAATGGTTCCTATTACAACTGTTGTGTCTTTGAGACAAACAGTCGGTGCAGGCTCCATTACAAGATATAACCAGTACAGAAGTGTTCAGTTCTCCGGACAGCCGGCATCCGGCAGAAGTTCCGGTGAAGCAATGAAGGCTATGGAAGAAGTTGCAACTGAAACATTGCCTAAGGATATGGGCTATGAATGGTCAGGTACTTCAAAACAGGAAATTGAGTCGGGCGGACAAACAACGACGATTATTGCTCTGGCTTTAACGTTTGTATATTTGTTCCTTGTTGCACTTTATGAAAGCTGGTCAATTCCTTTTGCCGTACTTTTGATTTGTCCTCTTGCTGCGGCAGGAGCATTGCTCTTCCAGCTCATAATGGGGCAGGCATTTGACCTTTATTCTCAGGTAGGTATGATTATGCTTATCGGACTTGCTGCAAAACAGGCAATTCTAATTGTAGAATTTGCAAAAGTTCTGCATGAAGAGCAGGGTATGTCCATTGAAGATGCCGCTGTTGAAGCTTCACGTATCAGGTTCAGGGCGATTATGATGACGGTTGTCGCTTTTGTCATAGGTATGCTGCCTTTGATTTTGGCACACGGTGCAGGTGCTTCTTCCAGAATTTCAGTAGGTTCTACGGTATTTGGCGGTATGCTCGCTGCCGGTACTATAGGTACTGTCATGACTCCGGCATTCTATGTAATTATTCAGCACCTGGTTGACAAAGTTTTGAACAAGAAAAAATCTCATAATCTTGAAAACGGAGAAAACGCAAACAATAATATTGATTAAATCTCAAAAATTGAGGGAAGAAATGAATAAGATAACAAAAACATTAATAATTTCTTTGATAATAACAGGATTTTTCTGCTTTGATTGCTCGAGTGTGTATTCTCTTGATTTGAAATTCTTTAAAAAAGATACTTCATCAAAGACACAGACGGTTACTCCTGCTGAATCAGCAGAAACTAATACACAACAGTCAGCAGCAAATAATGCGAAGAACAATAAAGCTAAAAACTTGTTAGCTTTTAAAACACACAAGACTACCACGAGCGCTGAAAATAAACAAAAAACTTCTTCGGCTAAAACCCCGTTAAAACAAAAACTGGCTTTTGCAAAAAAAGATAACTCACAAAAAGTTTCTAAAACTCAAGAAGAAAATACTTCAATAAAGTCGGCTGTGAAAGTTGAAAAAACAGATAAAACACAGAAAAAAACAAAATCTACAAAGGCAAAAAAACATAAAGAAAATAAGAACGCTGAAAATACAGAAAAATCTGAAAATGTAGAAAAGCCCAAAAAAGAAAAATATGATGATTCTGTCGTTACGGCAAAAACTCATCTTTCAAGACCGTCTGTAAAAATTATTATAAAAACGAGCAAAAAAGATACCAAAAAAGATAAAGATAAAGAAGAAAAGAAGGTTTCACAAAAAAAAGAAACTCAGAAAAAATCTCTTTTTGGCAAGAAAAATAAAAATGATAAAACTACACAGCAGGAAGCAAAAGAAAAAGAAATAATTCTAAAACAGCCTCCTGAAAAGACGGATGAAAAAACCCCTGAGGCTGATGTGTTTTCTTCTACCGCTGCTGTTGAAGGCGGAGTTTCTACAACCAAAATAGTATCAGTTGATGATTGCGTAAAGATTGCACTTGAAAACAACCCTGCAATTCTTTCTCAATTAATCAGCAAAGATATCTATAAAAATCAGATTGCGCAGGCGTGGTCTAATTACTTTCCTACAATCAATGCACAGGCAAGTTATTCCAGAAACGATATGATGGTTACAAACTTCAAGTTCCCGATGCAAAAATACAATCTCTGGAATATGCCGAGTCTGGGCGTTAATATGCTTTTGTATGACTTTGGAAAAACCAGTTCTCAAGCTGGTATAGCCAAAAAGACATACGAGGCATCAAGAGAAACGCTGCAATCAAGCATAAATGATGTTGTTTATCAGGTAAAAACTGCATATTACAACCAGTTGTTCCTGCAGCAGCAGGTGCAGGTGTATGAAGATTCCGTTTTGCAGTATCAAATTCACCTTGAACAGGCAAAAGCGTATTATGCAATCGGCAGCAAAGCGAAAATTGATGTATCTACGGCAGAACTTAACCTTGACAACACAAAACTCACTCTTGTTCAGGCAAAAAACTCTGTAGAAACCGGTTTTGCTCAGCTTACAAACGCAATGGGTGTTCCCGAGTTTGCAAAGTTCGAAATACAGGACGATTTGGACAGAAGAAAATATAACATAAGTTTCAACGAATCAATAAAAATCGCCTGTGACCAAAACCCGACATTGCTTGCTGCAAAAAAGAAAATGGAAGGTTCAAAACTTCTTGTAAAATCCGCAAAGGTTGCATTCTTACCTGATATTACGGGGTTTGGCTCATATTCCAGAGGCGGCGGAGAACCCGGTAAAGACTATGGTTATCAAATCGGAGCACAAATTGGTTATTCAAATCTCAATCTGCTTCTTTTAAAACAACAGGTTGATCAGGCTACTCTTACATACAAAAAAGATCAGGCAGACTATGAAACCCAGCGTCAAAAACTGTATCTAGATGTAAAACAAGCTTATATTCAATTAAAAAATGCTCAGGAATCTATTCCTGTAGCCAGAGCTTCGATGAATGTGGCAAAAGAAAGATATGATCTTGCAGCAGGAAGATACAAAGCCGGTCTTGGCGATGCAATTGAAATCAAAGATGCTCAGATTACATATCAAAACGCAAAATTGCAGTTTTATAATACTCTGATGCAGTACCATATTTCTGCTGCAAATCTTGAAAGAGTAATCGGCGCTCCGTTGATTGCAACTGATGAAGCTTTGTAGTTTATTCTTTTACGGTTTTGAATACCAGATAGTATTTTGACTCACCGTAATATATTGCTATCAGACACATATTTCGGTCAATAGCTTCTGTTGTAATGTAGGAACTTGGCGGAGGGGCTTTTCTTGAGGAGTTCCTGAATATTTTATAAAAACCTTCTCTTACGTTTTTGCAAAAGCTCTGCCATTTTGTGTATTTGGGTTCCGGTATATTGTTGTGATAAAAACCGACAGGTACGAGTTCTTTTTTTACAACAGGGATAATATATTTTACTTTGCCTGCTTCTTTAAAAAATACATAGTCTCTGCCGTTCATGTTTCTGGGGGTGAGTATATAATATCCTGCAGGTATTGTCTGTCCTTTAAAATATAAATCGGAACTCAACCTGAAAAGAGGAAACGGAGACCAGGCATATTTTTGATAATCTTCGTTTTGATACGGGTCTATGTTGTGTACGAGTTCAAAATCTGCAGGATTTGTTTTTTGATAAAGTTCCGCATAGTTTGTTTCCGCTTTCACTGTAGTACAGCTATAGCAGAAAACACAGAACAATATTGCTAATAGTGAAAAAAGTTTCTTCATACGATATATATTAATATATTTTTTCTCAAAATCAATATTTCAAAAAAATTCATTAGTTTTTAATATGTGAATTTATATAGTCTTTGTATTTTTGAATTTCTTCCGGCAGGGCTCTTTTTGCATCAGGTGAGATGTTTTCGAGCTTTTTCAACGCAAGAAGTTTTTTGAGTTTTGACAGAGAATCGCAGATAAATTTTTTGTCTTCAGGATTAAATTTTTCAAGGATTTTTTCCGGTGAAACATTGATTTTTCCTGCACAATGGTAGTTTAGCTTATCTTGTTCAATCAAACTGACAAGGCCGAGAACACTTTTGGCAAAAAAATTGTTTTGTTCTTCCTTTGTCGTCAGATAATTTCCGAATTGAAAATATAAATCTTCTATCGGATTTGCCTTCTTTGTC
This sequence comes from Candidatus Gastranaerophilales bacterium, assembly GCA_944325595.1. GTDB lineage: Bacteria > Cyanobacteriota > Vampirovibrionia > Gastranaerophilales > Gastranaerophilaceae > Limenecus. The sequence continues at coordinate 43,586 of CALVAQ010000016.1, forward strand.
AATGAATGTGTAAAATCAATCGGTACTATAAAACGATATTTTTCGTTTATGAGTGTATTTTCTTTTGTGTAATTGTGGAACATGTTTGCCTGTGCCGCATTTTTTATTTTTTCAATGTAGCCGGCATAGGCTTCTTGCGGCATATTCAAAATGATTTTTTTTATGGACATGCCTCTTTTTTTCAATTCTTTCACACTTTTTCCGTCGATATATTTTATAATTTCAATATTATCGCCTATTCTGCCAAGGATATAATTTGCTTTGTCCTGAGATGAAACATTTTTGTTTATAGGTTTAATCGGAACAGTCATGCAATCATTTGGTACTCTAAGAGCACAGTTTGTTCCGGGTATACGATAGAATTTTCCCTGTGAACCCTGTGCAATAAGGTTTTCTTCTGCTATAGTTTTTTCCAACAGTTCTTGCTGTAATTTTTCACAAAAAGAGAAGAAATCTTTTTTTGATGTGAATACAGCAAGGTCTTTTTGCTGTGTGGAATTTATTTTGTTTCTGTATTGTGTGCTTAAATCGCCGTGTACTATCTTTCCGGCATTGCCGGGACGGGTATTAAATATATAACTGTATTTTTCAAAATCTGTCATAATTTAACGCACAAAATTACATAACCACCATACATATATAAAAACTTTTTTTGCATGAAAATTGCCTGTTTTTGTTTGCTTTTTATACTATTCTTAATGAATTCAGTATGTTTGTGGTATTATGTATATGCTTATTATTTGAGAGTATTGTTTATGAAAAATTTTTCTGCAAATACGATAAAATATACAGTATTAATTGTAATGTTTTTATTTGTTGCATCTTGCGTTCCCGCCTTTTGTAATGAACACAAAAAAACGCTGGAAAGCGCAGATAGCTCGGTTACAAAACTTGCAATGCTGTTTTCTAACGACAAAGTGGCAAAATTTTCATGGTATCCTTCATATCATCTTGCTGTTCCGGGAGTAACTATACAGACACCGGCAGCAATAGCCGAATTTAATGGCTCTTACCATTTATTTTATCAGCACAAAGTTGCTACAAAAGATGGCAGTAAAACTGTCTGGGCTCACTCATACGGTCCTGATTTTCTTCATTGGAAAAACCAGAAAACAGCACTGGCTCCTTCAGAAAATTATGACAAAGACGGCATTTTGTCAGGAAGTGCAATTGTTGATGACGGTCTTTTGTATCTGCTTTATACCGGTGTATCCCAAAATAAAAAAGATGATAAAACAGAAATCCACGAGACACAAAACCTTGCTATGAGCAAGGATGGCATAAATTTTGGCAAGTCAGCAAATAATTCTGTAATCAAAATGGCTCCGCATTATTCATATCTGGAATTTTCTTCCCAGCATTTCAGAAACCCTTATGTATGGAAGCTCGAGGACAGGTACTATGCACTTGTCGGTACTCAGTATACAAAGACAAAAGACGGTGCGGTTCTGCTTTTTAAAAGCAAGGATTTGCGAAATTGGGTTTGCATAAATGTTACTGCGCTGGGTCAAAAAGGTGAACTCGGCGATTTGTGGGAGTATCCAGCACTTATACATATCAAAGGGCATGATGTCCTCTCAATTTCAACAAAGGGTATAAAACCCCACGGCAAAATGTTTTTGAACAAATATCAGTCGGGTGCATTTGTCGGGAAGTTGGATTACAATACAGGCAAGTTTGCTCAGACAGGTGCTTTTAAATTGTTTGATTACGGGTTTGATTTTTATGCTCCGCAATTTATTACACTTCCGGATGGAAGACACATATATATCGGTACTCTGGCAATGGATGGTGCTGCTTTTCCTGAGAGTTCCGAAAACTGGTCAGGTATTATGTCTTTGCCAAGGGAATTGAGAATTGTTGATGAAAAATTAGTTTCTGTTCCGATAAAAGAATTGGAAACACTGCGTCAGGAGAAAATTTCAATTCCCGCTCAAGAAATTTCCTGTGAAAAAGAGTTTCAAAACATAAAAGGCGATGTTTATGAAATGATTTTGTCTGCTGATATGACAGCTTCAAAAACATTTTCTGTGAAATTAAGAACTTCTGCTTCACAAGAAACTGTTTTGAGTTATGATAAAGAAGCGAAGGTTTTGAAACTTAATCGTGACAAATCCGGGGCAGTTCTTTTGGGAGAAAGAGAAGCAGCTCTTCCTCTTGTGAACAACAAGCTGAAATTGCACATTTTTGTTGATAATTCATCGGTAGAGATATTTGCTAATGACGGAAGTGTTGTCTTGAGCAGCAGAATATATCCGGACAAAAATTCTGTCGGAATAAAATTTGGTTCTGTTGGTACAACAAAACTTGAACAATTGGATTTTTATACGTTAAAATCTATATATAACAAATAAAATAGTATTTAGCCGGTGTAGCCCCCAGAGGAGCACAGCGGAACGTAATACAAATTATGTAGAGCACCTGCTCTACCGACATAAGAAAATTGAATAGTATTTTAGCCGGTGTAGCCCCCAGAGGAGCGCAGCGGAACGTAATACAAATTATGTAGAGCACCTGCTCTACCGACATAAGAAAATTGAATAGTATTTTAGCCGGTGTAGCTCAGCAGGTAGAGCAGGTCATTCGTAATGATCAGGTCGCAGGTTCGACTCCTGTCACCGGCAAATTGTTATGCCAAAAGCGAGGTCGAACCTGCTTTGCTGCCGCAGTCAAATTGAAAATCGCAAGCCAAGGCTCGCTCAGTCCTGTCACCGGCAAATTGTTATGCAAAAAAGCGAGGTCGAACCTGCTTTGCTGCCGCAGTCAAATTGAAAATCGCAAGCCAAGGCTCGCTCAGTCCTGTCACCGGCAAATTAAACACCCTAAAAAGCGAAAAGACCCTTACGGGTCTAAAAATCGGAGAAGGGGGGATTCGAACCCCCGGTGGAGTTGCCCCCACACAAACGTTCCAGGTTTGCACCTTAAACCACTCGGACACCTCTCCATTGATTTCTGTGTTATATATTCTTTTTGTTTGCTCTTTTATGAGTATACATTTATTTTATTTTGTTCAAAAATTTAATGCAAGTATTCTCATTTTGTTTATTGTACATTTGCCCTATATATATTGTTTAAGAATTCTAAGTTAACAAAGATATTTCCTATTACTTCCAGTGTGTTGCTGTATGTTGACTTGCATCCCATTTTTAGAGATGGTTTACCAATATTTTTTATGGGTTTGAAGTATAGTATATGTTCTGCATTTTCTATTTCCACTACCGGTGTTAATAAATTATTCATATCATCAATTAATATGTCGCCGAAATAAATTATTTTTCCGTTCTTGTCTTTTAATCCGAAAAAGGGAAAATATTTTGAAAAATAGCAATTGTTGCAGCAAAAAGAAGCCTGCTTTGATATGCGGGGATATTTGTTCATTAACCAATTACCTTTCTAGTTAAAACACAACCAATATTTATTAAAATTTGCTAGTACTGTTATAACAGTTTCATATAAATTGGAATAGTATTTGTAAAATATTTTGTAAAATTATTCTTAATGGTAAATATAGTATCAATTTTTGAAAAATATTGAGAATATTGTTTTTGAAATATTATCAAAACACCCAAATACTGCGATTATTGTTACCAAATTTAACTTTTCAATATATTTCTTAATAATAAGATAAAGCGTATTTTTGAAAACAAGATAAAGGCTTTGACATTTAAATATCTTTGATTTAACATAAAAGCATTGTTTGTAAGCCTTGAAGGAAGTCGAATACAAAGTGGCTTTTGATTTTGAGGTCTTTATAATATAAAAGAAAAATCATAGTAGCTCACTAGGCGAGCTGAAAGCGGAGCCGTATTTCAGATTTAAGACCAACTGAGCTAAAATGAAAATTGAATAGAAACAAATAAAATGGCATAGTAGCTCACTAGGCGAGCTGGAAGCGGAGCCGCATTTCAGATTAAGACCAACTGAGCTAAAATGAAAATTGAATAGAAACAAATAAAATGGCATAGTAGCTCA
>CALVAQ010000017.1 GCA_944325595.1 Candidatus Gastranaerophilales bacterium
GAAATTCATCGAGCCGCTAACAAAGCGTATTTAAAGATTTTTTGCCGCAGACCAAAAACCGTGTCTCCTGCAAAAGCAGACTCTTTATCAAAAATCAAAAAAATTGCTTTTATCAACGGATGCCCTGACAACAGATCCGAAAGATACAGGATAGATAATATCACTGAAGCCCTTGCCTCGTCAGGTATCCGTTCAGACAAGTACGGCTGGTATAATCTGGATTACCTGTTGAAACATATAAATGATTATGACCTGTTGATTATATTTAGAGAAATTTATACGGCAAACAAAATTGCAGAGGTCATTAATGCTTTTCAATCACACGGTATTCCTGTCGTTTTTGATACAGATGATTTGATATTTTATCCTGAAGTAGTTAATCAGATTGCTCTGACTGATAATTTTGACGAAAAGAAAAAAAGAAAATTTGTTGCGGGAATTGAAGCATATAAAAAAACAGCGCTTGCCTGTGATGCATCAACCGTAACAACAGACTACCTCAAAAGGAAATTGCATGAAATCGGGGCAGAGAACGCTTTTGTAATAAAGAACACAATAAATGAAAAACAGTATAAACTGGCACAAAAACTCAATCTTCAAAACAAAAAATTTAAATCGCATACGGTAAAAATCTGTTATTTATCCGGTTCTGCCACACACAACACTGATTTCAAGGAAGCGGAAGATGCACTGCTGATGATTCTTGAAAAATACAAAAATGCAGAACTCAACATTGTCGGTCCGCTTGTGCTGGATAAAAAATTTAAAAAATACCAAAAACAAATAAAGCGCATAAGATATATGAATTATCTAAAGCTTTTAGAATTCACCTCAAAAATGGATATAAACATTGCCCCGCTTGAGATGAATAATCCATACAATGAAGGCAAAAGTGAACTAAAAATCTTTGAGTCTGCGCTTGTCGGGGTTCCCTCCGTAGTTTCTGCAATTGATTCATATTCAAAATGCGTAAAAAACGGTATAGACGGTTTTCTTGCAAAAAACCGGCAGGAATGGTTTGATTATCTTTCTGCATTGATTGAAGACAAGGAGTTAAGAAGAAAAATAGGTGATGAAGCCTATAAAAGTTTTGCGGAAAAATTTTATGTCAAAAACAATATATCGGATATAATAACGGTTTACGAAAGTATTATTAATCAAAAGGCGGAATATGACTCTAAAAAATGAACTAAGAAAAACATTAAAAAAACTTTTTAGATGCTATACAGAGCAAAAATATGAAAAAGCTCTTCAAAAGCTATACAAACAAAAAGAATATGAAAAAACTGTGAATAAAACATCTCTCGATATTGCATTTATTATACCTGAGGTTGAGGCAAATTCCGGCGGTCACAGAAATATTTTCAGAGCGGTAAAGAAACTGGATGAATACGGACATAAACTGACTGTATATATCTATGGCAGCAAATACTTAAATGAACAGAAATTTATAATTAACAAAAATTTTAACGATATGCGATATGTCGATATAAAGTTATATTCAGAAAAAAATCTGACACGCCACGATGTTTGTATTTGTACCTGGTGCGAAACCTTTTATCTTATGTACAAACACAAAGAATTATTCAAACAAATGTTCTATTTTGTTCAGGACTTTGAGCCATGGTTCTATTTGATGGGAACAAAGTACTTTTTAGCAGAAAATACCTACAAAATGGGTGTGCCCTGCATAACTTCCGGTCCCTGGCTTGCAAAATATCTGCCAAAAAAATACGGAACAGAAGCAAATGAGTTTTTGTTCCCTCTGGACAAATCTGTTTACAATACAGACAAACCAAGAACAAAAGATAACAGGAATATTGTATTTTTTGCACGTCCGGAAATGCAAAGAAGATGCTATGAACTGGGTGTAAAAGCTCTTGAAATTGTTAAACAAAAAAGACCGGATATTGAAGTAATTTTTTACGGTTCAACCAAAATAAATCCTAAAAAAATCCCTTTTGAAATAACATGCAAACACAGTCTTCCGACAATTAATGATTTGGCGGATTTATACAGAAATGCTGATTTGGGAATATGTTTTTCAACGACAAATCCGAGTCTGGTTCCGTATGAGATGATGGCTTGCGGTCTGCCCGTTGTTGATATGGATGTAAATGAAGCGGAATACAAATACGGCTCAAGAGACAATGTATTTCTTTTTAATACACTGCCGGAGGTTATGGCAGAGCAAATAGTCTCCGTTATGGACAATGACAACTTGAGAAAAAAAGTAGCCAAAAACGGTTATGAATATTCACAGCACAATTTCATTTCGGAAGAAGAAATGGGCAGACGTATAGAAAGTTTGATTTTGGATAAATTCAAACAGAACACGGAAGTATAGGTGATTAATACGCAAATGTCAGACTACAAAACATTTTTGGACAACGGAATAGAAGAAATAAACCAAGGTCACTTTGAAAAAGGGATTGAGTGGATAAACAAATCACTCGAACTCAAAGACGACTGGGAAATTCCGTATTTTTACCGTGCAGTTGCAAACCATGCACTCGAAAGATATGACGATGCAATGCTCGACTACACAAAATCAATCCGGCTGAATGAAAAAATGACAGATGCATATTACAACAGGGCAAAAATCACCCTGACAAGAAAAGATATAGAAAATCCTGATATTTCAAAAGCAATTGAAGATTTAGAAAAAGCGCTCGAGCAGGACGAAAAGTTTCTTGATGCCCTGTATGCAATGGCAGCCGCTCACAAAAAACTCGGAAACTACAAAACAGCACTGGAATATCTGGACAGACTACTGGAAATTGAGCCGGAAGCAGTGAATGCAAGAGCTTTCAAAAAACTTTTGCTCCAAAAGTATGTCTGAGGAAAATTCGAGATAAGGAATGAAGTGACGTGAACGAATTTTTTGAGTGTCATGTGAAAAGGTGAGCAGGCGCCGGCTGTGTTGAGCCGGCGGCACCTGCGACACTAGATTAGATTCTGTAACAAAAAACTGTACAACGGCTATTGTTTTATCAAAAGACGAGCCTCCAGATTGCAGTCAATATCACCGTATATTACTTTCATATATTCATCGTTGAACGGAATTAGTTTTGCATAATTCAGAGATTTTTGGTTGTGGTCATTGCCTGTGTTTTGTGCTTTTACTTTTGCAATCAGCTGATTACCCTGATAAAAGTTGATAAAGTAGCCGTAATCATTTTTTGCAGAAAGTATACGGTAATATCCGGGCGGAATTTCTGTCATCTGCGGTGTAATTAGGGTTACCGGCAGCATTGCTGTAGGGTAATCTTCTTTTATATTTTTCAACACGCCGGAAATATCATTTGACGGTGTTTTTTCTTCGGCATCAGGAACATTTTGTTCCCACAAAGGAGCACCTTTGGGTTTTTTCTTTTCTTCTTTTTTCTTCTTTTTTCGTTCAAAAAATTGCATTACCTTTTCAAATTCCTGATTGGTAACGGATTTTTCCTGTGTTTTTGCAGCTTCATCAATTTTCATCGGCTCATCCCAGAAGTCATCAGCCGCAAAGGCATTGCAGCCTGTGAGAAAAACAAATCCAAATATAATTGCCGACAAAATCTTTTTCATATTATTTATGATAATGATTTTTTTCTTTAAGTAAACCCCTGTACGTATTTTGTGAAAATTCTTGCAATATCCGACAAAAATCGCCATAATAGAATAATTAAAACATACAGCCTAGAAGGAGAAGGATTATGGCAACAGAATATGTTTATTTAGACGGCGAATTTGTAGATGCAAAAACAGCTTCAATACCTGTCAGAAACCACGCTTTTTTGTACGGTACATCTGTCTTTGAAGGCATCAGAGCATATTACAATAAAGAAGAAGACCAGCTTTATGCTTTCAGAATGAAAGAACACTTTGAAAGACTCATAAACAGCTGCAGAATTATGCATATGGATCCGAAATTCTCGGTTGACGAATTTTGCAACCTAACAAAAGAGCTTTTGAAGAAAAACGGCTACAGAACAGATGCCTACATAAGACCTCAGGTTTATAAAAATGCTCAAAAAATCGGTCCCGGAATGATTGACAACCCTGATGCTGTATTGATTTTTTCATTTGCAATGGGTGATTATATCGATCTTGCAAAAGGTTTGAGCGTGTGTGTTTCAAACTGGAGAAGAAATGATGACAACGCTATCCCCCCGAGAGCAAAGGTCTCCGGCTCTTATGCAAACACTGCACTGATTGTTACCGATGCAAAACTTGCAGGGTTTGATGATGCAATTGTTCTTGATCAGGCAGGAAAAGTCACAGAAGGCTCTGCAATGAACCTGTTTCTTGTTGAGGGGGATACTCTTGTTACCACACAAACTACGGACAACATTCTTGTCGGTGTGACAAGAAACACCATTCTTGAACTCGGAAAAAATGTTCTGGGCTTAAAAACAGCCGAAAGAGAAATCTCAAGAACTGAACTTTATATCGCTGACGAAGCTTTCTACTGCGGTACAGGCGCACAGGTCAGCCCGATTACATCAATAGACCACAGACCTGTAGGCAGCGGCGTTGTCGGAGAACACACAAAAGAACTTCAAAAACTTTATTTTGACGTTGTCAAAGGCAAAGTGGAAAAATACAAAAAATGGTGTACACCCGTTTATGATTAGTTTTTTAGGACTTTGTGTAAAAAACTTAATAAAGACATTAAAGTATATTTTTGACAGGCAGACAAAAATGTCTGCCGTCATTTCACAGGCTGCAATGATTAGCTATGACTCGCTGTCAATTTCTTTGACCATTGTTTTTATTGCTGCTGCCGTAATTTCTTTGCAAATTTCAAAACAATTTTTAATGAGCGGCGCAGAAAGCTATGTCGGCGGGTTCATTGCAGTGGCGCTGGTCAGAGAAATCGCCCCCGGATTTGCTGCACTGGCAATCGGTGCCAGAGCCGGTACTGCAATATGCGCAGAAGTTGCCAATATGAAAGTCACGGAACAGGTAGATGCAATAAAAACTCTCGGAGTTGACCCCGTCGGATATTACTTTGCACCGAGGTTAATTGCTGCAGCTTTTACCGTTCCTATGGTTGTTATTCTTGCCGAGTTTATCGGTATAGTCGGCGGTATGATGGTTGCATATTTTGCAATTCAGCTTCATCCCAACAGATTTATGGATACAGTATGGCTGCTTCTTGAAGCAAAAGATATCTATATCAGCATTTTCAAGGCTTTTGTGTTTGGCATACTCATTACGCTTGTTTGTGCAACACAGGGTTACAAGACAACCGGCGGAGCAAAAGATGTCGGTATTGCAACAACAAAATCGGCAATAAAAGCCACATTCTATCTTCTCGTTGCAGACTTTATTATCAATCTTTTATTCTATGTAAACGTGGGCATTTAGCGGTACCTGTCATAGAATGAGGCTTCCGGTCTTGCGGAATTTGACAGGACAATTTCCCGATATTCGTTCTTATCAATATCAACACCCATATTTTGAATTTTTATTTCAGGGGCTTTTCTCTTTTTATCAAAATTTTTGTTGTTTTTATTTTCCATAACTTTTATTATAAACATAAAATGACAAAAGAGAGAGTTTTTATGAACAAAAATAATAAAATAATAATTGTTGCTCTGACGATTTTTATGATTCTGTGTGCACTGCCGATTGTACTTTTCAGTGTGAAACTCGGTTTTTCCAAAAAGGGACTGCATATAGACAACAAACGATATGAGTACGTAAACAGGGTTTGTATAGAGGAAAAAGCCAAAAATCAATGTGAACTGCTTCTTCGTGAAGATTTGAACATTCTTTTGTATGCACACAAGAAGAACAAAGAATATATCAGCGTGCCTCTTTCAATCTCTCGACCTGACAGAATTCTCAACACAATGTACAAAGAACAGGAAAATATCTCCGTAATTGAACCGGAAATCCTTTTAAAAACAATGATGCTAAAAAATCTTTTGTACAAAGACGAAAAAAAACATATCAATGCCGGCTTGTTTGCCCAAAAGATGGAAGAGTATGTTTTGCAAAATTTTTCTAAAAACAACAGAACAACCTTTTTGCAGATACTTGAAAGTCAGGATGAAAACTTTGAAAAATCACTGAAAAAGATGAAATACAGAAAGCAAAAAAGAGAAAGAGCCGAACAGCTAAAACGCTCCGTTCAAACACTTAATGCTCAGGATGATATGTATCCTGATGAAAATGTTCAAACAGAGCGTGTTGCTGATTGATTATAAAAACTATTTACATTCGTGTTCGATTTCTTTTTCTTTCATCATTTTTTTGAGCTGTTCAACAGAAACTGTATCCGGCGCCTGAACCTTCGGCTCCAGACCTTTTTCAAGAAGTTCCGCTTCTTTGTCTTTCAGGTCGTTATCCGCTACTGTCAAGTCTCTGTCTTTTGCCGCAGCCATTACCTGAATAACCATTTCTGTCGGTGCGCCTTCTTCGGAAACTTTTTTCTGAACGGCATAACTTTTCCAGTCATCGGGAAGTTTTTTTACTTCACTATAGCCCATTCCCTCGTTTGAGAGTCTTTTTTGGATTTGTGTTTCGAGTATTTTGGTAACATATTCCTTTTGTGACTTAAATCTGTTCGGAATGACAATTTTGTTTCCGATAACTTCTTCAGGATCACGTTTTTCATATTTTTTAAACAAATCCGCCGCAATTTTGAGGTGTCCGATTTCGTATTCGAGAAACATTTCCCAGATTTTTTTGATTCTTTCATCAACCTCATCTTCAACACAGGTATAGTAATTGCAGACCTCGGTGAACTCATGAAGGAGCAGTTTTTCAAACCAGCTTTCCGTCGGGTCAATCAAAGACTCGTACATAGAAACGTGTTCTTCTTCCACGTCTTTGATTTCGGCATAAGTTTCTCTGATACACTGATTTCCGTATTCCATTCCGTGTTCGGCGTAGTAGTTGTGTGTCTGCTGCTCTCCTGACACAAGTGTATAAATATTAACTTTTGTCTGCGGATCTGCCGTTGCTTTGTCATAAGGTTTTCTGAGCCTCAAAGTTGCATCGTTGTGATGGTATTGGGTCGGACGGCTGAGCATAATGTCTGTTTGCCCCTGAACAATATCATTGGGGCTTATGCCGTGTTCAAAATATGCCCACTGACTGTATCGGTAAAGGTGGTCAAAGTCTTCCAACAGTCCGAAATCAAAAGTCTCTTTAACATACGGGTCCGGTTCGTTCTGCGCCATCCAGGCGGTCAAATCGACAGCAACCTGCTCATATCCGAGTGTTGTTTCAAGCACGGATTGGTCTGCGGGAGTCAGCCAGTTTACCGTTGTTTGCTGCATATCTTCAATTCGTCTTGTTTGTGCAATAAATTTATTAATTTCGGCATCGGCACAGTTTCTTGAAAAGTTATGTTTAAAATTCCACGCTTCAACCTCGATTCCGTTCATAAGAATCTGTCTTGTTCTTGTATAACAGTCAACTTCTGTTTTGTTAAACGGTTTTTTGGTAATTTCATGCCAGTTTCGTATTTGTTTTTCTATAGGGGTTCCTTTTTCTTGTAACGGATTAAAACTCATATTTTTTAGCCTTTCTTTTCTGTACTAAAAAACAAAGCACGGTTTTGCGCTTTGTTTTTTTAGAATAAATAAAGAAAGTTTGTTTTTGATTACCTGAAATATTACAGTTGCTTACCCATTAGTGCTGATTTTTCGGCTGTCTTTTTGACTGTTTCAAACAGAATTTCAGATATATTGCTTTCGTTAAGAACTTTGTTGCCTTCCGCCGTAGTACCGCCGGGTGTCGTGACATTGGTGATAAGCTGTTTCGGGTCAACTCCTGATTCCAAAATCATTTTTGCAGAGCCGAGAGCAGTCTGGGCTGATAACAAAAGTGCTGTTTTGTAGTCAAGACCGAGTTTTTCACCGGCTTTTGCAATTTCATCAATGATGTAATAGTAAAAAGCAGGTCCGGAACCGCTGACACCAGTGATAGCATCAATGTCTTCTTCTTTTGCTTTTATGACTTTGCCGACACTTTCAAAAATTTTAACTACTTCTTCAAAATCCTCTTCGTTAGCGTGCTCGCCTTTGCATACGGCACTCATTCCGCAGCCCAGAAGCGCCGGAGTATTTGGCATCACTTTTATTACTCTTGCTGTTTTTTCAAGAATTTCTTCAATTTTTTTTGAGGAAATCCCTGCGGCAATTGTAATTATCAGTTTTGTGTCATCAATTCTGTCTTCGATTTCCGTTAGAACTTCTTTTACAACAAACGGTTTTACGGCAAGCAGAATGATATCTGCCTGTGCTGCGGCTTCTCTGTTGTTGTGCACAATTTTTATACCGAGGTCTTTTTCTATTTTGTGTGCGTATTCCTTGTTTGGCTCTGATGCAATAATATTTTCGGGTTTAAAAAGTTTTGAAGATTTCAAACCGTTTATGATTGCGGTTGCCATTTTTCCCGCACCGATGAAACCGATTGTTTTATTAATCTGCTGTGTCATTATAATCTCTCCGTGTATAAATATTTCAGGCTTTCGGGCATTTGTAACCCCTTTGTAATCATTTGTGTGTTGCGGATTGACTTTCGCCTATGTCTTTTTTATTATGATACAACCAGATAAATTTAATTCAAGGAGCAATAAAATGAGACGTACATTAGAAGGAACAAAAAGAAAAAGACAAAACGTCAGCGGTTTTAGAGCCAGAATGGCTACACCGGGCGGAAGAACAGTTCTCAACAGAAGAAGAGCAAAAGGTCGTCACAGACTCGCTATTCAGGCTAAAAAGAGAGCTTAGTTCTGAGATTTAAAAGTTTTTTGAAAAAGGTCTGCCGTCATTAAGTTGAGCAGACCTTTTTCTCTACAGGTCTTTATATGCTGCAAAAAAAATACAGACTGAAAAACAAAAAGGCGTTTGATGCAACCTACAGAAACCACAGGGTTGTGTCTAATGATATGCTCACAATTTATCTGGGCAAAGAAAAAAAAGACTCTTGCGCACCGACAAAAATCGGTTTTGTTGTGAGCAAAAAATACCACAAAAGAGCTGTTAAAAGAAACAGAATAAAACGGTTGTTGAGAGAAGTAACAAGACTCTCAATAAAACAAGAAAAACTCGGTATCTTAAACAAATATATGTCGTTTATAATGATACCGAAAGACAAAACACTGGGTCTAAATTATTTTGATATCGAAAAATCTTTTTACAAACTTCTGGAGAAAATCAGATGAAAATATCGGATTACAAAAATATTGATGAAAATTTCTTTAGAAATATTGAATTTGAAACTATTGCCTCTGTCAATGAAATAATCAATGACGTAAAAATTTACGGAGATTCTGCAGTCATAAAATATTCAAAAAAATTCGATGATTTTGAAAACAAATCACTTCTCGTAACACGGGAAGAAATTGACAACGCATACAAAAATGTAGATTTATCAGTGCAAAATGCCATAAAAACCGCCATTGAAAACGTAAGAGAATTTGCAAAAAAGCAGCTTGGCTGTTTAAAAAATCTGGATACAGAAATCAACGGAGCGGCTCTGGGACACAGGATTATTCCTATAGAAAAAGCCGGCTGTTATATCCCTGGAGGAAATTATCCGCTGCCCAGCACTGCCGTTATGACCATTGTTCCCGCAAAAACAGCCGGAGTGAAGCAGGTTATTGCGTGTTCTCCCAAAATTCAAAATACCACAATAGTCGCCTGTGATATGGCAGGAGCGGACAAAATTTACCGTGCAGGCGGCGTTCAGGCTGTAGCAGCAATGGCATTCGGTACCGAGACAATTGAAAAAACCGACAAAATTGTCGGTCCGGGAAACAAATTTGTCACGGCTGCAAAAAAACAGGTATACGGTGAATGCGGAATTGATTTTCTTGCCGGTCCTTCAGAGGTGCTTATTGTTGCTGATGATACGGCAAATCCTGAATTTGTTGCAGCAGATATGCTCGCCCAATGCGAACACGACAAAGATGCCAGAGCATATTTGATTTGTTTCAGCAAAGAATTCGCTCAAAATGTGGATGAAAAGGCAAAACAAATGCTGAAAAATCTTCCGACCTGTGAAATTGCCGCTGTATCGTACGAAAAATCTTTTGCCGTTGTCGTTGATACACTTGAGCAAGCGGTTGAAATCTCTGAAAAAAGAGCACCCGAGCATCTGGAAATTTGTTTTAAAGATGCAAAAGAAAAAATGAATATGTTCAAAAACTACGGCTCATTGTTTATCGGAAATTATTCCGCAGAAGTCTTCGGCGACTACTGTGCAGGAACAAACCACACCCTTCCGACAAATATGGTTGCCAGATATTCGGGCGGATTGAGTGTCTTTGATTTTGTAAAAGTCCAGACATATCAGTACGCAGATTTAAAATCTGCACAAAATCTTTTGAAGACAGCATCCGTGATTGCGGAGGCTGAAGGCTTGTATGCTCACAAAAATGCCGCCGATATCAGAAAAGAAAAATAATAAATTCTTATTTTAATGCTTCTTTAAGTTTTTCTTTATAAAAGCCTATTATATCAATCAGGGCATGCAGCGTCAGCGCTATGATTTCAACATCGTGTTTCCATTCTGAAAAAGCACATTTTTCAGGTAATGAAATAAGCGGATTATTCGGAAAAGTCCGGCAAATATCAGGCCGGTTTTCATAATCCGTACATAGCCCGTCAGCACCGAGTTTGGGGCAGTAGTAAAAATGGATTGAGTTTATGTCTTCTGCCTCTTTTTCAAGCATTTCCACATACTCGGGATAAATCTTTCGCGGTTCTTCTATATCTTTGTACGGAACAAAAATACTTACAAACTCGGCTGCAAATTTGTCCCCGTTTTTTGCCCTCTGTTTGAGTTCTTCATATGAGTATTCGGAGCTTGCCAGCCTGCAGCACGAACTGCAGCGGCAGCAGGTATATTTTTTTCTTTTTTCTTCAATTGTTTGTATTTTTTCGTAAATATCTTTTGAAATCTTTGTTTCAAGCAGATTCAGCGCAGCCTCCTGCCAGAAACGATAACGGCAATGCGGAGGAAATTTTTGAAATGCGGTAATTTTGTTGAAATCTATTTTGCAATCTTTTGTACAGTGATTGCAAAGAGACTGTTTTTTTATGGCATCGATTTGAAAGTCGATTGCCTCTTGTGAGCGCAGAAAAATCTCTCTGTATATTTTTTTTGTTTTAATTATTTCATTTTGTAAGTTGTTCACAAAGATAATATAGCACATTATTCGGAATTGATATAGAATAATATGAGGATTGGGGAGCAGAAGTTTGAAAAGAATTCATCAATTATCAAGACAGTTAATAAACCAGATTGCAGCGGGAGAGGTTATTGAAAGACCTGCTTCTGTTGTAAAAGAACTTGTTGAAAATTCTCTGGATGCCGGTGCAACAAAAATTGAAGTCGAGGTCAGCAAAGACTGCCTGTCTATAAGAGTCTCAGACAACGGCTCCGGCATTCATCCCGATGATATTGAGCTGGCTTTTTTAAAACATGCGACAAGCAAAATTGAAAAATCGGAAGATTTGTTTGATATCCACACAATGGGCTTTCGAGGAGAAGCGCTTGCCAGTATAATTTCCATCGCAAAAGTCACATGCAAAACAAGAACAAAAGATAATGAAACCGGCACACAGGTAGAATGTGAAGAATCAAACGTAAAAAGAATGCCCTGCGCCTGCGCAATCGGTACAACAATGGAAGTCAAAGATTTGTTCTACAACACACCCGTCCGCCAGAAGTTTTTGAAATCCGAAAGAACCGAACTTGCCGTAATTGCCGAAATTTTGCAGAGTATTGCCATAGCAAACCCGAATGTTTCAATCACTCTTGTAAACGACGGTAAAACGCCGGTAAAAACATCCGGCAGCGGTGATTTGCTGTGTGTCTTAACAGAGATTTATTCAAACTCAATAGCAACAGAACTCAAAAAAATTAACAAAACAGATGAGCTTGCAAAACTTCATACGACAGGCTTTTGCTCGACTCCTGATTTTACACGCTCTACTAAAAAATCTATTTATGTTTTTGTAAACAACAGAGTTGTTAAATGTCCGGTTATTTTAAAAGCCATTGATACGGCATACAAAAATATGCTTCCTGCAGGCAAATATCCTTTTGTTTGCATAAATCTGGAAATTCCGGCAGAAGATGTGGATGTGAATGTCCATCCGACAAAAAAAGAAGTCCGCTACAAAAATCCGAATCAGATTTTTAATTTTGTGTACAGTTCTATTATAGCAGCGCTGTCCGTATATTCGGCTCCTTCTTCACAGTCTTCGGGCAATACTGTTTTGCCTTTCGGAAATTATAATTCAGGTAATACACAAGAAACGGTTTCTTCACAAAAAGAAGACGATGATTCTGTATATCTCGGAGATATTGCTTTTAAACAACTTCAAAACGAAAACGAAAATACGTTTTCTTTATCCGAGCAGCAGCCGCAGGCAGCAAGCTATGAAAGAGAAATAAAACAGATTGATTTCGGGCTTTCTTGTGAAACAGAAATAGAAGAAACGTTTAATATAATAGGTCAGTACAGAAATACTTATATCATTTTTGAAGAAGATACAGAACTCAAAATTGTAGACCAGCATATTGCGGATGAAAGATATATTTTTGAAACTCTTCAAAAGGAATTAAAATCAAATCCTGAAGCAAAAATACCGTCTCAACTGCTTTTGATTTCGGATGTAATTCAGCTTGAGCCGGCTGACGTGATATTGATTTCGGAAAATTCAGAAAAACTGAAAAAGTTCGGCTTTGAAATTGCCGAAGTTTCTGACAGTGAAATCGTTTTCAAAAAAATTCCTCAGGTCATAGCACATATCAAAGTTAAAGATATTCTGTCAGATATTCTGGAAAATCTGCACGGAGATTTGAACAACCTTGAGGAAAAAATGCTTGTTACAATGTCGTGTAAAGCTGCAGTAAAAGCTGGGGCAGAACTTAACCTATGGCAGATGGAGGAGTTAATTAAGAAATGGAAAACAACCAGTATGCCTTATACCTGCCCGCACGGAAGACCAATCGTTCACTCTTTCAGCGAGAAAGAAATCGCAGCGTTTTTCCACAGGAATGCATAGAAGATTTTGGTTAAGAAATGTAAAAACAGTTATAAATTATGCACCTTGACTATATAAAAATAATATACTAAATGGTAGTATTAATTTATGAATTGGTAGTCAAAAAAGGGGTGTAATTTTATGATTTGCTGTGCTGAAACAGACAAAAAAGATTTGAAAAAACTAAAAAAAGTGTGTCACAAAGCTCTTAAAGAACTCGGCAAAAAGAACTTTGCACTGATTATTCACGGCAACAGTTTTCCTGCTGAAAACGGAAAAAACACCGGTTTTGGCTCTCCGAATTCTACTGCAGCAAAACATCTTTTTGATTTTGCATCAGGCGTATTCAACGCAATTCAGCTTGGACCGCAGGGTAAAACAAAAGCCTGCGATGCTTCTCCATACACAGGTACTATCTTTTCAAGCAATCCGCTGTTTATTGATTTGGAGCAGCTTACCCAAAAAGAATGGGGAAACATTCTTTCTGAAGCAACTTACCAAAAAATCTGCAATGAAAATCCGAACAAAGATATAAACAAAACAGCATATTCCTATATTTTTAATGCGCAGGAAGAAGCTTTGCAAGAAGCCTATATGAATTTCAAACAATGGAATGACAAAAAGCTGAACAAAGAGTTTGAAAAATTCAAAGAAGAAAACGATTTCTGGCTTTCAAAAGATGCTCTTTATGAAGCATTAGTCATTGAAAACAACAATGATTACTGGCCATTGTGGAACAACAAAACAGACAGAAACCTTTTCAACCCTAAAACGGAAGAAGAAAAGAAATCTGCATTCCTGAGAGAAAAAGAACTGCGTTTGAAATATGCTGATGAAATTAATTATTATGCATTCTGTCAGTTTATTGCCGCAAAACAAAATGAAGAAACAAAAAAATATGCAAAAAAACATGACCTCAAAATGATTGCGGACAGACAGGTTGCTTTTTCCGACAGAGACAGCTGGGCTTATCAGTCACTGTTTCTGGATGGCTGGATGCTGGGATGTCCTCCTGATTATTTTTCAAAAGACGGTCAGGCATGGGGATTCCCTGTAGTTGACCCCAAAAAAATGTTCAATAAAGACGGCTCTTTGGGCGAAGCCGGTTTGCTTTTGAAACAGCTTTACAAAAAAATGTTCAGAGAAAACCCCGGCGGTGTCAGAATTGACCATATTGTCGGACTGATAGATCCGTGGGTATACAAAGCAGGCAAAAAGCCGATGCCGGAGCAGGGTGCTGGCAGATTGTACTCCTCTCCCGAACATCCTGAGCTTGCTCAGTACGCTATTGCAACTATGGATGATTTGAACCTAGAGCTCGGTGCAGACAAAGAAAAGAGAGTCAAAAAGCTCACGAAAGAGCAGATTAAAAAATACGGAGCAATGATTGAAAAAATTGTTATTGCCGCAGCAAAAGAAGAAGGTTTGAACAAAGATTCAATTGTTTGCGAAGACCTTGGTACGCTTACATTCCCCGTAGAATCCGTAATGAAAGAATACGGGCTGCTCGGAATGAGACTCACACAATTTGTAAAACATGACAAACCTGAACACCCTTACAGATGCTGCAATATCACTCCGCACTGCTGGGCAATGGTCGGAACTCACGACAACGAGCCGATTTCTATGTGGGCAGATTCAATGATTAACACTCATGAGGGATATTTGAATGTTCTCAATCTGGTTGAAGATATGTATCCGGAACTTGAAGGCAAGGAAAAAGACGATTTTATTGTCAAATTGACAACAGATGCAAAAGCTTTGATGAATGTAAAACTCGCCGAAATCTTTGCTTCAAAAGCAGAAAATATTCAGGTGTTCTTCACTGATTTGTTCGGTTTAAAGCAAACATACAATACACCGGGCACATCAGGAGACCAAAACTGGTCTTTGAGACTGCCGGATGATTTTGAAGATTTGTATTTCAGAAATTCAAAAGACGGACTTGCCCTCAACCTGCCGTTAATTCTCAAAATGGCAATCGAAGCAAGAGGCAGCAAATTTGCTTCAAAACATAAAGGTCTGTTGAAAGATTTGGAAGAACTTATATAATAAAATTATGAACGATTCTGTTGATAATTTAATCGAAACAAACGCCCTCATCGAGCAGCATCTCCATGGGGGCTTTGGTATAGATTTTTCTTTATGTACGGCTGCGGATTTTATTGATTTTTCAAAGAAAATCTTAAAATTTGGGGTATGTGCTTTCTTTCCGACTCTTGTGACGGACACTCCGGAACACATAAAAACACAGCTGTATGAGATTGAAAAAGCCATCCAGTTTCAAAAATCTTCAGATGAACCTATGGCAAAAATTATGGGTGCTCATCTTGAAGCCTGCTTTTTAAATCCGGAAAAAAAAGGTATTCACAACGAAGCCCAATTTTTGAAACCGGCTGTTGAAAATTTCAAAAAGATTGAAAACCCCGTGATAAAAATTGTCACCCTTGCTCCGGAACTGGATGAAGGTTTTGAACTTTGTAAATACCTTAAATCCAAAAACATCAGGGTGTCTGCCGGACACTGTACGGGATATGACTTGTCGGAAGTGGAACAGGTGACTCATTTGTATAATGCAATGGGGGCTTTTTCGCATAAAGAAAAGTCTACAGCCGTATCGGCATTGGCTGATGACAGAATTTATACAGAACTCATAGCGGACGGCAGGCATGTACAGGATGATGTGCTGAAAATCACATTCAGGACAAAACCTTTAAACAAAATTATCCTGATAAGCGATGCTCTGCCAATTACTCACAGCAAAAAAGAATCAATGGTATTCTGTTCAAAAAATGTGTTTTTAAAAGACGGCAAAGCCGTTGATGCAAACGGGACAATGGCAGGCAGTACAACTTTTGTGAGCGACATAATAAAACGACTTGTAAAGAACAATATCTTAAATTTGCATACGGCAGCTGCCATGGCCTCTGACAACCTTGTTTATATCCAAAAGCCGGATGCAAAAATCTATTGGGACAAAGATTGTTCGGTGTGCGCAATGAATTTTAACGGAAATGTTATTACCTTTTAGGCATACAGACTTTTAGAGCGATGTTAAGTTTTGTAAACAAAAGTATATACTAAAAAGGCAATTTTTCTGACAATTTTTACTTTATATATATACGAGAGATATAAAAAGTAAGAGGTCAGAGAGAAATGATTAACGTAACAAATCCATTCGCAAATTATACATTGGCAATCGCAGCACAGTACAACGAAACTAAAGCAGGCATTGAAGAAGCAGAAAAGAAACCGGCAAGAAAGGTTTACCGCTCAATGGATGCATTGCTTGAAGAATGTGTATTTATCGGTGCAACAAGATTTGGAAATAATTTTATAGCTTAGACAAGACAGACTGATAGAGAAAAGACAAAGAGAAAATAGAGGAATTGGCAACTAGACTTATTAATTTTAAACCTGACAAATGTCAGGTTTTTTATTTTTTTATTTTTTTATTTTTTTATTTTTTTATTTTTTTATTGTTTTATTGTTTTCTCGTATTCATCAGGATATCTTCTATCCCAGTTAACATTTTCTTTTACAACTTTTGCGGGACTACCTGCAATAATTGTATTCGGTTTTGTAAATTGTTTGTTTACAAGACTCCTTGCACCTACAATTGTATTATCAGGAATAATAATATCTTTTAATAATAAAACTTCTCTGCCGACCCATACATGGTTGCCGATTGTCATACCAAATTTAGCCTTGTTTGTATTGTGAGGATTGTCTATATCAAAAACAGTATGTGAATCACCTAACAAAAGTAATATATCAGAGGAAAACATACAGTTTTTTCCTATTTTTAGACAACAATCACTTGAAAATTTAAAATGAATTGTGAGATTTCCCGCACCAAAATTTTCGTCAATAATAACTTTGTTATTATTTGTTTTTTGTCCGGTGATATCTCCAAAGCCTAATATTTGTATATTTCCTCCGGCATTCTTTTTTATTTCTATAGAGTTATTATCCCCGTAAAGATGCCAAGAAGACTGAGAGGTTTTGTGCTGCTTAAAATTGACAGGTTCCCAGAGTTCCACTTTGCAGTTCGTTCCAAAAAACTGTACCTTTAGTCCCGGTATTTCCGGAAATTCCTCAATGTCTCCGTTTTCTTTGTGAAGGATAAATTGATTTCCTTTTTCAGCATGTATTTTTGCCAGCTCTTTGCCGGATAGTTTCTTTTTGAATTTTATTCCGAATATTTTAATAACTTTGTGTTTATATCCGTCAAACTCCGTTGAAAATAAAGTCATTTTTATTTCTTTCTTTTTTATTTCATAGCTAACAAAAATCTGTATATTATTCTAACATCATTGTCGGAAATTGTATCTATTCGATTTTTTATAAATTCTTTCATTTGTGATGTGCTTAGTTTTAAATGTGAAAAGCTGAACAACTCTCCTATTTCCACATTTAGAGCATCGGCAAGTTCAAGAATACATTTTGAAGGAAAAGCTTTACCGCATTCAATATAGCTCAAACTTCTCTGGTCGATATTTATTCTTTCAGCCAGTTCCTGCTGCGAAAGTTTTTTTGCTATTCTTAGTTCTTTTATCCTTTTTCCGAGAAGTTTTTTTATATCATCCATAAAAACACCTGCACGTAATCTAATGCTAATATATTCATCCTGTTTTATGAATGATTAATAATTAGTAAAATAACGAGCATTAGAAGATAAACATTGTAAATATTACTTATTTATTCTAAAATACAGAAAAATAGACTTGAGGTATGAAATGTCTTTATTTTCAACGGAGTTTGACGGATATAAACACAAAGTTATTAAAATATTCGGAATAAAATTCAAAAAGAAACTATCCGGCAAAGAGCTGGCAAAAATACATGCTGAAAAAGGAAATCAATTTATCCTTCACAAAGAAAACGGAGACATTGAGGAATTTCCGGAAATACCGGGACTAAAAGTACAGTTTTATGGCACAAACTGCAAAGTGGAGCTCTGGGAACCTGTTAATTTTAAGCAGCACAAAACCTCTCAGTCTTCTTGGCATCTTTACGGGGATAATAACTCTATAGAAATAAAGTCCAGTAAATATGAAATACACTGTTTGGCTATAGAAAATATTGGACAAAAAACATATAATAACAAGATTTTTATTGATGAAAATTTTTCTGTAGGGAGTATCGTTTTTCATTTTTTCTTTTTGAACAATTGCACTGTAAGAATAGGAAAAGACTGTATGTTTTCAAATAAAATTGAATTTTTATTAGGTGATGGGCATACATTATATAATCTGGATAATCCTCAAAATGTAAATACAACAAATTTTGGTATAACAATAGGCAACCATGTTTGGATTGGTCATGATGTCAAAATATTAAAGGATGTTATTATTCCTGATAATACCGTTATCGGAACAAGCAGCCTTGTTAACAAACAGTTTTCAAAGCCCAATACCGTTATTGCCGGTATACCGGCAAAAGTTGTAAAAGAGAATATCGGCTGGGACAGAAGAGGTGTTGAAGGATACATTGCAGATATGAATAAAAAAAGCGAAGACGAAACAAAAGAAACTGCCGCAAAATAATCTAATCTTATTGTACGGACAAAATTGGCTAGTTATTGTGTTTATCCGGTTTTATTACTTGAATATTTCTTGTTTCCGAAAACTCGCAGCGTGCCTGTTTGATTTTTTCTCTTGTTTCTTCGTCCAGACTGTGTCCGTTTACAAGTCTGTCGACAAAACCGTTGTTGAGTTTTGCAGCTTTTGGCAGTGCGCCTATCTCATCCAGAATATCTTTTATCTGAACAAAATCGTAAGAATAAGACTGTTTTGATTGATATACCAGTGTTTCGCCCGTTGTTGCAGTGACAGGTTCTCCTCCTTCATCAAAATAGAGTTTAAATATGGATTTCAAATCCTGAAGTTCGGACTGCATAGTCTGCACAGCCTGCTGAATGCGAAGATATCTCTCAAACAGATATTCAATATTTTCAAGCTGTTTCATCTGCCAGTTATATTTCTTTTCGTATAGTTTTTTAAGTTTTGGGTAAGCTTTTGCAAGTCCGACAGTATCAGCCATTGCACGGTGTCTGGTATCAAATTCTACTCCGAATTTGTTCATGAGATTTTCCAGACCGTGTGACTCAAATTCCGGATAAACTTCTTTAAAAAGAAACTGCGAATCTATTCTCTGGTTTTCTATAGGTTTGCCGTACAGTCTTTTTGAGGCTTCGTTTATGAAGTTGTAATCGAAAATCGCATTGTGCGCAACGATTGGATAATCTCCGATAAACTCGAGAATTTTTGGCATGACCTCTTCTTCTGTCGGTTGGTCGGCGACCATTTCTTCAGTTATACCGTGGACAGCCATGCTCGATTTTCTGATGTGCTGTTTCGGGTTTATCAAAGTCTCATAGCTGTCTTTTATAACTCCGTTTTCGAGTCTGACAGCCGCAAACTCAATCATTCTTTCTTTTTTATAATCAAGTCCCGTTGTTTCAACATCGAGGACAATTTCTATACATTTTTTTCTTGGCATTCAAATCTCCCTCGTTATTATATTAACACAAACTAATAATCAGTCATGTAATTAAAGTTTTTTAATTTTGAAGAAAAATAAAATCGTTCGAAAAAGCAAGCTATCATTGGATATAATAGAAGTCAAAAAAGGTGAAAAGTGTCTTGTGACTTGACTTTTTATCTTTATGCGCTACTATATTCGGGAACGAGGTTTTAAAACGATTTTATGAAAGTCAAAGTAAGATTGTTTCAAAATCAAAGTTCCGGGAGCTCCAAAAGGGGTTTGGGACACTAAAGAATCCAAGTTCAGAAAATTACCCGCCTTAGAGCAAAAGCAAAAGCTTTCCCGTTTCAAGTTACAAAACAGAGGATTAAAATTTGATTAGAAAGTTACTCACACTAACCTTGCTATTCATTTTTTGTATTTTAGTAAATCCCAATCAAGCGCAAGCAGCTACATCAAAAGCCACAGTCAAAGATTACATCGTAAAACACTCTTTGGAACTGGGCGTTGATCCTGCGCTGGGCTTGAGTATTGCAAAAATGGAGTCAGGTTTTGTTCATGAGAAGAGAAGTGCATACGGCGCAGTAGGCGTATTCCAGCTTATGCCTTCGACAGCCAGAAAACTGGGTTACAATCCGTACTATCTGAGTGACAACATCAGGGGCGGATTGATGTATTACAAGATGATGTATCAAAAATTCGGTTCCGTTGAACTTGCCCTTGCCGCATACAATGCCGGACCGGGTAATGTCAGCAAATACAAGGGTGTTCCTCCTTTTGCCGAAACAAAGAGGTTTGTCAGAGGGATTATGAACGAATATAATCTGCAAAAGGCAAATCCTGATCCGGCAATCCAAAAATATAAATTACAGAGAACAACCTCTGCCGTAAATAAAGCTCTTGCCGTTGACAAAGAAAACAATGTTCTTGTAAGAACGGGAGCAGAAACAGACAACAGTCTTCCGTTTGTTTCGTTATCAGGCGCAATTTAGTAACATTTCGAATTAAAAAAATGCATTTTGTAAATTTTTCTCAAAAAAGTATAAAATGCATTTTTTTTATTTTAAAATAATTAATAACGTGAAGAATAGCCGAGGATTTATGTTTAAGGAAACAAAAACCCACGAGGTCACTACCGACGTAGTAATTTTGACGATTAAAGACGGAAAACTCAAAGTATTGCTGGTAAAGCGTGCACATGAACCTTTCAAAGGCAAGTGGGCTTTGCCCGGCGGTTATGTTCGTATCTCAGAAACACTTGATGATGCGGCATTGCGTATTTTGAAAGAAAAAA
This sequence comes from Candidatus Gastranaerophilales bacterium, assembly GCA_944325595.1. Taxonomy (GTDB): domain Bacteria; phylum Cyanobacteriota; class Vampirovibrionia; order Gastranaerophilales; family Gastranaerophilaceae; genus Limenecus. The sequence continues at coordinate 20,788 of CALVAQ010000017.1, forward strand.
CAAACGTTCAAAATATTTACCTTGAACAGCTTTACACTTTTGGCGACCCGCTTCGTCACCCGAATTCCCGTGTAATTACCTGTGCATACTTTGCGTTAATCAGATCTGATGATATCGTTCTTTCTTTTGAAGAAAATACAGAAATCACAGAAGTAAAATGGCATCCTGTCAATGCTTTGCCGGCACTCGCATTTGACCACAAAGAGATTATTGAATACTCTTTGAAGAGAACAAGAGAACGCCTTGAGTTCTGTCCTATTGCGTTCCAACTCTTGCCGCAGAAGTTTACATTGACGGAATTGCAAAAAGCTTATGAACTTATCCTTATGAAAAAGCTGGATAAGAGAAACTTTAGAAAGAAATTTTTGTCTCTTGCAATCCTGAAAGAACTGGATGAATATACAAAATCCGGCTCAAAAAGACCTGCAAGATTGTACTCTTTTGACAAAATTACGCTTGACTCAAAAAGAGGTCATTTCTTCTCATAAACTCATTACTAAAATGTAAATTTTACACTTTTTGTAAATTTTGATTTACAAAGTTTATTTTTATGGCAAAAAAACAACAAAAAATTTCTTTTATAATTTGGTAGGTTAAATTAAAAAGGAGTTAGTCTATGTATATAGAGACTGGCGTGTCAGGTGTAAATAAAGCCAATAATATAGAAGAAAATCCGCAGAAAAAAAACACTGCTGCGACAAATCCAATTGCAAATGCAGATTATGAAGATCCGTATAAACAAAAAGCAAAAGTAAGCTCTGAACTTGCACTTGCAACATTATTACCCAAAGAAAATCTTTCAAAATCAGAAACTTTTAAAATAAAAGAAGAAATAAAAAGACTTGAACAAGATTTAAAATATCAAATGGCACACCCGCCCAAATCAAGAGACAACACAGATTAGGGCTATTACAATATTTATATGGACAGATTACAAAAAAAAGATTGCTCAGCTCAGAGAAAAATGCCCTCTGGAACGTACAAATCTTGATGATGTTTTAATGACAAAACCGTCAGATTTCTTTGAACCAAATCAAGCAGACAATATAAAAGGAAAAGGTATTTCATTTATTCAGGTAGTACCGACAGACAAAGAAGCACTTGCCAAAGTTACATATACGGCGGTTCCTGTATTTACAAATGCCCGTACTATAGAAGAAATGGTTCGTCTGGGCAAACGTGACGGCATAAATATCGAAACAGTAAAACTTGATGACGGAGAATATCCTACAGTTGTCAAAAACATATGGGACCAAGGACCTTTGGATAGCGCTAAAGGCTATTTTGAAATTGATAAACCATGTGTTGTTATGAATTACGGAAAGTATGATGCAAATGCCCCTTATGTAAATCAAGAATGGGCAAAAGATAATCAGGACTCAGACGGGAAAATCACAGACTGTGCAGTAGTTGCAAATTCTGATGATGTGGCAATCCTGAAAAAGTCATACGTTCATAGTGACGGCGACAGAATTGATGACAAAGATATGCATCGCTGGGGCGGTTTCCCCGTACACAAAGACGGCAATGCCACAGTTAATGCAGTAGCATTTGAAACGCCCCAAAAACTTAACACTCTTGAAGGCCCCATTGAAACAGATGTTACAATGGGTGATGTTGAGGGTTATGTATACAACAACTTTAAAGAACTAAAAAAACAAATAATAAAAAACAAAATAGCTGCAAATCCGGATGACCCTAACTCTCAGGCTTTTGTAGATTTGATAAAAAGCGGAAAAGATGAAGAAGCTCTCGCCCTTTTGAAAAAAGTAACAGCTGAGAGTTATGATGCGGCATAAGCACAATTCTTTAAACTTTTTCAAGAAAACAAAGGTCTTTTTTCTAATCTAATCTTGTCGGTATGGTGACATTTCATACTATCAAACCGACAGGTCTTCTGCGCCATCCACTGCAAGTCCGGCACAAAATATTTCTTATCACAAATTTTCTCGGATATTTTAGTACCGCCCATATATTATTTTTTTTGTTTGATGATATAATAATTATTGACATGAGAAATAATTCACTTAGTATCAGCACACAGAACAAATTAATTTTGCTCGGTCTTGTTATCAGTACTGTTTTGATAGTAGGACTTGCTGTTTTTGCGATTACTAATATTCAGCAAAAAATATCCGAGGTCTACGGCGGTTTTGGTGAAATTTTAACAAAAACACTTGCAATAGAAAGTGTTGAGATTACCAAAGATGTTCAGGAATTTGAAAAATTTTCCGCCCTTCAAGACCATACAAAATCAATAATGGACAGCAACAATGAGATTGCTTTTATTGAGTTTCAAAATGATAAAAACGAAGTAATTTATTCCAGCAAAAAAGACTTTCCGGAACGTGCAAAACAGGCTGTTATTACAAGTTCCTCTCAAATGCTGATTGACAATGAAGGAATAAAAACGAATATCGGCAAAGTAATTGTCGGTATGTCAGGCGGTGCAACAAAAGATATTTCTCATGCGACAAGAAACTCCATGCTTGTTGTCTTTACCGTTGCATGGCTTGTTTTTACCTTTGTTATTTTAATAAATACAATTTTAATAACAAGAGAGTTATCCATCCTTCATCATGGCGTAAAAAAGATTTCAACGGGTGCATTCGGTTATGTTCTCGATGACAAAAATACTTCAGGTGAAATAAAAGACCTTATTCAGGCATTTAATGATATGTCTCAGCGTCTTCACCAGTATGAAGAGCAAAATATTGACCAGCTTACTTTGGAAAGAAACAAATTTGAGGCTGTGTTGATGAGCATTGTGAACGGTGTTGTTGTGTGCGACAACTATGACAATGTTGTTCTCGTAAACAATGCCGCAAAAAAAATGCTCGAGGTTGAAGACGAACAAATTTTGAATACAAAAATTCAAACGTATTGCGATACCGACGGGGAACTTTGTTTTAAAGAAAAAATTGAACAGTTCAAAGATACTCCGCTTGATATCATGGAAAACAAACCGCTCGAGTTTAATATTGAAATTGACGGCAGGGTTATAAAATCCATTATTTCTCCAATGTTTACAACCAGTCAGGAGTATGTGGGTTACGTTATTGTCCTGATTGATGTAACAAAAGAAGTCGAAATTGACAAGATGAAAAGCAATTTCATTTCAAACGTAAGCCATGAACTTCGTACCCCTGTTACTGTATTGAGAACATATATTGATACTTTGTATAATCATTCGAAAGACTTTGATGAAAAAACAAATCAGGAATTCTTTGATGTTATAAACAAAGAAGCAGCAAGACTCCAGAAAATGGTCAATGATATTTTGGATTTCTCAAGACTGGAATCCGGCAACATAAATGTAGAAAAAGAAAAAACAAATATCGTTCCTGTTATAGAGCAGCAGCTCAAGTCAATGCAGGTTCTCGCAGAAGAAAAAAATGTCACTTTCTCGTTGATTAAAGAACCAGATTTACCGGAAATTCCGATAAACGTTGACAGTATTGAAAGAGCATTGAATAATCTGCTCTCAAATGCTATAAAATATTCTCCGGAAAACGGCAGAATAAAAGTCAGAGCAGAGCTGGCAAGAGACCCGAATTATATTGAAGTTTCCGTGGAAGATCAAGGCTGCGGTATTCCTGAAGAGCATCAGAAGAAAATTTTTGAAAGATTTTACAGGGTCGAAAATGATACTCATACCGTTAAAGGTACGGGTCTCGGATTGCACCTAGTAAAAGTTACCATAGAAAAGCACCATCAAGGACAGGTCTTTGTAAAAAGCAAACCCGGTGAAGGTTCAACATTCGGCTTCAGACTTCCTATCAATCCTGCCGAAGAAATAGAAGAAGAAAAAGAAGAATAAAAAACCGGATAAAATCCGGTTTTTTAACAATCATCGCTCTTTTCAAAGAAAAACCCTTGCGGGTGTTTGCAAAACGGACAAATCTCCGGAGCTGTTTCTCCCTCAAAACAATAGCCGCATTTTGCACATTCCCACAATACTTTATGTTCTTTTTTAAAAATTCGGGCTTTTTTCAATTGTTCTATAAGCTTGTTGTATCTTGTCATATGCATTTTTTCGATAGTTCTGATTGTTTCAAAGAGACAGGCTATTTTTTCAAAGCCTTCTTCTTTTGCCTCTTTCGCAAATCGGGCATACATGTCCTCCCATTCATAGTTTTCCGTGCTTGCTGCTGTTTCAAGATTTTTTAAAGTATCCGGAAGAGAACCTTTATATAAGAGTTTTAGCCATACTTTTGCATGTTCTTTTTCGTTTTCTGCTGTTTTTTCAAATATTCTGGATATCTGTTCGTAGCCGTCTTTTTTTGCCTGCTTCGCAAAGAAGGTGTAGTTGTTTCTTGCTTTTGATTCTCCGCAGTACGCATCTTGTAAGTTTCTTTCAGTCTTTGTGCCAGCCAGCTCCTTGGGGAAGAAAGCTGTGAAATCCTCATTTTTGTCTCCTTCAATATTCATTTTGCCTGCTCCTTTTGTTTACGAATATATTGAAGCATAATTCATGAAAATTACTGTTATTCCTGTAGGTTAGCCGCATTGTTTAAAGATAATTGTTAAGTTTTGTAAAGCGCCAAAAATAGCGCTGTAACTCAATTACGGCATGCATTTCCATGATTTTTTGTACAAAAAGGCAATTTTAAGAAAGAAATATTTTTTATATATATACAGGACGAGGAATCAATAAGACTATAGAAAGTCTTAGATATTTTTAGAGGAATTTACAAAACAAGGGGATAAAGATTATGGTATGCGGAGTTAATTTCAGCAATATGAGCAGTTGGCAATACAGCCCGTTTGGTGCAGCAGGATATGTTAGCCCTTCAATTACGGCTCCTGTTGATACACTTGGCTCTCAAAATGATATAGCTCTATACTGGAATAATGCCGGTGTTGACAGAGCAGTTGCCGACTCCGCAGCACTTACTTATTCTATTGTACCAATGCTTATACAGCTTAAGGCAGATATTTCAAAATACTGGCAAGGTTTAATGACATCAAATAATTCATCTTCTAACTGGACTTTTAATCCTATAGAAAGACATAATCCTTTCACTATAGAGTATCGTAGCGGAGCAAATAGTGCTTCTGAAACAACAAAAATAAAAGAAACCGAAATTCTTGCCGGTCTTGAAAAAATGGGCAGAGGCAAGGCTGTTTCAGATGTAATGAATCAAGAAATAGAAGTTGACGGCGTAAAAACAACACTGCTCAAACACTTGATGGATTTGGTTGAAGAATATAGAAAAGATCCTGCAAATGCAAGATTGAGCGAAGAAAACTATAACAAAATCTGGGATATCGTAGACAGATATATCCAAAATGGCGATCTTTCTACACAAGATATAAAAACACTTCTGGAAATTGCAAGAGATCCGGATGCAACATCTGGCACAGATGACGATGATGCAACTTCATCCGATTATGCAAAACGCCCATTGCGTAATGCACAGGTTGTAGCATCACCTGACACATCAGTAGATCCAATTGTTCAAAATATTATAGACTCTATGTACTGCTGGGGTACAAAGAAAAACGACCTTTCTTCTTCATTGGAAGAAGTTAACAAAAACAATATATTGGAAGTTTTGAATGGATTTGAAGAAAAAGCAAAATTCAAAAAAAGAGGCGGCGACAAGACTCTTATTGAAAAAATCTTCAATGAAATGAACGGATGGGATGGAAATACCTGGTTGCTTCAAAGAGACAAAGCCGGTAGATATGTTAAAGATTTAGCTGAGTCTTTAATTATCCGTACGCAAGAACTTATTGAAAGCGGACATTGTGACGAACAAACAGCACAAGAATTAAATAATTTGATATCCAACCTTAATTCAGAAATAGGTAAAGCAAATGGTCATAATAATGCAAAACCATATAAAGAGTCTATTACAAAAGCGTTTGATGCTCTTGTAGAAAAATTGACAACGGTTGAAGCATCTGTATACAAAGAATATGACAAGGCACTCGAAGAAGGAAATGTACAATAACAAATAAAAACAATATAATTTATTCCTCGGTTTATAATAGGTTTGGTAGGTTTTCAGGGCACATAATGTGCCCTTTATTTTTGTCATAATTTGTTCGAAAGATTTTGTAATAATAGAATTCAGCCCTCAGACACAACCGTATTGCAAAGTTGAAGCAAAAAGACAATATCTGATTTGCAAAAAGTTTTTAATTTTGTATGATTAAAGAATGAATTATATCTGGTTTTTTATAATACTCATCTCATTTGCTGCCGCAGCATATACAGGCAGAATCGATGAAACCGTCAATGCAATCTGGAAAGGTGCACAGACTTCTATAGAAATTGCCCTTTATCTCGCAGGTATAATGGCATTCTGGCTCGGTATAATGAAGATCGCGCAAAAAGCCGGACTTGTGGATTTTATTGCAAAATTGGTCACTCCTTTTGCAAGGTTGTTATTTCCCGATTTAAAAAAAGATAACCCTGCTATCGGTGATATTGCAATGAATTTTAGTGCCAATGCTTTCGGACTTTCAAATGCTGCTACTCCAATAGGAATAAAAGCAATGGAGGAACTTCAAAAAGTCAACAAAGATAAAAATTCAGCATCAAATGATATGTGCACATTGCTGGCTATGAATACTGCAGGTTTCCAGCTCGTTCCGGCGACGGTTATTGCTGTGCTTGCCGCCTGCGGGGCAAAAAACCCGACAGAAATTGTTCTGCCGACACTGATTGTTACTTCATTTACTTTTGTTTTTGCGATTGTAGTGGTAAAAATTCTTGAAAAATTTTCAAAACCTCAAATTCCTTCAGACATAAAGGAGGAAAATGATGGTTAAAACGATAATAGACGGTATATCAAGCTGGCTGATTCCCTTTATCATTGTTGTTTCATTGATTTGCGGAATTATAAAAAGAGTTCCCGTATACGAGACATTTATTGACGGGGCAAAAGACGGACTAAAGGTTTCAGTAAATATTCTTCCGTATCTTATTGCAATAATAATTGCAGTTTCCATGCTCAGAGCCTCAGGCGCAATAGAGCTTACACAACAGGCATTTGGCGGTGTATTAAAGATGTTTAATATTCCCGTTGATGTTTTACCGGTTATGGTTGTTCGCTCTTTATCAGGCAGTGCGGTTCTGGGGATGTTTTCAGATATTGCAAACCAGTTCGGACCTGATTCGTTTGTGACAAAACTCACGGCAATAATGGTCGGCAGTTCAGAGACAACTTTTTACGTCTTAGCCGTGTATTTTGGTTCGGTTGGCATAAAAAAATTCAGACACGCTATTCTTGCGGGAATTCTTGCGGATGCTGCGGGAATAATTGCAGCAGTGGCAGTTGCAAACTGGCTGTTTTTGTAATTTATAATAAAAATAGTTATAGAGGTAAATATGTTTAAAAAAGTAATATTATGTTTGGTGCTGGTTTCTGGTTTACTCTTGTGCGGCTGCACGGCAAAAAAAGAAAAAGCCAACCTTCTTTCAACAATTAAAAAAAGAGGTGAACTGATTGTCGGTGTAAAATTTGACTCAAAACCGTTCGGTTTTGTTGAAAACGGAAAACTTCAGGGGTATGACATAGATATTGCACATCTTCTGGCAAAAAGAATTCTCGGTAATGAAAACCTTGTCCGATTTGTCGAAGTTACACCCTCAAACAGAATATCAAAACTCAATTCAGGCGAAGTTGATATGGTGGTTGCTACTATGACAATTACGCCTTCACGTCTTGAGGTTGTAGATTTTTCCCTGCCTTATTTTTATGCCGGACAGGCTGTTATGATTAGACGGGGAACCGCTATCAAGACAATAAGCGACCTTAACGGAAGAAGGGTTGTTATTGTACTCGGTACAACCGGCGAAACTAGCCTCAGGTATTTTGCACCCGAAGTCATCCTGCAGGGATACCGCTCATATAAAGAGGCTTTTGCAGGCATGCTCAGAGGCAGAGCCGAGGCTATGTCTGCCGATGATGCTATTCTTGCCGGATTTGTAATGGATCATCCAGAGTTTATGCTTCTCCCTCAAAGATATACTCAGGAAGGCTACGGAGTTGCTTTCAGAAAAGATGCAGCCTCCGCTTCTTTAAAATTTGAGGTAAATAATGCCATAGCAGAACTCAGAAAAAAAGGACATTTAAATCAACTGAAAGCAAAATGGCTTCCGCTTGCAAGCGATAATTTAAAAAAATAATCAATCTATACCGGGCTTGTAATGTATCCGGTTATTGCACTGTGAGCGGCTGTTGCAGGAGAGCAAAGGTAAATAAAACCTTTTGTATTACCCATTCTGCCTTGGAAGTTTCTGTTTTGTGTTGCAAGACAGACCTCTCCGTCACCCAGTATACCCGCATGAACACCGACACAGGGTCCGCAGCCGGGAGCCAGAACAGATGCTCCGGAATCAACAAGAGTTGTTAATATCCCCTCCTCAATTGCCTGTTTGTATACGGTTTTTGATGCCGGTACAACAATTAGCCTTACATCAGGATTAACCTGTTTGTCTTTTAAGATTTTTGCGGCAATCCGCAAATCTTCTATACGTCCGTTTGTACATGTGCCGATAAAGACCTGATTTATTTTCACATCCTTTAAATCCTTTGCCGGCTTTGTATTGTCTACCGTATGCGGACAGGAAACCATCGGCACGAGTTTTGACGCATCAATTTCAATGACTCTTTCATAAACGGCATCTTCATCCGGTTTTACATCTACAAACTTTTCTTCCCTTCCCTGCTGTTTTAAGTATTCTCTGGTCTTTTCATCAGTACAGAATAATCCGGCTTTTGCACCTGCCTCAACAGCCATATTTGCGATTGTAAATCTGTCGGACATGGTCATCTTTTCGATAGTTGAACCGTGAAATTCAAGGGCTTTGTATGTAGCACCGTCAGCACCAATCATACCGATGAGAGACAAAATCAAATCTTTTGCATATACTCCTTGAGGAAAATCACCGTTTACAACAATTTTAAAGGTTTGCGGTACTTTGAGCCAAGTTTTGCCCATTGCCATTGCAACAGCAATATCTGTTGAGCCCATTCCCGTAGCAAAAGCACCCAGAGCTCCTGATGTACAAGTATGCGAGTCTGCGCCGACAAGGATTTCTCCGGGGTTTACGAATGATTCAACCAGTCTCTGGTGACAGACCCCGCATCCGGTTTCTGAAAGAACTGCGCCTGTCTCTTTTGCAAATTCACGAAGCACCATATGAGTGTTTGAAAGCTCTTTTCTCGGGCTTGGAGAGGCATGGTCGATAAAAAGAATACATCTTTGAGGATTAGCCGGTTTTGCTTTGCCTAGCTTTTTGAACTCTTGAACCATAAGCGGACCCGTTCCGTCTTGAACTGCGGCTACATCAACTCTTGCTATACAGAGTTCACCTGCCTTTACCTCATGTCCGGCATGTTTTGATATGATTTTTTCAGCAATTGTTTGTCCCATTTTTTTCTCTTTCTTGTTCCGGTATTCTTCTATCGAAAAATTTTCCACTCATTTTTTATTTTGGTATTTCTCCAAAACCATTATAAATATAGCATATTTTGCGATATCGGTCAGAAAAAATATTAAGTTCTGTAAATATATACAAAATATATGTTTTATATATCATATAAAGGGTATTATATTAATGTAGCCAATTCTCTTTATACTTTCTCTTCCACTCCTTTTCTCCATGATGAAAACTCTGCCGGTCGATGTGTAAGTCGAGCGGCTTTTTATTAAGCAAAACAAGACATTAAGTTATGGTATAGACTTTTCTGTAATACAAAATTGAGCCGAGAATAAACAGTATGACATTCGGAACCCAGGCGGCAAGAAGCGGTGCAATTTTCATTTCCTCACCCAGAGAAATTGACAACGCACGAAGCAGGTAATACAGAAATATAATCAAAATACTAAACAGAAAACCTCTGTTGTATCTGACCCTCGGCGGAGTAATTGCCAGAGGAACCCCGAGAAGCACAAGAACCATTGTTGTGAACGGGAATGCAAATTTGTTGTGAAGTTCTATTTTGAAAAGTGAATGTGTTTTGGGGTCATGATATTTTTTTGAGTTGTTCTCGATATATTTCCAGAGCGCTACTACGTTGTACTGTGTTGCTTCATCCTCCGTAAGTTTGTCTTTTACATCCATACCGAAATCAGCAGTAGTTTGAGCAAACCATACACTGTTTAATATATTTTCTTTTTTGGTCATTGTATACGCAGCACCTTTGATAAACTGCCAGCCTTCGGGACTTGTTTTTCCTGTTTGAGATTGAATTACTTTAAGAGCATCTTTCTCTGAAAAATCCACAACTGTTACGTTTTTCAAAATATTGTCTTCGCAGCGCTGAACAAAGAAGAGTCTTTTTATCGAATTCCCACCTTCCTGTGTGGATTTTGTTTCTTTAAAGGTAAAATTTTGTTTTCCGTTCGGGATATTTTTTTGCCCCAAAGCCCAGACAGCAAGGGTTTTTGACTGTGAATTTGTAATCGGGACTATAGTTTCATTTACGATAAAGGTAAACAAACTCATTACCGCAGCAAATATGAAAATCGGTTTTGCAATACGGTTCAACCCTATACCGCAGGCTCTCATTACCGTAATTTCCGAAGACAGACTCAGTTTATTCAAAGTCATAACGGTTGAGAACAGAACACTCATCGGTATTGCCATTACTATAACCTGAGGCAGGTTCAGCAATACAATCATCAATGCTACATTAAAAGGAATTCCGTACAAAGTAATTTGTTTAATCAATGTAATAAAAGTATCCGAAGCAAAGATTATGGACGTAAATATAACAATACCCATAATGAAAATCTCGATTACCTGTCTCATTATGTATTTGTCCAGAATGCTGACTTTGTCAGTTGTTTCTTTTATTTTTTCAAGCTGCTTTTGCGCTTCTTCCGGTATATTTATTTCCATATTTTTAGTTGTTGTGTTCTATCTCATCTTGTTTTATGAAATTGCATTGTGCTTCCAGCTTTTTGTCCTCCATATTTGCCATCAAGTCGTCTATTGATGCAAATTTTCCGAGTGCAAAACCTGTTTCGGCAAGCAAAACACAATCATTGCATATTCTGATTCCGTCATAAACAACGGAACCGGCAAGAGGTTTTTCTTCGCCGCAGCACTGGCATTCAAACATATCAAACTCGCTGTCAGGGTTTTCTTCTATGTCGTCAAGTTTCATCTGCTCTACAACAGCCTGCATATCTTCTATGATTTTTAATTCTTCTTCTTTGTTCATAGAAAATATTATATCGTAATAACGAAATTATTACACTTCAAAACTTAACTGTTTTAAAAAATTAATATACGGCGTTAAATTTTGATGGCAATTAAACTTTTAATATGCTAAAATTTCTACATTGGAGTAAGTTTGGGGATTTTTAGGATGCCTGATAAAAAAACACTTGTACTGATAGATGGTCACGCACTGGCTTTTCGCAGCTTTTTTGCACTGGAAAGAACCGGTATGAAAACCTCCGACAAAGAACCGACATGGGCTGTATTCGGTTTTTTTAAGGCGGTATTTGACCTATTGAAAAATCCCAAAATAAACCCCGACTGCATTGCAGTAGCTTTTGATGTCAGCCATCATACCTTCAGAACCGAAAAGTTTGAAGAATACAAGGCAAACAGAGAACAAATGCCCGATACAATGAGAAGCCAGATGGGGCTGATTATGGAGGGGCTAAAAGCCTTTAATATCCCTATTTATACAAAAGAAGGCTACGAAGCGGATGATGTCATCGGAACAATTGTCGATAAAGCATCAAAACTCGGTCACAAAACAATAATTCTGACAGGTGATCAGGATGCATTTCAACTTGTGGACAGAGAAGGCAGTGTAAGCGTACTTATTCCGTCCAAGGGAGAACTTGTGGAGTATGACTGGGCAAGGGTTTATAACAAACTCGGAGTTTATCCTGATCAGGTTGTTGATTACAAAGCTTTGAGAGGTGATACATCTGACAATATACCCGGCATAAAAGGTATCGGGGAGAAAACGGCGGTAAAACTGCTTGATCGTTTCCAAACACTGGACAATGTGCTTGCGCACATAGATGATGTTGACGGAAAGTCGCTTAAAGAAAAACTCCAGAGCGGAGTTGAAATGGCAAAGTTGAGTTATTTCCTTGCCACAATAAAAAAAGATGTTCCCATAGATTTTGATTTTGAAAAGACAAATCTGGAAATGCCCGATATCGAACAGGTTCAAAATTTTTTGAAACGGGTTCAATTTTTCAGTTTTTTGAAAAACTTACCGGAGATTTTGAGACCATTTAACGTCTGCACACTTGCTTCAAGACCGGAAAATATCGATTCTGCCGAAATGAAAAAACAGCAGACAGCCGATGAAAAACTCATTGATTTTATCAGTCTCAAAGATGGTACAAGAGTTGAAAAGACAACTCAAAATGAACCTGCAGCAGAAAAAGCAGACACACCGGTGCAGCAGAATTTGTTTTCAAATCAGCTTGGATTATTTGCTTCTGCACCGGCAGAGAGGTCAAATACACTTAAAAATGAAAGAAAAACAATAGTTACGGAAAAAGATTTTGAAGAACTTGTAAAAACTCTTCAACAGCAAAGTCTTATTGCGATTGATACGGAAACGACTTCCGTAAATGCACTGGAAGCTGACCTTGTCGGAATTTCTCTTGCGTACAATGAAGAGATTACCGCAAAAGACGGTCATGTTGTAATAAATGACAACGACGGACAAACAAAATCATTTTATATTCCTGTTTTTCACAAAGTCGGAGACCAGCTGGATATGGACTATGTTCTGCGAGGTCTAAAGCCGGTATTTGAAAGTGAAAATATTTTCAAAACATTTCAAAACGCAAAATATGAAATAAATACGCTCAGAAAATACGATATTACTTTGTGCGGGATTATTTTTGATACAATGCTTGCCAGCTATGTAAATGACCCGTCAAGAAAACACGGTCTAAAAACCCAGTCAGCAGAAAACCTTGATTATTTTATGACAGAGATAGATGAGCTTATCGGCAAGGGCAAAAAACAAATCACAATGGACGATGTACCAATAGAAAAAGCATCTGATTATGCATGTGATGATGCGTTTGTTACGCTGGAACTCACGAGATACTGGCAGAAAAAACTGGATGATGAGTCGAAAAAACTCCTGTATGAAATAGAAGTTCCAACCTGTCTTGTACTTGCCGAAATGGAAGCCGGAGGCGTATCTTTGGATACTGATTATTTGAACAGTCTTTCAATTGAATTGAATGAAAATATAAAAGATATTGAAACAAAAATCTATGCACTGGCAGGCGAATCTTTCAATATAAATTCTCCCAAACAGCTTGCTTCAATTTTATTTGAAAAACTCGGCATTGAACATAAAACAAAAAAAAGAGGTGCTCAAAAATATTCTACTGATGCCAAAGTACTGGAAGAGCTGGCTAAAGACCATGAAATTGCAAAATATATCATAGAATACAGACAGTATGCAAAGATGAAATCCACATATATTGATGCATTGCCGGAGTTAATCAGTCCTACAGACAGAAAAATTCACACAAACTATAACCAGACAATCACCGTAACCGGACGTTTGTCTTCATCAAATCCAAACCTTCAAAATATTCCGGTACGCACCCATCTGGGCAACAGAATCAGGAAAGCTTTTGTTCCTGAAGACAAGAATGCACAGGTGCTTTTGAGTGCGGATTATTCTCAGATTGAATTGAGACTGCTTGCCCACTGCTCGGGTGATGAAAACCTCATCAAAGCTTTCAAATCAGGAGAAGATATTCACGCAGAAACAGCGGCAAAAGTTTTTGGTGTCGATTTAAAAGAGGTTACAAAAGAACAAAGAAGCCGTGCCAAGGCAGTAAATTTCGGCATTGTCTACGGTCAAACCAGATACGGACTTGCTTCCGCCTTAAACATTTCAAATGCCGAAGCGCAGATGTTTATTGACAAATACTTTGAAACTTATCCGAAAGTAAAAGAGTATATGGACAAATCCGTCCAGAATGCATACAACTACGGCTATGCAAAGACAATATACGGCAGAAAAAGATATCTGCTCGACGAACTTATGAGCTCAAACCACAATATCAAAGAATTTGCACAGCGTGCCGCAATAAACACACCATTGCAGGGGGCTGCTGCTGATTTGATAAAAATGGCAATGATTGATTTGGAAAAACAGTTAAAAAACAAAAATCTAAAATCGAAGATGATTATGCAGGTGCACGATGAACTCATCCTTGAAACATACAAAGATGAACTTGATGAAGTTATTGAAGTTGTAAAATCTGCAATGGAGCTAAATCAGCCGCTGGCAGTGCCGCTTGTTGTTGATTTTGCATACGGACCATCGTGGATGGAGGCAGAATAAAATGTTTAAAAAGTTATATATTTTGTTGATATTGTTTGTTTCGGTATTTTTGATATCACAAAATACCTGTTTTGCTTCATCTGCACAAACAACTGCAAATTATACAAATTACAAAGAATGTATCAGACAGTACAAACTTCCGGTTCAAAAGCTGTACTTTCTGGCTGTGTCCGCAATACCCGCAAACAAATATGAAATAAAAGAAATGCAATCTCGAAACGGATATGTAATTTTTGAAGCTGACGGCAGAGAGTTTCTGCTCACGGCGATGAAAAAAGACAAATCATACAGCCATCTCAGATTGACCCCGTGTGACAACAACTACTACTTTTCACCGTCAATCCCACAGAAGATTTTCAGATATATTGATGTAAATTTCAATGAAGAAGTCAAAGAATTAAAATTTTAACTACATTCCGATATTCTGGTCGAGTTTCAGTTCTTCAATAAGCTCAAAAACAGCGACCATTTGTTCATAGACTCTTTCGTAAAGTTCTTTTCTTTTTATTGTATTAAAAGGAGAAAAGACTTCAAAAAATCTTTCACCCGAACTTAAAAATAAAAATACATGTCCTTTATCAAAAACACAATATGTTCTGTTTTTTTCTTCAGGGTCTCTGGTAAAACTGTTTCCTGCCTTTTGTAATCTTTCCATAAAAGCAGTTGTTAAAAGATATCTTGCCTCTATCTGGTCTGTAGAGTATACATTATATATTTTTTCAAACGCAGGGTCTTCAAGATACACCCTGTGCAAATTGCCGGCATCCGAATAATATTCATCCGGTCGGACTATGGTAGTACCTGTAAAAGTTTTATTTGATGTTACTTTTATTATTAATCCGTAAAAGGCAGCAGATGTATCTTTTATTACACTTCCTGTTTCTTTGTTTATGAATCTTACTCCTGTTCCGTTATGTATACTGGACTCTTGTATAATAATATCCAGATTTTTATATTTTCCGGCAATTATATCATCAGTATTGCAAAATGATGCTTTTGGAAATATTTTGTATTCTTTTAGTTCCTCAAATGTAATTGCTTCTGTTTTTAATCGATGAAAATCACCGAATACGCTTAATATTACAGGCAGTAATTTGTCTTTTACTTCTATTGGAAAGGTTTTGAAACTTAAAGCAAAAGCTAATATATAAACTAACGGAAAAACGCAAAACAGAATAAATGCTTTTATTGAGCCATCTATTGGTAAAACAAAAACAATAATAACAGCTATTGAAAAATAAGCTATTGCCTTTTCTTTAAATTCTTCCAATATCTTTACTCTTCTTTTTTCAATGTCTTCAAGATATGGCTCGATTTGTGTTTTGTATACTTCATCAAAAACCGGTTTTAGATTTTCATCCATTATAAATTCTCCGTTTAATAGTTTATTGAAATTATAATTTATTTTCTGTCTTTTATGTTCGGTTGTTTATACTAGAAATTATTTTTTATGTTGCTGTGAATATTTCTGTATAAATATTTACACGATATTATGTTTAAGCTATTATGAAATTTCCCTTTATTTAGTTGCCGATTAATATTTTAAGAAAAAGTATAAAACAGGATAAAAGATGATACAGCCGAACTCAATATATTCAAAAATAATGCCGACTTTTCATCCGGCACAGCCGAAAAAGAAAACCAAAAGCGAAGAAGTTAAAGAAATTATTCAAGACCCGAATGATCCTCTTGCGAAATATCCGCTTCGTGCACTGGGTTATTCAAATGAAGCAGGGGCAGCAGTTTCTGCCATGCCGGTGTGGGGAAAAACAGCGGAAGTCTTGCTCTGGATTCCTGCTTTGATGTATCTTGGCGCTGATATTTATGACAAATACAGAAGAGGAAAAGAAGGCGATTATTCAAAAGCTTCTGCCAGTGCAGCTGTCGAACAGGCTATCTTTCAAGCGCTTGCAAGTGTTATTTTGCCCACCTCCGTGATAAAAATCGGGCAGAGTGCGGCCGGACAAGCAACAAGAGCGGATGGTTCAAATTTGTCTGCAGCCGTAAAAGAAGAGCTGCTTGAAAAACTTCAGGAAGACTTTTCAAAAGCAAAGTTTGTCAAAGGCGACAGAATAGACGAAAACGGTATTTTTAAGACAGGAAAACAGTGTGTCTGGGAAAGAATATATGATCAGGGTTTTTTGCATGATTTGGATTCAACAAGAGACAACCTTCGAAAAAGGGGCTTTTTCAAAAGAGTTATAGACTTTTTCGGTCATTCTTCAGGACTCAATGCCGCATCAAAAGCAAATAGAAACGCTGTTGAAAAATATTTAAAAAGCAATGTTGATGAAATTTTTGAAAAACAACTGCTTATTGAAACCGGCACGTTCGAAGATGTTTCCGCTACAGGAAATAAAAAACTTGTTAAAGCATACAAAAAAGCTTTGGCAAAAGCGGAAAAGAATTTTGAAAAGCTCATTAATGAACGTCCGAATTTTATTGTAGAAAAAATCCTATCATCTTCTGAAGAAAAATACCGGACACTGGCAGATGCTATAAATGCTGATTTCCCGTCAATCAATGATAAAAAACTGCTGGTTGCCGCAACAGACAAAAGCAGAGAGTTGTCGGCAAAAGTTCTTGAAAAATTATCTCAGGTACCTGATTATAAAAAATTAATTGACAACATTGCACAAAAAGCGGAACTTTCAAATGAGATTATAAATAAATTTATTCAGGGCAAAAAACTTAAACTCGGATTGCTCAAAACAGCGGGCGGCTTTGTTGCTCTCGGATGTTTTGCCGTACCGATTGACAGATTTGTTCACAAATATATTATCAAAAAATTTGTAGAACCCGGCATTGATAATGTGAAAAATATTCAGGATATGCTGCCTTTTAAGAACAAGAAATAAACTTATTTAGCAAGATTGTGACTGCTTTTTATCAACTCTTCTTTTTGTACTCTCGTCAGACTTTTTATCCTGCACTCTTCTTTCATTGCTTCTGACTTTGTGTCAAATTCTCTCAGATAAACTATTTTTAGCGGTTTGTGGGACCTTGTATATTTTGCGGCAATACCTGCTTTGTGTTTTTCGAAACGGGTTTCGGGGTCATCAGTGTATCCGCAATACAGCGTATTGTCCACGGTGAGTATAATATAAGTATAAAATTTCTTTTCCATAACTAACCGGCAGCAGTTTCTTTTTGGACTATAGTATCTAAGATTTCAAATATTTTTGAATAGGATGTTTCCGTTACGAGTGTTCCCCTGTATACTGCGGCATCTCTTATGCCTCTTATGTAATAAGGATAAAACTTTCGGACAAACTGTAAAGCTACATGTTCGCCCCTAAGCGCAATTTCATCATTTATGTGGTCTTTTAACAGTTCTATTTTTTGAGAAATATCAAGCTCCGGCAGAATTTCTCCCGTAGAAAAATAATGCTCTATTCTGTATATCAAATCCGGTGCACCAAGAACGCCTCTTGCTATTGCAACACCGTCTGCACCGGATTGTTCAAGACACTCTTTTGCTCTTTGAGGAGATACTATATCACCGTTAGCAAAGACAGGAACGCTTATTTCATTTTTTATTTTTGATATTGCTTTCCAATCAGCCGTACCCGAGTACATTTGTGAACGGGTTCTGCAGTGAATTGTCATAGCATCGGCTCCGGAGTCTTGCATAAGTTTTGCAAATTCGAAAAAATTCTGCTCCGCTGCAGTATACCCGAGTCTGAATTTTACAGTAACAGGTATATCCACCGCATCTTTTACCGCTTTTACTATATCAGATGCAATCTGCGGTGTTCTCATCAGAGCGGAGCCGTCTCCGCCGCATACAACTTTTTTTACAGGACAACCCATATTTATATCTACAATATCCGCTCCGGATTTTTGCAAAATTCGGGCAGCTTTTGCCATCATTTCGGGCTTGTGTCCTGAAATCTGATAAGCAAGCGGACTTTCATTTTCTTCCCGAACAAGAATTTTTTGATGTTCATCGGGTCTGTTTTGCATCAGCATTTCAGAGCTAATCATCTCTGTTGTAAGAAGACAGTTTTTTGAAAATTTTCTCACAAGCCGTCTTAGTGGTAAATCCGTAATCCCTGCCATAGGTGCAAGAGCAGAGCAGCTTTTTATTTCTATATTTCCTATTTTTGTTACCGGTTTATTTTTTTGCTGTGTTTTTTGTTTTTGCTGCTGCCGGCTTTGTGTTGTCATAGTTTCTTAATTCCTGTATTCTCTTTGCGGAGTATCTCGTATAGTCGTTTGTTTCTCCGGCTTTTTGAGTTTCTGAGAGGTATTTTTTGTGATAAAAAAGAGCGTTTGCATATTGTCCGAGATAATCATAATCAATTGCTATGGAATAGTTTGCAATAAGCATCTGCGGATTGTACATGAGTGCTTTTTTGTAATCGTTTATTGCCTGTGCGTATTTTTTCTGTGCATCATAAACCATTCCTCTGTAATAATATGCATTTGAGTCTTTGGGATCCTGTGTAATCACCTGAGACAAAAGGTTCAAGGCTTTTGGATATTGTTTTTGCTCCAAAAGCGATACAGCTTCATCCATTTTGGCTGTATTTTCCTGCTCAATTACATATGTCAAAAGCTCTTTTGTATTTTTGTTGTTCGGATCCAGAGCCAGAGCTTTGTTTGCATAGCTTTTTGCGAGTGCAAAATTTTCAATGTTTGAATAAGCCAGCGCTGCATAATATGTAGTGTCTGCATTTTTGGGATCCAATTCCAGTGATTTTACATAGTATTTTGCAGCGGCAGCATTGTCATTTAAGGACTGGTAGCAGGCTCCTATCCCGACAAGAGACTCGGGTGTTGAGGGAACAATTTTTTGATACATTGCAATTGCTTCCTGAAATTTCTTTTGATTAAAAAGCTCCGATGCTTTTGAATATAAAAGAGAACCCGTCTCTGCAGCGAGTGCCGCCAGCTGTTTTTGGACAAGTCCGTTTTCGGGGAACAACCCTTTAGCATCGGTCAAAACGGAGCGTGCTTTGTCAAAATTTCCCTGCTGCTGATATGCCTGAGCAAGGTTTATGTAGGCATCTTCGTTTTTAGGATTAAGTTTTATTGCTTGATTGTAGTAAGTTATTGCATCGGCTGTTTTTCCGGCTTTGTGCAATTCGTAAGCATATCTGTATGTCAAATCCGCATTTTGAGGTTCTTTTTGCAATTGTCCGTATACAAAAGCAAGCCTTTGTTCGGGAGACATATCAGCTTCGTACATTTCATACATTTCATCTTTTATATTTTGATTTGAGGGCTCTAGATTCAAAGCAAGCTTGTAGTTCTGCATTGCCGCTTCTTTGTTTCCCATTGCTCTGTAACACTGAGCTTTGTACAAATATGCCTGCATATAATTCGGATTGTATTCAATAATTGTGTCATATGCCTCAATAGCTGTTTCGTAGTCTTTTTGAGCCTGATAAAGTGTACCCAGATTCAGCCTTGTCGTAATATTTGAAGGGTTAAGCTCCTCAGCTTTTGTGTATTCCTGAAGTGCAGCGGAAAAATCATTCTTTTTTTGATAAACAGCGCCAAGATTTGCATGTGCTTCCGCATCATCGGGATTTTGTGCTATTCTTTGTTTCCAGATGTTTTCTAAAGATGTCAAAACTTCCTGATTGTCGCCGGATTTAGTTAAAGACAGGTTGTATTCTTTTATCGCCTTGTCTGTTTTGCCAAGGCGCTCATAGGCTCCTGCCAGTTTGAGATGCAGATTGGTATTCTGCGGATCGGAAATTATTGCCTGCTCCAGATAGTTCACAGCCTGCTCGTTAAGATTTATTATGTAATAAATTTCACCCAGATTGGAAAGAGAAGCTTTTCTGTAGTTTACATCGTTTTGTGCTTTTTGAAATTCCGTTACCGCTGCAGCAAACTCGCCCTGTGCTCTCAGGGATTTACCCATCATATATCTGCCTTTGGGTGTCTGGTCTGCGTTTATCGCATAGAGTATGTTGTCGAGGTTTTCCTCCATTGTGTTCAAATCAGTAATATACTGCGCATCAACCGGAGAATTGTCATAATATTTCATATAAAAAATAGCGGAACGCAAATCGTTTGCAGCTTTGTTGTAATCTGTTGCCTGATTATTGTAATACTGGGCACGCATGAGATATGAATTCACCAGTTGTATTCTTGAAGACTTGTCCGCAGAATTTTCTCTGAGTGCTTTTCGAAACTCCGTAATTGCGTTTGTGTACTGGTTTGCTTTCATATAAGCCATTCCGTTTGTATAGAAGGTGCTGACCTGCTCGGGATAATCGCCCTGATAAGCAACAGGAATAACAGGTTCCTGCGCACCGGCACATAGCCCCATTGCTGCTAACAAAAACATCGTAACCAGAACTCTTTTTTTCATATTGCTGCCTTTCATGAATTTGGCTTACAAAGTATGGCAAAATATATATTATAATTCTATATCAAATCCTGCAATAATCCTAATGTTTATTATCCTGTTTTTGCTTAAGATAATCTTTAAAACTTTTTTTATTTACCTTATAACCGCAGCCTTCGTGCAGTTCCGCCGGATAATTTATTCTCGGTGCGGGATATTTTTTACACATAGGCAGCCTTTTTTCATATACTGAGCACAAACCTTCTTTTGTTACATATTTGCAGGCAAAAATCAGGTTTCCGAACTCATCTTTTCCCTTGATATAAAACCTTTTGTATGCGGGATACAAAAATTGCATGATTTTGAATTCTTTTTCCGTGTATGTATCAAAACTGTACATATAATTGCAGCATTTTCCGCATTTTTTGCATTCTCCGGTAATTTCGTAGCTTATTTTTTCCGGTACGAAATAAGACAAAAATTCCCAGTAAAGCGATTTAATCAAACTCAGCATAGCTAATATTATATACCTTTACTAAAAAATATGCTCTGCTTAATTTATTCTGGTAATAAATTTACAAAAATGTTTCAATTTCTAAAATACATATTGCATCAAAAACTTTACCATGTATGATTATAGAGTCAGAAAAGTTACCCGACAATTTAATACACACGCAGCTAATACAAATTGGCTTTATTTTTGTTGTATAAGTTGTCTTTATATTAATCACACCCAACGTTTACAATTACACTAAGGAAAGGTAATAAAGTGGAAGAAAAAGAAATTAAAGAAGTTGAAACTCAAGAAACTGTTGAAAACACTGAAGCTGCAGAAACTGTAGAAGTTCAGGAAACAGCAGTTGTTGAAGAAACTCAGGAAGCTCCTGTTGCAGAAGAAAAACCTGCTAAAAAGACAAGAGGTGCTGCAAAAGGAAAAGGAAAAAGAAAAATTGAAACTGTAGAAAACGCTCCTCAATCCGAATGGAAAGAAAGAGTTGTTCAAATAAGACGTGTTACAAAAGTTGTAAAAGGCGGTAAAAAGCTCAGCTTTAGAGCTATTGTTATCGTAGGCAACTCAAAAGGTCAGGTTGGTGTTGGCTGTGCCAAGGCTTCTGAAGTTATTATTGCTATTCAAAAAGCAATTGCAGAAGGCAGAAAAAACCTTATCACAGTACCGATTTTCAAAACAACTATTCCTCATCCGATTGTCGGACGTTCAGGTGCAGGCGCTGTAATGTTGAGACCGGCATCTCAAGGTACCGGTGTTATCGCAGGCGGTGCTGTTCGTGCAGTGCTTGAGCTTGCAGGTATTGAAAACATTTTGAGCAAATCTCTCGGTTCAAAATCTCCGCTCAACGCAGCTAATGCTACAATGGATGCTTTGAAAAACCTCAGAACATTCGGCGATGTAGCTAAAAAACGCGGTTTGACTCTCAACCAGATGCTGAATGCATAGTCTGAGAATTTTGAAGCAAAAACTATTAGAAAAGGAAATAATAAAAATGGCTAAAGATAAATTACAAAAAGTTTCAATTAAACTTACAAAAAGTTTAATCGGCGTACCTGACAAACAGATTAAAGTTGTCAGAGCACTCGGTTTGAAAAAAACAAACGATGTTGTTGAACACTTTAACTCTGCAACCATTATGGGTATGGTGAACAAAGTTCCCCATCTCGTAGAAGTTGTTAGTGAATAATGTGTCATTAGTTAAAATTTAAAGAAAAGGACAATATAAAAATGGCAGAAAGAATAAAATTAGAAGATTTAAGACCTGCAGACGGCGCCACTCACAGAGCTAAAAGAGTAGGCAGAGGCAGAGCTACAGGTGTAGGTAAAACATCAGGACGCGGACACAATGGTGAAGGTCAGCGTTCAGGTTCAAGCTCAAAAAGAGGCTTTGAAGGCGGACAGATGCCGTCATACAGACAAATGCCGAAATTGAAAGGCTTCACAAACTTTGCAGCTTTGAACTGTGCTGAAATAAATGTAAAAGACATTGAAAAACTCGATGCAAAAGAAATTGACCTCAACTGGTTGATTGAAAACGGAAAAGCTCATCCGAAATCAGAAGTTCTGAGAGTTCTCGGTAACGGCGAAATATCAAAAGCAGTTACAGTGAAAGCCAGATACTTCACACCTTCTGCAAAAGAAAAAATCGAAAAAGCAGGCGGAAAAGCTGAATTGATATAATTGTGTGTGTGAAAACTGCATATACTGATATTGTTCGGTATATGCAGTTGCAGCATTCACAGCCGCTCAGGACGTAATAACACTGAAAGCGGTTTGTAAAATGGAGAGGATTAATAATGCAAAATGCAAGAATGAAACCGCCGTCTATGGATGATGTGGTATCAATGTTTCAGGCATCAGGCTTGAAATCAAAGTTAATATTTACTTTTGCAATGATAGCTGTTTTTAGACTGGGTGTTGCTTTACCGTTATTCGGTATTGACAATGAAGCTTTCTCAAGAATTGCTCAGGGGAACAATATCATTGGTTTTATAGATTTGTTTTCAGGCGGTGCACTGGCAAACATCTCTATTCTTGCTCTTGGTATCGGACCGTACATCACTGCTTCCATTATCATGCAGCTTTTGACTGTAATCATTCCGCATCTTGAGCAGCTTCAAAAAGAAGAAGGAGAAGCCGGCAGAAGAAAAATATCTCAGTATACAAGATACTTTACTGTATTTATTTCTTTCTTTCAGGCAAGCATCTTTCTTTTGTATCTGCTTCATAATGCGCCTGCCGCAATTTTGCCGGGCATTAATCATACAGTCTTCTTCATCGGTTCAGCATTGATTTTGACAGCCGGTTCAATATTTGTTATGTGGCTTGCAGAATTGATGACAGAAAGAGGAATCGGAAACGGTGGCTCTTTGTTGATTTTTGTCGGTATTATCTCACGTATTCCATACTATTGCGACAAAACAGGACAGCTTGTTGCAAATGACTCATCTTTACAGCTCGGGCTTCTGGCATTGCTTGCAATCTTCTTTGCAACGATGGTTTTAATTGTAGTAATGCAAGAAGCAATTAGAAAAGTATTGATTGTAAATCCGAAAAGACAGGTCGGCAACAAAATATACGGCGGCGTAAATACATATATTCCGTTCAAGATGAATCCGGGAGGTGTAATGCCTATCATCTTTGCAATTGCTATTTTGCTGTTCCCGACAACTATCATCAGCTTAATCGGACAGACAAGCCTTCCTGCCGGTGCATTGAAAGATTCTATCACATGGCTGTCTACTGTTCTCAGTCCGTCAGGATGGGTTCATTATGTATTGTATTTCTTGTTAATTGTATTTTTGACATTCTTCTATGCATCAATTATGCCTAACATGCAGCCGAAAGAAATTGCAAATAACCTGAAAAAATACGGTTCTTCCATTCCCGGTATAAAACCAGGAAAGCCGACTGCGGAAGCATTGGACAAAATTCTTTCAAGAATAACATTGCTGGGTGCATTGTGTCTCGGTGTGATTGCGCTGATTCCGTCAGGAGCATCGTATATTACAAATATCACAACTCTTCAGGGTATTGGTGCCACGTCACTAATCATCATGGTCGGTGTTGCTCTTGATTTTATCAACCAGATTAAGACTCAATTGCTTGCCAGAAACTATGAAAGCTTCTTGAAAGAGTAGAAAAAGATAATTAATACCAAAAAGGCCTTCTTTTTGAACAAAAAGGAGGCTTTTTAATGTAAAATAGGGTGATTTTTTATTTTGTTTAAATATTTTTTTACTACAGATTGAGGCATGTACATATCAAGCATTCCTAAGTCACTGCAGCAGACATGTTCGCCGGTCGGCGTTTCTTTTATTCGTTGTCGAATAATTTCATTAGGGTCTGATGTTCCAAATTGGCTGATAAGCTTTTTATCGGTAAAAAATCTTCTGCCTCTCAAATAGTGTGCTGCATGAGAGTTTAAATCAGCAATTGATGTGATTACAGGTTTTATACCGGTTTTTAAACAGTATTCTATTGCGATTTGGTCTGCCGCTTTCCCTATTCCTGAATATTTCTCAGGAAAATTATTTTGAAGATAATCAATTGTTATTCTTTTCCCTCTTATCCCGAGTTTAGGATAATTTTTTAACAAATTTCTTTCAGAAAAGCATAAACGGGTAATTTGTGGATATTTTTTTGCCAGCTGCCAGTCGCAAATTGTCACAAAGCCTATTTCTTTGTTTGTTTCGGGCTCCAAAAAATGGTATGTCGTCATCCATTTATTCTTTGATTGTGCAATACCGATTTCTTCCGGAATTTTTTTTGTCTTTTTTGTTTGCATATCATAGACTTTTCTGTATAAAATTGCCTTGTCTGCAGGATTCTGGGTTACCGTTAGTTGATACGGTTTTGCTGTTTTGTATTCCAGATGCGTAAGAACAAATGTTTTTATATTTTCTTTTGTATTAACAAAAGTATCTTTTGCTGCTTCTTTTAATAATGTTTGGATATTAGGTTTTAATTTATTATGAACAACAGCAGATATAAAGCTTTTTATTCCTGATATTTTATTTATCATTTCTAATTAACCTCTGAAAATATTAAATCTCAAACAAACAAAAATTTGCTTTTTTAAATGAATTTTTTGTGAGTCAAAAGTGCGTCATATAGGGTAAACAAAAAATTTTTCACAAAATACTTGTAAAGTTGTAATCCAATAACAACGCAAAAAAAATGCTTGAGCATTTCGTCAAGCATTAAATAAACACGAGGATATTAAGAGAGAGAGAGTATATGGATAAAATCTTTGATTTATCTTTTCTTATTCCGTAAAGTATAAAAAACCTAAAGCCTTGTTTGTTTCTCTTTTGTTTCTTCCTTTAAAGTTTTATATCCCTTACTCTTATATAAAGTATTTTTTTTATCCAAAATTGCCTCATTTCAAAAAATTGTTAAATATTTTGTAATATTTTGTTACACCACAAAGAAATACGGGTTTATATAACAATTCTGAAAACCGCTAGCAACAATAAAATCACAAATAAAGGGGTGTTATGCATTATATGATGATAAAACAGACGGTTTGATTTCAAATGAAGTTTATATAAATAATCGTGACACATGGCAAAATCAAATAGTCAGCGGGTAGGTCAGCATTACTATGATGACAAATAATTTTGTCGGATTTGTAAATCCGACCTACTTTATTCCGTAAAATCGAGCAAAGTGAACGAACAGCAATGTGAACAAGGTTAAATTCGGAATGCAAGCCTAAACCATGTGAACACCAATAATCCAAGACAAAATGTCAGGTTTGACGAGAGGGAAGAACCCGTATTTTCGAAGAAAATACATGGGTTCGAATTCCACAAAAAAGACTCCTTCCGGAGTCTTAAAAATGGGGCGGACAGTGACTCTGCCGAGTCAAAGCTGACTAAATGTCAGGTTTGACGAGAGGGGAGAACCCGTATTTTCGAAGAAAATACATGGGTTTGAATCCCACTAAAAA
>CALVAQ010000018.1 GCA_944325595.1 Candidatus Gastranaerophilales bacterium
CAGTCGGATAAAATTAAAAGTTTTTGTTGAACTTTAGCTTCGCTAAAGCTTCAACGGTGAGCTACGAGCACAAAAAAAGAAATATCTCTTATATTATTGTAGCTCAGTCGGATAAAATTAAAAGTTTTTGTTGAACTTTAGCTTCGCTAAAGCTTCAACGGTGAGCTACGAGCACAAAAAAGAAATATCTCTTATATTATTGTAGCTCAGTCGGATAAAATTGAAAGTTTTTGTTGAACTTCTACCTCGCTAAAAATTTTGAATATGCGGAAACAAATCAGTTTTAACTAAAAAGGGCTTTGACAAACTCCTGAGCATCAAAATCCTTTAAATCTTCCATCTTCTCACCGACACCAATGAGTTTTACCGGCAGCCCCATTTCCTTTGCAATAGCAATGATTATCCCGCCTTTTGCCGAACCGTCAAGTTTTGTCAGAGCAACACATGTCAAATTTACACATTCCGTAAACACTTTTGCCTGAGACAGCCCGTTTTGTCCAGTATTTGCATCAAGCACAAGAATTGACTCACGAAGAGATTCCGGAGCATTTTTGTCTATTACGGTTTTTATTTTGGAAAGCTCCTGCATAAGATTAAACTTGTTCTGCAGTCTTCCTGCAGTATCAACGAGCACAACATCATAATTCTCATTTTTAGCTTTTTTTATTGCATCAAAAACGACAGAAGCCGCATCAGCACCGTCATTTCTGACAATATCGGCGCCGGCTCTTTTGCTCCAGATGTCCAGCTGTTCTTCGGCTGCCGCACGGAATGTATCGCCTGCTGCAACCAGAACTTTTTTGCCCTGCATTTTAAATCTGTTTGCGAGTTTTCCTATCAAAGTAGTTTTTCCGGCACCGTTTACGCCGACAATAAAATATATATTAAGCTCATTATCTTTGTAATTCAGTGCGTTTGAGCCTGCGGAATTTAGTATTTGAGAAAATTCGTTTTGCAGATATTCCCTGACCTGAGAAGGTTTCATTGAGTTCTTTTTTCTGAGTTTGTCGACAATATCAGCCGATGTATTTACGCCCAAATCCGCTTTAATCAGCAATTCTTCCATATCATCGAGGATAAATTCATCAAACTCCTCTTCCTGTTCAACTTTCTGGACAATGTTGCCGACAAGAGACTCGCTTGTTTTTTCAATTGTTTTTTTTAAGGATTCAAAAGTCAGAGAAAAAATATTTTTCTTCTCCGCTGTTTCCTGAACAGGAGCCTCATTTTGCTCCTGATTGTTTTCATTTTTTTTCTTAAAAAAATCAAACATAAATTTTATGCTTTTTCTTTATCTCTGGCTTTCTTTTCATCAACAACTTTGCCTAAAATACCGTTGATGAAAGAAGCGGAATCATCTGTCGAATATTTTTTTGCAAGTTCAAGAGCTTCATCAATAACTACCTTGACAGGAACACTGTCTACATACAACAGCTCGGCGATTGCTATACGCAAAATATCTTTGTCTATTTTCACAAGACGTTCAATATCCCAGCCTTTTGCAAATTTTTTGATTAACGAATCAATCTCTCCGCTGTTTTCTTTGTATATACTTGCTATTTGAAGAACATAATTTTTGACTTCTCCGGTATATTCAAGAGCTGTCATTTCGGCTATTTCGAGAGCCAGAACAACTTTTTCGCAAATTCCGAGGAGTTCATCAAGCTGTTTTTTCAAATCCGAAGTCATGGGAAGAGCAACAGGCACATTTTTTGCCTGAAGCGGTCTTTCCAAGTTCACAGGACTGTCAGCTTCATAATTTTCAACCTGTTCTTTCATTACATTAATAGAACCTACAGAGGTCTTCAATTCCTCTATAGAACTGTTTGTAAGTGTACGAACGGATTTTAGTATAATGTCTTCAAATTCTGTCTGGTTGTATTGTGTAATTTTTTTATCAAATTGTGAAAATAAAATTAAAGCCAGTTCTCTAGCAGCTCGTCTTGCTTGCATATATCATTTCCTTTTTGTTTTCTGCTTGTTTTTTTATTATAGACAGAAAAAAAACAATTTAAAAGAATTATTTGCAAGAAACTCTCAATTTATATAAAATAATAAATTATGGAATGTATGCAAAGAAAAAAAGAGCCGGTACTTGGGTTTGAGGTCGATTTATACAGCTTTGAAGAAGCCCTGCAGGCAGTTAATGGTTATTTAAAAGAAAATAAAGGAATGCAGATTGTCACAATCAACCCCGAGATGATATCTCTGGGAAAGAAGAACAGTGATTTCGGCAGAATACTGAATTCTGCAGATCTCGTTATACCGGATGGCGTAGGGATTAAACTTGCATTAAAAATCAAAGGGATAGAACAGGAGAATATCCCCGGCATAGAATTTTCACAAAAACTTATCAAACTCTGCGAGCTGGAAAATTATACTATAGGTCTTCTCGGTGCAAAAGAAGAAGTGGTTCAGCAGGCAGCAAAAAACATAAGACAAGAATACCCGAATTTGAATATTACATACATCAGAAACGGTTATTTCGATGCACAGGAACAAGAAATCATAGAACAGGAACTCAAAGCTGTTGCGCCGAGGGTGCTGTTTGTCGCTCTGGGTGCGCCAAAACAAGAGTTTTTTATAGCAAAATTAAAAGAGGAAATGCCCTCTACTATTTTTATCGGAGTGGGCGGAAGTTTTGATGTATGGTCAGGGTTGACAAAAAGAGCACCGGAAATCTGGCAGAAAATGGGTCTTGAGTGGCTGTATCGGACAATTAAGGAACCGTCAAGATTTAAAAGAATCTTTCCTGCTTTGCCATTGTTTTTGGTTCGGGTTATAATAGAAGCAATAAGAGAGAAGCTTGGCTAACAAAGTATGATACAACTCAGAGGCGTAACAAAAAAATATAAAAATAACTATGCTCTCAGGAATATAAATCTTGATATCATGTCAGGAGAGTTTGTGTTCATTACCGGTTCTTCCGGTGCAGGGAAATCCACATTGATGAAGCTTCTGTACAAAGAAGAAACCCCGACAACAGGCAGCGTAATGATTGGCGGAATAAATATCGCAAACCTTCCGTCGGAAAAAGTCCCGAATTTGAGACGTTGTATGGGTATTGTTTTTCAAGATTACAAACTTTTGCAAAACATGAGTGTATATGACAACTGTGCTTATGTAATCAGAACTCTTGGTATGAGTTCCAGAGAAATTGAAGCCAGAGTAACAGGTGCGCTCAAGGTTGTAGGACTTATTGACAAAATGAAAGCAAAGCCGTCAGAGCTTTCAGGCGGTGAACAGCAGAGAGTTTCTATCGCAAGAGCTATAGTAAACGGACCTCCGCTTTTAATTGCGGATGAGCCAACCGGAAACCTTGACCCGAAAAACTCTCTTGAAATTATGCAAATTCTTGAACAAATTAACCAGAAAGGCATCACGGTACTGGTTTCCACGCATGACCATACGATGGTTGATTATTTCAGAAAAAGAGTTTTGACTCTTGAGGCAGGACAGATTATCAGAGATGTCCAGGCCGGCACTTATGAATAAGTTATGAGTAAAAAATATGAGTGATTCTACAAGAAATATAATAAAGAAAAAAGTAAAAGCACACATTCCGAAAGACTGGCTGAAAGAGCTCAGGATAGTGTACAGAATTACTATTGAAGCAATTTACGGCATCAAAAGAACCGGCTGGATAAATCTCGCCATCGTCGCAATAATTTTTGCTATTATGACAATTTTTGGCTTTTTCCTGAGGACAACACTTTCCTTGCCTTCTTTTATCAATGCACTCGGTAATGCACTGGAGATTTCCGTATACATTAAGCCGAATGCCGATACCAATGAAATCGCAAAAAGCATAAAACAAATTGACCATGTCGAAAGAGTAAAAATTATTCCGAAGGAAAAATCCTGGGCGGAGATGAAGCGTGAATTTGATATGGCAAATATGGAAAATCCGCTGCCGGATACTTTGCATGTAAAAGTTGATAAACCCGAAAATATTACTCCAGTATTTAACAAAATAAAATCAAGCACGGGCGTAGAAGATTTGAATTATGCTAAGGATATTGCAAAAAAAATGCAGACAGTGAACAATGTGGTTCACTCCACTACATTATTCACAATGTTTATTGTCGCAATACTGACAATTACAATTATCAACAATACTATTGAGCTGGTAATACAATCAAGAAAAGAAGAAATAGAAATTATGCGACTTATGGGGGTCAGCAACTGGTACATAAAAATACCGCTGATTCTTCAAGGTGCAATATACGGCTTTTTGGGGGCATTTTTCTCTTTGTTCCCCCTGAACACCATAAATAATATGATAATAAAAGTTCATCAATTTTTTGCCGTTCCGGCTCCGGTACTTGCAAACAATATAGTAATACTGGTATTATTTATTATAGCAATAGGCTTTGCCTCGGGCGGCAGCTTACTTTCAATTAAAAAACATTTACAGGTGTAATTATGAGTATAGATGCGAATAAACTGTTAGAACAAATAAAAGAACTTCCTGCAATGCCTAATGTTATTGTTAAGGCTCTCGGAATTATAAAAGACGATACATCAGGAACAAAAGAGCTTTCCGATATCATGGCATATGATCAAGCTCTGACATCTCAGGTGCTTAAACTCGTAAATTCCGCATATTACGGTTTTGCACAAGAAATTACCTCCGTAAGCAAAGCGCTTGCATTGCTCGGTATGACACAAACAAGAAATATCATTATTGCGGTAGCAATGAAACCAATGCTTACATCCCAAGGCGGAAGAGATATGTGGAAACATTCTCTCAAATGCGGTGTAGCAGCAGAGTGTTTGGCAAATCTTACCGGAGTGGCTGATCCTGCAGATGCTTTTACTATCGGTTTTTTGCATGATATAGGAAAAATTCTTTTAAATATAGCTGATACAATGACATATCAAAAAGTCAGAACGATGGTAAAAAATGGCGAAGATGTCATTGATGCTGAAAACGAAATGTTCGAAACAAATCATGCTGATTTGGGCTTTTTACTTGCAAAGAGATGGAAATTGTCTGTTCTTCTTGCAAACTGTATCAAATATCACCATGATCCTTTGTCTTCATCAATGCCGCAGGTTAGCACGCTGGCTTACCTTGCAAACAAACTTTCGCATGAGGAGCCGGACGTTTTTGATGAAGATTTGGTTAAAGAACAACTCGGGCTTGAAGTAAGCCAGATTATGGAATTAAGAGATACCGTAACGGAAAAAAGCAATGTCTTGTTCTCTACGCTTGGCGGTAATTAGTATTAAGTATTACATTAAAAGATAGGATTTTATATGAGTATAAAAAAATCTGCATTTTCTTTGTCTGAAACTCTTTTGACACTAACAATAATTGGCGTAATAGCGGCACTGACAATTCCTGGATTGAAAGAGTATTCTGATGAGCAGCAATACGTTGCTGCAGCAAAGAAAGCATATACAGTTGCACAATCAGCAACAATGATGGTTGAAACAAAATACGGTGATTTACGCTGGTGGCCCTGGTCAAATACTGAAGAGGTCAAAAACAGATATATGGCTGTTTTGAACACTATGCCCATGTCCGGAGATGCGTATACATACAAAAGTTTTGGCTCTTCCGGCGGTTCCGGCACAATAAATAATACAAACTGGTTTCAAACCACAGACGGTATGATATGGAGAGTTGCTCAAGCAGAAAGTTCCGGCGCTTCTGCCGTAGGTACAATCTACATTGATACAAACGGAGCTGCTTCTCCTAATGTAATAGGCGTTGACTTGATGGCATTTCTGGTTACAAATGACGGTGTATACCCGATAAGCACAGGTGAATGGAGTTGTACCAATTATGTTATAGCATACGGAAAAATGCCCTGGTTAACTGACAGTTCTTATAGCAGCTGTCCTGCTGATAATTCTGCAGAAAATCCCGGTTCTGGGCAGGCAGATACCGGTGAGTCAACAAATTAACGAATTGGAGGTTGTATGTCTGAAAATAAATCTGCATTTACTTTAGCAGAAATACTTATTACACTTATGATAATAGGTGTTATTGCCGCAATGACAATTCCCGGCTTGCAACAGGATGCACAGATTCAAGCAAATGTTGCCGCAGCAAAAAAAGCATACTCAACTGTTTCTAATGCAACAAAAGAAATAAAAACTGCAAAAGGTCCGATTCGATTCTGGGATATGTCTTCTGCAAAAAATGTAGCTGATTTGTACAAAGAAAGAATAAATATCAATCCATATGATATTAAGTCTTATCCTATAAAAAATGTTGACGGCACTGACGGTGATTCGTCATCTATGTTTGGTCAAGGAAATTCATTTATGTCAGCAGACGGAATGTTTTTCTTTATTGTAGGAGTAAGCGGCACGTGTACCGGTGACGGAGCAAACACATGCTTTCGTGTAAACGTTGATACAAATGCCCAAAAAGGACCTAACAAAATAGGTTTTGACTTAGTTTCTTTCGTCGTTACTCCTGAAGGAGTTATTCCTGCAGGAACACCGCAGCCTTCTTCCGGCAGTGATGCCGGCAACGGAGCAGATTCCGGCACTACAGATACTGCTCCCTCCGGCGGATGGGACAAAACTGTTCAAATTATTACCGAAGGAAAAATCAGCTGGTAGTTTTTTTAGATTATATGTACAAAAAAGAACGCTTATTATAAGCGTTCTTTTTTGTATCAAAATTTGTTCTTCTAATGTTTATCTGTCATAACAAACAGACTGATTAAATCATTCAATGCTACAGCTTGTTTTTTGTAGTCTTGAACCTGTTTTTCCAGTGAACGAATATTGTTTTTGTACTCAGCAATAGTTGACAGACATGCTTTTGCTGAAGCCGTAATATTGTCCTGTCCCTGCTGTGCTTCTTTCAAAACACTGTTCATTGAAATACCGAGCGCCTCCATTGTCTGACGGATAATTTGAGCACCGGTCTGTTTTGTGACACCCTGCGGAAGCTGCATGATAAGTCTTTTTAGAACAGCTACATTCGCAGGCATGGCATATGATTTTTGAGGAGCAACATTTTTGATTGCCGGTTGTGCATTAAAAATCTCTTTTTCGTCAAACATCGGAGTTTCCTCAAAATTGTAATTATCCTCATCAAAGCCTGTTGAGAAGTCTTCTTCAGAAGTTTGAACAACTTCTGTATTGTCGTCAAATGCAGAAAAATCGCCTGCCTCATTATTTTCCATTGAAAAATCAGAAAAATCATTGTCCAAACTGATATTGTCAGTGATAGTTTCCGTATAATTTTCAACAGGTGCTTCTGCTTCTTGTATAGGAGCCTGAAC
Organism: Candidatus Gastranaerophilales bacterium; assembly: GCA_944325595.1. GTDB lineage: Bacteria > Cyanobacteriota > Vampirovibrionia > Gastranaerophilales > Gastranaerophilaceae > Limenecus. Next base: position 7,254 of record CALVAQ010000018.1, read on the forward strand.
AGGTTCTTCAATACTGTCTTCTATTGGCTGAATTTCAATTTCTGCCTGTTTTTTTAACGCTTCTACTATTTTTTTTCCTACCCCTGTCGGTATTCTGTTTTCTGCCATGTCTACTAACCTTTTTCTTTATTTCATAAAAAATTATATAAAAAATATAACTATTTTTCAAAAATATTTACAATATATTAAGTTTGCATGTATAGATTTTTCAATAAGAAAGTCGGATAAAATTTTGTTTTATATACAGATTACATTTGGCTCAAAAAAGCACCGAATGTTTTGCTGTCCTGTGCCGACAACTTCATAAAATCATTATCAACTTTCATTTTGTCATTTGGTGTGTTTAATGCTTTCTTTTGTGCTGCTTTTTTTTCACAGTGTTTTGTAATTGCAATATTCAATTTCGGAATACCAACACCGAGAATAACGGCAGAGTACAAATATCCGAGAAGCTGTGAATAGTTTTTGTATTTGAGTTTTGAAAGAGTTTCTTTTGCAAGATTTTCAAAATTCTTGGACTGAGCAGCTTTATCTTTCATCATAGAAACAAGTTTTCTGAACGGAATAGCTTTGCCGCTGCCATCCAGAACATCAATACCCATTTCTTTTAAGGCAGGATAAAGTATTTCTTCATGTGTTTTTTCAACTGCATGCTGAATAAATTTGAAGATACCTTTTCCGTTCTTTTCATCGTAATTTATGATACCTTTATTGAATGCTTTTGCTGACAATTTTGAAACTATGCCGCCCAAAATCAACCAGTTTGCAAAGCCGAGAGAATCTTTGATGGCAGACTCTCTGACTTCATTTTTGTCACGTGCTGCAAAAATACGGCTCATAATAGTCATACCGTAAATAAATTTAAACTGGTCAAGCGTAGGCACCATGCTTCTGTATTGCAGATTTGCAAGAAGTTCTTTTGATGCTTTGCCTATATGAGTATACAAATCCATCGGGTGTTTCAAAATAGTGGAAATCATTGCAGTACCCATCAAAACACCGAGAAATGCTTTACCGATTTTGAATTTTGCGGAATGATCGGGTTCTCTGCCTTCCACACCAACAAAACCGTCAGAACCTGTACGTTTTTTAGTCAAATATCTGTTCAAAGGCTGAGCGGAAACACCTATTGCAACAGGAACGGCAAGACCTGCAGCCACTGTAGCAACTTTTTTGTTTTGTATACCTTTGACAAATTTTTCCAAATCTTTTACGACTGCTGTTTTGTCATGAGCAGCCTTATCCAAAACAGCTCTTCTCATAGCATAAGCTTTGTTGATTATGCCTTCCAAATCCCCTTCGACAGCCTTTCTGCCCGGTACTTCCAGCTTGTATGTAGAACCTGCACCCAAAGTACCGGTGATTTCTTCTTTAAGTTTTGCCATAAGAGCTTTTGGTGTTTTGTAGTTTTTGTCATCAACATTAGAGAGCAAATCTACAACAACATCTTTCAGATTTTTACCCTCTTTTGTTTGGACATTAAAATCTCTCCAGACATTTCCGTCTGAAGCTGGTGCTGTAGTATTAAAACCTTTTAAGTTATCAAAGAAAGATGCCCAGTATTTTCTTGTGTCATACCCTGCATCATCCGGCAGCTTACTTTTGTTCATCAATCCGGCAAGAGTTTCTATAGTTTCACCGTTTGCGAATACGAGGTGAGTTTTTACTCCGTTTTGCTTGTTAAAAGCATGTGAAACTGCATAGCCTGCACCCAGACCAACAATACCTGCCATAGCATGATTGATGGTACCTGATGATTCTCTAAAACCTGTTTCCATACCGGCATCTGGAGAACGGCTGAAATCAACAATTGTTCTTGGTAAAACCATTGATAAAAAGTCAATAAAGCATGCCCCTATAGCAGGACTTGTGTTCAAAAAGTTTAAAACCTGCGTTCCGACCTCAAAAGCACCTTTAAATCCGGGATTTGCATTGCCTTTGTTGTTGTTTTGCTGTTTTTTTGCTGATATTTTAATGTTTGGCTGTGTATTATGTAATCGTGAAATCATCTTTTTACCTGTTTATAATTTTTATTTGTCTGCCATCATCATACCAAACGCCTGAAAAGTTTTTTTGTTGCTAGTGAGATTTAATGACGGATAGGTGTGGAAACTGTTGTATTTTTCGAGCAATTCCTGCTGATGTTTGCGCTCAGTCTGCTTTCTTACATACCATGGAACGAGAATTCCAAGAACCAGCATTGAAAATGCAAGTGAACTTACTTCGCAAATTGCCCTGAGCCCTTTTGCTTTGGCTCCGCCTATTTTATTTGCATTTGTAGCGACTATTGCATTTGCTTCGTCAAAGCTTTTGAGTTTTGTATCTTTTACCCAGAAGACAAATCTCTTAAGCGGATTTTTGGTATCAGGCTTTTGAGTCATATAACTCAGCAAAGGAACACCCTTTACTTTTTGCATTATAGTACCAACAGCTTTAGAAACATAGTCCCCCAGAAAATATAAACTTGAGAAGGTTGCTATATCTCTCCAGGTTACTTCATGGAGCTCGTTTGGATCTTCCGCAGCCAACATGCGGCTGGCAAATGTAGAGGTTGCAATCCACCGGCATTGATCCATAGATGGCATGTTCTTTGTAAATTGAAGCATCTTGAGACTGGGCTTTTTCATCATCGAAAGCAGGGCAACACCGACCATAAGCCCTGCTGCGCCTATCTTGTGAGCCCAGAATTTTGATTTTTCCGATGCTGACATTTCTTTTTTTGTTTTGTTTTGAATAAAGTCTTTGTATATCGGAGCGCCTTCCTGACCGGATGTTTTTCTTGTAATCCATCTGTTTATGTATTGCATTGACATAGCCAGCGGAATTACAATTGCCATACCGATAAGGCTCTTCGTGTTAACAAATTTTGTTGCTTTTTTGACAAAATTGTCTATAGCACTGTGGTTGCCTTTAAGCTCATTTACAAATTTTTGACCGACATCCAGACTGTCACGCAGCAAAGTAGTGATGTTGTCATGGTAAACTTTTCCATGGATTTTTATGTGCTCAGCACCGCCTGTAACTTTAAGAATTTTGTTGTAAAGATTTTTTCTTGCCGTTTCAACAACTTTTTTGTCGTGAATATTATCAGTTATTACTTTAGTGTATTCAGAAAGTTCATTTTCAAGCGAAGACGGATTGAGCTTTTTCCATTCTTTTCCGTTAAGGACTTCAGCATCTTCAAAAAGTCTTGAAATATAGCCTTTTGCAGTACCGTCGGATTGCTTGAAATGGTCACGCAAAGTTTCAAGGGCTTCTTGATTTGCCCACATCTTGCTCCAGCCCTTGCCGCCGATGCCAAATGCTTCAAGAATTTTGGCTACACCAAGAACAATAAAGCCGGGAATTAAACAGTTTACAACAAGCCCTGATGATTCGCGTCTGAAGGTCTCCGCTGCAGCAAAACCGTTTGTTTTTGCATCAACGGCGGTTCTCGGTACAATTGCCGTAGCCATATCTATCAGAGAAACACCTGCCATCGGGTTTGTATTGCAAAACTGCAAAACGGCAGTAGCTGCCTCTACCGGTCCTTTAAAAGACGGAGCCGTTTTATTATTTGAATTGCGATATGAAGACCCTGTCCGGTCTTTTTTGTAAACTTCCTTACTTCTAAGGTTTACTTTATTAATCATAATAAATTGTCTAATCCGGTGCCGCAGTTGCTGCCTGCTCACCTTTTATATGACAGTCTAACTAGCGTAAAGTCTGTTAAAAGACAGATTTTCGATGACTTCTGTACTTTTATGATATGAAAGACCTGCTATAATTACAAATCCGCTCAAAAAAAAAATTGCTAGTGAAAAATATTAAATTTTTAAAACGTATTAGCGAAAGTGTGATTTTTTATTTAAAAATATAAATATTTTTAAAACTGTACAAAATTTTTTGTAAATTACACAAATTTGCCTGCCAAAAATCAAACTAAATTCATCTTTACAAAACTTAACACAAATTCAAATATACATTTCTTTACATTACTTCTAAAATCATTAAAGTTTTACACGAGGCAGGTCGATATATTTTTTGTAAGCAAAACAGGGATATGAACAAATGTCAGACAATTTCATCAAACAGCCGTTTGGCTTAAATATAAAAGTTCCGACAAGGACAATTCATCAGGGCGAAAAAACCGCTCAAGGCATGGTGAACAGTCTTTGGGAACCTTTATTTAATTTTATTGATGAAAACCAGAACGTGTTTACGGGAAACGTGGCAAATGAGATAGAAAAATACAATCTCATGATGTTCAATGTGGGTTCAGCATTGAGAAAAGAAAGCCACGGCGGCAGTTTTGACGTAAAAGGGTAATATTTTTATATTTACCGGCATTAAGCACAAACTTTACAGTTCAACAAAAACCTAGTATTTCTTCCCGACAAGCGAATTGTGAGCGTGTATTTCGAGTTCGTCATTGAGCGGAGAAAGCGGGATTTCTTCTTTGTATCTTTTTTTCATTGCAAGTTTGATTAAGTAATCTGCAAATTGAGGATTTTTTGGCAAAAAAGAACCATGAAGGTATGTTCCGAAAATATTTTTATATCTGGCACCTTCTGTCTTATCCTTACCGTTATTGCCGTAACCTATAGTAACAGTTGCCATAGGTTCCGTTTCTCCTTGCAAATATGTTAATCCGCTGTGATTTTCAAATCCCACAAGCGTATCAGGTATTGTATACCCGCATTTTGCCGTAACATTTCCGATAAATCTTTTATCTCCGGCAACAGTATATGCATCCAAAAGACCTATGCCGTTCAGTCTCTCTGCATTATGCGGCTGATAAAAATGCCCCAGCAGCTGATACCCCCCGCAAATTGCAAGAAAAACAGCATGTTCATCTGCAGCATCCTGAAGAGAGCTTTTGTGTTTCTGCAGTTCTTTTGACACAGTAATCTGCTGTTGGTCCTGCCCGCCGCCAAGAAAATATATATCATACTTTTTTATATCAATTGTGTCGCCAATGCCTATTGAATCAATTTTTACATCAATATTACGCCATTCGCAGCGACTTTTTATAGTCAACACATTACCCCAATCTCCGTATATATTAAGAAGTTTTGGATACAAGTGAGCAATATTAAGTGTAAAAGTTTTACTATCCATAGTTTAATTATGTCAAAAAACATGGTTTTGTACAAATTTTGGTTGTATAATAATTTTGCGCAAAGCAATCGTACATTGGAAACATACCTTATTAAATTTGTCTGATAAAAATTCGAAACGGAATGCAAAACCTTGTGAACGCCAATAATCCAAGAGAAAAACGATTAAGTATTGTTTTTTGAGAGGTAGGCAAAGGAAATACTTGTATTTCCGTGCCGTATAAAAAATACCGACACAAATAGTTTGACAAATGAATACATTAATCCGGGCGCGTGGCACTCTGCCGACGAGGAAGTGACTAAATGTCACTTCGGAGGAGAGGTAGGAAGCGCAGTTGACAATTTAATTTACTATTTGGGCGCGTGGCGCAGTGGTAGCGCAGTTGACTCTTAATCAATTGGTCGTGGGTTCGAATCCCACTGCGCCCAAAACTTTAAGACAAGAGGGCATCAGCCCTCTTTTTTGTCTTATTCGAACCCACGAACGTGGGATAATTCTAAACTCGCATCGCAAGCGATGCTCCGTCCCACTGCGCCCAAAACTTTAAGACAAGAGGGCATCAGCCCTCTTTTTTGTCTTATTCGAACCCACGAACGTGGGATAATTCTAAACTCGCATCGCAAGCGATGCTCCGTCCCACTGCGCCCAAAACTTTAAGACAAGAGAGCCGTCTTGTCTTGCAATTCTGTTGCATATCGCCCAGTTAACAGCTATTTTATAACTTCAATAAATTTGTATTCGTTCAAATAAGGCATATGTTCTTCAGTAATAAGTTCGCCGGGCAAAAGAATAGAAATTCCGGGAGGGCATTCCGCAATGACTTCAGCAGAAATTCTACCGATGGCTTTTTCTTTTTCCACAGTTTCCTTTTCACTGTAGTAAGCTTCTCTGGGGTTCATAACAATTTGCGGGGTAACCATAGGCATGTGTTTTCTTTTTTCTATATAGTAAATATCGGAATAATTTGAATTTGCAATTTTTTCAATCGAGTTTACAAGATATTGAATTTCCTGTTTTGTGTTTCCGATATTTATCAAAAGCAAAACACCTATGTCGCTTGCTGATTCAACTTCTATATCAAAATCAATTTCGAGAATACTTTCGAGACGTTTCCCGGACAAACCGTCTACACTGATAAAAATCTTTGTAATATCTCTGTCAAAATGCTCATTTGCCTCAAGAACATTCACACCTTTAATTTTTGATAGCTTATTTCTGACATATCTTGCATATTGAATTGCACGGCTGAGTTGCCTTTTGCCCTTTTTGGATTCAAGATTTGCTCTTGCCGCATCCAAACTTGCCATCAAAAGCATTGACGGACTCGTTGTCTGCAAAAGCTGGAGTGTTCTTTCTATCTCATCCGGATCAAATTTTGAACCTTTTGTAATATGAAGCATAGAACTTTGCGACATACTGCCGCCGGTCTTGTGCAAAGAATGAACAACGGCATCAGCTCCGAGATGGAGTGATGATACAGGCAGATTTTTGTTAAAATTCCAAAGACAGCCATGTGCCTCATCAACAATGAGCGGCACATCATATTTTTTGCAAATATCAGCGATAGCTTTTATGTCTGATACAACGCCTTCATAGGTCGGATTTGTAATCCATACCATAGAAACATCATCGTTTTCTTTGAGAGCTTTTTCAATAGCTCCGGGTTCAATTTCTCCCCACAAAGACCACTCTTCCAATTTTTCCGGCAAAACCCATACCGGTTCTGCACCTGAAATAATCATGCCTGTCAAAATAGAACGGTGGCAGTTACGGTTTACAATAACTTTTTTACCTTTTTTAGACTGGCACATAGCAAGTGTCAGATTTCCAAGAGTTGAACCACTCAGCAAAAAGAAGGTTCTTTGTGCACCAAAAGCTTTTGCTGCAAGTTCTTGCGCTTCTTTTATCGGACCTGTAGCGGGATGAAGTGTCCCGAGATTGTCAAATTCATCAGTAGTATCCAAAAGCAAAGCTCTGCTGCCGACAAGTTTTTTAAACGGTTGATAAGAAGCACGCCCGCCGGTGTGTCCGGGAATATGAAACTGCATCATCGGATTTTTATAAAAGTTTTCCAATGCCTCAACAAGCGGTGCTTTCACATCCGTATTTATATTTGCCGCAGATTTGCGAAATTTACGTATTTTTGTCTTTGCTTTTAACATTTAGCATAAATTCTCCGCTAATCATGATAATTGTAATCAATATTGTACATCAAAAATTATATTTGTAGTACCATCATAGATATTAGTCTGTTTATTTTTTATAAAACCGTAAAAAAATAAATTTGCTAAACAATTTATATAGTCAGCTGACACTGACAAATTCCTGAACGGGTGCAATAAACAAGTCCAATATCGGCTATATAACAAAGGCACACGCAACAAGTGAATGGGGGCGCTTCCGCAAAATATCGAACCCGCTTCACTCGCACTCACAAACTTACCACGGACAAATATGACTGGCAGAGTATAGCTTAAAATCAACACCCTGCCCGAAAAATAGTAAAAAAGGAAAAGATTTATGCTCATTATAATGAACCCGTCTGCAACGGATGAACAAATACAAAATGTAGTCAGTTTTATCAAAAGAAAAAATTTTGATGCACATGTTTCAAAAGGTGAAGTCCAAACAGTAATCGGCGCTGTGGGCGGAAAAATAATTGACCCTCGAGACATTGAACTTTTAGACGGCGTAAAAGAAGTTATTCGAATTACATCGGGTTACAAACTCGCAGGCAGAATGTTTAAGCCTGAAGACACAATTATCGAAGTCAACGGCGTAAAATTCGGCGGAGAGTACACAGGACTCATTGCCGGTCCCTGTACTGTTGAAAGTTATGAACAGATGGATTCCACAGCAAAAAAACTCAGTGAAATGGGCATAAAAATTCTCAGAGGCGGTGCTTTCAAACCAAGAACTTCCCCTTATGCTTTTCAGGGGCTCGGCGAAGAAGGTCTGAAAATAATAAGAGATGTTGCGGACAAATACGGTATGGCTGTGACATCAGAGGTTATGGAAATTTCTCAAATTCCGATGTGCCTAAAATATGTTGATATTCTGCAGGTTGGTGCAAGAAACATGCAGAATTTTAACCTGCTTCGTGAACTTGGATATATCAACAAACCGGTTATGGTAAAAAGGGGCATGGCAAACACGATTGAAGAACTGCTTATGGCAGCGGAATATGTAATGTCCGGCGGAAACAGAGAAGTCATTCTCTGCGAAAGAGGAATAAGAACCTTTGAACGCATAACAAGAAACACTCTCGATTTGAGCGCAATTCCTGTTGTAAAAAAACTCAGCCACCTGCCGATTATCATTGACCCGTCTCACGGAACAGGTTTGAGGGACAAAGTTGCTCCGATGTCCAGAGCAGCTTTAGCGGCGGGATGCGACGGCTTGATTGTAGAAGTTCACAACGATCCCGACACAGCGCTTTGCGACGGTGCGCAGTCTTTGTATCCGGATCAATTTAAGTCATTAAAAGATGACCTTGAAAAAATCGCCCCGATAGTCGGAAAACATATATCATAAAAAGATTTTGACCTTAGTTGAATTTTGACTGAGCGGCGTTAATGCCGTCTTTCAGATATATGTCGACGGCTTGCTCCACTCTTTTTAATACGTCTTTGAGTTCAATCATTTGTTCATCAGAGAAATTCTGCAAAACATACGCTTCTGCGCTAAAATTCAACTGCGGTCCAATGCCTATTTTCAGCCTGTCAAAGTCAGTTGCACCGCCCAGCACCTGAATAATTGAGCGAATACCTTTTTGTCCGCCGTCAGAACCTTTTGCACGAAATCTGATTTTGCCTACAGGCATATCAATGTCATCATGAATGACAAGCAAATCTTCTTTTGCAATTTTATAAAAATTCATAACAGCAATTACGGCTTCGCCGGACAGATTCATATATGTGTGGGGTTTTAAAAAAATCAAGGTTTCGCCGTTGTGATTGACTTTTGCAATTTCGCCTTTAAATTTTGATTCATAACTGAACGAAAAATCAGGAAAAACGGAATTCAAACTCATATAATCCAGAGCCATAAAACCTGCATTGTGCCTTGTAAATCTGTATTTTTCTCCGAAATTTCCGAGTCCTGTTATAAGTTTCATTTTTATACCTTATGTTTAAAAAAGATTTGTACTTTATAAAAAAATAAGATAGCTCCAAACGTCACATACTTTTAACCAATAAAAAAAAGCCAAAAACCGTTTATCTATATAATATAAATTTTCAATGCAAGTTTAAACAACTATCTAAAAACTTATTATATTTTAGGGACGGAGGAGACTAATGTCAACCAAAAGCAAAGCTATCGTAAATTTGAAAAGCAGTGAAAAGGTTGCAAATTTTTTGGAATCCAATCATCTTCACAAAAAAGATTTTGCTGAAATGATAGGTGTTACACTTTCTTATGTCTACAATTTGATAGACAATGCAATTCCTTTTTCAACCAGAGGAATTACGCTTGAAAGAATTGCAACGGTAATGGATGTACTGCCCGAGGAGTTTGTTGAATACAAAATTCCTCAGGAGCCGATTATTATTGATGATGCTGTAGAGTTTTTAAGACAACGCCAGCAGGAAAAAGGTATTTCCACAGTTCAACTGCTGAAAAGTTTTCCCAGAAAAAAAAGAGTGGAAATAGTGGACATTTTAAGAGGAGCCAGACCTATTCCGCTGGATTGGAAAGAACTTACTCTTATTGCACAGGTTCTTGATATTACTAAAGAAGAAATTTATCCTTTCTGGGAGGAAAGAGCAAGACAGCTTTTCCAGAGTGCAGGAATGAATCTTCAAACCAATCAGGGCTTGGTTGACTCAATGTTTGACTGTGCAAGAAAATATGTAAACTAGTGTTTATATTAAATTTTGTCGGATTAGTAAATCCGACCTACGTTCTTTGCGCCAAAAAATGGGTGGAGGATAAAGCAGAAATCTTTGTTTTTAGTTAAAAGTTTGTTATTATTACACGATACTTTTTTCTCTTTGAGTTGCGTGTGCATACACAAGGGCATCCTGATTCGTACGGCTCGTGCCTCGCCTGCGACTCAAGCAAGAGAAAAAAGTATCACAAAAAAGAGAAACATACGCTCTCAAAAGAGATTTTAAAATTCAGGAACAAAAATTTTCATCCAGCGGAATCAGACGGGCACGCCGTGAGAGGTGAAACCGAACCCAGTGCCCATGTGAGCCTAAACCACGCTTTTGGCGAACGTCTGATTTCAAGAGAGCGGAATCAGACGGGCACGCCGTGAGAGGTGAAACCGAACCCAGTGCCCATGTGAGCCTAAACCACGCTTTTGGCGAACGTCTGATTTCAAGAGAGCGGAATCAGACGGGCACGCCGTGAGAGGTGAAACCGAACCCAGTGCCCTAGCGGAGGGAAACGTTGAGTTTTCCGCAGCGTCTGATTTCAAGAGAGCGGGTGACATCTGTGACACCGGATTAAATACATTCTTGAATAAATAAAAAAATCAGGCTATCATTTTAACAAAATTAAATAAGAAAAAGTTTTCTAGGGTTCCGCACAGGTGTTGTGGTCAGGTCCGAGAGAAAACGCACAAAATTTTGTGTACACGGAAGGATAAAAGCCAGGGAGACATAAAAATCTCTCCGGCTTTTTTTGTAAATATGAAAGGACAATAAAATGCAATGGATTTATTTGTTTGTGGCAGGTTTGCTTGAGGTTGCATGGGCAATAGGAATGAAATATTCCCATGGCTTTTCTCTTGTTATTCCCTCTGTTTTAACGGTAATAGGGATGATTGCGAGTTTTTATTTTCTGGGGCTTGCACTAAAACACCTGCCTCTTGGTACGGCATATGCAATCTGGACGGGAATAGGAACTATCGGCACAGTTGTTCTCGGTATTATTCTTTTTAAAGAACCTGTGAGTGTAGTGAGAATTTTTTGTATTTGCCTTATTGTAAGCGGAATCACAGGCTTGAAACTGATATCGGTATAACCAAAATACTTTCTTTTTGAAATTTAGATAGTATACTTTTTAAGCACGAAACATTAAGGAAACAAAAAATGGGTATATCAAAAATCGGCAAAACAATTGTTCCTGCCGTAAACAGAGTTGTTCCCCGCACAAGAGAAGAACTATGCAAATCTATAGATGAAGCAGCTAAAAAAAATAAATTTTTTAGAAAATATGCACAAGAGGTAAAATCTATTAGTTCTGAAGAACATATAGAAACAATACTTGATGTACTAAAAATCTCAAAACGCGAATTTTTTGCTCAAGAAAATGATATTTTTTTCTCTAAAGATGAAAACGGAATAAAATATAGAGAAGTTTTAATAAATGATTTGATTGATGCATCAAAAAAAAATCCGGAAGCAATTAATCTTGTAAATGCAATATTACAAAATACAAGTAAAAAAACTGCAAAATATGTTCTTGCACATATGACAACAGGGATTTTAATAACTCATGAATTATCAAACCAAATGAGGGAACTGATAAAAGTTATTCCTGATATAGCACAAAGAACTTTTAATCAAAAATATCGTTTACCGAGTGAAAAAAGAGATGACTTTATGATGTGGCTTGTGGTGATACTTAACTCAAAAACAAATTTTGACAAAATAGTCCCTCTTTTTAAAGAACTCAGTGTTTTTTGTGATAAAAGACCCGAGAAGTTAACAATTAGAGTTAATAAATTTTTAAAATCAAAAGCATCGGAAGAAAAAATGGCAGACAACTACAGAGTTCTTCCATCTGTATTGGAGCTGCTCGGCAAGAAAGCAAAAAAGCTGGATGTTGTGGATTTTGTAACTAAAAATACAAATCTGTATTAAAATTTTTTGATTATTTCAAAATATATCCGGTTGCCTTAATATTTCCGTTGCGATATTTCAAGACATAAAACTCAGGGTTTGTGTCGTCGATTGTTGCTTCCATATCCGCTTGTTTTTTTCTTTCGGTTTGGTCGAGCGGTTTTTTTCGTCTGTTGTTTTTATATTTTTTGGCCTGTTTTTCTTTTTCCCGGAGTTTTTTTCTTTCTTCTTCCTGGTTAACCTGTTTTTCCTCAAGTTTTGCTACGGGAATAGATGCTTTTATTATTTTTGATTCAACAAAATAGAGTGTTTTTCTGTCGTTTGAAAGAACAATCTCGTAGTGTCCCGGCGGGATATAATTTCCGTCATAATCCTCCAGAATATACGGCATGTTCAAAATCGGATAGTTTGAAGAAGGATAGCCGTATTTTATATACGCTTTATCCTTGTCAAGCAGACCTGATTTTGTCGACGGATAAGGCAAAATATCCTCGGGATTGTTCAATGCAATAAAGTTACAGTCCATTATCATCATATTTATATTATAACCTGATTGGGATATAATATGAAACACAAATACAAGAAAGAGGCTGAATGAAAGGACAAATTTTTAAAATACACTCTGATTTTTATTATGCAAATACCGAAAACGGTATTTTTGAATGCAAGCTCAGAGAAGTTTTAAAAAAGCAAAAGGTCTCCGTTTTTGTCGGTGATTTTGTTGAACTTGAACAAACAAACAATGACTCAAAACAGGCTTTTATTTCAAAAATTTGTCCGAGAGACAACTATATTCCACGCCCGAAAGTGGCAAACGTAAATCAGGTAATAATTGTCTCTGCCTTGAAAGAACCGGATTTGGATTTTGAGCAGCTAAACAGATATCTGTGTTTTTGTGAGTATTACAATCTTTCACCGGTCTTGTGTTTCAACAAAGACGATTTGCAGGGAGAAGAAGAAATTATTGCCGAAGTAAAAGCAACATACACACCTCTCGGGTACAAAATACTTTTCACCTCGGCACTTGAAAAAAGGGGAATAAAAGAATTTAAAAAACTTCTGGATAACAAAGTTACCGTGTTATGCGGACAATCAGGCGTCGGCAAATCCTCTTTGATAAATGCAATAAACCCGTCACTCAACATAAAAACAAAATCTGTGAGCGAAAAAACAGAAAGAGGCACTCATACAACAAGACACTGTGAAATTATAAAAATAGATGATGCCTCAAATGCCAGTATTGTAGATACTCCCGGATTCAGTCATCTGAAGTTTGATTTTTTGATGCCGTCAGAAGTTTCGGGATTATTTAAGGAATTCGTTCAAATCAAAGAACATTTCGGCGAGTGCAAATTCTCAGACTGCCTGCACGAAAACGAAACAGGATGTGTAATTAAAGACCACTCTCAAGATATTGCTCAATCCAGATACCAGAGCTATCTGCAATTTGTCAAAGAGGCAAAGGAATACAAAAAACAAATCACATACAGCGGCAAAAAGACAGAAAGCGGCTCAAAGTTTATTAACAACAGAGAAGTTGCCAAAATAAGCAGTAAAAAAAGAGTGCTGTCACGCCGCAAAAACAACCAGAACATTGATAAGGAACTCTAAAATGCAAGAAGAAACAAAGAAAAAATTTGACGAATATAAAAAACTTGTTGAAAAAAAACTTGATGAATATATTCCCGTAAAATATCCGGAAAAAATCTGGGAATCTATGCGTTATTCTGTTCTTGCCGGCGGGAAAAGACTCAGACCTGTTATGGCGCTTGAGACCTGCAGGGTTCTTTGCGGTACGTATGAACATGCAGTTCCAACAGCCTGCGCAATAGAAATGCTCCATTCACAAAGTCTCATCCACGATGATTTGCCTTGTATGGATAATGATGACTACAGAAGGGGAAAGTTAACAAATCACAAAGTATTCGGTGAATCAACGGCTGTTCTTGCAGGAGATGCCCTTTTGTCTTTTGCACCGCAGGTGATTTTGCAAAATACGCCCAAAACCGTTTCGTCCGATACGCTCTTGAATGTGCTCGAAGAGTTTGTGGTAGCGGCAGGTGCTGAAAAACTAATTGCCGGACAGGTTGTGGACATTGATTCTGAAGGAAAACAAATATCTGAAGAAACATTGAACTTTATTCACGAAAACAAAACGGGCGCACTGTTCAAGCTTTCAATGAGAACAGGTGCAATACTTGCCGGAGCGGAAGAAGAAAAACTAAAAGCGGTTACTGATTATGCGGAAAAAATCGGATTGGCATTTCAGATTATGGACGATATTCTCGATGTAACATCGACTCTTGAAGAGCTTGGAAAAACACCGGGCAAAGATGCACAGGAAAACAAAGCTACATATGTAAGTTTTTACGGTATTGAAACATCAAAAAAACAGGTAGCTTCACTTTGTAAACAGGCTTGTGATATATTAAAAGAACATGGGATAGAGTCTGATGTCCTTCAGGCAATCGCAGACAGTATTAACGAAAGGGTTAATTAGCAATGTACCAGATTGGCACAGCGGTGGAAGTAATAGGCAATGCTCTTATTGCAGCGGCAATAGCACAGATACTTAAAGTTATTTATTTTCTGGCTTTGCATAAAAAAATAAATTTCAAAATTTTTACCACAACAGGCGGTATGCCAAGTTCTCACAGTGCCGGCGTAATCGGTCTGTCTATGACTGTAGGCTACAATTGCGGAATGAACTCTATTCCGTTTGCAATTGCGCTCGGGTATGCTTTTGTTGTAATGTATGATGCCGCAGGAATAAGACGTTCTGCAGGCAAAATTGCCGCTACTATGAATCGTGTAATGGAAGAGTTTTATGCTCATCGTCCTTCCGCTGCCGGAGAAAAACTCAAAGAGCTTTTGGGACACACTCCGCTTGAAGTGTTTATGGGTGCGATTGTCGGTATAGTTGTATCTTATGTGATACATTTTTATATTCTTCAATAAAATGCTAATATATCTTTATGAGTGTTGCTGATTTTAGTTTGTACAACAATTTTTTTACACCCGTTCTTATTCTTGACGGTACGGGCAAAATTGCGTTCAAAAATATTCAGTTTACAAAAATTTTTGGCGGGATAAAAAATCTCGAAAAATTTTCAAAATACTTTTCTTTTGACATCTGTGTTCTGGATTCGGAAGATATTTTGCTCTCAAACCCCATAAATTATGCAATAGATTCAAAAGAGAATTTTTGTGCAAGCACCGTTTATCAAAAGACAGAAACACCGCTGTATTTTCAGTTATGTGCATTTTATTCCGGTGATTACAAAGTACTGACTTTCAAAAATATCACAACGGAACTTCTCTACGAAGAAGTTGAAAAAAGATATTCATTTATCAGACAGCAGTACTTGAATCTGGTTGAAGAAAACAAACATTTTGCTTCATTACAGCAGCAGGCACAGGCACAAACCGTGAAACTCGGGCTTTTACACAGAATTTCGAGTGTAGTCAGAGAGTCTATTGACCTTAACAAAATCATAGACTCCGCACTCAAAGAACTTTTCAATTTGTTCGGTGCAATAAAAGTCTACTATGCTGCTGCAGAGGGAAACTCCTATGTAATACAACATGCTTATCCTTCAAAATACAAAACATCTGAAAAAATTACGGCAGAACTGCCTGCTGATACACGAAGGAGTATTTTGTCCAAAGAGATAAAAGTTGAGGTATGCATAAAGGATTTTCTAAACAGCAAAGATACTTATCCATCACAGGTAAACAGAATAGTTATACCCGTGACAAGGATGCACGATATTCTCGGTATTTTGATAATTTTTACAAATCAAAAAATATTTGACGAATCTCAAAACGATGTCTTGCAGTCAATAGCTTCACAACTCGCTTCGGCAATTGTTCAGGCATCTTTATTTTTGCAGCTGAAGCAAAAAAATGACGAACTTGAAAATACATTGAAAGAATTGAAAGAAACCCAGCTGCAGCTTATCAATTCAGAAAAAATGGCATCTCTGGGTCAGCTGGTGGCAGGTGTTGCGCACGAAATTAATACGCCTCTTGCCTCAATAAATGCAAACAACGAAATACTCGAAAAACTGCTCAAAAAACTTCCGGAAAATCCGCAATTTGCCGATTACGAAAGAATTTTTTCAAATATAAAAAACATTAATGTAATTGACAAAGAAGCAATAAAACGTATCAGTCAGATAGTACTAAGTCTCAAAAAGTTTGTCAGACTAGATGAGGCGGATTTGCAATTTGCTGATATAAACAGTGAGCTGGATTTGACTCTGGAGCTTATAAAACACGAAACAAAAAATAAAATAAAAATCACAAAAAATTATTCAAACATCCCGCCGGTAAAATGCTATCCAAATATGCTGAACCAGGTTTTTATGAATATTCTTATGAATGCCTGCCAGAGCATGCCTGACGGCGGAGAAATCACTATCACAACAGAATTTTCCGGCAGCAATTTGTTTGTAAAAATCAAAGATACGGGAACGGGAATTGATGAAAAAATAAAAGACAAATTGTTCCTTGCCGGTACAACAACAAAACAAATCGGAATAGGTACGGGACTGGGACTGGCTATTTCAAAAAAAATTGTAGAAAAACACAACGGAAATATTTCTTTTGTCTCAAAGAAAGACAAAGGAACGGAATTTGTTATTCAAATTCCTGCAGAAAAATAACCGCAAAAAAGCCGTTGATTTCAAAATCAACGGCTTTTTCAATAAAAATTATTTCAAAAATTAAACCAGATTTTCAATAGCTGCTTTTACACCGCTGCCCAATTCAAATTTGTATCCCAGCTTGTACAGACTTGCCTCCAGAGAAGCAACAGCAGCCAGAACATCTCTGTCGCAGACAAAACCGAGTGTACCCATTCTGAAAATTTTGTCTTTCAAATCATTCTGTCCGTTGGCAACAACAATATCAAAATCTTTTTTCAAAGTGCTTCTGATATCAGGAACAGAAATACCCTCCGGAGGATAGACAGAGGTGATTGCGTTTGATGCAATTGCATCATCTTCTACCATAAGTTTTAAACCGATTTTTTTGATAGCTGCACGCAAGGCTTTTGCATGTTTTGCGTGGCGGGCAAGAACGTTTTCCCGTCCGTCTTTTTTCATCATTTTCAACGCTTCATTTAAAGCAACTATCAAATTCACAGCCGGAGTGTAAGGTGTTGAGTTTGCCTTTACCGATTTTTTGTATGCTGACCAGTCAAAGTAGAAAGAAGGGTGTTTGCACTGTTCATGAAGTTTGAAGGCTTTTTCGCTTGCTGCAAGAAAAGCCAGTCCCGGCGGAATCATAAACCCTTTTTGTGAACCGGAAATCAATACATCAATACCCCATTCATCCATCTTGCACTCAATAGCTCCGACGGAAGTTACACCGTCGACAACGGAAACAGCGCCGTGTGCTTTGATTATTGCCGCAAGTTCTTTCAAAGGATTTGTGACACCCGTGGAGGTTTCGTTGTGAGTGAGTGTGACAATTTTTATTTCTTTGTTTACATCTGCAGCCAGTCTTTCTTTGAGCACCTCGGGGTCGATTGCCTGACCTGCAGGAACTTCTGTTTTTTCAACATCTGCACCGCAGGATGCAGCTATTTTTGCCCAGCGGTTTCCAAAATTTCCGATAACAAGAGACAAGACTTTGTCTCCTTCGTTTATGAGGTTCGAAAGTGCCGCTTCCATTGCACCCGTACCGCTTGAGGTATATATGAATACGTCATTTTGTGTTTGAAACAGCCATTTCAAATCGGCATATGTTTCTTCCAAAATTGCGGAAAACTCACTGCTTCTGTGTCCTATGGGGTGTTTCGCCATAGCAAGAAGTACGCTTTCCGGAACAGGCGTGGGTCCGGGTATCATCAAAAAAGATTTGTCTTTCATAGTAAACTCCTGTTAATGTGACTATATTTTCATTCTCCCACTTTTGAAGAAAAATAAAAAATTAATTACAAAGATTTACACAATTTTTATATTTATTTTTACGTTATTTTTTAGTAAAATTCTTTTTGAACCGAGATTTTTGTTCAAAACGGATGTTGAATTGGAAGTTTTATGAAGTTTACTTTTGATGAAATAATAAAAGCCGCAGATGCACAGGTTTTGTATAAAACAAATACTTCAGGTGTTTTCAGTATTTCAACGGATTCGAGAAATATTTCATCAAACGATATTTATCTGCCGCTTAAGGGTGAAAAATTTGACGGGCACAATTTTATAAATGATGCTCTCAAAAAAGGTGCCAGAGGTTATTTTACTTCTGACAAAAACCTCACAAGCCCCGATGCAAAATTTATTTTGTATGTTGAAAATACGCTCGAAGCATATTTGAAAATTGCTTCTTATTACAAAACAAAAATCAATCCTATTACAATAGCCGTAACGGGAAGTTCGGGAAAAACAACAACAAAAGAAATGATGGCATCTGTTGCTGCGGAAAAGTACAAAACCCACAAATCAATACTAAATCACAACAATGAAATCGGTCTTTGCCAGACAATGCTTTCTATGGGTGAAGATACAGAGGTTTTGATAGTTGAGATGGGTATGAGAGGTTTTGGAGAAATTGAGCTTCTGTCAAAATATGCAAAACCTGATATTGCAATAATTGCCAACACCGGAACAGCTCATATAGGCAGATTGGGCTCAGTTAAAAACATTGCAAAAGCAAAATGCGAAATCACAAAATACCTCCATCCCGAAGGACTTTTAATTGCCCATGATACGGAATTAATCAGAGAAACAAATACTTTTGAAGGTCAAACAATATATGCCGGATTGAATTCACCGGAGTTGACGGATATAAAACTCGGGGCAAATTCAAGCGAGTTTGTTTTTAAAAATCAAAAATACAAACTTAATGTCGAAGGCAAACACAATATTCAAAATGCGCTTTTTGTCATCCTTGCAGGTTTAAAACTCGGTATAGATTCAAAATCTATTGCAGCAGGACTTGAAAAATACAGACCTATCGAAAAACGCTGGGAAATCAGTGAAATTTCCGGCTACAAAATAATCAATGACAGCTACAATTCAAATCCGGAATCTCTCAAAGCCGCAGTTTCAACCTTTCTTTCAACCCAAAAATTACCGAGAGCCCTTGTCCTTGGTGATATGGGGGAACTCGGAAAAGACGAAAAAAAATATCACAAAGAAATTGGCGGATTTTTAGAGAAAAACTTCGATGATTTCAAGCTCATTACAGTAGGAAACCTATCAAAATATATAATCAAAGGGCTTTCTGACGAAAAAAAATTTGATGCAAAAAACTTTGAGTCAAATTACGATGCGGCAAAATATATCTTGGAAAATATTCCTGCCGGTACTACAATGTTGTTTAAAGCATCACGTTCAATGAAATTTGAAGAGATAATCAAGGAGTTGGAGAAAAAATGATTCTGGCAATAGTAGCAGCACTCATAGCATTTGTACTGTCATTGCTGTTTGGAGTTCCTTATATAGAATTTTTAAAAAAGAAAATGCTCGGGCAATATATCAGGGAAGAAGCTCCTGAAAGCCACGCAAAAAAAGGCGGAACACCTACAACAGGAGGCGTGTTTCTTGTAATAGCAGCCGTGCTTGCTGCTGTAATTTCACTTTTTATGGCGGAAAAAACCTCAACCGGTGCATTTTTGATACTGATTACGTTCATTTTCTATATGTTTGCAGGGTTTCAGGATGATGCGCAAAAATTTGAACATCATGCAAACAAAGGTCTGAGTGCCAGAGGAAAATTGATTTTGCAGATAGCAATTGCCTGTCTGCCGGTTATGTTTGTTACAATCAGCGGAAGAACATTTTTGACGTTCGGGCATTATGCAATAAATCTCGGTTATTTTTATCCTGTGTTCGGAATATTCCTCGTTACAGGTGTGTCAAATGCCGTAAACCTCACAGACGGGCTGGACGGACTGGCTTCTTCAAATATGGTTATATCGCTTGCTGCACTTGCTGTAATAAATCTCATAATGGGAAATATTGACCTTGCCATAATCTGCACTTCTATAATGGGTGCATGTCTCGGGTTTTTGTATTTTAACAGATATCCGGCAAAAGTCTTTATGGGTGATACCGGCTCGCTCGCTCTGGGCGGGGTTCTCGGTACAATTGCCGTTATGGGAAAATTTGAACTCTGGCTTATTCCGATAGGGATAATATATTTGATAGAAACTCTTTCCGTTATGATTCAGGTTACGAGTTTTAAGCTGACAGGAAAAAGAGTTTTTAAAATGAGTCCTATTCATCACCATTTTGAGCTTTGCGGATGGAACGAAATAAAAATAGTAAAAGTTTTTTCTTTTGTGACATTTATCTTTTGTTCCGGTGCGGTTGCGCTTTTCTGGTATTTGAACAGGTAGAAACAGGTTAAAAGTTATGATTAGAAAATGGTTTGACAAAAAAGTTCTTATACTCGGGTTATCAAAAAGCGGTGTTGCTGCTGCAAAGTACTTGAATGACAAGGGTGCTCAATGTTTTATTACAGAGAAAAAACCTCTTGCTGATAAAGACAAACAGCTTGTTGAAGAATTGACTGCTGCAGGAATCAAAACAGAGTTTGAACACCATTCGGATGAGTTTATGGAGGATGTTTATATAGCCGTAACAAGCCCCGGTATTCCTCCGAACAGCGAACTTATGCAAAAACTCAAAGAGAAAAATATACAGGTAATCAGTGAGATTGAACTTGCATATCTTGAAACACAAATTCCTTTTGTGGCTATTACGGGAACAAACGGAAAAACAACCACAACAGAGCTTACAAATTTTATTCTAAACAAAGAATATAAAGCAGAAAAATGCGGAAATATAGGAATACCTCCGTGTTCTTTGCTCAGGGATTTAAACACGGATAAAGAAAAAGAAACAGACTTTTTTGTATGTGAAGTCAGCTCGTTTCAACTGACATACAGTCCGAGTTTTCGTCCTCAAATTGCCGTATGGATGAACTTTACGCCCGATCATATAGACTGGCACGGCGGTTTGGACAAGTATTTTGAAGCAAAAGCTTCTCTTTTTGCTCCGGAAAAAAGACCCGGATTTGCTGTTTTTAATGCGGAGGATGAAAAGGTTTTTGAGTTCGGAAAAAGCTATGCGGGTGAAAAATTCTTTTTCGGAAAAGAACTGGAAACAAACTGCTCTTACATAAAAGACGGTGCAATATACTTTAAACGTGAACCAAAAAATATTGAAGAAAAAATCATTGACCTGAAAGACATACCGCTTGTCGGAAATCACAATTACCAGAATGTTATGGCATCTGTCATCTGTGCAAAAATCTGCGGCGTGGACAATGAGAAAATTCAACAGGCAATAAAAGAATTCAAAGCACCCGAACACAGATGCGAGTTTGTTGCAAACATACAGGGAAAAGATGTTTACAATGACTCTAAAGCTACAAATCCCGAGGCTGCAATTTTTGCATTAAAATCATTTGAAGGCAGAACGCTCACACTGATTGCCGGCGGTACGGACAAGATGACGGATTTAACGGAGTTTTGCGAAACCGTTAAAAAATATGTGAAAACAGTGGTTTTACTGGGAGCAGCAAAAGAAAGGTTTGAAGCGGAATTACGCAAAAACGGATTTGAAAATATCGTAACAGCAGACTCCTTTACCGACGGTGTGGATAAAGCATTTGAAACAGACAGTGAAGTAATTTTGCTCTCTCCTGCCTGCTCAAGTTACGATATGTTCTCAGGATATGAAGAACGAGGAAGAGTATTCAAAGACTATGCCTTATCAAAGAAATAACAGACGAAGAAGAAATACGGAATATGAAACTGACAACTACAGACCGGTGAATGACGTGGTGCTGTCTCCTCCTGACACAACATTGATGGTTGTGGTTGCTTTTCTTGTTGTGATAGGGCTTATGGCAATATTCAGCGCCGGTGCACCAAAGGCTATGGAAATGGGTGAAAATCCGGCATCGTTTGCGCTGAAACAGTTTGCTTATTTGATAGTCGGGCTCGTCGGTATGAAATACTTTATAAAACTCGATTACAAAAAACTCAAGGACTGGGCGGTTCCGTTTGCATGGTTTGTAATTATAATGCTTGCTCTGGTTGATTTTACTCCGCTTGGTGTTGTTGTAAACGGGGCAAGAAGATGGATTGTTCTGGGTCCGATACAGTTTCAGCCGTCAGAGATGACAAAGTTTGCTGTTATTATGCTGCTTTCAAATGCATTTTACAAAGATTCTGCGATATTTAGTTCACACAAGATAATGCGGTACTTTTTCCCTATTCTTGTGATGATATTTCTTGTTTACAAACAGCCGAACCTGTCTATGGTTATTTTGCTCCTTTTGACATCAATGGTAATGTATTTGAGTGTTTCCGGTTCGATAAAATATATGATTACACTCGGTCTTGCCGGAATAGCAGCGGCGTTTGGAACTTTTCTTTTGTTCGGACAAAAACTTTTGCACGGATATCAGATGCAGCGTATTCAAATCTGGCTGAATCCGAATTCGGATCCGTACGGAGCGGGATATAATATTATCCAGTCATTGCTTGCTTTTGCCGCCGGCGGATTTTGGGGTGTGGGATACGGAAACTCAAAACAAAAACTTGCATGGCTGCCGGAAGGTCACACTGACTTTATTTTTGCGGTAATTGCAGAGGAGCTGGGTTTTATCGGATGTCTTCTTGTTATCGGTTTGTTCTGGACATTTATTCATAGAGGTATTATTATTTCTTCGAGAGCGAACGATATGTTCGGCAAACTTATGGCGGTTGGTATTACTTTGTCTATAGGATTGCAGGCATTCATAAACATGAGTGTATCAAGCTCCCTGATACCGGCGACAGGCGTTCCGCTGCCGTTTATAAGTTACGGAGGGACATCTCTGATTGTTTCTCTGTGTATGGTCGGAGTGCTTTTAAATATTTCAAAAAAGAGAATAAAGAGGATTAGAAACTATGACAGAGCATATTAATAATAAAAAATATACATATTTTGTAACAGGCGGAGGAACAGGCGGACATATCTATCCTGCTGTTGCTGTCGGGTTTGCTCTTCAAAAAGAACCGGATACGGACAAGGTCTTTTATGTCGGAAATCCAAACAATCTTGAAAAGAAAATAGCAGAAGACAAAGTTTTTGACTTTCTTGGCGTAAACATTAGCGCAATGCCCAAAACGCTGTCTTTTGATTTTGTAAAATGGAATTTTCAACTGCTCTTTGCAACTATTAAAGCAATAAGCTATATTTTTAAATACAAACCAAGTCTTATATTTGGCACAGGCGGATATGTAAGTGCGCCAATGCTTTTTGCCGGAGTTTTGACAGGTACTCCGATTGTTTTGCATGAATGTGATGCAATTCCCGGAAAAGTTTCAAAACTTTTGGCTCCTTATGCAAAGTTTGTATCGATTGCGTTTGAAAGCGCAAAAGAACAATTGAAATCGAACAATATAAAATTCAACGGGAATCCGATAAGAGAAGAATTTTCGAGTACGGACAGATATCACGCCCGTCAGATTTGGAAACTCAAAGACCGCCTTACAATAATGGTCATGGGCGGTTCTCAGGGTGCAAAAAAATTGAACAGCGTAATTGTTCAAAACCTCAAAAAACTTTTCAAAAAGTATGATATTCAAATTATTCACCAAACAGGTTTGAAGAATTATGATGATACGGTAAAAGAACTCAAAAAAGTTTATCCGAACTATACGGAAAATTCGCAGTATATAATAAGACCTTATTTCAAAAAAATGTATCTGCCCATGCTGGCATCAGACATTGCGGTTTCAAGGGCAGGCTCTTTGAGTATTTCGGAAATATGTGCTTCCGGTCTTGCTTCTATTCTTGTACCTTATCCGTATGCAGCTGCTGATCATCAGAGAAAAAATGCAAAAGAAATGGAAGAACTCAATGCGGCATTGTATCTGGATGATACTGACTGTACCGCAGAAGCTTTAATGGAAAAACTGGAAGAACTCATAAACAATACACAAAAAATGATTGAGCTTCAAAACAATGCCAAAAAGCTTGTCAGAAAAGATGCAACAAAAGATATTGTAGGGCAGATTAAAGAAGTTCTGAATAAATGATTTTGAGCGTTTTGTACAATATTCGTAAATACATTTTGCTCTGAGCTTTCTCGCAAAACTTTGCGCTTATTCATCATGTCCGGCAGATATTGTATTATAAACGTATAATAAACATATAAAGACTTTCATTTTTTGAATTAAGGTCTTTTCATATTAAAACAGATATATGTTCATAATTTTATAAACATTATGTATAATAAATAATATAAATCAAATTGGAGTTATGTATGGTTAAAAGATTTATCGCTATGACATTAGCTGAAGTAATGGTTACGTTTGTGATTTTAGGTGTAGTCGTTGCTTTGGTTGCCCCGGGGTTGAAAAAATATAAAGACAAACAGACTATTGCTGTTCAACTTAAAAGCGGTTATGCCACATTGAATAAAGCGTTAGATATGGCAATGGCATCGGATATTGATTTGGATATTGGAAAAATTGACGGAAATTCTTTGTTTTTAAATTATATGATTCCAAACATGAATATACAGAAAAAATGCAGTAGTGCTAATATGTCAGAATGTATTCCCGATAGTGCACAAAATTTGCCGTTTACACCATCGAATGCGGTTATTCTTGCCAGCGGATTTACAATTGCAAATAATGCTAGGGACTTTTTGATAGATGCAAACGGCACAAAAAATCCAAATATGGGTGATGTTGATATTTATCATTACAAACTGGCAAAGAAAAATGCACTGGCGGATATTTCTTCGGACGAAGATTCTACAGACAGTGATAGTTCTGCTGATGTTGACAATGATGCCACATGGCAATTTGTTCCGGTCGGAAAAGCTAAAGAGATAATTGAAAACGGTTGGAAAATTAAACATTTTTAATCTGATTTTATTTTTATGTCAATTGAAAAAGTAAAAGATTTTTTTAAACAGTATGAAAAGCAAAATGATATTCTTGAGTTTGATGTATCAAGTGCAACAGTTGAGCTTGCAGCAAAAGCACTGAACACGGAACCGACAAGAATAGCCAAAACCCTGTCTTTCAAAACTGCTGATGGAGCAATTCTTGTTGTTGCGGCAGGGGATGTAAAAATTGACAATAAAAAATTTAAATCCTGTTTTGGCTTTAAAGCCAAAATGCTTCAGCCGGATGAGGTTGAAACGTTAACCGGTCACAAAATTGGCGGTGTCTGTCCTTTTGCAGTGCCTGAAAATGTGAAAGTTTACACCGATATTTCTTTAAAACGTTTTTCTACCGTCTTTCCTGCCTGCGGGAGTTCAAATTCCGCAATTGAACTCACCTGTGAGGAGCTTTACAAATTTTCTAATAGTATAGAATGGGTCGATGTTTGTGCTTTTTACGAATAAAAAAACGGACTCCGTAATGAAGCCCGATGTCTGGAATTAAGAATAGTTGGAAGTATGAAAAAGATTTATTGATTATATTTAATATAAAAAAGCGTGTTCAAACAATTACCCGACTATCTATTATTTTTGTTTTTTAGCAGTAAAAAAGCAGCTTATACAAGCTGCTTTTTTTATTTATATTGCTATTTGAATTTTTATTATGCCATCAAACCGCCAAAGTTTTTGGGTTGAACTTTTTCTTTTTCTTCTTTGCTTTTGCCTTGAGTTTCTTTCGGCTTAGCTTCTGTTTGTTGATTCATAGCTGTATAATATTTTTCAAATTCTTTTTCAAGTTCTTGCATTTTTGATTGAATATCATCAGCACTTACTGATGCTGAACCAAATGCAACATTTGTTGTAGAAACAGTTGCACCGCCATTATCTTGTGCCGAAACAAGCTGGTTTTTGTAGTTATTGTATTCGTCAAAAATGCTCTGTGCTTTTGAAACATTTTGTCTGATTTGATTTACATTGGCGCCTTTTGCTGCCAGTCCTTTTGCTTTGATTGATTGCAACATTCCAAATTCAATAGCCATAATTTCACTCTCTTTTCTTAAAACATATTCGGGTAATTTACTTATCTGTATATATAAAGTATATACTTTTCTAAAAATTGCCAATTATGATGTTTTTTATTAAGTTATGTTACATTTTGTTTTTTTAATATTAAGTTATTCAAAAAAATACCGTTTATTAATATATAGAGTTTTGGCAAATTATTCACGGAGTTTACAAACAGGGTTTCCATCATGATTAGACTGGATATTGATTTAAGCTATTTGACAAAGAACTTTGAGATTGGCACTCAACGTTTAAATCAATACGGCATGAAAAGCATTGATGAAATTATGGAAGCCGAAGCAGCACAGGGAAACACTCAGGCTGCTGATTTTCAGCAGGATGTTTTGAATGACCCGAAAGCACTTTTAAAACTTTTTAAACTCTCGGATGCCAGAAACAGATATGCAATTTTGTCCAATATGAGCGCACATGATTTGGAATATATGCTGCAATTTTTGACTGTTGAAGATTTGCAGATGGCGCTTATGTTTTTTACGAAAGAAAAGATACTAAACCTTATTTATGATTTGCCAAAAAACAAAATCTGCTCTATTGTTTTTCAGGCATTCTCCATAGAGCAGTTTTTGAAGATGATACCTGAAAAAGAAATAAACAAATTCTTTGACTCTGACAAACTCGATAAAAACAAAATTTTGGATTTCATAAAAGTAATTCCTGAAGAAAAGCTC
Organism: Candidatus Gastranaerophilales bacterium; assembly: GCA_944325595.1. Taxonomy (GTDB): domain Bacteria; phylum Cyanobacteriota; class Vampirovibrionia; order Gastranaerophilales; family Gastranaerophilaceae; genus Limenecus. Next base: position 33,808 of record CALVAQ010000018.1, read on the forward strand.
AACAAAATGGTTGAAAAATTTATGCATGTTGAATACGGCAAAACTCTAAAAGACGGTGAAGAACTCAATATGAGCAAAGAGCAGGTTTTGAAATTTATGGACAACCTTGAGCCTGACAAATTCAAAACTGCACTGAAATGCTTTGAAATAGAAGAAAAAAGTGCAATGATTTTAAATTTGACAAAAGAAGACCCGAAACTCTTGATGGAATTTTCAAAAAATGCCCTGACTATGCCGCTGAGACAGCTTGATAAAGGTGAAATAGTCCAGAATATGAACAAACTTGAGCCTGAAGATTTAATCAAAATGGTTGATGACCTGCCGGATGATTTGCTTGCAGTTGCTGTCACACAGATTGATCCAATGATTTTTGCGGAAGTTTTATGCAAAAATTTCCAGGATATTCTTGCTGAAATCGGTATCGGTAACCTGTAGTTTTGAGCTTTAGTTCATCTCAAGGGTCATGTTTTCATCGGTGAGAGGGTTTTGGAATACTACTCTCAGCAGCGGTACATATTTCTTTATAGCCATTGTCCGGATAATCAATTCTTGATTTGGCTTGAGAGTATAGTTTTTTATGTGTTTTGTTTCAAAACGCTGAGCTTCGTTTTGCGCACCTTTGTTTTTTAAATTGTTGTTTGCTACTGTAAACGGCACGGCAATTGCCGAAAAAATAACAGAGGTTGTCAGAGTCGGAAGCGCATATTCAAATCCTTTTTGCATGGTTTGTTTTGCTGCCTGCGAATTTGGCTTTTTTACAGACAGAAATGCAACCTGCGCAGTGGCATTGTTCCATATATCGATATTTTGTATTATTACCGGCTCTGTATAAATATTTTTGATTTTGTATTCGTATCCTGTATATACTTCAGAAAGTCTGCTGTGCAGGTTTTTTGATTCTCTTTCAATTGTAAAATAATTATTGCTTTCTTTTTTGGGTGATGCAATTGCCGCTGTATTGAAACAGAAAAACAATGCGGCAAGAGTGATTGTGGCAAAAACTTTTTTCATGTTATTTCTCTTTTCTAAGATACGTTAAAAATAGCTGACATTGTCTGCTGCAGGTTTTGTATTTTCCTTTGCATTGCATCGGCAATATCTTTTGACTGGGTGGATGAGAGTATTTGGTTGTATATAAATATTAGCATATCTGCAATTTGCATCAGGTATAAATGCATTTTGTGTTTTACGGACAAATCAAATATTTGTTCAGTATTGTACAGTGCTTTTTCAAACAATCCGCTTTGCCCCGTAGTAAGTATTATCTCAGACGACAGCAATTTAAACAAAATCATAAACAAATCCGATATATCAGTGTCTTTTTCCATTCTTAGTATTGAATTATTGAGAATTTCTGCTGCAACCGGTATGTTTTTGTCAAAATATTCCGCTTTTGCTGTCATAAACCAGCTTGTATAGGCAATGTTCTTCATTGATTTTTCTGATGAAGTATCAAGCACGTCATAGAAAATTTGTTTTGCTTTTTTTGTATTGCCCAAATTTAAATATGCGTATCCTATCATCAGGTCACAGAAATATTTGAATTGATGAAGGTACATGTCTTCTGCTCTTATCTTTGCATTGTATATACAGTTTCCGAACTCATTAAAGTTGTTTTCGGTTAATGCAAGAATACCCTGTATAACAAACAAAAAGAGTTCAGAGTATTTATCAGTAAATTTGCTTTGGGCTATTTGAGCCAGTTCATCTCTGATATTTTTTCCTTCAAGCAAATCGGAGATTAAACCCAGAAGAAGGAAACATGTATATTTTTGCGGAAGTTCTCTGATAGTTTTTTGGAGTCGTTCTTTTCTGTCAGGTCTTAATTGTATTATGCATGAGAGATTTGTGAAAATTAACGCATCTAAAATTGCATCTTCAAACTGTTTTTTTGAAATATTTTCAGGCAAATATCTTTCTAAATCGGTTTTGGGCGTGATGTATTTAAAAAGTTCATCACCCAGCTCAATACATTCGTTTAATCTTCCAAGATTAAAGTATATTTCAATAGTTACAAGGTTAATGAGGAAATAATTTATATTAAAACTTTTGTCTTCCGGATTAAAAGAACTTTTTTGTATTTTAGAAATAATTTTTCCTATGTAATCCAGTGCATTGCGGTAGTTTCCGCTCAAGATGCAGCTTTGAACAAGTCTGTTTGCTATCTCCTGAATTTTGGGTTCATCTTTGTCATTTTCAAGCTTGTCTAAAAACATTTCAAGAAAATTCATTATTTTGTCGGGATAATATTTGTACAACATTAAAGAAAGTTCAAAGTAAACTTCTGTTTTTATCTGTTCTACTGTTTTGTCCGTATTTTCATCAATAACATTATCAACAAGTGACAGGAATTTGTTTGTACAATTCAAATACGCACAAAAATCTCCCAGTTGTCCTGATATCATTGCAAGAGAGTGCCACTGGGCAAAGGCTTCTTTTTTTAGCTTTGCATACTCCAGAAGCTCTGCCTTCTTAACATTCGAAGCCTCGATATTTATATAAATCTTTTCAAGAAGAAGCTTTGCAAGTTTCTCAAGCTTTTCCGGCTCACAAAGATTGAGAAAGTTTTGTTTAAACAGGTTGTAGTGTTTTATATATATTTCTTTTTCCTGTGTAAACAGAATAAAATCTTCTTTTTCAAGATATTTTAATATCTTTGCGGAGTTTTGGACTTCAAGCATTTGAATAACAGCAACCGGAATTTTTTCTGATATCAAAAGCATCAAACCGAACAGCTCAAAGTAACTCTCCAAATATTGAAGGTGTGCCAGTCTCTTTTGAACAAGTTCATCCAAATCTTTTGGAATAACAATCATTCTTTCTTCTTTGATACTATAAGTATTGTTTTTTTGTTCAATTATTCCGTCGTCCAGAAGATATTTGAGAGCCTGATTAAAATACAGGTAAGAACCTTTTGTGTTTTCAAGAATTTTTTCAAGGAAGAAACTGTCTTTTATATTTTTGAGTTTATCAATTTGATTTGTGAGAATAGTTTTGTTGGCGGAAGGAGACAGCTCAATTTCAAAATAGTTGTTTGATGTCATTAGTTTTGGGATTTTTCTGTGCAATGAAAAATCTTTTGAGTAAGAAACAACAAATCCTATATTACCCAAAAATTTGTTATCAATGATATATTTTAAAATCTCCAGAGAACTTTCATCAATATATTCAAAATCCTCAATTACAAAAATTGTTTTGTACGGTATTGCGGCAATAAAATCTCTGAATGTCTCAAAATAGCCAAATCTCACATCTTCCGGATGTGCTTTATTTGTGGGTGACATATTTATCAAATCCAGCAGATTTTTGTTATTGATTTTGTTTTCATAGTTTTGGGGATTAAGCAGAAAAGTTTCTTCATTAATTGAATAATATTCAAAGACTATTTGTTTTAACAGACCGAAAGCACTGTATTTGTTTTTGTCAAAGCAAGAAAATCTGACAATCTTGCATCCTTCAAAAATATTTGAAAGAGTTTCATTTGAAAGTTCTGAAAGTTTTTCTTTTCTTTCGTCTCCTTTGATTGATATTATGGTATTTTGGGGATTTTTTGCGTTTATTTTTCTTAGTTCTGCGGTCACAGACTCTTCTTTTGCTCTGGAAAAAGTACAGTTCAGACCGCTAAAGTTTATCAACACAGACTCATCCGGTTCTTCTTCCGGTACATAGTCGGCGTATTTTGGAAGTTTAACCGCTTTTTTTAGTTCTTTTTTGTCTTCCGGTTTAATAATTTTTGACAGCACAAGTTCAAAAAACATTACCATGCGGTTCTTTATATAAAGAGCACTCAAGGATTGGAACGGATATTCTTCTTTTGTGGCTTGATAAACATATGAATCAACTATTGTTTCAATGTTGTTGTATATTGTAACACCGCTGGATGAATAAACAACATCAATATTCACTCCGGATTTGTATTCTTCCGGTTTTGAATATATGTCTCTTTTCTGGATTGCCATTTGTACTTTCAGTGCAATTCCTTTTGCATCAAAAAGTTTTTGGTTTATTTCCGTAATAGATTGAGCCACAAAAACAGAAAAATCAATTGCGGATTTGCATGACTCAACAAAGCTATAGTCTTTGCAAAATCTTATTATAAAGGTGTTTTCGAAAAATTGGGTTCTGAGTTTTTTTTGATATGCGGTTTTTTTAACCAATGAATATAAGTTTGTTTTAAACTGATTTTTTATTTTTTCACTTTTGAAAGCTGATTTTATATCATCAAAGTTTGTAATATCAATTGTAAGAACCGCAAATTCTTCAATAACGGATTCTCTGAGTCCGATACTTGCATTGATATCCATTCCGCAGTTTGGACACTTTTCAAGTGCGGTTGAGTTTAGTTTTCCGCATTTGTAGCATTTGTTCAAAATAACGGAACCGCATTTTTCGCATATGGTGTTTTTTGTTATGTTGCCGCAATTGCTGCATTTTAGTCTCAAAACTTTTTTGCAGTTAGGACAGGCAAGTTCATTTTCACCTATTTCTGTTTTACAATTCGGACATTTCATGGGTTTTCACCTTTTTGTGATGAATATATTATAACAATGTCACTGGTCGCTGAACTCATCTTTATTGCTGAGTTTAAGGCTGCTGCATTACAATCTTAACAATTTTTATCCACAATTGGCAACATTTGTGTTTTTAAACTATAATGGCATGTAAACAAAATTATAAAGGAAAATCAGATGATAAATTCAGTCGTAATAGTAGGAAGAGCAGGACAGGATCCCGAGATGAAATATTTTGAATCGGGGAAAGTAAAAACAACTTTTTCTGTTGCCGTGAGCAGATGGGATTCAAAAACAAAAGCCGAAGTTACAGACTGGTTTAATATTGAATTGTGGGATAAACTTGCCGAAGTTGCGGGAGAATATGTAAAAAAAGGCAAACTCGTGGCAATTGACGGCAGATTGGCTTCAAGCAAATGGACAGATGCTTCAGGTTCTCAAAAGGAAAGATTTTTTGTAAGAGCATCTAACTTGAGATTGTTGTCTTCTTCAAGAGCTGATCAGCAATAGCAGGGTTTGGGTATAGAGATGTTTGTTTCAAATAATATCGGGGTAATTGCGGATGATTTGACAGGTGCTGATGATACAGCCTTGCAGTTTCATCTTAGAGGTGCAAATACACAGATTGTTCTGGACTATTCTTTGTTTCCGGAAAACAAAGTAAACACTCAAGTCTGGGCAGTTCCTACGGAAACCAGAAATATAGATGCACCTTCAGCCTATGAAAAAGTGAAACAGGCAGCAAAAGTACTCTCGGAAAATCTTAATGTAGAATATTTTTATAAGAAAATGGATTCTACACTTAGAGGACATATTGCTGTCGAGGCGCTGGCAATGCTGGATGCTTTGGATTTTGATGCTGCAGTTATTATTCCTGCTTTTCCGCAGGAAGGAAGAACCACAATCGGCGGTTATCATCTTTTGAAAGGTATTCCGATAGAAAGAACAGAATACGCAAGAGACCCCAGATTTCCCATATATGAGTCGCATATTCCGACAATCTTAAGACAAGAACTGCAAAATGAGCAGGACGATTTGGTAGATATTATAGAGCTTCGCACGGTAATCAAAGGCGCCGGACCTATTTTGAAAAGAATGAACGAAATGATTGAAAACGGTGTGAAACTCATTGTCGTTGATGCAATGTCTGTTACGGATATTGAACAGGTCGTTCTTGCGATGGAAAAAAGTTCATACAAAATTCTTCCCTGTGGTTCCGCAGGCTGTGCACAGGTTCTCGGAAACATCTGGCTTCCTGAAAAAGAAGCACACGATGAAGAGAAAACGATTCCGACTCTGCCCAAGCTCATTGTTTCCGGCAGCGCAACACAGGTTACGGCGGGACAAATTCAAAAACTTCAGGATGATGATGATATAGACAATACTTATTCCATAGATTTAAAAATGGAAGATATTTTGGAGGGGGTTACGGATGATATTGTGACAAGAGTTTCCGAAAACCTTGTTAAGGACAATGTTGTTATTGTCCATACTTCCAATTTAACTGTCGATTCAAAAATAATTTCACAGATTCTTTTTGAAAATGAATTGTCAAAAAATCAATTTATCTCAAAAATAGGTGATTATCTTGCTGCATTGACGAAAAAAGTTTTGTTTAACAGAGATGCAATACTTATCACAATAGGAGGAGAAACCTCTTTTAAATGCTGCAGAGCAATAAACAGCAACAACCTGCAGATTATAGATGCAATTTGCCCCGCTATTCCGCTTTGTCTGGACTCAAAAGCTCAGTGGATAGTTACAAAGTCAGGAAATCTCGGCAATTCTAACACATTGATTGATATAATAAAATATTTTGAACACCATGAATAAAAAAAAGCTCGCAATTACACTGGGTGACTTCAACGGAATAGGTCCGGAAGTTACGGTAAAAGCGTTAAACAAACTGGATATACCCGGGCAAAACATTGTTTTGATAGGTTCAAAGTCCTTGTTAACAGGGTTAAACAGGGATTATGAAATCATAGAAATTCCGTTTGAAAAAAGCATGATAAATACGGGTAAAGAAACAAAACAGGCGGGAGAGTTTTCTTATCAATGCCTGCAAAAAGCCTGTGAAATGGCAAATAATGACAAAGTTTCCGCTATTGTAACCGCACCTGTTTCAAAAAATGCATTGCATCTTGCGGGATACAATTTTTCCGGACAAACAGAAATACTTGAAAAAAATCTTGCTGACAAAGAAAAAAACGAAAAAGCCGAAATGTTGTTTGTTTGCAAAGATTTTAGGGTTCTTCTTTTGACAAGACACCTGCCTTTAAAGGATGTAAAAATAACAAAAGAACTTTTGACAGAAAAACTTCAAAGAATAGACAGTGTTTTAAAGCAAAAATTTTCTGTTAAATCACCGTCAATCGCACTTTGTTCACTAAACCCCCATGCGGGAGAAAACGGTATTCTGGGTGATGAAGAAATAAAAGAATTTACTCCGGCTGTTGAAATATTGAAAACCAAAGGAATAGATGTAACATATCCAAAACCGGCAGACACACTGTTTGCAAAAGCAGCAAAAGCTTTTTTAACCGGTCAGAAACAGCCGTATGATGTATACTGTGCCTGCTATCATGATCAGGGGCTTATTCCGATAAAAGCACTGGCTATGAATAAGACTGTCAATATGACCGTAGGGCTGAAGGTTATTCGAACCTCTCCTGCCCATGGTACAGCATATGATATTGCAGGAAAAAATATTGCCGATGAAACCAGCATGACAGAAGCAATTTCACAGGCTCTGTCTTTGTAATTTTATTTTTCAGGATTTTTTATCGGCTCAATTTGCGCTATTTGTATATCAATAGCGTTTATTGCTTCATCTTTGGCATAGAAAAATTTGTTGTTTCTGACAACTTTTTTTGCATGGCGAAGAGTTTTTAGAGCAGCTTTTTTATCCTTAAATTCTTTGAGTTGTATTTCTGCTACAACCAGAGAGTCAAATACAATATCTCTTATTGTCAAATCAGCTGCGCTCAGAATATAAAAATCTCTTTTACAGCTTTGTTCATTTATGCAGGATTTGAATTTTTTCTGGTTTTCTTCTGGTGTTTTAAACAAAAGCATTTTGTCGGATATTTTCCATTTGTAAAAGTTCAAGATTTTTTCATTTTCATTTATTCTGACTTTTTGAATATTTAGGACATCTTCATATTTTTTCTCTTTTGATATTTTATTCAAATAGTTCTGGCAAGATGGGGCTATGACAAGTTTGCACTCATCAGGAAAGTTGTCTGCCGGATTTTTCAAATAAAAATATTTCCAAACGGCAGTGAGGCTAACCAGTACAACAAATATAACCAAATACACAAAAGCTTTTTTCTTTGTCATAAACCTATCCTTGTTTTTTATTTTTAACAAATATATCACACTTTTATACACACAGGGAATAATTTTTTTCTTTTTAAAAACTATAATGACGAAGGTTATATAAGAAAGGTAATTTTATGACAGAAGCTCTTGAGTATTACAAATGTAATGTATGCGGAAACTTTGTGGAGATTGTTTTGCCGGGGGAAGGGGAACTTGTCTGCTGTTCTCAGCCTATGGAGAAAGTTAAAACACAGGACTCTTCCGAAGAAATGACAGGAGAAAAACATGTTCCTTTTATTCAAAAAACACAAGAAGGATTCGATATAAAAATCGGTTCCATACTTCATCCGATGGAAGAACAGCATTATATACAGTTTATTGAAGTACATTCTCCTGATAAAAAATATGTTAAAAGAAAATATTTGTATCCGAATGAAGAACCTGTGCTAAAATTGAAATGCGGCTGCAATGAAATAGTTGCAAGAGAATTGTGCAATATCCACGGATTGTGGATATCGGAATATAAAGAAAACGAAAAAGAATAGCTAAAAAAGGAGTAAGAAAATGATATCAGAAAAGATGGAAGCTGCTTTTAACAAGCAAATCAAAGATGAAATGTATTCATCAAATCTTTACCTTTCAATGGTTGCATATTTTGAAAACCTCGGACTCAAGGGGTTTGCAAATTGGATGAGAGTACAGGTTCAAGAAGAAAATGCTCATGCAATGGGGCTTTTTGACTACCTTATTTCAAGAGACGGCAGAGTCGTTCTGGAAGCAATAGACAAACCTCCGTTTGAATGGAATTCTCCTCTTGAATGCTTTGAAGCTGTTTACAAACATGAACAGCTTGTAACTTCTTTGATTAACAATCTTGTTGATGTGGCGGAAGAAGTAAAAGACAGAGCCGCTATTTCCTTCTTGCAGTGGTATATAAAAGAACAGGTAGAAGAAGAGGCAAACTGTTCGGAAATTTGTGCAAAATTGAAACTTATCGGTTCTGATGCAAATGCTTTGCTTTTGATTGATCAGGAACTCGGCGCAAGAACATATGTTGCTCCTGTGATTGAGTAAAAATAAAAAGCTGTAAAACAAAAAACTCCGGAAGATAATTTCCGGAGTTTTTTATATCTAAAAAGGTAATCTGCCTTTGCCGCCAAAGCCTTTTGGCAGTTTTGGCATTTTGAGTTTTCCTGATTTTACTTTATCAGAAATTTTTGAAAAACCTTTCATCATCTGTCTCATCTGGTCAAACTGATTTATGAACTGATTTATTTCATGCAGTTCCATACCGCAGCCTTTTGCTATTCTTTTTTTTCTGCTGGTATTTATCAAAGAAGGATTGTCTCTCTCTTCAGGAGTCATACTCTGAATAAATGCCTCAATTCTTTTCAGCTGCTTTTCTCCTTCGTGAGCAATTGTCTGTCTGTCGTCTTTTTTAAGACCCGGAATAGGCAGCATTCCCAGTATCTGGTCAATAGAGCCCAGATTTTTCATCTGTTTTTGCATTCTGAGAAAATCGTTGTAAGAGAACTCGGCTTTTCGCATTTTCTTTTCGAGTTCCTGCGCCTGTTTTGCATCAAAGTTTTCCTGTGCTTTTTCAACGAGAGAAACAATATCGCCCATGCCGAGAATTCTGGTTGCCATTCTGTCAGGGTAAAAGTCTTGCAGCGCATCTAATTTTTCTCCGACACCAGTGAGTTTGATGGGTTTTTGTGTGCAGTAAACAACACTCAGCGCAGCTCCGCCTCTGGAGTCACCGTCCAGTTTTGTAAGAACAAGCCCGGTAATTTCAAGCTGTTCATTGAAGTTTTCCGCAACATTTACTGCTTCCTGTCCTGTCATTGCATCTATAACAAGCAGTTTCTCCTGCGGATGAATTGTCCTGTCCAGAATCAAAAGTTCTGCCATCATCTGTGTGTCAATCTGGAGTCTTCCCGCTGTATCAAGAATTACAACATTAAAGCCGTTCTCTTTTGCATAAGAAAGTGCTTCCTGTGCAATTTTTTGAACATCCGTACAATTGTCTATAGAAAATACCTGTGTTTGTGTCTGCTCTCCAAGTGTTTTTAACTGAGCAATAGCAGCCGGTCTATATACATCACATGCGACCAAAAGCGGATTTTTTCCTTCTTTTTTAAGCTTGACAGCCAGCTTTGCACTGGAGGTTGTTTTACCTGAACCCTGAAGCCCCAGCATCATAATAACGGAAGGGTGTCCGTCAAGTTTTAACGGCTCGTTATGACCCCCCAGAAGTTTCACCAGTTCATCGTTTACAATTTTGATAAGCTGCTGTGCAGGATCTACGCCTTGAACAACTTTTTCACCCTCTGCCCTCTCTCTGATAGAAGCAACAAATGCTTTTACTACACGCAGGTTAACATCTGCTTCCAACAGTGCACGGCGGATTTCTCTGAGAGCATCTGACATGTTGTCTTCGGTAAGTTTGTCTGTACCCGAGGTTTTTCTTATGATTTCCTGTAATTTATCTGATAAAGAGTCGAACATGTTTCCCCAAAAGTCTTATGCTACTGTCACTATTGTCTTATGCAAACAATATGTAGTCAAGAGGCTTGTCGGGAGTGTTGTGTTAAATTTGGTGTTTTGTGTGTTTCAAGCGGGGGGTATCCCCGATTTTAATTAAATATATCTCCGCACAGAACCCCGTTTATTCTCTAATCATTAGTCAGAAAATCAAAAAACAAACTGCCATTCTGAAGCATTAAAAAAAACATCGCTGCAATGATATAGCTGTGTTCAGAATTTTGTTTGAAATTATGCAATAAAATAACTAACCCTCGCCGACCTTTGCAAAGTAAATTACAGAATGTGTCTTGGAATTGGACGTTACGGGCTCCTGAACGTTTCCCTTCGCTAGGGCACTGGGTTCGGTTTCACCTCACACGGCGTGCCCGTCTGATTCCGCTCTCTTGAAATCAGACGCTGCGGAAAACTCAACGTTTCCCTTCGCTAGGGCACTGGGTTCGGTTTCACCTCACACGGCGTGCCCGTCTGATTCCGCTCTCTTGAAATCAGACGCTGCGGAAAACTCAACGTTTCCCTTCGCTAGGGCACTGGGTTCGGTTTCACCTCACACGGCGTGCCCGTCTGATTCCGCTCCCGTCGGAG
>CALVAQ010000019.1 GCA_944325595.1 Candidatus Gastranaerophilales bacterium
AGCGAAATCAGACGGGCACGCCGTGTGAGGTAAAACCGAACCCAGTGCCCATGTGAGCCTAAACCACGCTTTTGGCGAACGTCTGATTTCAAGAGAGCGAAATCAGACGGGCACGCCGTGTGAGGTAAAACCGAACCCAGTGCCCATGTGAGCCTAAACCACGCTTTTGGCGAACGTCCGATTCCAAGACACATTCTGTAATTCACTTTGCAAAGATCGACGAGGGTTAGTCGTTTTGTTGCATAATTTTAAACGGGTTTCAGGGCGGTATTTTTGTTTGAGATTATTACAGTAAAAATAGCCTGCTGTCTGAAAGTTCTGTATATATTGGCTTTATAACACGCATGTTAAGTTTTGTAACAGATATATACTTTTTATAACTCCAATATGGCAATTTTTTATAAAAAGAATTGTTTATATAAGTACGAGAGATATAAAGAGATAAAAAACAAACCACAAACGGTTAAACTACCACACAGAGGAATAATAAAAGAGATTTAAAACACATACACTTTATTTACTTCATTACTTACTTACTTACTTCACACTTCACACACTTCACATTAGACGGGGAATGCAAAAGTAATTTTCATTCCAACGGTTTAGTCATTATGATTAAACCGTTTTTTTTATGCATATTTATTTTGCCGAACCAGCGGCAGCAGCAGTGTCTTTTTGTTGTTTCAGTTGTTCTTTTCTTCTTTTTCTTCTTCTCATCAAATCGACAAATGCTTCAAGACGTGTAATATATCCGGCTTTTCCTGTTTGTTCATCCATAATTAAAGGCAAAATCGGAATTTCACAGTTTTCTCTCATTGCGGGGAAGAAATTTTGCGACATAATTTCAGGCATGCAGGTGAAAGGGCTGATATGGATAATGCCGTCTTTTCCTTTTTCATTTGCAAAAATGATATCAGAAACACACTCAAGAGAGTCGCCGCCTATATCCCTTCTGAGGTAAGGTCTTGCGAGTCTGAAGGCACGTTCAAGGTGTGTTTCTCCTTTTACAAACATTTTCGGGATGATTGCATCACGCAAAAAGCTGGAGATTGTGAGGGTTCTTCTTGTTTCAACACCCATTTTTCCCAGTTCTCTTTCAATATTCTGGTTTGAAAACGGGTCTTGAACCATGTAAATTTCACCGGTCAAATCAACATACAAAACATCTCTGTCTTTGTCGATTTTTACCTCTCTCATCATAGCTTTTGCCTGTTTTTCTGCTCTTTTAAGCTCTCTGTAGTGGTTTGCCTCATAGATAAGTTTCATACCTTTTTTGAAAGCTTTTTCAGCATCACCGGCTTTAATTTCTCTGGCTCTGTAGTATGAAAGAAGGTTTTCCATTCTGTCTGCGGCAAAAACCTTTCTAAAAGCAAAGATAATAGCTCTCAATATTGTAATAGGATTTTTTATTCCGGTAAGTTCGTTCAAAAATCTAAACATGCCTTTTATGCCGTCATAGAGCTGGAGTTCGATATAATTGGCATGGTAGCCCATTTCTTCCAGAGTGCTTTGTATTCCTGAGCCGTATTCGCCGAGACGGCAGATACCGGGCGAAGAAATCATTGCAACATAGTCAGCTCCGCCTTCAATAGCTTCAATAAAATTTCCGAGGATAAGTTTGTAAGGAAGACAAATTGATTCCGGACTGTTTTTTGTACCCAGAGACAGCGTTCTTTTGCTGGTATAAGGCGGAATATAAGGTTCAACACCCAGTCTTCTTAAAGCTGAACCCCATGCAATATAAATATTCCCCATATGCGGGAATGCAACTTTTATCTTCTTTTGGGTATCTTTTTTTGTCATGTTTTATCTTCCCCTTGAATAGTCTAAAATTCCTTCTTAAATGATTATAGAGCAAAGAAAATTATTTTTCAGGGAATATTTATTTATATTACGTTTTATCTTTTCGGAACGGCATTTGGGTTGTTTATGCGCATTTTGGGCGGACCGTCTTTCCCGTATACAAAGGCAAGAATTTCCGCAACGGCAACATAGAGTTCTGCAGGAATTACCTGATCGACCTGTACAAGTTTGTACAAAGAACGTGCAAGCGGTTTGTTTTCAACTATCGGAACACCGTTTGCTTTTGCTATTTCACGGATTTTAAACGCCATATAATCCACGCCCTTTGCGACAACAACAGGAGCAGGCGCTATATCTTTGTCATATTTCAATGCAACTGAAAAATGGGTGGGGTTTGCTACGACGACATCTGCATTCGGAACCGCACTCATCATTTTTTGTTTCATAAACTGCATCTGGGCTGACTTGATTTTTGATTTGATTACAGGATCCCCTTCCATGTTTTTCCATTCATCTTTGATTTCCTGTTTTGTCATTTTGATAGATTTGTTGTATTCGTAGTCTTGATATTTTTTGTCAATAAAACCTATAATCAGCATTGCCACACAAATATTTATAATCATCTGTGTCAAAATACTTGCCAGAACGGCAAATGCTGTCGGAATATCCATACCGAGAAGTCCGAGCAGTTCGTCTTTTCTGCCGTTTACTGCAGAAAAACCGCAATATCCTACGATTGCCATTTTTAAAACAGACTTGCCTATCTCAAGCATATTTCTCGGTGAAAACGGATTCATAATCCTTTTTAGCCCGTTCAGCATACTGCTTGGTGTCAGCTTGTCTATTTTGGGTTTTATTTTTTCCGTAGCAAACAAAGGACCTACCTGAAGCCTCATTATTATTGCCGTTACGGCGGCAAGTCCGATTAAGAACGGCAAAAGTATTTCGCCTGTGATTTTTGCATATGGAGCAAAAATTGTTATTATATCATTTACTTCAATTTCATCGGGATTTAGATGTGTACAGGTATAGTACAAAAGGTTTTTTAGCTTTTCGAGTATTGAAGAGGAAAAAGCAAAAAGCAGCCCGACACCTGCAGTTACAGTAAGAGCTGCAGTCATATCCTGGCTTCTCGCAATATTACCTTTTTTTCGCTCGTCCTCCCGCCGCTTGGGGGTCGCCTCTTCCGTTCTTTCGTCAGCCATCTGTTTCCCCCGTTAACCGAACATGTTCAAAATACCTTTAAGGTAATTTTGAGTAACTGTAATCAAATATGTCACCGTAGGTGACAGGAACATAAGCATCAAAATCAAGCCTACATATATTTTTAATGGTATTGCTACCATAAATATGTTCATCTGCGGCATCATTTTTGACATAAATCCCATAAGTACCTCTGATACAAACATAACACAGAAAATAGGCAAAATCATACTTATTCCGATAGTAAAAACAGAGGAACTTAAATGTAAAACCTGAGATACCAAATCCGCACTGTATATAAAATCCATACCCGGAGGCAGACTCTGAAAACTTTTGTACAAAGCGGCGAACAGCCACTGATGGGCATTCAATCCGATAAACACCATTGCTGCCAGATAAGAATACATCTGAGAAATTATTTGTGTCTGCTGTCCTGTGGTGGGGTCAAGCACCTGGCTCATAGAAACACCGATTTGAATACTGATAAATTCACCGCCAATTTGTACAGCGGCAAACAAAAACGATGCACAAAAACCGATTACGTATCCTATTGAAAACTCTCTTAACAGGTAAATTGCCAGTTCAGGAATGCTTTGCGGTACAGCAAAATGTCCCGTTGAAGCGACCATGGGAAACAAAATGAATGCAACAAGCGCACACAGCCATACTTTAACCTGCTGCGGAATAGGATAGGTGGAAATAAGGGGCATAGAAAACAGCATACCGCTGATTCTCGTAAAAATAATAACGAAAATCATTATGTTTGCGGGAGATAACAATGTCAATAAATTTGGCTGCAAGTTTTTCTCCCTCTACTTTATTATCGTCTGTACATAGTCAAACATTTCATTCACCCTTGCCATAAACATGTTAAGCATCCATGGCAGAAGAATAATCATCGTGAGTATACCGGCAATAATTTTGGGTACAAAAGTCAAAGTTGACTCCTGAATTTGTGTTACTGCCTGAAAAATACTTATCACAAGACCGACGACCATACTTATTACAAGAATCGGTGTCGACAAAATCAGTGTCAATATCAAAACATTTTGTGTCAGTGTCAGAAATACTGAATCTTCCATTATAAAAAATTTCCTTATTTTATGTGATAAATCCCTCAAGCAGGGTTTTTGTAATCAGGTACCATCCGTCTATCATTACAAACAAAATGAGCTTGAACGGCATTGCTACGGTGGTGGGCGGCAAGAATAACATACCCATTGAAACAAGTATACTTGCAACAACAATGTCTATTACAAGAAACGGCAAGAATATTACAAATCCGATTTTAAAGGCTGTCTTAAGTTCACTCAAAACATATGCCGGAAGCAATGTATATGTCGGCACATCCTGCCAGTTTTTCGGTTTTTCAATTTTGCCCATACTCAAAAATAACCCGAGTTCTTTTTCATCAGTATGCTGAATCATAAATTCTCTCAGCGGCAAAATAGCCTTGTCTAAGGCAACTTGCTGGGTTATTTCGTTTTTCATATAGGGCTGTATGGCTGTTTCGTTCATCTTGTTGAAAGTCGGTGCCATTACAAAGAACGTCAAAATCAGCGCCAATCCAGCCAAAACCTGATTCGGCGGCAGAGTGGTTGTGCCTATTGCCTGTCTTGTCAGCGCAAGAACGATAATAATTCTGATAAACGCAGTACACATTATGAAGATACTCGGAGCAAGAGTCAGGATTGTCAAAATGACAAGAATTTGAACACCCTGTGTAAACTCCTGAGGTGTGTTTGCCTGATTCATTCCGACTGTGATTGTCGGGAAGGCTACTGCTGCATGTGCGGCTGTGTTAGTACAAAAAGCAATGAGAAAAATCCCCATCAGCTTTAATAAGCTAAATAATTTTTTCATTATTATCCCAATTTTATTATTTACTCAACGATAAATACATTGTATCTTCTTTTTCAATATCGGACTAATTCTTAAACAAACTTTAAATTTCCGATATTTGTTGTGAGTAATACCCATGTAGTTTTTGAAAAATGTCTGTTATATAATTGCTGTACTAAAAATTGTCACAAAATACAGGAGAGTCTAATGAGCGAACAACAGACAAAAAAACGCATCATGACAGGTATGAGACCGACAGGAAAACTCCATCTCGGTCATTACATCGGCGTTTTAAAAAACATGGTTAAACTTCAAGACGAATACGAATGTTTTTTCTTTGTTGCTGATTGGCACGCTTTGACTACACAATTTGACTGTACGGAAAATCTTGTTGAAAATGTTCGCAATGTTGTTCTGGATTGGCTGGCAGCAGGTATAGACCCTGACAAAGCATCAATATATGTTCAATCCCACCTGCCTCAAACAGCAGAGCTGCATATATATTTGAGTATGGTTACGCCCCAAAACTGGGTTGAGCGTGACCCTACTTTAAAAGACCTTGTCAAAATGATAAGGACGGATGATAGTGAATCAAAGCCGAATGTTTCATACGGATTTTTGGGATATCCTGTTTTGATGTCTGCGGATATATTGTCTTTTAATGTTGATTGTGTACCTGTTGGTATTGATCAGGTTGCTCATATAGAAATTACAAGGGATATTGCAAGACGTTTCAACAATATCTACAAAACGGATTTGTTTAAAGAGGCAAAACCGCTTTTGACAAATATACCTATGCTCAAAGGTGTTGACGGTCAAAAAATGGGCAAATCTTTCCACAACGACATAAAAATTTCCGATGATGAACAAACGACACAAAAGAAAATCATGCAGGCTATCACAGACAGAAGCCGTGCCAGAAAAGATGACCCCGGCAATCCGGATAACTGTGAAGTTGCTTTTGAATACTGGAAAGCTTTTGGAAAAGAAGAACAAATCCAAAAGGTCTGCGAGGAATGTAAAGCCGGCAAAAGAGGCTGCGTAGACTGCAAACGTGAGCTTGCTGCCATGATAAATGAAGAATTTCGTCCCATCAGAGAAAAAAGAAAATACTATGAGCAGCATCCCGAAATTGTCGATGAGATAATTAAAAAAGGCGACCAAAAAGCCAGAGAGGCGGCTGATGAAGTTCTGAAGAAGGTAAGACAAGCGGTGAGAATGTTCTAAGCCGAAAACGGAGAAGCGTATTGTCAAAAGGTAAAAACATATTAATAGGTATAACCGGCGGAATTGCAGCTTACAAAATCTGTGAGCTTATTCGTTTATTCAAAAAAAACGGAGCAAATGTCAAAGTCACTGCCACACCAAATGCTCTTCATTTTGTTACAGAGCTTACTCTTGATACCCTGTCTCAAGAACAGGTCTATACAGAGCAGTTTAATACGGCTGATAAAAAACCCGAACACATTGCTCTTTGCGATTGGGCGGATGTTTTTTTGATAGCTCCGGCTTCGGCAAATACTATAGGTAAAATTGCAAACGGCTTGTGCGACAATCTTTTGACATCTCTTGCATGTGCGTTTCAAAAACAGCTTTTTATTGCTCCTGCGATGAATACAGGCATGTACAACAATCCTGCTGTACAAAAAAATATTGAAGCGCTGAAAACTGCCGGTGCAGTAATAATCGAACCGGATTCCGGTTTTCTTGCCTGCGGAACAAGCGGTGTAGGCAGACTTTCCGATATAAACAAAATCTATAATTGCGTTGAAAAATATTTTCAGAGCAATATGCCGCTGCAAGGAAAAAGAGTTGTGGTTACAGCCGGAGGTACAAAAGAAAATATTGACCCTGTCAGATATATAGGAAACTACAGCTCGGGTAAAATGGGTACAGCAGTTGCTGATGCGGCAGCAAGACTGGGTGCTGACGTCACGCTTGTAAAGACTTTTGATTTAAGCAGATCATATGAAACAATTGATGTAAAAAGCGCACAGGAGATGCTGCAGGCTGTTGAAAAAGAGTTTCTTCAAAAAAATGCGGATATTTTGATTATGACGGCGGCTGTAGCAGATTACAGACCGGAAAAATGTGCGGATTTAAAAATAAAAAAAGAAAATAATGAGACTCTTACAATAAAACTTGTCAAAAATCCGGATATTTTGAAAGAAATGTCGGAAAAAAAATCTTCAAATCAGCAGGTAATAGGCTTTTGCGCAGAAAGCAATAACCTGCTTGAATACGCAAAAGCAAAAATTCAAAAAAAGGGCTGTGACTATATTATAGCCAATGATATTTCTTCAAAGGATACAGGTTTTTCAAGTGATTACAACGAGGTTTTTATAATAAACAAAAACCTGCAAGTTACAAAAATCGATAAAGATACAAAACAAAATATAGCAATGAAAATTATGGAGTTGTTGTATGGCAAAAACTAGCGAAATAATTAAAAAACTCGAAGAATATGCTCCGCTGGAACTGGCAGAAAGCTGGGATAATCCGGGTTGGCAGGTTTTTTTCGGTAATGATAACACAACAAAAGTCCTTATTTGTGTTTCGGTTACCGAGGATATAATCAATCAGGCTTTTGAGATGGGGTGTAATTTGATTGTTGCTCACCATCCTTTGATTTTTAAGCCGCTGAAAGTTATAAAAGATCCGAGAATAATTAAAGCCGTACAGCGGGGAATACAAATATATTCGCTTCATACGAACTGTGACAAGACGAATTTCGGCACAAGTGATTTGATTGCTCACAGATTGAATTTGAAAAAGACAGCAGTATTAAATGACTTTGTAAGAGTGGGGCTTGCTCCTCATGAAATGACGGTGGAAGAGCTGATTGCGTGTGTCAAACTGGCATTCAATGTCGAAAGAATAAAACTTGTCAACAATGCAAGAAAGTCTATAATAAAAACAATAGCAGTATGTGCCGGAGCCGGCGCGGAATTTATTCAGGAAATTGAAAAATATAACATAGATGCATATATTACTTCTGAAATAAAATACCATGATGCACTGGATTCGAGAAGAGCTGTTATAATGGATATAGGGCATTTTGAATCCGAAAAACCTTTTGTGGAAGAAGTAAAAAAAGTTCTGGAAAACTGTAAAGAAAGAATAGATGTCGTTGTTGCACAAGAAAAACCAGCATGGGAATACGTATAAGAAATCAAGTCTGATTTCTGTTTTGCTTGTTTGTTTGTTGATTAATTTTTTTGCACAAACAGCCGGCGCTTATCAGACTGCTCTCATTACATATCCGGACAACAACAAAAACTGGAAACAGATATATTTCGGCAAACAATACGACGAGACAATATCCCAGTGGATTCCGTCATATTCGGATTCAAAAAACTGGTCGGAGTCTGTCGTGTTTCATGCCTATAACTGGGCAAAAGGAAATTCCTGCTACAAATTTATGATGAACCTTCTTGCCAATGTTGAGTCTCAAAACAATACAATGAAAAGACAAATCCTGAAAGACAGCGGAGTTGATTCGATTGCTATATGGTGTGTGAACAAAAATGCCGCTATGCCTGCTCAGTGCGAGATTTTGAGAGTAACATCGGGTTATGAAGGTCTCATTTCTATCCACTATATCAATAAAAATCCGCAGTATTTTATGACATATCAAAAAGACCCGTGGCTCAAAATAATCAGAGATGTCAGGATATACTACAGTTATTTCCGCTGGGACAGAGTCACGGGAAAAGAAACCTCTATACAGCTTCAGTAAAACATTGTTGGTTTTCATTTCCGATTTGTATTAATATTTCAGTATGAACATAGTTGATGAATTTGAAACAATCTCTGCAATAGCCACCCCGCTCGGTACGGGCGGTGTCGGAGTAGTTCGTGTATCGGGAGACAAAGCTTTTGAAGTTGTGCAAAAGATTTTTTCAAAAGAAATAAAAGAGCACGGAAAAATTTGCCATGGCTGGATTGTTGAAGATAATACAAAAATTGATGAAGTAATCCTTCTTCCTTTCAAAGCACCAAACAGTTATACAGGAGAAGATGTCATAGAAATCCAGTGCCATGGCGGACCGAAGGTTGTGAGAAAAATTTTGAACCTGACTTTAAAGAACGGCGCCAGAATGGCACAGAGGGGCGAATTTACAAAACGTGCTTTTCTGAATAAAAAGCTGGATTTGTCTCAGGCTGAAGCCGTGCTTGATATAATCCATGCAAAGACTGAAAATTTTGCTCAAAAAAGTGCGAACAACCTCTCAGGTGCACTTGCAAAAGCCGTAAAAGAAGTAAAGTCCTCTCTGTTTTCTCTATATTCAAGAATTATTGCCGCTGTGGATTTTCCTGAGGATGTGAAAGAACCCGAGTATTCTTATGTCGAAGAAGAAATAAAGACTAACATCGAGAAAATAGACAAAATCCTAAAAAGCGCAAATGCCTCAAACATTATGAGGCAGGGTATAAAAATAGCCATAGCCGGCTGTCCGAATGCGGGTAAATCCTCTCTTTTCAATGCTTTGCTTAATATTAATCGTGCTATAGTTACGGAAATTCCTGGAACAACAAGAGATATTATACAAGAATCTATCGACCTTGACGGAATCCCCGCAACACTCATAGATACTGCAGGCATCAGGGATGACAAAGAAGTTGATAAAGTGGAGGCAATCGGGATTGAATATACAAAAGACTGTGTGGAAAATGCTGATTTGATACTGTTTTTGTTTGATTGGAGCAAAGGTTTTGATGAAAATGATGCATTAATTTATGAAATGATAGAAGAAAAACCCCACATAAAAATTGCCGCAAAAGCGGACCTTGCGGAAGTTCCCAATCCCGAAGCAATAAATATTTCTTCCAAAACGGGATTTAATATCGAAGAATTGAAAGAAAAAATCAAAGAAACTGTTCTGGACAAAAATGCAATGGAAACAGAGTTTGTGACAAACCGAAGACAGGAAGAGTGCCTTCAAAAATCCAGAAATGCGCTCACAAACGCTCTTTATGCCGCTCAAAACGGTGAAATTCAAGATTTGATTTCTATTGACATAAAATCTGCTCTTCTCGCTTTGGACGAAATCACCGGCGAGGTTATCACCGATGAAATCCTTGAAAATATTTTTGAAAACTTCTGTATTGGAAAGTAAAAATATGTCCGAAAAAATTCGTGATAAGATGCTAATTCCGGTCCCTCTTCTGTTGGAAAGGGAAATTGGCAAACTGTCATTCTGAAGCATTTTGAATGCTTTGCTGCGAAAATAAAGCTGTGTTCAGAATCTTTTCGGCTTGATGAGAAACCACCTATTCTGGAAGATTCTGAGCTAGCTCGCTGCGCTCACTCTTTAGGATGACAGTGAAAACGGGGTTCATTGCCCATCAAACTGGGGATACAGAGAACGTAGGTCGGATTTGCTAATCCGACAAAATTTACTAAACCGGGGGGTTACAGGGCGTTATCCCTGTTTTATGACCTTGACCAGAAACAGATATGTTTTGAAAAGAATCTTTTTTCTTTAGATAAGTGCCGGTTTGCCTTCTTTGTCCACTTTGCCGAATAAAAGCTGACTAAATGACAGGTTTTATGAAACGTTTTGATTTTGAGCAAAATATCTTCACGTCATTTACCTTTCACAAAACAATTCACAGGATTGTTTTGTTCGGCAGAGTATTATCACGAAATTTTCCCGGACAAATTTTTCTGATAGAATAAAAACATTACGGATATAGAGACAGAATTTATGATAGATACAATTTTAGGACATTTAATAGCTTTTATTGAGCATGTGGTCACTTCTATGGGACCTATGGGAATAAGCCTTTTGATGGCTATAGAATCCTGCAACATTCCTCTGCCGAGTGAGGCAATACTTCCTTTTGCGGGATACCTTGTATCAAAAGGTGTTTTCAATTTCCATGTTGCAGCATGGGCAGGAGCTTTCGGTTGTGTTATCGGTTCAATTCCTTCTTATTATCTCGGGTATTTCGGCGGAAGAAGCTTTGTTGAAAAATACGGAAAATGGTTTTTGGTCAGCAAAAAAGACCTCGAAGATGCCGACAAATGGGTAGAAAAATACGGTGACTGGGCATTTTTTATATGCAGAATGCTGCCTGTTATAAGAACATTTATTTCTCTGCCGGCAGGTATACTCAGAGCAAAAAAAAGGTTCTTTTTTACTTTCACTTTTTTAGGCTCGCTTGTATGGAGCTATATCCTTGTTTATGTAGGCGTAAAAATGGGGCAGAATCTTGATGCATTCAAACACCTGTGGCACAAGTTTGATGTGCTCATTGTTGCCGTTTGTTTCATTCTCGGCGTTGCATATCTGTACAAACATTTCAAACATTTGAAAGACTAAAAGGCTTTAGTCTTCAGCTTTTTTGTACTCTTCAAGCTCTTTTTTGATACCCTGTGTTATTTCAAGAACATCAACACCGAGATTTGACAGTACATGCATTGCAACGGAGTCGGGTGTTTGTGTAATTGCCCACAGGAGATTTTCGGAAGCAATTTTTGTATTTTTATGTTTTTTGGCTTTTTCCCACGCTATTTCAAGAATTTTCTTTGCCCTGTCAGAGAAAACAACTTCTCCGTATGTATAAGAGTTTCCGTATCCTAAAACTCTTTCCACTTCAATTCTGGCATCTTTGATAGTAACACCCAGCTGTGAAAGCACTCTTGCTCCTATACCCGCAGCTTCACCGATTATACCGAGGAGAATAAACTCACTGCCTACAATGTTTCTGTTCATAGATTGGGCTTCTCTTTTTGCCAGTCTCAGGATTGTAAGTGTTTCGGGCATCTGTTTTTCTATCGGTTTGATAATTTTGTGAGCAAGATTGTCGTCCGAAACATTTAGCTCTTTAAATATATTGTATGCAATGCCGCTTTTGGCTTTTAGCATGCCGAGAATAATATGCTCCGGTTTTACGTTTGCAGAACCGAGTTCTTTTGCTGTTTCAAAAGCGAGAAGCATTGTCTTAAATGCATTCGGCGTAAAAATAATCTGTTTTTCTTCAAATTCTGCCTGTCGGGAAGAAACCTCCTGAAGTTTTCCTGTATAATTTTCAAGGTTTATTCCCTGTTCATTCAATAATTTTGTCAAATCGGAATCGCTGTCTTCCAGTATCGACTGCACAATCTGTTCCGTACCGAGTATTTCATAATGTGAAGCGGTAAGTTTTGCGACAGCCCTATCCAGAATATCCTTTGCTTCTCCGTCTTTAAAGATTGATTGAACCGTTGAATATTCGCTTTTGTCTTTCTTTCTGATCAACTCAGGGTGAAAATCGCCTTTTTTGTTCTTTTTTTCAACAAGTTTCAAAAGAGTTTGTTTGATTTTTTCCGTATCAACGCCGCATTTTTTGAAATCTTCTCTAACTGCTGTTTCTGCTCTTTCGCTTACAAGAATGAGTGCCAGAAGAATGTGTTCGGGCATGATAAAAGAACCCGTCTTTTTACCGGCCAGTTCGGAGGCAAGCTTTATAATCTTTTGTGAATATTCGCTGAAAGCAATATTTGTATGTTTGAAATTGTGCTGTATATTTTTGTACTTGTTATAGACATATTCTCTAAAGGTACTTGCATTCATGCCTGCATAAACAAGAAGTCTTGAGCAGATATTTGATTTTGTTTCGAGAATTCCGAGAAGAATATGCTCGGGGTAAATTTTGTATGTTTGAGAATCAGCTGCTTCTTTTTGTGCCGTAGAGATAATATTTATCGCTTTTTCAGTAAATCTTTCAAACAAAATTTTAACCTTTCATAACAAGTGATGCGAAAAACAGTTTCTTTTATTTTATTGTTTCACAATCCTTTGGTTTTGCAAAGTATTTCATGCAAATTTAAAAAAATACTGGTTTTTAGCATGCAAAATCATAAAAAACCATACTTTAGTATCGTAAACTTCTAACTTTTTGAGTATCCAGAAACTCTGGAAACAGCCGTAGTATGTATGTGTAAGAGGAACGCCATCCCCTCTGACTCATAAGTAACGAGGCTTTTCGGCTTTCGCTTGGCATGCAATGCAAGCGCAGAGCTTGCAAGGCTTGCTTAGAGTTACAAGGAAGTACTAAAAAACTCTCTCAGAAAGGAGCTATCACTATGGCTATTATTGTAAACACAAACGTTACTGCGTTGAAAACGCAAAAAAACTTGAACAATGCTACAAATTCTATGAACCAGGCATTGGAAAGAATGTCTACAGGTTACAAAATCAACAGCGCAAAAGATGATGCTGCCGGTTTGTATGTAGCAACAGGCTTGGATGTACAAATTAGGGGTTCAAAAGCTGCTCAATCAAACGCAGCTACCGGTATTAACGTGTTACAAACCGTTGAAGGCGACTTGGATAACATTCTCGACAACTTACAGCGTATCAGAGACCTTGCTGTTCAGGCAGCAAACAGTATCTACGACGAAGATGCCATGAGTGCAATGCAGCAAGAAGCACAGGCTCGTGTAGATGAAATCAAGAGAATTTCACTCGCATCTAACTTCAACGGTTTGGAACTGTTAAGCGGTGAATCTAACCTCTCAAGAGACGGTTTGAGACTGCAGGTTGGTGCAAACGCAGATAAAGATGCAAACTCTATTTTGATTGATGCTGAAATATTCGGTGCAACAAACGCATCTACTCTTGGCATGACAGCAGACATTGCCAAGGTAAGCGGTGCATCAGCAAAGATCACTGCAGATACTACGGTAGCAACAGGTCTTGAAGAAGCATTTAAAGCAGCTACTACAGCTTCTACCTACATCGCTGTACTTGATACCGCTATCGATACAATTTCAAGCCGTAAGTCTACAATTGGTGCTGTTATGAACAGACTTGAAGCAGCAGAAACTTCACTTGTAACTACAATTGAAAACGCAACAGCAGCAAAATCAACAATTATGGACGCAGATATTGCCGAAGAATCTGCAGAATATACGAAAAACCAGATTCTGCAACAGACTTCATCTGCTCTATTAGTACAGGCAAACGCATTGCCTCAGATTGCAATTCAGCTTGTACAAGGATAATAGGTCCACTCATTTTACAATACAAATACTTCTTTCTGAGCCCGCGCAAGCGGGCTCAAACATTATTTAAAGTATTATGTCGTTGTATTAAATATGCTATAATATTTCAGTTATGGAAAAAGTTTATGACCTGGGAATAATAGGAGCCGGTCCCGCAGGATACAGTGCAGCTATCAGAGCTGCACAAAAAGGTTTGTCGGTTATTTTATTTGAAAAAGAAACAATGGGCGGTGTATGCTTAAACAAAGGTTGTATTCCGACAAAAACAATTTTGCATTGCAGCGATTTGTATAAAAATCTCAAAAAATCTAAAAAATTTGGGATAAACACCGGTGAAATATCGTATGATTATCAAAAGATTTTTGAGCGCAAAAATGAAGTTATTCAAAAACTGCAAAAATCTCTGACTAAACTTGTACAAAGCTATGGTGTGGAAATTTGTTTTTCAAACGCATTAATTTGCCCTCAAAACAAAATTAAAACAGAAACAGACATTTGTGAATGCAAAAACATCATCATTTGTACCGGTGCAAAACCTGCACAGATTAAGGGTCTTGAAACTGACGGAAAGTTTATCCTGAACTCCGATGATGTTCTCAATTTGTCCGAACTGCCGGAAAATATTTTGATTGCCGGTTCAGGTGCTATAGGGGTTGAATGGGCAAGGATTTTCTCGGCTCTGGACAAAAATGTTACTGTCATTGAACTGGCGGACAGGCTATTGCCGGCAGCGGATATTGATATTTCAAAAAGGATTGAAAGATTATTTAAGAAAAACAAAATAAAATACTACACCTCCTGCAAAGCAGAAAATATAAAAGAACATACGGTGACCCTCTCTAACGGACAAACTCCGGATTTCGATATGATACTTTGTGCAGCGGGAAGAGAAGCTGTTTTGCCTCAGACAGAAGGTATAGAACTTGATTATGACGGCAAATTTTTGAAAGTAAATGAAAATTTTCAAACAAACCTAGAAAACATTTTTGCCATAGGCGATGTAAACGGAAAAATGCAGCTGGCTCACAGTGCCGTGCATCAGGCAATAGAAGTTGTGGACTTTATTTTGAAAGGTACTCCTGTTCGCTTTTGCAAAGAGAAAGTTCCTTCCGTAATATACGGAAATCCTGAAATAGCATGGGTTGGAAAAACAGAAGAGATGCTGCAGGGACAGAATTACAAAGTTTCTATATTTCCTGTTGCCGCTCTTGGAAAAGCTCTGGCGGATGATGAAATTGACGGAATGGTAAAAGTTTTGTCTGCGGATGACAAAATAGCAGGAGCACATATAGTCTGTCCCGAGGCATCCTCTTTGATTCATCAGTTTGCATTAATGATAGATAATAACCTAAAAACAAAAGATATATTGAATACCGTTTTTGCTCATCCTACATACTCCGAAGCCGTATTTGAATCTATACTGGGTCTGGAGGGTTTGTCACTGAGTCTCCCTTTCGAAAAATAGGTTATTGCTATTTTGAAAGAATCTCTGTATTATAGACATACCTTTTTCCGGTAAATTTTTGTAGTTGTCATTTGTTTTTTGAGAGATTTGAGTAAAAAATGAAAATTTTATCTGGTTCATATTGCATCGCCTTCACAGGAATATCTAATCAGGACAGTATAAAACCGCAGCGATGGAAAAATGCTCTTGGACAAAGAGTCGTAAAGTACAACATGCCGGTTTCTCTTGAAAAAGCGCTGGTGGATATAAATGAAGACAGAACCTATATTTTGGGTATAACATCCAAGAAGACTATAGTTAAAAAATTTTTGGAAAATCTTAAACAAAAGACAGATATTTTAAAAACCCAAATTGTCAATATGACTGGCTACGGGACAAAGGCGATTGCTTTTGAAACAGAAAAAGGAGAAATTCTTAAAATTACGCATAAAAATCACTTTTACAGAAACAGACCGCCCGAGTTTTTTGATGTTCCTATATACAAAAGAGGGCATATAAAAGATACTTATTATTATCTTGAAGAAAAATTGTCGCAGGAACATTTGCCTTCAGATGCGGGACAAATCGTGAAAAAACAGATAGAATCAATAGGCTACAAAACTTTTGATTACAATCCCGATAAAGTAATGCAAATAGGAATGAATAAAGACGGTAAATTATTTTTGCTGGATTCTGAATGCGCAAGAAGCCGGACAATTTTTCATACAATTTTTCGAAAAATTACAAAACTTTTAAAAAAATAGTTTTTTCTTACGGTTTATGATTTTCAAAATATTCTAAAGAGCGTTTTGAGAGCATTTCATTTTTTATTTTTTTATTTTTTTTAATTTTTCTGTCAACATTCAGCTCTTCTACTATTCCCCAGTTTGAATTTATGGGTTGAAAATGTCTTTGTTCGGAATCGGAAATGTAATGAGTAAGAGCCCCGAGCATTGTTGTTTTCGGGAGGCTGAGAAGTTCTTCATTATCAAGAAATCTTGCCATGTTTATTCCTGCAAGCAATCCCGAAGCAATAGACTCTGTGTACCCTTCCGTACCTGTAATTTGTCCTGCAAAAAACAGGTCTTTTCTTTTCCTGCACTGCAAAGTGGCATCCAAAAGCTCAGGACTGTTGATGAAGGTGTTTCTGTGCATTACGCCATAGCGGAGTATGTTTGCATTTTCCAATCCGGGTATGGAATGGAGCAGTTCTTTTTGGCTCCCCCATTTCAAATTTGTCTGAAACCCGACAAGATTGTACATTGTTGCGGATTTGTTGTCCTGTCTGAGCTGTACAACAGCATAGTTTTCAACACCTGTTCTTTTGTCCACAAGCCCGACAGGCTTCATAGGACCAAATCTGAGTGTATCAACCCCTCTTGAAGCAAGAACTTCTATAGGAAGGCAGGATTCAAAAAATTTTGCATCTTTTTCAAAATCTTTGAGTTCTATTCTCGGCGCATTTGTCAGAATGTTGTAAAACTGTTCGTACTCTTCTTTGTTCATAGGACAGTTAATATACGATGCTTCGCCTTTATCGTAACGGCTTGCATAGAAAGCTTTGTCAAAGTTTATTGAATCTTTTTCAACAATAGGAGCAATTGCATCAAAAAAGTGCAAGTGTTCTGAACCGGTAAAACTTTTTATGTTGTCCGCCAGAGAATCAGAGGTTAAAGGTCCTGAGGCAACAATAACAGGGCAGTCTTGTGGTATTTTTGTAATTTCTTCCCGTACAAAAGTTATGTTTTCATTTTGAGCCAAAAGTTCTTCAACTTTTTTTGAGAAAAGAACCCTGTCAATGGCAAGAGCATTGCCCGCCGGCAGAGAGACTTCTTTTGCTATTTCTATCAAAAAAGAACCCAAATATGCCATCTCATGTTTCAACAAGCCGCTTGCATTGGTGACATCCAGTGAACCGAGACTGTTTGAACAAACAAATTCGGCAGGCGAGTCTGTTGTATGTGCGCCGGTTGTCTTCTGTGGTCTCATTTCGTAAAGTAATACTTTTTTGCCTCTTTTTGCAAGCTGCAAAGCTGCCTCGCATCCGGCAAGACCCGCTCCTATTACAATTACTGATGGTATTGTTTCAGCCAATGTTCTTCCTCTTTAAAAAATGCTATACCATGTCTTCATATGATTCAAGGTCATTATAATTATACATGTTCACAAACTGGTATAAAATTTCGGGCTGAAATCTTTTTGAACCTACTTCGAGAATAATTCTCAAAGCTTCTTTTGTATTTTTGATTTTGTGAGGAGTCTTGTTAGAAGTTAAATCATCAAAAAAACTGCACAAAGCAACGACTCTTGTTAATTTACTGATTTGATCACCTGAGAGTTTAAAAGGATAACCGGAACCATCGTTGTTTTCATGATGTTCAAGCGCAACAAGACAAATCTCCTCGGGAAGGTGCATTTCATATTTTAGAATTTTGTATCCGATTTGAGTATGGCGCTGGAATATTTTGTTGTCCTGCTGAGATAGAGTTGTTTTTTCAAGAATTTCTTTCGGAAGTCTTGTCATACCTATATCGTGCAGCAGTGATGCCTGTGCCAGTTTTTCTATAGTGTCTTCATCATAATTCAGCCTATATCCCATCGCTGTTGCCAGTATTGCGGTATTAAGAGCATGGCAGTCATGATAATTTCCGAGAAGTTTCAGCTGGGAACAGAATTTTACATCAGGAATAATTGCCTGAACATCAGTCAGGATTTTGTCTTTTATTTCATCAACCATCTGAATGGCATCCTGATTGGCATTCTCTTTGAGCGCAAACATTGTGGTTGCATAGTATGATTTCATATCAACTTGAGATTGAGCCTTGATTTTGGATTTGCGATTAACGGTTTTGTCAAAAACAATTTCTTTCGGTTTTTCCGCTTCTACGTTTTCAAAAGAGTTTATACCTACAGGTGCATCTTCACTTGATTTTCTTGGCTGCTGGCGGTCAAAATTTTTGGGCTCGGATCTGTATAATATATCATACTGACTGAGTTGAAGAAGTTTTCCCGAAGTCAAAATTTCTCCGGCATCAACAAGTTTTTCTCCGTTTTCATTGTATACGTCAAACGGGAGCATTTTAAATTTAATTAATTCTTCAACAGGGATTCTTTCCATAACCGCAAGATTAAATAAACTACTACATTATCAATTATAGGCTATTTTCAGGTATTTGCCAACACATTGTTTATATGATTTCAAATTGTTGGTATAATAGTTTTGGGGTAATTAAAAGAAAAGGTGAAAAATGGCTACGCTGACATATATCGGACACAGTGCGTTTTATATAAAAACAGAGAACAACGGGATTTTGATTGACCCTTTTATTTCGCAGAATCCGAAAGCAAAGTTTGATGAAAATTCTTTGATAACGGATATTTTCGTTACTCACGGACACGGCGACCATCTCGGAGATGCAATTTCTCTCTCCAGAAAAACAAAAGCCCAAATTACCGCCGTATTTGAACTGGCAAACTATTGTGCCCGGCAGGGTGCATTTGCAAACGGTGCAGGAATCGGCGGAAAATTGAAATTTTCATGGGGGAGTGCAAAGTTTCTGCCGGCTTTTCACAGCAGCTCAACTCCTGACGACACATATGCAGGAATGCCCGCATCAATTCTTTTTGATATAGACGGAACAAAAATATACCACGCAGGTGATAACTGTTTAAATCAGGAAATGAAAACCCTTGCTGAAGTATACAAGCCGGACATTGCTCTTTTACCTGTCGGTTCTCATTTTACTATGGATATCGATGATGCCGTCATTGCCGCAAAATGGATAGGAGCCAAAAAGGTTATCCCGATGCATTACAATACTTTTGGTTTGATAGAGGCAGATATAGACGATTTCAAGTCAAAATTGGAAAAAGAAAATATCGAAACAATTATATTAAATCCTTCAGAAGGCATAGAGTTTTGATGGACAAAAAAGTTTCTTTGATGATAATTCCGACAGGTGTGGGTGCCAGCATAGGCGGTTTTGCCGGCGATGCAAGTCAGGCTGCACAAAAAATTGCCCGTAACATTCCGTTGATTGTTAATCCAAATATCGTAAATGCTGCGGTGTTTTCCGGAATTACCGACAATATGTTCTATGTCGAAGGCTGGGCAATAGAACAGTTTGTAAAAGGGAATATAGGCTTGCTTCCTTCAAAAAACAACAAAATAGGCGTTATTTTTGACAGGGCAATTCCTCAAAATGTTTTGAATATCCACATAAACACAATCAATGCCGTAAAAACCATATACGGGATTGATATTTTCGGATATGAAATTACTGATGAACCTGCGGGTGTCGAGTTTTTTACCACACAAAAAGGAATTTCACAGGGGGCATTAAAAAACCCGAAAACGCTTTTAAAAGCAGGTCAAAAATTACTCGGTAACGGAGTACAAGCACTGGCGGCAGTCTGTTTTTTTGAAGAACCGCCTGAAGATGATTATGAAAACGGAGAAGGTGTAGATATAGTCGGAGGTGTTGAGGCAATAATCTCACATTATTTAACCAAAGAACTTTTATGTCCGTGTGTCCACGCCCCTGCTTTTGAAGATGTTTCAATAACAACAAAGCAGGTCAGCCCGAAAGTTAGTGCTGAATACATTACGCCGACATTTTTACCCTGTCTTATGTTCGGACTCAAAAAAGCACCTTTGATTGTCAGCAAAAATGACGACAAAATAAAAAATTGTATTACATACAAAAACCTGCATTCAGTTGTGATTCCTCACAATGCTGCCGGCTCAAGCATCGTGCTCGATGCCGTTGAAAGAGGAATACCTGTTTATGCAATAAGAGAAAATTCAACTGTTTTGGATGTAAACAGATATTCAATCGGCAAACAAAATGATATAATAGAATTGGATAGTTACAATGATTATATAAAAACAATTGAATTGGAGAATGTGTATGAAAAAGCATAACAGAAAAGCCGCATTTTCACTGCCTGAATTATTAATATTTCTGGCAATAGTCGGTGTAATTACCGTAATGATGCTGACTATAATAAAACCCAGTGAAAAAGCATTAAAATATCAATATTACAATGCATACAATACGCTGAATACAGCAGCATACAATATAAGACAGGATGTTATTGACGTAAACAATGCTTTGCTTGAAAATTCCAGTTTATCATACACAACCGAGGATAAAAAATTTCCGGATACAGCAAAAACATTTTGTACAAGATTTGCCGTTGACCCCGATAACCCTAATCACAAATATGGATATATAAACACTACTGAATATAATTGCAACAATTTTTCAGCATTGAGTTCTTTTTCTGAAAATAGTTTTACCGATTCAGCGATGGCGTTTCGTGCATCTAATTCAATGAAATATTATATTTCAAGTTTGAAAACATCAAGTATCAGCGATGATTTGGACAGCGGTTCCATATCAATGAAATATTTTATAGTATGGGTTGATTTAAACGGAGACAGAAGACCAAATACACCCAAATGGACAGAAAATAGACCCGCTGATATTGTACCTTTTATTGTAACAAATACAGGAAAAGTTCTTCCTGTCGGACAACCGACTGTTGACAGAAGATATATGCAGGCATATGTAGATATTGACTCTACGGAAAGTTCTGAATATACACCATCCACAACTTTTTATCAGGCACAGCAGGAAGCTTTTGGCGGCGAGCAATATCCGTCTGTTGATTTGACTTCAATTTTGTGGGATTCAAAACTTTCAGGGCTTGCAAAAATACAAGACAAATCCTCAATTTCAAATCATACACAAAGAGAAATCTGCAAAGCAACGGAACAGGAAGAAGAGGAAGGAGATTTTATTCCTCCATGTACGGTTATTGTTGAAGAACAAAATGGCGGGTTGTAATTTTGGGTGACATTCTTAATGTACATATAATTTAAAACTCCTGTTTTTACAGGAGTTTTAAATTGTTTTGCGCCTCTTTGTGATTTGGATCCAATTCCAAAACTTTTTCATATTCAGCTTTTGCTTCATCTTTTCTGCCAGCAACTTCATAGGCAAGTGCAAGGTTATATCTTATATCAACATTATTGGGGTCAATAGATACAGCTGTTTCAAGAGATTTTAGAGCATTGTCATGTTCTTTGTCTCTTGATTGTAAAATGCCAAGAAATGTCTGTGCTCTTGCATTTTTAGGGTCAATAAAAACAGCTTCTTTATACAGCTTTTTGGCTTCAATAAAGTTTTGAAGTTCATAATAGATATCTGCCAGTGTTTCGTAATACAAACTTACCTCCGGCGCCAGTTCTATAGCCCTTCTGCACTGTCTTATGGCTTCAGAATAATTTTTTATCATACGATTTGCTTTGGCAAGCTTAAAGTATATTTCAGGATTTTCGTTGTTGTACTGCATTGCCTCTGTAAATTTGTCAAAGGCTTCTTTTGTTTTGCCACCGTTTAACAAATGAACGGCTTCTTCAGCAAGTATAGTGCTCAAATTGTTGTGTATTACTTTTATATCGGAAGGAACAGCAACATCTATTGCTTCTTTACAGACTCGTTTTGCCATTTCAAAATCTTTATTCATACAGTATGCCATAGCAAGAGTCTGGCTCAAAAGCAGGTTTGTCGGATCAGAGACAATTGTTTCATTAATCAGATCAATACTTTCTTGAATTTTACCTGTATAAATATAAATTTTTGCAATTAAGTTTTTTATTGCAAAAATATCTGCAGTTGGCAGCTCCAGTGCTTTTTGTGCATATTTAAGCGCATCATCATACGAATGTACATGAAACAGCAAGTTTACGATTTCTTCATAATAACTGTAATTGTCAGGCTCCAGGTCAATGAGTTTTCTTGAATAATATATTACGTTTTCGGTGTCTTTAAGTTTTAAATAAATTCTTCTCAAGTCTTTGACTACATCTACATTATCTGATTTGTGGTCAAGAACTTTTTTGTACAAATTTATGGCTTTATTGTATTCTCCGTAGGTTGAATAAATATTTGCCATAACTTCATAGTACTGGATTTTTTCGTCTTCGTCATCAATGTATGTGACGAGCTGTTTATAAAGTTTTAATGCCGATTCTTTTTGTTTGTTGTTGTAATACAGTTCGGCAAGATTTCTCATTGAATTTACATCATATTTGTCTTTTGTCAGTAAGTATGAATAAAAATGTATGGCTTTTTTATTTTGATGGGTATTTTTGTATAATGTTGCAAGCTGAAGATACAGACTTATGTCATCCGGATAAAATTGCACCAGAACCAAAAGATTTGAAATCGCTTCATATTCTTTTTGGGTATCAATATATGATTTAACAAGCAATCTGCGTAAATCGTGATGATAAGGGTTTTGCGCAAGATATTTTTTTGCCAGTTTTTGTGCGGTCGAAAAATCTGCATTCGCAATTAGTGCTTCTACCTGTTTATATACTTCATCAGGAGTGATTTGCAGATTTTCACCTTTTTTTGCAGCCCTTTTCTCCGCTTCAGCCTTCAAACACAGGTACACATATGACAAAGCGGAAAGAAAACATATGAACAAGACTATTAATATAATATTATTCAGCATCAAATACCCCTTATATAACAGTCTTTATCCCGGTGGCCATTTCAGCGGTCTTCCTGCCAGTATATGCAAGTGTATATGAAAGACTTCCTGTCCCGCTTCTTTGCCTGTATTAATCACCGTTCTGTAATCCGTTATCCCGAGTTTTTGTGCCGTTTGTTTAGCCGCAAGCAGCAATGAACCGGCAATATTTTTGTCATCAATTTCGTTTAAAGAAGAATAATGCTTTTTGGGAATAACCAGTACATGAACGGGCGCCTGAGGGTTCAAATCCTTGAAAGCAACTGTATTTTCATCTTCGTACACAATATTTGACGGGATTTCTTTATTTGCAATTTTGCAGAATATACAATTTTCCATAAACTACTATCCTTTTTTATTATTATAATGCATCGAAATATAATTTGAAAGCATACAAATGCAGTAGTTTCCGCAATGACTATTATTTTAATCTATCTTGAATTTGTCAAAAAATTTGAGATAAAAACAATGAAAAAAGGATTGTATATTTTTCAGAAAAACTCATTGGTCTTAACAGTCTGTGACAGATGCAATGCCGAATATACGGTTTCTAAAATCATAAAACGGATTTCTTTTTTGAAATCCGTTTTATATTGTGTTTATTCAATTGTATAAAAATTTCTTATTCCCAGCACAATTTATTTTTAAATTTTTTCTCCTTTTTTCTTGTTTTAAAACAATTTTTTTCATTGAACATGAGTTTGATATCACTGAGCTCTTCCTGAAGTTCTTCCAAAGCCATGTCCGTTTCCATGTCCAAATACATGTTTTTTGTAATCACGTATACGCCTCCAATTTTAACTGACACGAAACGCAAAATTTTCATCCCTGCGCTTCACATATACTACTTACGGTTTTTTTTGAAAAAACTTTAGAGTTTTTGTTCAAATCTTTATAATCTGTTACAAACAATTTTTTGATTATCGTAAAAAACCGGGAAAACACCGGGATTTATGCAGATTATCATATATTTATATTAAAAAAATATGAAACGGTTTCTTTTAAAACAAAAAAAGGTTACAATGTGAAAAGAGGAGATTTTATGGTGGATAAAAACGAATCAATTTTTGATATAAATGAGTTTTTGGAAAAAGCGGTAAAAGAAGGTGCTTCGGATGTTCATCTGCGTATAGACGAGGTTCCTGTTGTTAGAAAAGACGGCAAAATAATAAAAACTGACTATCCGCTTATTACGGAAAAAGATATTTCCCATGTTTTGAATACGGTTTTGCCAAAGTATCTGCGGACAAAGGTTCAGTCTGCATTTGATTTGGATTTTTCTTATGAAATCAAAGGACTTTCAAGATTCAGAATAAACATGGGCAGACAGATGGGAAACACCTCTCTGGTATTCAGGATTATTCCGTACGAAATCCCCTCTTTTGAGGATTTGCACCTTCCGCCGGCATTGAACAATTTTTCAAAATTCAACAGCGGTATTGTTCTTGTCACAGGACCTACAGGTTCCGGTAAATCTACAACAATCGCATCTTTAATTGATTTGATAAACAAGACAGAACGCAAACATATTATCACCATCGAAGATCCTATCGAGTTTATTTACTCAAACAAAAACTGCATAATTACTCAAAGACAGGTTGAAATCGATACATTGTCTTTCCCTGACGGAGTTAAATATGCGCTGAGACAGGACCCCGATGTCGTTCTAATCGGAGAAATCAGAGACATAGAGACTCTGACCAGTGCAATGAAAGCGGCAGAAACAGGACACCTTGTCATATCTTCTTTGCATACGAATGATGCCATCCAGACAGTAAACAGAATTGTCGGAATGTATGAACCTCAGGACAGAGAAAACGTAAGAAAGCAGCTCGCAGAAACACTCAGAGCTTGTATTGCCCAAAAGCTGATACCAGTAAAAACCGGTCACGGGCGTGTTCCTGCTTGCGAAATTATGGTTGTTACGCCTACAATCAAAGACTACATTATCAAAGATGAGCTTGAACAGATATATGACCTTGTCAAAAAAGGTTCTTACAACGATATGATTACAATGAACATGTCGCTTTTGCAGCTCATCAAAGACGGAGTAATTTCAAAAGAAACAGCAATAGAGGTTTCTGACAACAAAGTCGAGATAGAACAAATGCTCAGAGGTGCATATCACGGAACAACCGAAAAATTCAATATCCAGTTCTAATCGATTGAATTTGGGGATAAAAACTAAACACAGCGGGAGAAATGCAAAACTTTACTACAAATGCAATAAACTTGAAATCCTACAATCTCAGCGAAACTGACAAAATTGTTGTCATGTATTCAAAAGAAAACGGGATAATAAAGGGTGTCGCCAAAGGTGTCAAAAAAACAACAAGCAAACTCGGCGGCAGAATGGACATGCTTATTGCAAACAAACTGCTTATGAGAAAAGGCAAAAACCTGAACACAATATGTCAGGCAGAGTCTTTAAATACCTTCAAAAACACAAGAAAAGACATGGACAAGCTTTTCTTTTCGATTTACTGCTCGGAAATAGTAAACTGTTTCGGCGTAGAGAATGACCCGAACAGCGAGGAAATATACAACCTTTTGTACAAAACGCTTGATGCAATTTCTTCTTCCGAAAACAAAGTGGAACTTTTGCTTTCCGTAATAAAATTCCAGCTCAAAATTATGCATATTGCAGGATACTCTCTGGAATTTGAAACCTGTGTCTGCTGCGGCGGCACACCGGAGAAAGAAAACCTCTGGTTCTCTCCTCAAAACGGCGGTGTTGTATGCGAAGAATGCAAAAAACATGAAGCAAAAGCCGTAAAACTGCACTACAAAATCAGAGATTTCTTAAACACCCTTTTGCAATTGGATTTTGATACAAAAACCAGATATGATGAACTTGCAACAGAAAAGATTTGCGATTTTTGTTTCAATCTTTTGAAGCAGCACGTAGAACAGTTTTCACCCAGAAAAATCAAATCGGGACAAATTCTTGAAATGACAAGATAAACAAAAACAAAGGACAGGAAAATGACAGATTTATCGAAATATATTGAACATACCCTCTTAAAACAGGATGCAAAGAAAGAAGAACTAAAAAAACTCTATGATGAGGCAAAAGAGCACAATTTCCTCGGAATTTGCGTAAATCCGGTAAATGTTGCAGATGCCAAACAGTATCTGAAAGATACCAATGTAACAATAGTGACTGTTGTGGGCTTTCCTCTCGGCGCAAACAGAAGTGATGTAAAAGCTTTCGAAACTCAAAAAGCCGTAGAAGACGGAGCAGATGAAATTGATATGGTTATCAATGTTTCAAAACTGAAAGACAAAGACTATGACTTTGTTAAAAAAGATATTGAAACAGTTAAAAAAGCATGCGCAGATAAACCCCTCAAGGTCATCTTAGAAACAGACCTGCTGGAAAAAGAGGAAATTCAAAAAGCTTGCGAACTTTGCGTAGAGGCAAAAGCGGATTTTGTCAAAACATCAACCGGCTTTGTCAAAAACGGTACCGGAGCAAAAGCTGAGGATGTAAAACTTATGGCACAAATCGTAAAACCTCACGGACTCAGAGTCAAAGCTTCAGCCGGTATACGGGACAAAGAAAAAGCCTTGGCTATGGTAGAAGCAGGTGCTGACAGACTCGGAACGAGTTCAGGCGTGGCAATAGTTTCATAAAAAGAATCGGATTATGCTGGCAAAAAGAATCATACCATGCCTTGATGTCAAAGACGGACAAACGGTAAAAGGCGTAAATTTCGAAAATTTAAAATATGCGGGCGACCCTGTGTCTCTTGCAAAAAAATACAGCGATGACGGTGCTGATGAGCTTGTTTTTCTTGATATTACAGCGACAAACGAAGCCAGAAAGACAACACTTAACATGGTGGAACAGGTTGCAAAGCAGGTATTTATCCCTTTCACGGTAGGCGGCGGTATAAAAACGATTGAAGATATGAGAGCTATTTTGCTTGCGGGAGCGGACAAGGTTTCTATAAACTCTCAGGCAGTCAAAAACCCGCAGCTTATAAAAGAGTCTTCCTCCTACTTCGGCTCGCAATGTATAGTAGTTGCCGTTGACGGGAAAAGGGTTGATGATGATTTTTATGTTTTTATTAATGCCGGTCAAAAAAATACCGGCATAAAGCTGCTCGACTGGGTAAAAGAAGTCCAAAACCTCGGAGCGGGAGAAATTCTTTTAACTTCGATGGATGCGGACGGGACACAAAAAGGTTTTGACATCGAAATGACAAAACTCGTTGTTGAAAACACAAATATTCCTGTAATTGCCTCAGGCGGCGCAGGAGCCGATGCACAACATTTTTGCGATGTGTTTAAAAAAGCCGGCGCCGATGCTGCACTGGCGGCTTCCATTTTTCATTTCGGTACATTACCTGTTCCGAAACTAAAGCAGGAGCTTTCAAAACACAATATTTGTGTCAGATAACAATTTAGTTTGAGGGCGCAAGAATAATAATAATGTTTCTGCCTTCAATAGACGGCTTGCGTTCTACATTAATCGGCTCGTCCTGAAGATCAGTAATAAATCTGTTGGCAAGGTCAAAAGCAAGCTCTGTATGCTGCATCTCACGACCTCTTAACATGATAACAATTTTTACCTTGTCACCTTGAGAAATAAATTTTTTGATATTTTTAATTCTTACATTGTAATCATGTACATCAATTTTGTACCTGATTTTTATTTCTTTTACTTCAACAACATGTTGTTTTTTCTTTGCCTCTTTAGCCTTTTTCTCCATTTCATACTTGTATTTGCCGTAATTCATGATTTTGGCTACGGGCGGATTCTGGTTCGGAGAAACAATAACAAGGTCGAGATCTTTTTCATCGGCTAATTTTTGAGCCTGTATGGTCGGTATAACACCGAAATTTTCGCCTTCACTGCCTATTAGTCTGACTTCTTTACATCTGATGTTTCTGTTAATAAGGGCTTGTTCTTTACCGCCTGAAAAATCTCTGCTAATAATCGTTCTCCTTCATTTTGTAAGACAATACAGTTATTGTAGTGTGCTAAAAACAGATTTGTCAACAATTATACGGAGTATAGACTCTGTATAAACCTCTTAAAATTATCCGGCAAAAACGATTTGGCTTTACAAAATATCCAGCGGGTCAACATCTACCGTGAGTTTTATGTCTTCGGGAAGTTTTATTTGCGACAAAAAAGAATGAACAAAGCGATGCCCTCTGTCTTCGAGTTTATTTTTTATCAAAATTTGAAAGCGATACCACTCCTGCAGCTTTTCAATAACGCATGCACCGGGTCCGAGAACAGCGAGCGGCTCTGAAATCTGCATTTTGTCGATAACATCTTTCAACCGCATTGCAATTTCCTGTGCAGAACGTTCTGCCCTGTAACTGTTTTTTGATGAAAGAATTATACGGATAATCTTGCTGAACGGCGGATAATCATAGTCTTCTCT
This sequence comes from Candidatus Gastranaerophilales bacterium, assembly GCA_944325595.1. Classification (GTDB taxonomy): domain Bacteria; phylum Cyanobacteriota; class Vampirovibrionia; order Gastranaerophilales; family Gastranaerophilaceae; genus Limenecus. The sequence continues at coordinate 28,235 of CALVAQ010000019.1, forward strand.
GGATTGGATTTCTGTTGTATAAAAACTTTCATAGTTCTGTTCTTTTGCGGTTTCCAGGGCAAAAAACTCGGGATTGTATGTTTGAAAATAGACTTCTCCCGGATTATCACCTCTGCCCGCACGACCTGCAACCTGTGTCAAAAGCTGAAAGCCTCTTTCGCTGGAGCGAAAGTCAGGAAGATTGAAGCTGTTGTCTGCATTAATCACACCGACGAGAGTGACATTCGGATTATCCAGTCCTTTTGCAAGCATTTGCGTTCCTATCAGAATATCTATATTCCCTTTGGAAAATTCATCAAGGATTTCTATATGTAGATTTTTCTTTGCCAGAGCATCACTGTCCAGCCGGACTATTTTTGCCTCGGGAAACAGTTTTTGTGCAATAATTTCAACTTTTTGTACACCGGTTCCGCAGTTTTTCAAAGCTTCACTGCCGCATTTCGGACATTGGGGCGGCATAGGCTCTTCATGTTCACAGTAGTGGCATTTGAGCGTTTGTGTCTGTGAATGAAAAATCAGAGGAATTGCGCATCTCGGACACTGTATAACCTCGCCGCAGGCAAGACACTGTGTGTATGTCGAAAATCCACGCCTGTTCAGCAGGATAATTGTCTGTTTTTTGTCTCTCAGATTATCTTCTATGGCTTTTACCAGTGCTCTTGAAAAAATTCCGTTGTTTGCTCTGAAACGCTCTTCTCTCATATCTATTACCCTGACTTTTGCCATGGGATAATCATTGTAGCGTTTTTTTAATTCAATCAAACTGTTTGAATTCTTTGCATAGTAATATGAACTGACATCAGGAGTAGCGCTCCCTAAAATCAGAGGGGCATTGTTGAGCTGCGCCAGTTTTTGGGCAACCATTCTGGCATCGTATCTCGGAGCGGGCATGGTCTGTTTGTAGGCGCTTTCATGTTCTTCATCTATGATAATAAGCCCGATATTTTTCAAAGGAGCAAAAACAGCAGAACGGGCTCCGGCAAGGATTTTTATTTCATTGTTTTTAATTTTCTGCCAGACATCAAATTTTTCTCCGTCAGAAATACTGGAATGCCAGATTGCTGTTTTTTCGGTACCGAATCGTTTTGCTATCCTTTTTGTTAAAACAGAAGCGAGCGCAATCTCTGGCGCAAGAAACAAAACATTTTTTCCCTGTTCAAGAACTTTTTTTATTGCTCTGAAATAGACCTCTGTCTTGCCTGAAGATGTGACACCGTGCAAAAGAATTTTTTCATACGAGCCGAGATGTTTTTCTATTTTCTCATATGCCTGCTGCTGTTCTCGGGTAAGTTCCGGGAACTGTTCTTTTGTTTCTGCCGTTTTAAAAATATCCAGCGGATTTCTGTATACCTTTTCTTCAATGATTTTTAAACATCCTGCATCTTCAAGTTTTTTTATTGTGGTACGGGTTGTTTTTGCAAGCTTTTCAAAATCCGATAAACTTGTCCTGCCATTTTTTTCAAGCAATTCAAGGATTTCTTTCTGTCTTCTGCCTGTATCGCCGTATGCGATGAATTCCACATACTTTTGGGTAAGTTCTTTTTTTGATTCATTCAAAAATTTCATCGGAACAGCACACTCAATGACATTTTGAATAGAACAAAAGTAATAATCCGCTACCCACTCAAGAAACTTCAGATAATCAACATCAAAAATCGGAGTTGTATCAAGAATTTTTGAAATATTTTTTGCTTTTATACCATCCGGAAGATAATTTGAAAATCCGACAACAAATGCGTTGATAAGCCCCATTCTTCCAAACGGAACAAGCACTGGTTGTCCGATTTTTATTGCAGGTTTGAGTTCTTCCGGAATAAGATAGCTGAATGTTTTTACTCCGATACCTTTTATAGACGTAAGAACAAGGGCATATTTGTTCAACATGCCCTCTTGTTGTATTTCTGTTTTATCTGTTTTTTCTCTCATGCCTTGTTTTTATTCTTCAACTGTCATGAGTTCTTTCATTGCTTCATCAACAGCATCTTTTAAGAGTTCAAGATTGTCCGGAGAAACAGTGACACCTTTTTTTGTGGGAAGCCAGTTAATTCCGTCATCTGTTGTGTAATATATTCTCAAATCGAGATAGCTTTTGCCTTTGTATTCGTTGATAGAAATTTGAAGCTGTTCTGTAGCGCTTCTCGGTATAGTAGCGATTAATTTCGGTTCTGCTGCCATAATTTATACTCCTCTTTTTGTACCAATCCGACAGGATATTATTGTAGCATAAATTTCTGTCTTTATTACTTCAAAAAAAAATGATATATTATTTACTATGGCAAAGATTAGAGGTCTGGCTCTGCCGGACATACCAAAACTCAAAAAAATGATATCTATGATATCAAATATGAACAGCGCTGATGCAGGTTTTGGCTACAAATCTTATGTACCGTTTCCGCTCAATCTCATCAACAGACTGCTGCCTTTGAGCTGCAAATTTGCCCCTGATTCATATATTGCCATAGAAGATGACAAGATTTGCGGGCTTGTCACACTGAAGGCACAGGAAAAAAATCCTCAAAGCTGGAGGATTACAAAACTGTTTCTTGACGAAAACGGATACGATGTCGGCAGACAGCTGGTAAGTTTTGTTATTGCCCGATATGGAGCAATGGGGGCAAACACTTTTTCCGTAAAAGTTGATGAAAATCATGAAGAGCTTTTGGAACTCTTTTCAAAAGGCTGCGGCTTCAGGGTTTGTGCTTCCGAACAACTATGGAAAATGACGGAATTTAAAGTCGGCAGCTCAAGTCTGGATAAAGGCTTTTTCCGTCCCTTCAAAGATGCCGATTCAAAAGCTGCTGCATCAATACACAATGATTTGATTTTCCCTCATTTCAGATATTCTCTCGCAAAAAAGCCCGAGGAATATGAAAATATAATTTTCAGCGGACTGCACAAAACTTCTTACTTCAAATACGTAATAGAGGACGGAAGTGAACATGCAATAAAAGGATATTTTTGTATTCAAACAGACGACAACGAAAACTTCACCCTCGATGTTGACCTTGTAAGCGCTTTTGACGGGTATCTTGAAGATGTAATAAATTTTTCTATCAGCCAGATTATGATGAGAAGAAAAAAATTCAATCTCTATTTTTTGAACAAAAAATACCAGACAAACGGCGCCAAGACAGAAAAATTCCTGTCGGAAAACGGTTTTAAAAATGTAAAAAATCAAATCATTCTCGTAAAAGATTATTACAAAAGAATCGCAGAGGATGAAAGATACTCAAAACCGGCAATTGCTTTTTCCGAAATAACAAGAAAACCTGCATTTAAAATATAATTTTTTGAAAACAATGTTTTTACACAAGCCTGCCTTCTGAAATTTTGAAAATTTCAACATCTTTCAAATACTCATCATCAAAATGCAGTGTATCAACAGAGGTTATTATCGTCTGAGTATTTTGTCCTATTGCGTTTAAAAGATAATTCTGCCTGATATTATCCAGCTCGGCAAGCACATCGTCCAAAAGCAAAACGGGAGTGTCATCTATCTTTTGTTTTACCAGTTCAAGTTCCGCAAGCTTTAAACTCAGCACAATAGTTCTTTGCTGCCCCTGTGAAGCGAACTTTTTGGCATCCGTACCGTTTATAAAAAACGAAACATCGTCTCTGTGCGATCCGACAAGAGACTGTGCACGAATAATTTCTTCAAGTTTCCGCTCTTTTAGTTTTTCTTCAAAACATTTTGCTATAGACTCAACAGATATATCTCCTGTCTTTGAAAAATCCATATCACCTGTTACGGTTGAATTGTAAGTCGTTGTCAAAACCTCATGTTCTGCAATCTGCATATGTTTTTCCATTGCAATTTTTTGAATTTCTTTCAAAAACTTCAACCGCAAAAGAATTATATTACTGCCCGCAACGACAAGCTGGGTATTAAAAACATCCAAAAGAGAGGTATCTGCGTTTATGTTTCCTTTTATTTCTTTCAGATGGTTATTCTTTTGAACACGTATCTTGTTGTATTTTGAAATCCTGTCCGGATATGCCGGATAAATCTGGCTGATTGCCATATCAAGCCAGCTTCGTCTGTCATCAGGTACACCTCTCAAAAGCAGTAAATCATTTACGGAAAAAGAAACAACAGAAAAGTTCGAACAAAAATCCGCTGATTTTGATTTTTTTACGCCGTTAACCTTCAACTCTTTTCTTTTTGGCGGGTTAATCAAAACCTCGAGTTCTCTTTCCGTATCATTCTTTTCGACAACAGCCTTGAGTTTTGCAAAATCTTTGTTCCAAAAAATCAGTTCACTGTCTGTTTTTGCTCTGGTTGAATCAAGACAGGAAATGTAATATATGGACTCGAGCAGATTTGTTTTTCCCTGTGCGTTTTTTCCTATCAGAAGAATTTTGTCGGCAGAAAAATCAAGGTGCAAATCCTCGTAGTTTCTGAAATTTTTGAGTTCAATCGACTTGATAAACATAGTTTGATTATATCATCTCAAAGGTATTATGCAGCATTTGTGGTATGAGAAATCAAAGAGCCGATTTCCTGTATGCCTTTTTGGAGCACATCTTTGTATTTTTCATAAAATCCTCCGTCTCTTTGTACGGCTTTCAAATCCGCTTCAGCAAATATACAGAGCATTTTAAAGATATTGCCTTCTTTTAGAATGTCCGCAAACTCGTCCGCTGTTGTAATTTTCTTGTTGTATCTTTCCAGCCAGTCATGATGCCTGATTAAAAGACAAATTTTGCTCTTTTCGTTCAACGGTATATTCAATTTATTCAAAATGAAACCTGCATCTCTTGCAGAACATGCCGGATGAGACTTGTCTATTTCGCCCTCTTTTTTGGTAATATCGTGCAGCAAAACGGAAATCTGCAGTGCATATCTGTCATTTTGCGGAAGTTTTGGGTACTGCGGATTTTGAATGACACCCTGCAGCACTTTCAGTGTATGAATATCTACCGTATAGCTATGCGTGTGATGCTGGATTTTGCCGATTGTTGTCAAAAACTCGGGCAGCGCTTTTGCAATAATATTCATATGTCTAGAAAGAGACGGATAATTTTTTACGGTTATGCGGTTCTCGTTCACAAATTTTTCAACAAGAGCAAAAACTTTTTTGTATTCCAAAGAACCTTCTTTATCAAGATTCAGCGCCGAGGGATAGCCTTTTATTGAGATAAAATCAATATTTTTGTCAAGCACAAATCCAAAAAGACCTGTTATATTTGTCTTTTGATTTTCAGAAAGATTTTTTAACACATTTTCAACATCAAGGATAAATTTTCTTCTCGGATAGTCCTGTATCAAACAAAAATCAGGCTTTGCCAAATCAGCACAAAAAAACTCACCTTGAGGATTTTCCAAATCATTGAGTGTCTTTAAAAACCTGTTTGTAATATCTTCGGCAGTCATACTTATATAATACCACATTGCGCAAAAATTATTCCGTCACGGGAAGTCTACACAAATTTTTTTTGATGATAAAATATTTGTAACGAACATAAAAAGAGGAATTGAGAATGTTAGAAAACAACCCGACTCTTAATACAATCAGAAATACAAGAATACAAAAACTTACGGAATTGGCGGACAAAGGAATAAATCCGTATCCGTATTCATATGACAAAAATGCATCTGCAAAAATGCTGCAGGAAAAATACAAAGATCTGCCTGCAGGCGAAGAAACAAACGATGAATATTTTGTTGCCGGAAGAATTATGGCAATGAGAAATACCGGCATGTTTATCGATCTTATGGATGCATCAGGAAAAATCCAGATATTTTCACACAAAGAAAATATGGATGCTGAAAAAATTAAAGCGCTAAAACTTATAGACATAGGCGATATTGTAGGATTTCAGGGAACAATCAGAAGAACACCCAGAGGCGAGCTCTCTATCAAAGCAACAAACTACAAACTGCTTTCAAAATCACTGCTTCCGCTGCCTGAAAAATTCCACGGACTTACTGATGTAGACACAAGATACAGGCAGCGTTATGTCGATTTGATTATGAATGAAGATGTCAGAGACACCTTCAGAAAAAGAAGTCTTATTATCCAAAAAATCAGAGAATATCTTGCAAAACACGATTTTCTCGAAGTTGAAACGCCGATATTGCAGACAACGGCATCTGGTGCAAATGCCAGACCTTTCACAACACATCACAATGCGCTTGATATGGATTTGACATTGAGAATTGCCCTTGAGCTTTATTTGAAAAGACTTATCGTGGGCGGTGTTTCAGAAAGAGTTTATGAAATCGGAAGATGTTTCAGAAATGAAGGTATAGATACAAGACACAATCCTGAATTCACCATGATAGAACTTTATCAGGCATATGCGGATTACAATGACATGATGACTCTTACGGAAAATATGGTAGCATATGTCGCACAGGAGGTTCTCGGTACACTGAAAATCAAATACGGCGAAAATGAAATTGACCTCACTCCGCCATGGGACAGAAAAACAATGCTCGGTTCCATCAAAGAAGCTACGGGTGTTGATTTTATGGAAATATATGATGCAAAACAGGCTGTTGAGGCTGCAAAAAAACTTAATGTCGAAGTTGATGACGAAATGAACTGGGGTCAGGTTGTAGAAGCGGTATTTGAAGAAAAAATCGAACCGACACTTATTCAACCCTGCCACATAATCGATTACCCGAGAGAAATCTCTCCGCTGGCAAAAGTTCACAGAGACAACTCAAGGCTCACAGAACGTTTTGAAACACGTATCAACGGATGGGAACTGGCAAATGCCTTCTCGGAACTTACAGACCCGATTGACCAGAGAAGCAGATTTGAAGCGCAGGCTCTTGCAAAAGCAAACGGTGATGAAGAAGCTATGGAACTTGATGAAGACTTTATCACTTCTCTTGAATACGGTATGCCTCCGACAGGCGGTATGGGCATGGGAATAGACAGACTGGTAATGCTTTTGACAGACTCTCCGACAATCAGAGATGTCATAGCCTTCCCGACAATGAGACCGCTGGATAACAAATAAATATATATAAAAAGAACCGGATTGTTCCGGTTCTTTTTTATTTTAAGTAACTGTTTAGTTTTCCGTCATAAACTATTTCTTTGAGGTCAGAATATCCGCCTATATGTTTGCCGTTTATGACTATCTGCGGGACTGTAACAGCTCCGTTTATTTTAAACTTTTCACCGAGTTTTTGCCGCAGATTTTCTTCATCATGCGATATGTCATATTCGTTAAAATCCAGATAGTTGTCGCGCAAAAGAGCCTTTGCCTTTTTGCAGAAAGGACAGGTTGGTATTGTATAAATTTCTATATCATTCATGAGTTTCACCTTTTTGTATCTTCAATATTATGCCCGCAAAGATACACCAAAACATTACCGGAACGGCTACTGTTTGTATTGAAAAATTTTGTTTGATTTTTAATGTGGATAAAAACTCTAAAATATGCTAAAATTTCTGTAATCAACAGATAATGGAGAATAAATTATGGCAAGAATAGTCAGACCTTCATGGGCAATAAGATGTGTACAATCCAGCTGCAGGGAACTTTTTGAAGTAGCAATTCTCGAAGACGGAAAACAGCAGGAAGTTGTCTGCCCGAAATGCGGTGAGCATTATCTTTATCCGCCGTTGCCGGAAGACAATGAAGGTGATGAATAGCCTTATTGCTATGGAAATTGATTTTTTCCCCAGACCGGAAACAAAAAAAAGATACTACCAGTTCAGTGAATATTTGAAAACAAAATTCGGCGCCAAGGTATACAAAATCACACTTGATGCCGGTTTTTCGTGCCCGAACAGAGATGGAACAATATCTTCCGGCGGCTGTATTTTTTGTGATGACGGCGGAAGTTTTTCCCGTGCACATGACTCACATCTTTCCGTACAACAGCAGGTTTTGACAGGTGTTGAAACTCTTTCTGCCCGTTTTAAGGCAAAAAAATTTATGTCTTATTTTCAGGCATATTCAAATACTTACAAACCTGTTGAAGAACTAAAACAAATCTACGATGCTTCGCTCTGCCACAAGGATATTGTCGGAATATCTATCGGAACAAGACCCGATTGTGTAGATGAAAAAAAGCTGGATTTGATAGCTTCATACACTGACAAATACGAAACCTGGGTGGAATACGGACTGCAATCCATGCATGACAGAACTCTGAAATTTATCAACAGAGGTCATGACTTTGAAACATTCTTAAAAGCATATGAAAAGACAAAGCAAAGAGGCATAAATGTTTGTGTACACGTAATTCTCGGCTTGCCGGGCGAAACGAAAGAAGATATGCTGAAAACGATAAAAGCCCTTTCGACTCTTGGTGTTGACGGTGTAAAATTTCACTGTCTTTGCATTTTTCCGAACACAAAACTCTATGATATGTACGAACTGGGACAAATAAAACTGCTTGAAGAAGATGAATATATAGATATTGCATGCGATTGTCTCGAGCTTTTGCCGCAAAAAACCACGATTCACCGCCTTGGTGGAAACGGGCTTCAGGCTATAAAAGTTGCACCGAAATGGCTGAACAAAAAATTTGAAATTTTAAACAAAATTGATGCCGAACTCGAAAGGCGAAAATCCTTTCAAGGCTCTAAAAATGCTAATTAGCAGCATCAGGATTGCCAACTTTGTTTCTTCCTGTTTCTTTGGCATTATATAAAATTTTATCTGCTGCTTCGATTAAATCTGCAATTGTATTTGCAGAATCAGGGTATGTTGAAACACCGAGACTTATTGTTACATTAACTGTCAAATCTTTTGCAACAGGAAAATCATGAGATGCAACAAGATTACATAATTTTTCAGCCAGAGCGTACGCATTTTTATTTGTTGTATGGGGAAGAATGATTGTAATTTCTTCTCCGCCATACCTGCATATGATATCAGGTTTTCTCAACGAACTTTTCAATAATTGGGAAACCTGTTTTAATACCGCATCTCCAACTTGATGTCCATATGTGTCGTTAAAATTTTTGAATTTATCAATATCGATAATAATTAAAGAAAAATTACCGCCATATCTTTTACAAGATTCATAATTTATTCTCATTTGATCTTGAAAAAATCTATGGTTGTACAATCCTGTCAATGCATCATAAATAGCAAGTCTATACATTTGCTCATAATCAACCGACTTAAAAAAGTATTTTATTGCAAACGAAATTATATACGCAGCCAACACAGCAAAAACAGGAACAACAATAGGAAGCCACAAATAAAATTGCTGCATTGCTACAAAACATAACCATATGTATAAAATACATACAGCTAAAACAGATGTAATGTTAATTAAAGATGATTTTATTCTGAATACTATTAACATAGTAAGTAGAAACATTAATAAAGAAATTGCCAGTGTATAGGTTTTATCAACTTTTGTTATCAATGAATTATCAATTGCATTACCCAAAAAAGTGGCATATATTTCAACACCGGGAATTAGCTTTGCCGTCGGTATTGTCTTTAAATCAGAAAGGCTGTCTGCATTAAAACCTAATAAAACTATTTTATCTTTAAAATAATTTGAAGGCAAAACAGATGTTTCATTGACTTTTTGTGCTTCCATAGAGAGAAACACATCCTTAAATGAAATAAAATTAAATGTTGAATTTCTTTTTGACGGATTTGTATTATACCAATTTAGTACCGCTTCTGTAGAATTTAAGACAGGTAATTTTTGTGCATTTATTAACAAATTATTTTTGTTATTTATCTTGTATTTTGTGATTTTAATATTTTCTTTTTCTTCAATGTATTTTGTATAAATTTTTAATGCAAAATTTGCATAATATTCGGATTTTTGGTTATTCAGATTGTTTTTATATTCAACAAAAAGAGGCAGGGTTCTTATTACGCCATCTTTTGAACGTTCCAGATTTAAGTGCCCGAGATTTTTTGCACTTTGCAAAAATTCAGGATACAACCCTCTTAGGTTATTATAATAATAAGGCTTTATTTGTTGAGCAAAATCGTATTGTGATTTTGCCGTTTCAGGTAACGGCAAAGGCTGTCTTTCTTGTCTGGAATATTCATCAAAATATATTGCTCCAAACAAATTGTCATATTTGCCAAATGTTTTCGCCAAACGAATATCATCAGGTCTGTTTTTATTCCAGGCTCCTACAAACAAAACATCTATACCAAGCGCAGCAGGCTTTTGGTTTTCTATATAATCAATAAAGTCTGCATATACCCCTCTGGGCATCGGCCAGGCGCCAAAATGTGTAGTTAGATATTCATGGCTTACATTATCTATACCAACAATTATTATGTCCTTTGGGGGCTTTCTGTCTTTTGAAATAACTTTTTGACGTATATCAAAGGTTTTTGCCTCTGTCTGGGCAATGAATTCTTTCAAATCATATATTTTTCTGTCAAAATTGTCTATAAACAGCCAAAACAATACTGCAATTAAGCAGATAACGACACAAAAGATTATACAAAAATTTTTATATTTATTACTTATATTTTTTATTGCCATATGTAAACCAATTGTAAATTTTTCTGGATATTTAGTCAAATTGTCAATAAAAAAAATCTTTATTTATATGTGAAGGTATAAGTAAGAAAGGATTTATTTTTATGGTTACTGGAATTACGACAAAATGTTTTCCGAAAGGAAAAGTTTCTATCCCTACAATAGAACAATCAAAAAAATATATTATTTCTCCCGAAAAAACTAATCCAATAACAAATGCCAGAAGAACAGCAGATGATTTAGAGGTTCTTTTGCCTGAGGACATAAAAAACAGCGAAATATACAAATTCCTTAAAGATGTAATGTTTCCAAAAAATAATCCGTGTAAGGCGGAATCCGGCGGAGGATGTAATATAGTATAGTAATATATCGGTACCCGAAAAGCATTAAAATTAGCTTTTTGGGTACTTTTTTATGCAGATATAAAGATTAGATAAAGAAATCAAGATTTGATAAAAATTTGATTTATAATGTGTTCACAGATAAGAAAAGTATGGAGAAATTGACATGCACGCAGATTCTATAAAATATTTTCTGACACAACTCGAAACAGCAGACAACAAAAGCAAAGCCGAAATCGAAAACATGCTCGTAAATGTAGGTTCAGCCGCTGTTCCTGTTCTTGTTGAACAGCTCCAAACAGTAAAAGGTGCTGTCAGAGGTGTTGTTGCAATGACATTAATCAGAATCGGCGAGCCCTCTGTTGACTGCTTGAAAAAAGTTGCTCAGAATAACAAAGATTTTGAATGGGTTGCAAAATACTTGATTTCTGAAATCGAAGGTCAAGTTGCTGCATAGATTTTTATAGCCGAAACAAAAATATAGAACAGAAAGGGAATGCACAAAATCAGCATTCTTTTTTTGTATAAAAATGGCAAAAATTTTTATGCCGGAGTTTTAAATTATCATCTTGGGACAAAAATATAAAAATTATTGAGGAATGTAATACATCATATTATAATTCTTGACTTTCAAATTATCAGCCTATTAATATAATTGTATAAAGACTAGTGAGGTACCATGAAAAGTTCAACATTATACAGATCAAATCTTTCAAAAGAAAAAATGGTTCTGTTAGAGGAATTAAGAGCAAAATCCGGTCAAAACAAATTCTCAAAAGAGAAAAACAATACTCCTGAGGTTTATATCAGACCGGCAAAAGAAAAAGAACTCGATGTTCTGTGGCAGAATTTTAAAGTTAACCAGAAAGATGAAAAGTCTCCGGGTGTATACCTCGTAACAGGTTTTATCGCAGGTGCATTGAGCATGTTCTTGATGACAGCACTGTTGAGTTTTACTTCAAATGTTATTAATGAAAACTCAAATCCTGATACACCTAAGCTTGTAAAAAGAGTTAAACCGGCAAAAGCTGCAAAGCTGTCTATCATTCCTGCCGATCAGGTTACGGAAGAAGCAAAACCGGCAGCACCTGAAACATATACAGTCAAAGCAGGTGACACACTGGAAGGTATTATTATCAGATTTTACGGCAGCTATGATGCCTCTAAAGTTACAAAAATTATGCAGGAAAACAATATGAAAAATCCGAACCAGCTATCTATCGGACAATCATTGGTTATCCCGCTTGACTAGGAATAAAGAGAGTATATGAAAAATCCGCTTATTTTAAATAATAAGCGGATTTTTTAAATCTCTGTTTAATCCGGTGACAGTTTTATGCACGTCTGGCACTCGGCGGTCTCCAGCTTACAAGCCTGATACCTTCAACCGTAGGCTGTGCCGTAGTATAGATATTGAAATCATTCACAGGACGAACATTCTGGCGCAAAAAATCTTTGTTTTTGATTTTTTCCACACAGGAATAACAGCCGAATTCCTCTGTTATTAACTCGGCAAAAAATTGTTCATCCTCGTTTAGGGACAAGTCCCTTACATTTTTGACGATATCCATATCCATAATCTCATTTTATACTTTTGTATGAGATTTTCTACCTTTTGTTATAAAAATGATATAAAATTGATACATTGCTTAACAAAAAAACATGTCCAAAACCATGTCATGACAGTGTTTTTCACCTGTAATCCAATATAGCATTACGTCCTGTCCTGAAAACAGACATTTGTCAACAACGAGACGAACAGCAGAGTCTTATCACGAATTTTTCTCGGACAAACTCATAATGCAGCAAGTTGTCTTTGTTTTATTGTATTTATAAATATAAATTACTAATAAATTTCGCTTTAATTAATACTCTGTATCCAATATATGCCCGGTATTTGTAACTACAAACGAATTACGTCCGTCCTGATTTGTTTTATGTAAAAAATCATTGTATTTTTCTTCCTCTACCATATTGTTGCTATCAATGGAAAAATCTATAGAACAATAGTTAGGATTGTTTTTTGATACAGTGACTAATGCTGCTTGATTTGGCTGTCCTACCGGAACAATGATATGGTTGATTCCATCTTTTTTATACTTTTTATTACCATCTTCTGCAAAAGTCTTTGCTGTGCTATAATCACACGGTTTTCCGGCACTAAGTGCTTTTCCGTCTTTTACTGTTACTATTACAAACTGCATTTCCATATACATCTCCTTTTATATCCTTTATATATATTTAAAAGGTGGTTTTTATAAAAAAATGACCGGAATTTACTCTAAATGAAATAATTTTTAACAATTTGTAAAAGACAAGAACCTGATTTATTACCGCAACTTCTACAATGCTGCCCTTTCCTGTCAATTGCAAAAGTGTCGACAGTGTGTAACTTATTACAAATTTTGCTGGATAAATTTATTTAAGAATATAAGAAACATTCTGAAACTTTACACAAATTCAAGCCTGTACAAATTTTCCTTTAAAATTTTTTATTTTTGTGCAAAAATTTTCTTGAGACAGCTTTTTGCTGTTCGTGATTCTGAAACATATTCAGAATGACAAAAAATTAATATAGTTACTAGTTAAATAAAAAGGAAAATCGAAATGCCAAGACAAGTCCCATTAGAAAAGGTTAGAAACTTCGGGATTGCAGCACACATCGATGCCGGTAAAACAACTACAACAGAACGTATTTTGTTTTACACAGGAAAAACTCACAAAATCGGTGAAGTTCATGACGGTGCCGCAGTTACCGACTTTATGGATCAAGAAAGAGAACGTGGTATCACTATCCAGTCAGCTGCAGTTACAGCTATGTGGAAAGGTCACCAGTTGAATATTATTGACACCCCCGGTCACGTTGACTTCACTATCGAAGTTGAGCGTTCATTGCGTGTATTGGACGGCGTTGTTGCTGTTTTCTGTGCAGTAGGCGGTGTTCAATCCCAGTCCGAAACTGTATGGAGACAGGCTAACAGATATGAAGTTCCTAGAATGGTTTTTGTCAACAAAATGGACAGAACAGGTGCAAACTTCTACCGTGTAGTTGACCAAATCAAAAACAGACTTGGTGCAAATGCTGTACCTATTCAGCTTCCTATCGGTGCTGAAGACAAATTTACAGGTTTGATTGACCTTTTGAGAATGAAAGCTGAGATTTATACAAATGACCTCGGTACAGATATCAAAGAAGAAGAAATTCCGGCAGACATGCTTGAACAGGCAAAAGAATATCATGCAGCACTTGTTGAAGCTGTTTCTGAATTTGATGATGATTTGATGATGAAATTCCTTGAAGGTGAAGAACCGACTGTTGATGAACTCAAAAAAGTACTCAGAAAAGCAACTTGCGAAAACAAAATTGTTCCTGTTTGCTGCGGTACTGCTTTCAAAAACAAAGGTGTTCAGCTTCTTCTGGACAATGTTGTTGATTATATGCCTTCACCGGTTGATGTTAAAGCTATTGAAGGCGAACTCGAAGACGGTACAAAAGTTGAAAGACATTCATCAGAAGATGAACCTTTCTCAGCTCTCGCTTTCAAAGTTATGACAGACCCATACGTAGGTCGTTTGACATTCCTGCGTGTTTACTCAGGTAAATTGACTGCGGGTTCTTACGTTTTGAACGCTACAAACGGCAAAAAAGAACGTATTTCCAGACTTGTTCAAATGTATGCCGACCAGAGAAACGAAATCCAGGAAGTATACGCAGGCGACATTTGTGCAGCAGTCGGTTTGAAAGATACAACAACAGGTGATACTCTGTGCGATGAAAAAGCACCGATTATTCTTGAAAAAATGACATTCCCTGAACCGGTAATTTCAGTTGCTATTGAACCGAAAACAAAAGCCGATCAGGACAAAATGGGTATTGCTCTTCAAAAACTTGCTGAAGAAGATCCGTCTTTCCGTGTTAAATCTGATACAGAAACAGGTCAGACAATCATCTCCGGTATGGGTGAGCTTCACCTTGATATCATTGTCGACAGACTTTTGAGAGAATTCAAAGTTGATGCAAACGTTGGTAAACCACAGGTTGCATACAGAGAAACAATCAGAGGCAACGCTGATCAGGATTCCAAATTTGTTCGTCAGTCAGGTGGTAAAGGTCAATACGGTCACGTTAAAATTCAAATCGAACCGGCAGAAGAAAATGCAGGATTTGTATTTGAAAACAAAATTGTCGGTGGTGCTATTCCGAAAGAATACAT
>CALVAQ010000020.1 GCA_944325595.1 Candidatus Gastranaerophilales bacterium
ATCGAACCGGCAGAAGAAAATGCAGGATTTGTATTTGAAAACAAAATTGTCGGTGGTGCTATTCCGAAAGAATACATTGAACCTGCAAGAAAAGGTATGGAAGAAGCCCTTGAAGGCGGTATCTTAGCAGGATTCCCGATGATTGACGTTAAAGTTACACTGTATGACGGTTCTTACCACGAAGTCGACTCTTCTGAAATGGCGTTCAAAATTGCAGGTTCTATGGCTATCAAAGAAGGCTGTAAAAAAGCTAAACCTTGCATTCTTGAACCTATGATGAAAGTTGAAATCGAAGTTCCTGAAGAAAATACAGGTGATATCGTAGGCGACATTGCTTCCAGAAGAGGTCGTGTCGAAGGTATGGAAATCATCGAAGGAACAGGTATTCAGAAAATCAGAGCAATGGTTCCGCTCGCTGAAATGTTCGGTTATGCTACAGACATCCGTTCAAAAACTCAGGGTCGTGGTACCTTCTCTATGGAATTTGCTAAATACGAACAAGTTCCGGCAAACGTCGAAAAAGAAATTATCGAAAAATCAGGCGCTACTGCTTAGTTTTTTGGATAAAACAAATAAAAAAACAGACTCTGAAAAATCAGGGTCTGTTTTTTTATTTCGAGTTTTTTATTTTCGGTTTTTTTATCGGTGTTTTTGGAGTGTAATGAAGGTGAATTCTGCCTTCAGAAAGATTTGTCGTGTTCTCAATTAAATCTTTCAAATATTGCTCATAACTTCTATCAAGCTGCCCGACTTTTATCATTCTGCCTATTTCATTGACATAGTTCTGCAAGTTTTGAGGCCATTTTGGATTAAGGATAAGCCATTTTTTCATGCTGTAATTTGTTTTTTCCGCATTACAATTTCTGCACATTACAGTCAAATTTGAAAAATCATTGTCACCTTTTTTGTTCTTCGGAACGAAATGGTCTATAGTTGCAACAGAACCTTTGAACATATTTTGTACGGCAACTTTCAGTGGACTGCCGATTTTTTGTACAAGTTCGGGAACAGGAAAAAGCAATGTTTGTTTTGTATATGCATTTCTTACAGATTCTTTGAATTTGTTATTATAGTGTCTTCTTATGCCGTCTTCCTGTATTTTGTATATTGTTTCCCTGACAAGATCCATATAATCCTGATACGGGAACATTTGATTGCAGCTGCATTTTAAATATTTGTTTTGTACTTCATCAACATATTGCAGGAGATATTTTCTATCCTGCCCGGCGAGACCGTGCTCCATAATTTTGCATACGGCAATATTTCCCGTCAACTGTTTTTTTATTTCCGCATAAGCCAGTATTTTGAGTTGTTTTATAAATTCATTTTCACTGATATCAGGATTTTTGTTCAGAATATCTTCCATTTCTGCCAGTATTTGTTTGTTTTTGACATCAAGATGTCTTTCATTCTTTTTTAGCATACCTACAAGTTCGGTAATATCAGCTGCGTTTTTGGCTTTTTCCATCAAGTCCAATTTTTCTTTGTGTGTTAATGTAATTGTTCCGCAAGAAGAACACGGAACACCCGAATGATTAACCGGATCAAAATCAAGAATTTTTTGACTTTCTTCAAAAACCTGAGTCTGTACGGCTTTTAAGGCAGGGTATTTGGTTTTATCAATCTTTATATGTCCTTGAGACAATTTAAACACAAAGCCTCTTAGCATTAACGGATATTTTTTTTCACTTTGCAATTTACCCTCAAGAACATTTTGTGCAATTTCTTCAATATGCCTTGAAAAATTCTTTTCGAAATTTTCTTTTTTCATATTTTCTTTTAAATACTGATAAGGCGGAGCAACCCAACAATCTTTGCATGTAAGTATTCTGTTTGCTGAAATTTCTTCACCCTCAGGAACGGTCACAATTTTTTGAACATTTGAAAAGGCGCTGTCAAATATTCTCTGGACAAATTTCTTTTTATAATATTTATCATCAAAACAGTCTTTTCTGACAGGAAAAAGATGGTGATAAAACAGGTCCGGCAATATTTCTTTCACAATATTTTGCCTGAGTTCTTCCCTGTCAGAATATTCCAAATTGCCGATTGTTTCTTTTAGTGCTTTTTGAAAAACAGGCAATAGTTTGTCATTGTTTTGTGTATCCAGTGCTTTTAACCTGATTTCAAATTCTTCAAGCAGTACATTGTCACTGTCTGAAAAATTACATTTGTTTTTGTAATCCTGAATAATATCTATCGTTTTGTCAATTGATTTATCAAGAGAAATTACAGCGGCATCGTGCATAATATCTATCAAATCCGGTATGGTTCTGACACAGGTTAATTGGGCATTTCGCTGTGCGGAATCAAGAACTCTTTTATATTTTTTCGGTATTGATTCGTTATATTCCTGCAAGAAATTGACAAATTTTTCAGGAGTATCAATTTTTTTTGATTTTACTGCCAATTTCTTCATTTCATTCGAGTTGAGCAGTTTTATGCCGCATGTCGGACAATGTATGTTATCCAGCTCCATCAGTTCTTCGGAAAGACTTTTTATACCTTCTGATGATTTGAAACTCAATGGAAAATATGACATAGCTTTTGTGCCCGAATATTCGGATAAATTCTGTGTTTTTGTTTCGTTTTGATAATTTATCTGTCTATCCGTGCGGGGGATAACAATTTGCCGGTATATGGAAATAGGTTGAATTTTCATTGTCATACTTTTCAGAAAACTTGTAAAAAATTTTTTTGTTATTCATGTTAAAAAATATTAATGTTCTGGCAAAATTTTTTATTTTGGATTATTCATCAAAATACAAATATTTGAAGGAAATAAAAAATGAAAATTGTATCTGCACAAAATATTCCTTTCAAGGGAACTATTAAAATAACAAACCAAAAAGACAAAACATCGACAGAAACGACCTATTACCATACAACAAAAAAACAGGACGGAGAAATACTGTTTGTTCTTTCAAATACATTCAAAAAAATCGGCAGCAATCCCCGTATTACAAGCAATGACACTTTAGAGCTGAGCAAAGCAATCGAAAACATTACATCAAAAAAGACAAATCTATCGAAGACCGGCGGCGAAAAACATATTTTTGTGGGTAATCCTTCAATAATTGATAAATATGATACGTCTTACAACAAAGTTTATTACAACAGCAGTATTTGGGATTTTCCAATGAATAAAGTAACTATTGACTTTATGGAACCAAATGAAAGATTTGAAGCTGCGCAAAAACTGCTGGAAGAAATACAGCAAAAATTCTCACAAATTTCCGATACCGTTTTTGCCGCCGGATTGAACCCTGAAATTCTCAAACAATCAAACTTTCAGCCTGAAAGATATGCGGAACTTGAGGAAATTTTGAGCAGAACTCTTCAGTTTTTGGAGGATGATACCCAATCTGTCGGTTATATAAAGACCGTTGCAGATGAAAATACCGTAAAAGAAACATATGAAGAATTTCTAAAAAATCTTTATCTTGCCTGCGGCATTGAAATACCCGAACAACTGCCGGAAATTCAAAACGACGGTCTTGAATTTTTGTATAAAAACTATGAAAAAATAAAAAGAACAGCACAATATCTAAAAATACAAACAGAAAAGCAAACTCTCGAGAATATAATTTCATAATTTAGTGTGTTTTTTTCCACTCTTTTATTTTTTCAAGTTTTGCTTTATATTTTGCTTCCAGACCCTGTTGAGTCGGGTAGTAGTATTCTTTTCCCAGCAATGAATCAGGCAGGCACTGCATATTTGTAAGTTTTTCCTCGGTATCATGTGCATACTGATAGCCTTTGCCGTAATCCAAGTCTTTCATGAGTTTTGTCGGAGCATTTCTGATTACAAGAGGAACCGGCTCAGACAGTTCTTTTATAGCATCTTTTTTTGCCGTTTCATAAGCAATATAAAGAGAATTTGACTTTGGAGCCAGTGACATATAAACAACAGCCTGTGTCAGATGTACGGAACACTCCGGCATACCGATAAAATGACATGCCTGATATGCCGCAACAGCAAGCTCAAGGGCATGCGGGTCGGCAAGTCCGACATCCTCACTGGCAAATCTGGTAATTCTCCTTGCAACATACAAAGGGTCTTCTCCCGCTTCAAGCATTCTCGCCAGCCAGTACACAGCCGCATCCGGATCAGAATTTCGCATTGATTTGTGTAATGCGGAAATTATATTATAGTGTTCTTCTCCGTTTTTGTCATATAAAAGTGACTTTTTTGAAATACACTGTTCCAGAGATTCTTGAGTTACGGTAATCATTCCGTCTTTTGAAACATCTGAATTTAAAACAACCATCTCAAGAGTAGAAAGAGCATTTCTGGCATCACCGTTGGCAAATTTTGCAACAATCTCAAGCTGTTCGTCTGATACGTTGATTTTTTGATTTCCAAACCCTCTTTTGTCAGTAATAGCCCGTTTGAGGAGTTTTGTCAGGTCTTCCGTTTTTAGTCCGTGTAATACAAAAACTTTGCATCTTGAAAGCAGCGCTCCGTTGACTTCAAAAGAAGGATTTTCCGTTGTTGCGCCGATTAGGATAATACTGCCTTTTTCAACAAACGGCAAAAAAGCATCCTGCTGGGCTTTATTGAAACGATGAATTTCATCCACAAATACAATAGTTTTTTGCCCCATTTTACGAGCTTCTTCCGCTTCCGCCATAACGGTTTTTATTTCTTTAATGCCGCTTGTAACTGCAGAAAAATTGATGAAAGCGGAATTTGTTTTGTTTGCAATTATACTAGCAAGCGTAGTTTTTCCGACACCGGGAGGACCCCAGAAAATCATAGATGAAATTTTGTCTTCTTCTATAAATTTCCGAAGAATCTTTCCCTCTCCTGTAAGATGTGTCTGTCCGACAAATTCTTCAAGATTTTGCGGACGCAGTCTTGAAGCCAGAGGTTGATTGTTTTCATTTTCAAACAGAGATTTTTGATTTTGTTCCATATTGTCCTTTTTTGTTCTTTTTTTCGGAGAATTCATGGCTTTTTTGAACCAGCTCCATTATTTTTTTATCACTTACCGTATCATCCAGCAGCACCGTAATCCAGCTTTTTTTGTTCATATGATACGCAGGAAAAAATCCCTCTTGCTGCAGCAATACAGTTATCTCATTGCTATCAAGTTTTATATTCAATATATCAACAAATCCTTTTTTACCTTTTATCAATTTCGATTTATCAATATTAGATATGAGTCCATACCATTTACGGCTTTCGGGGTTCCGGAAAACGCCAAACCCCGGAAATTTTTCCCACAGAAACTCAGGAGAATCATTGTATGTCTTTTTTATCAAATCGGCAAGTCTGTTTGCCTGAGGGGTCATAAAATATGTGTTTTTGCAGCAATTTTTTGCAAGCTCCGCCAATGCTTCTTCATAAGCCGCTCTGACCTGTCCGACAAATGTTCCTGCCGCAGAGTCCAGCAGATGCAGTGTGTAAATATCATTTGTTGATGTATCATATAGCTTTGCTTCAATATTTTTTTGACCCGACACCGTTACACGAAGTTCAAACTGACTATCCAAAAGTTTTTTTGTGTACAAAAATTTTTCGCCTTCTTTTTTGAAGCCGTAATTTTTCATTTTTTGTTTAACAAACACTTTGTTTTTGAATATTTTAAAGACAAAATCGTCCATGATACAGCACCCGTAAAATAATTTTAGCATAATTTGCAAAACATAAAAAACAAAAATTGTCCGAGAAAAATTCGTGATAAGACTCTGCTGAACAAAACAATTCTGTGAATTGTTTTGTGAGAGGAAAATTTCGTGAACGAATTTTTTGAGTGTCATTTGAAAAGGTGAGCAGGTGCCGGCTGCGTTGAGCGAAATCAGACTGGCACGCCGTGTGAGGCAAAGCCGAACCCAGTGCCACAGCGAAGGGAAACGTTGAGTTTTCCGTAGCGTCTGATTTCAAGACAGCCGGCGGCACCTGCGACACTAGATTAGATCAATTTCCGATGCAAATCAGCGGAGGCTGCTCTTTGGCGCAAGCTTCAAAATATGCTATAATCAACCTGTACACAAAAAGGACGGGACTTATATGACACAGGTAAAATTCACAAAAATGCAAGGTGCTGGAAATGATTTTATTTTAATGGAATATAATGAATATAAAAAAATAGAAGACAAATTTCCGCAGATTGCAGTAAAACTCTGTGACAGACATTTTGGAATAGGTGCAGACGGCATATTTGTTCCTGTTGAAAACCCAAAAACGTACTCTGATTTGGAGTGGTTGTTTTTTCAGGCAGACGGCTCCACAGCGCAAATGTGCGGTAATGGTATGAGGTGTTTTGCCAGATTTTGTTTTGACAAAAAAATAGTAAACAAAAGAAAATTTACTGTTCATACCGGTGCGGGGAAAATTGTTCCCGAGGTACTTGAGGATATGACAGTAAAGGTTAATATGGGAAATCCTGTTCTTGAACCGGAAAAAATCCCGTTTAGAGGAAGCAAAAACCTGAATTACCCTTTATGGTGCGGAATTAAAAAATTCCCGGTAAATGCTGTAAGCATGGGCAACCCGCATTGTGTAATTTTTGTTGATGGTGACGAAAATATTACTGAACTTGCAGAAAAATACGGTCACGATATAGAACACGACAACTTGTTTCCTGAAAAAACAAATGTTGAGTTTGTAAAAGTAAAAAGCAGAAACGAAATAGATGTCGCCGTATGGGAAAGAGGCTGCGGCATAACTCTTGCATGCGGCACAGGTGCCTGTGCTTCCGTTGTTGCGGCAATACTTAACGGACATTGTGACAACAAAGTCAAAGTCAACCTCCCGGGCGGCACACTGACTATTGAATGGGCAGGCAATTTACAAAATACCGATTTTGATGTATTTATGACAGGTAGTGCCGATTATGTTTATACGGGTGTTATAGATATCTAATGTCAACTATATTGGAAATAAAAAACCTAAATCTCGGTTTCAATCTTTCTGACGGCTTTAGACAGGCAGTCTGGGATGTCAGTTTTTCGCTTGAAAGGGGAGAAACTCTTGCAATTGTCGGAGAATCCGGCTGCGGAAAGACTGTTTCCACAATGTCAATATTGCAGCTTTTGCCCGAAACAGCAAAAATACAAAGCGGTGAAATCTGTTTTGACGGAGAAAATCTGCTCAATCTTTCACAAAAACAGATGCAAAAAATCAGAGGCAAAAGAATTGCCCTGATTCCGCAGGACCCGATGACATCATTAAATCCCCTATACACAATCGGGAACCAGCTTCTGGAGGTCATAGAACTGCATCAGGGATTGAAGGGAAAAGAGGCTTTTGATGTTGCGTTAAATGCTCTCGAAAAAGTAAAAATTCCGGATGCAAAAGAAAAAATGTCGGCTTATCCTCACGAATTTTCAGGAGGTATGAAACAGCGTGTTATTATCGCCATGGCGCTTGCATGCCATGCGGAGGTTATCATTGCAGATGAACCGACAACGGCACTTGATGTCACCGTTCAGGCACAGATTATGGAAATTTTAAGAGAAATAAAAAAACAGGAAAATCTGTCTGTCATTCTGATTACGCATGACCTCGGAATTGTGGCGCAAAATGCTGATAAAGTTGCCGTTATGTATGCGGGAAGAATTGTTGAATATGCTCCCGTAAAAGAACTCTTCAAAAATCCGAAACACCCTTATACAAAAGCCCTTTTGAATGTCATTCTGGATATCAATACGGAAAAAGTTGAAACAATAGATGGTCAGCCGCCGTCAATTGAAAATAACATTTCAGGCTGTCCGTTTCACCCGAGATGTGCTCAGTGCATGGAAATTTGTGTCAAAAAAAATCCTCCAAAGCGTACAATCGATGGCTCTGTTGTGTGCTGTCATCTGTATGATTAGCAATTTATAAAATTACAATTTCCGTGTTTTTCAAATTTGATTAAAATTTTACCCGTTTTGTGCTATCCTATTAAGAATAGAGGGCGGAAATTTATATGAAAATAATTGCAAAAAATCTCATAAAAATATACGGAGACAGAACGGTAGTAAACGACATAAGCTTTGAAGTCAACAAAGGAGAGGTCGTCGGATTGCTCGGACCGAACGGTGCGGGAAAAACAACTACCTTTTATATGGTTGTCGGTCTTGTAAAAGCAAACGGCGGCAAAGTATACCTTGATGACAAAGATTTGACTGATGTGCCTATGAATATCCGTGCAAAAGAAGGTATCGGATATCTTCCTCAGGAAGCTTCAATTTTCAGAAAACTCTCCGTTGAAGACAATATAAAACTTGTTTTGCAAATGAACGAAAAACTCACAGAAGAAGAGAAAAAACAAAAGCTCGAAGATTTGCTCAATGAGTTCGGCATGGAAAAGAAAAGAAAATTTTCCGCAATTTCTCTGTCCGGCGGTGAAAGAAGAAGAGTTGAGCTTGCACGTGCACTCGCCGCA
The DNA here is from genome assembly GCA_944325595.1 of Candidatus Gastranaerophilales bacterium. GTDB lineage: Bacteria > Cyanobacteriota > Vampirovibrionia > Gastranaerophilales > Gastranaerophilaceae > Limenecus. Next base: position 8,379 of record CALVAQ010000020.1, read on the forward strand.
AGCCCGGAGTTTATCCTTCTTGATGAGCCGTTTACCGGTATTGACCCTATTGCAATCGGAGAAATCAAAGAAAACATCAGAAAATTGTCCGAAGAAAAAGGTCTCGGAGTTTTGATTACCGACCACAACCCGAAAGCCACACTGTCTATCACTGACAGAGCATATGTAATCTTTGACGGAAAAATCAAAATTCAGGGCAGAAGCGAAGAAGTTGCAAATGACCCTGTAGCAAAGCAGTTCTACTTAGGAAAGGACTTTACGCTCTAAGATGAAGTTCGATATCAAAAGTTTGAAAAAAATAGAATTACCTTTCAAAATTTTTGACGGATACATTACAAAACAGGTTTTTGCCGCCACTTTAGTGTGTATATTTCTGTTTGTCGTAATCTGGATTGCACCGGAAACTCTTTTGAAGGTGATAAAAAGAACCCTTGCCGGAGTTTATACCCCCTGGGTCGGTATACAGCTTTTGATATATGAAGTTCCCAAAATTGTCGGTAAAGCGCTGCCGGTCGGGCTTCTTCTCGGTACTTTATTCACCTTTGACAAGTTGACAAAAGACTCTGAGCTTACCGTTTTGCGAAGCATTGGACTTTCTTTTTGGAGAATAGTTTATCCGATTATTATCCTGAGTATTTTTATCTCAGTTTTGTGTTTTTCTCTTTACAATACTTTAATTCCTTACAGTGAAAAGAAAATCAATCAGCTGAAACATGAAGGCTATGAAACGCATTTTGTTTATACGGTAAAAGCCGACAAAGATAAACTCCAAAAAATTGTAATTGTCCCGAGATATTCAAATGACCAGATTAGCCGTCCGCTGGTACTGAATTTTGATTCTTCACAGTATACTGACACAAGCGTTTTATCTAGCATTATGCAGGCTCAATATGCCGTTTATACAAAAGACAGCTGGGAAATATACAAAGTCAAAGAATTTGAACTCGGCAGAGACGGGGTCTTTAAAAATATCAAGAATATAGACAAGACAAAAGTGCTTGAAGGAGAAAAGGCAAATATCGCTTTCAAGATAATGTCATATTCGACAAAACGTGACAGAGAATTGAACAATACCGAAATTACAGAATATATCGGTATGCTGCACAAAGAGCACTTGAACGACGAATACAGATTTATGCTCAACAAATATCTGCAAAGATACTTCCATTCGGCTATCTGCGTTTTGTTTGCAATTCTGGGATGCCTGCTCGGGTTTAGTAAACCCAGGGAACAAAAACTGGTCAACTTTGTAATTGGTATCGGTATAGTTTTTGCTTATTATATTACTCTGCCGTTCTTTGATATGTGTGCTGAAAAAGGTATCTTGAGTCCTTATATAACCTCTTCAATTCAGCCGTTTGCTATTCTTATTGCAATATTCATATTTAAGAAAATAAAAGACCTTTAAGTTTTGAGGAGTTTTGCCGTTATGAAAAAAATACTCGCAATAGCATTTGTGCTCTGTTCAGCTGTGTTGTTTTGCTCTTTTAAATGCGCCCCTGTCTGTACGGGCTGTAAAAATATCGAAGTTTTTAATGAAAACGGCTTGTATGTTTTTCATATTCCGGCTGCCGGAAAATTTGTCATACGCCCTTATATAAGCGAAAAACTCGTATATAATTCCGATGTTTTTAAAAAAACCGGAGCTGAACTTGTTGTAAATGCGGGATATTTTGATCCCCAAAACCAGCAGACCTCTTCTTTTGTTACAATTGACGGTGTTGAAGTTTTAAATCCAAAGAACAACAAAAATTTAACCCGAAACAAAGATATTTCCTCGCATATGAGACAGGTTTTAAACAGAACGGAATTCAGAGTAATGGACTGCAAAGGCAAAACAAAATACGACATTGCCGCACACAATGCCAGAGTGCCATTCAAATGTGAGCTTGTACATTCCATACAGGCAGGACCTTTGCTGTATCCTGACTTGAGACTGGAGCAGGAGTATTTTGTTTCAACAGAAGGAACGAAAATCACAAGGAACTCAATTTCTGCTTTTGAAAAATGCGCCAGAACAGCCATAGGACTAAAAGACAATGATATATATATCATTATTGCAACGAACAAACATCCTCTGACTCTGCCCGAGTTGTCCGATGTGTGCAAAGATTTGTGTCTGGACAAAGCAATGAATTTTGACGGCGGAGGCTCAACCTCGGTGGACTTTAAAGGTACACAAAATCCTGAATTCAAAAACCTGCATATAGTTTCCGACAGAGATAAAAACGCAAGAAAACTAAAATCCTTCCTCATAATAAAATAACCGTCCCATGTTTAAAAATTTTTAAAACGGGAATTATGAGAGTATGGAAAAGATATGGTTAAAAATTAAAGAAATTGCAAAACTGACAGCTCTGATTATTCAAAAAGGACTGTCTACTATGTTTGCTACATACTAATCCTGTCATTAAGCATCCCGGCTTAAAATTTCAGGACGGCTGCTGCGGCATCGGATTGGTCTTTCGTTTTTGTATGCAATTATACATTGTACCGGTATTTTTGTGCTTTTTTAATTAAATTTTCTTAATATACAAGTTGCGCTATTTTGTTTTTTCGTAAAGAATTAACAAAAAGGAGTTTGTATATGGGTGAACAGAAAAAAGTTGTAAACAAAAAAGTAAAAAAATTCTATATAGTGCTCGGTATGCTGTTGATTTTGCTTATACCGATTGCCTTTATGAGCGGGATAGTCAAAGACAGAGAGTCCTACAAAGATGAAGCTGTCAGGAATGTAAAAACAGCCTGGGCGGATTCTCAGGTGATTTATGCTCCTGTTTTGACCTTGAATGTTCCTGACAAAAAGGGGATAAAACAAAAAACTCTCCCGCTAAACAACTATGAAGCCGAAATAGAAGTAAAAACCCAAATCCGCCAAAAAGGTATTTTCAAAGTTCCTGTCTATACGGCTGATGTTGAACTCAAGGGGGATTTTTTAAATACTTACGGAAAAATAAAAAACATGAACTCTCAACTGGCTTTTAGAGTGTCAGATGCAAAGGGATTTGTCTCCCAGCCGCAGATAAAATTTTTGAGCGAAAAACCAGTAGTTCATACTTCTGCAACCTACGAAAAGAAAATCACAACTTCGGCAAAAAATATTCCTTTTGAAATAAAATATCAAATCCGAGGTATAAACAAAATTTATGCCGTGCCTGCAGGTATAAACAATGAAATTGAAATCGAAGGCGACTGGAAAACTCCTTCTTTTGACGGTGATTTTCTGCCTTCGGAAAAAGAATTAGCAAAAGACTCTTTCGAAGGAGAATGGGAAATTCCTGCAATAGCTACATCATCGCTTACGGAACCAAAAGCCGGCGTTTCTTTCCTTACACCGGTAGACAACTACCGTATGGCAACAAGAGCGGTTAAGTATGCATTTTTGTTTTTGTCACTGACATTTTTGGCTTACTTTATTTTTGAAATTGCTTCAAAAGACAAAAAGCCCATTCATCAGCTTCAGTACCTTATGATGGGTGCGGCAATGCTCGTATTTTACCTTTTAATGCTGTCTTTGTCGGAATTTATGCCGTTCGGGTTTTCATATTTTATTGCGGCATTAATGACTATAGCGTTGATAAGCACATATACTTATTTTGTAATAACCAAAAAAGAAGGCAAAAAATTTACGCTTTTGATTACCCTAATAATGGCGCTGTTGTATGCATTCTTGTATCTTTTGCTGATATTACAGGATTTGTCTATGCTGCTTGGAGCGCTGGTGCTGTTTTTGATTATGGCGCTTGTGATGTATTCAACCAGAAATGTTGAATGGAACAGCGACGATTAAAACGGATAAAACAAACTTTTTCAGCCGGCAAAAGCTTTTTGCCGGTTTTTTTGTATTTAACTTTTTATCATTTTGTTAAGTTTTGTAATAAAAGTACCCGAATGAGTAAATTTTTCATCTTGAGAAATCTTATAAAAGTGCGAAGTGTTCAATCCAAAAAATTTAAGTGTGAAAGTTTTATTAATAACTCCATAAACTCTATAACCTAACTACCAAAATTACTAACCGAATCAATGCCTTTGTTTAACCGACAAAGGCTTTTTATTTTACAAATTGTAAACTTTATTACAAATGCGGCAATTTTTTTCTGCCCGATGTTTTTATTTAAATATAGAGTTTAAGTTTAAAGGAAAATTATGGGTTTTGAAATTCCAAAAATTAATATGTTTCAACAGCCGGTAGCACAAATAGGTGCTGTTGGAGCAAGAGGACCTCAGGCAGCAGGCGGTTCGCATAAAACAGCCGGCGGTCAAACTCCATATGATGTTGATATGGCGGATTTCAAACGCTTTTTACCTGCTTTTAACGGAACCGGCGAGCTTCGCCCGAACAATGCAGAACCAGGTGCAAGATTACAAATGCTTTATGCATAATAAAATATTTATAAAAAAGCCTTGATTTCAAATCAAGGCTTTTTAGTGTCTGGGTTTTTTGAAAGTTTTTATAAAATCCGCAGCTTTTTTCAAAATGTTTTCGTCTTCTTTTTTTTGTTCTTCTTCCGGAACAAAAACATCGGCTTCATCTTGAGACTGGAACACATCAATCTCTTTTTTTTCATCCTCTTTTTTCTTTTTTCTGCGCTGAAAATAGCCCAAATTCCCGCCTCCGCCATTGTTGAACATGCTCTGGGCTTCTTGAATTCCAAATTTAGGACTCGGACCATTAATACCGAATGACATAATTTTTGCTCATTCTATTCTAATCTTAGTGACACAGAGAAATAACACCTATATATATTATATACTATATCTGTAACATTTTAAACCCCATGATACTACTGTATTTGCAGGAAATTTGAAACGTCAGAAACGCAAAAGCACCCCGGAACAAGAATTAGAAAACGGTATAAATATTATAATTCCAAAATTTAAATAGCCCGCAAAGGTAACCTTTTTTGGCAATGTTTTTTTAAAGGTTTCACCGTAATAATGCAACATAAGAAGTCAAAAAAATTCTTACAAAATAATTATCGTAAATTGGATATGAATCTGTTTGAGCCCTGAAAACTCTGATAGAGTCCAATTTTCAGTTTGTTTAATTAAGGAGGGAAAGATGACAATTAACAAACTTACACTTGCCGCAGCTTTAACCATAGGGTTGATGGCAGGTACCATGAACTCGGGGATTGCCAGTAATGTAGATATTTCAAATTTGGATATGTCAAAGCTTGCTGCATGCCCGATATCAGGCTGTCAGGCAGATGTCACTCCTGACACGGCAGTTTGCCCGTGCACACCGGCACCGGATTGCGGATGCAATACTGGCGCTGCAGCACCGTGCGACCCTTGCAACACCTGTGCACCGGTTGATCCGTGCAATCCTTGTGAAGCAGCAGCTCCGCCATGTGACTGCCAGCCTGTAGTACAATCCGTCTGCAATTCTCAGTATGACGGAAAATCACTTTCAAAACAGCATTATGCCTATCCGGCTAACATCTATTCAGACAGCCAGATGGTAGGTTCTCAGGCAAACAATGTTATTATAGGCGAAAGTGCCGGCTGCGGATGCCCGATTGCACCTTCTCAGGGTGTAATGGTTTCTGATTTGCCAACCTGCGGATGTGCCTGCGGCGAAGGTATTACAACAGGTGCCGCTTCTGACATGCCCGTACTCGGTGTTCAATCTGTTGATTTGAACCAGATTATCACCGGAGGCGCCGCTCCTGTCACAAACAGCGGGTGTCCCGTTGAAATGCAGACTTCTTCAGGAATGGAAGTAATCAAACGCAGTGTTATTCCTTACAATCCGCCAATTACCGGCGGTGCATCACCCATTACGGGCGCATCATCTTTTGAAGATGTTCCGGACGGTTTCTGGGCAGGATGCGATATAAATCTTCTGGCAGAAAACAAAGTTGTTGCCGGTTATCCTGACAGAACTTTCAAACCCAATCTGCCTGTAACACGTGCAGAAATAGCATCCATGGCAGTAAATGGCTTTAACCTCAGAGGCTGCGGTTGTCCGAAAAAGACATTCAAAGATGTTCCTGCCGACCACTGGGCAAATCAGGCCATCAACACTGCCGTTTCTAACGGTATAATGGACGGCTATCCGAATGACCTTTTCAAACCAAACAAGCCCGTAACAAGAGCGGAGGCCATGGCTACACTTGCAAAAGGAATTCCGTGCGAAATGGACAATTGCAAAGCTGATGAAATCCTGAGCAAATACTGCGACGGAAATAAAGTCCCTGCCTGGGCTAAAATCCCTGTAGCAAAAGCAATTGAAACAGGCGCATTGAAAGATATTCCGAATTCAAATGAAATTCAAGCCTGCAAAGATGCAAGCCGTGCTGATGTAGCTTCAATGCTCGAATCTGTCAGAGTAGCCATGGGCTATTCAAAAAAAGATGTGGCATACACAGCACCTGACTGCGGATGCACAGGCGGAGCTGCTTTTGTGGCAAAAGACGAAGTCGTCACAATCCCGACACTCTGCTTGAAATTTGAAGACGAAATCAATGCAAAAACAGCAAACATCGGTGACAGATTTGCCGCAAAAACTACAGAATCCGTAACAATCAACGGACAAACCTTCCCTGCCGGTTCAAATGTTTACGGCAAAGTTACCGAAGTAGACAGACCTACAGGAAACTGCAAGGGCGGATTGAAACTTTCTTTTGAAAGAATTCAATGTCACGACTGCAAGGCAGATTTGCCGCAACAGGTTTTGACTGCTCAGGTTAAAACCGACAAAAAACCAAACTTCCTTGCAAAAGTAATTGAAGCACCGTTCTCATGGGCAGGAAGCATTGTCGGTACAGTCGGCAGAACAGTCGGCGGTGCAGTAATTGCAGCAGGAAACGCTGTTGAACATGTTTCTGACGGAGTCGGTCTTACACTCGGTGAAACACTTCAAGGACAATTGCCTGCTGCCGGCAGAAGCTTGATGGATGCATCAAAAGCTCTTGTTAAAGCACCTATCGACCTTACAAGAACAGCTCTGTCAGGAACACTGGGTCTTTTACAGACAACAGGCGACGAGGTTGCATATCTCGTAGACCCGAAAGGCAACAGAATAACTTCTGTTAATCCGAGAGAAAATATCACGGTTGCTTTCGGCTGCAGCTCCTGCACCGGATGTGCCGCTCCGATACAACAGCCTTGCAATCCTTGTGCACAGCCCGCACCATGTGACTGCAACAACGATTGCGGCTGCGGTAATTAGTTGAAATCTTTTCTTAAAAAAGGTACAGGTTTTTTCAAAAATCTGTACCTTTTTGTTTTATATGTTTTCGTTTTCAACAAAATTTCTGTATTGCAGAGCCTGCGCCACGTGGGAACTGTCGATATTTTCACTGTCGCTCAAATCGGCAACGGTTCTCGCAAGTTTCAGTATTCTGTCGTAAGAACGCCCTGAAAGATTGAATTTTGAAATAGCGCTCCTTAGCAAATTTTCGCTTTTTTCATCAAGTTTGCAAAAGATTTTTATATATTCTGCCGTTAACTGCGAATTTGTCAAAATCGGATAATCCTTGTATCTTTCGGTTTGAATTTTTCTGGCTTTAATAACCCTTTCTCTGATTTGTTCGGAGGACTCGGTTTTTATGTTTGTATTCAAAAGTTCATCGGTTGTGAGCCTTGGAACTTCTATCTGAATATCAATTCTATCCAGAAGCGGACCGGAAAGTCTGGAGCGGTATCGCTGGATTTGAAAATCATTGCAGGTACACTGTTTTTGACTGTCTCCCAGATAACCGCAGGGACAAGGATTCATCGCCCCGAGAAGCATAAAATCGGCAGGATAAGTCACTCTTGTCTGTGCCCTCGAAATAACGACTTCTCCATCTTCTAAAGGCTGTCTTAGAACCTCAAGAACCTGCCTTGGAAATTCAACGATTTCATCCAAAAACAAAACACCCCTGTGAGCAAGTGTAATTTCTCCGGGTTTGGGATTTGAACCGCCGCCTATTATTCCTATTGCAGATGCGGTATGATGAACCGTCCGAAACGGTCTTTTACTAATCAAAGGACTATCCGGATGCAAAAGTCCCGATACACTGTATATTTTTGTGAGTTCTATGGCTTCTTCGAGTTCCAGAGGCGGTAAAATTGAAGCAAAACATTTTGCAAGAAGAGTCTTCCCTGAGCCGGGAGGTCCTGACATAAGCAGGTTATGCCCGCCTGCGGCAGCAATTTCCATAGCTTTTTTGGCTTTTAGCTGTCCTTTGACATCTTTAAAATCAAATTCATATTTTGTGGTTGTATAGGCATTAAGATAATCTTCTATGTCAATTTCACATGTCTCAAGTTCTTTTTTTTCTTCCCTGTTCACTCCAAAATGACATACAACATCTCTCAAAGTCTCTGCTGAAAGAACTTTTATGCCGGGTACAAGGGCGGCTTCTTTTGCGTTTTCTTTGGGGACAACCACCTGTGTAATATCAAAATCCTTTAACCCTGCAACAATAGGCAATACACCGTTTACGGCTCTCAGCGAACCGTCAAGTGACAATTCGCCCAAAAAGGCAGTGTTTTTCATTTCCTCTTCATCGACAATACCGTCTCTGGCAAGAATCCCCATAGCAATGGGTAAATCATAGTTTGTTCCGACTTTTTTTATATCAGCCGGAGCAAGGTTTATTACAACTTTCTGGTTCGGAAAATGATATCCAGAGTTTTTTATGGCTGAGCGGACTCTTTCTTTTGCCTCTGAAATGGCTGTATCCGGCAATCCAACAATTACTACTGCGGGAATGGATTGTACAAGGTCAACTTCTACAAGAATTTTGTATGACTCTATGCCGAGAACTGTTGATGTTATTACTTGAGATACCATAATAGCTTTATCCTATCATATTTTCGGGTTTGTATTGACATTTATGGACACATGTCTATAATAAATATTATAGAGGATTTTACAAATTATGTTAAGCGAAAAACAAAAATCTTTTTTCGAAAACTTGAAAAAAACATACGGAAAAGAGCCGCTGCCGAGTTTTGAGCATATTGCAAAAGATTTCGGCTTCAAACACAAAAACTCTGTGTGGCAGTATTTTAACAAACTCAAAGAACAGGATTTAATCAGAGAAAAAAACGGAAAGTTTTTTATAAACCCTGAATATTTCGGAGCAATTATGTTTACCTCCTCCGTCAGGGCCGGTTTTGCTACCGTAGCTGAGGACTCTGTAGAAAGAAGAATATCATTGGACGAGAGTTTTGATTTGGATAATCCGTCAGTATTTGTTTTTAACGTTTCGGGCGACTCCATGGTAAATGCCGGAATTTTTGACGGAGACAAAGTCATTGTAAAGAAAACACCAACCGCAAAAGACGGAGATATTGTGCTGGCATATATAGACAACGGTTACACTCTGAAGACCTACCGTCAAAAAAACGGAAAAGTCTGGCTGCAGCCGGAAAATCCTGATTATCCCATTATTGAACCAAGAGAGGTTTTGACAATTTTTGGTGTAGCAACAGGGATTGCAAGGTTTTTGTAAAAACATGTTGACAATTTATAGACATTTGTCTATAATAAAATTGTCAAGAAAAAATCATCCTTCCTAAATATAATTACAAAAGCGGAACGATATTATCTTTCTATTCAGGTTAAAATTTGCAGATCTCAACATGTCTGTTCCGCTTTATTTCCTTTTTAACAGGAGATATTTATGGCAGAAATAGCACTGGTAGACTGTAACAATTTTTTCGTATCCTGCGAACAGCTGATGAACCCCGTTCTTCAAAACAGAGCTGTATGTGTTTTGAGCAACAATGACGGCTGTGTAATAGCTCGTTCAAAAGAAGCAAAAGCAATGGGTATTCCGATGGGGTATCCTCTTTTTAAAGCCAAAAAAGAGTTCAAAAATGTGATTTATGTCTCAAGAAACTTCGGACTCTACCATGACATCTCAAGCCGTATTATGGCAAAACTTTTGAGCTATACTCCCGAGGTGGAACAATATTCCATAGACGAGGCGTTTCTTGATTTGACAGGACTGAAAAAGCTTTACAGGTGCTCTTATGAAGAAATAATTGCAAAAATCAAGCATGAAATAGAAACAGAAATCGGTGTACCTGTTTCAATAGGGCTTGCGCCTTCAAAGACACTGGCAAAACTTGCATGTGAAAAAGCAAAAAAAGAAGAAAGCTTAAACGGTCTTTGCCGTATCAGGGTACGGAATATTGATGAAATTCTCAAAAAAACTTATGTGGAGGACATCTGGGGTGTCGGAAAAAACACAGCCGCACTTTTTCACAAATACGGCATTTACAAATGTTCCGAGCTAGTTAAGCAAAATGATTTCTGGCTAAAAAAGATTTGGGGAAAAAGAGGGTTGGAGTTGAAAGCAGAACTTTCGGGGCAGAGCATATCTGCCGTAAAAAGCAAAATAGAACTGCCAAAATCTATCCAAAAAACCTGTGCTTTCAGCAAATTTACCTGTGATAAAACATATATAAAAGATTCTTTACACTATCATTCCCATCAGGTCTGTTCAAAACTTAGAAAACTCGGATTGCAAACCGAAATTGTCTGTGTAATGCTCAGGACAAAAGATTTTCGGGTATTTGTAGACAAAATAGTTTTACCCGAACCCTCGGATAGTGAATTTTTGATAAATCAATATGCTGACAAACTTTTTGAAAAGCTCTATTCTCCTGACATAATATACCGCTCCTCAGGAATTTTTGCCGAAAAGCTTACGGAAAAATCAGCATCACAGCTGTTTTTGTTTGAAGATAAAAAAACAGAAAAATCAAAAAAACTGGTTGCTCTTTGGGATAATTTTGAAAAAAAATACGGAAAAAACTCTTTCAGCATAGGCACAATGAAAGACCCGCAGGAAGAGAACAAATTGCACGGACAGAATTATTTTTCCTGATTTTCTTTCTGTGCATTTCGGTCTACGCCAATATCTTCAAGAGTTTTGATGAAGTTCTCAGCAGCGGCTTTTTGGATTTCCGGCGGAACAACCCGAAGAAGCTCTACCGTCTTTGAAATAACAGGATCTTTGTCGTACCAGCGGTTTCCGTTTATCGGTTTAACCATGTCATAGAACTTGTCTATAGTCTCTTTTGAGACTTTTTCTTCAATTTTTGCAAGGAAAACTTCTGCCTGAGCTCTCAACTCATCCTGATAGTTACGCAAAAGCTCAACTACTTCCATCAATACGGGGTCATGATCATACCATCTTTTATATTGAGGCATTTATATTTTCCTTTACATTAGTAACGCTCGAGTCCGACAAGTCGCTCTCATCATTGTATCTTACTATGTTTGCCCCCAGATTGGCAAATTTTGTTTCAAAAAGTTCATACCCTCTGTCAATGTGATGCAGCGCTTCAATCTCGCTTTCCCCTTCTGCCATAAGTGCGGCTATGATGAGAGAGGCACCGGCACGAAGGTCGCTTGCCTTAACATTTGCTCCCGTTAACTTTTCTACCCCTCTGACAAGAGCATGGTTTCTTTCCTGATGGATATCTGCACCCATTCTTCTGAGCTCGGGAACCTGCATAAATCTGTTTTCATAAAGGCTTTCTGTAATAATGCTCACTCCGTCTGCTGTTGTCAGCATAGCCATTGCAAGCGCCTGAAGGTCTGTCGGAAAACCGGGATAGGGCTGTGTAACTATATTAACGGAATTTAGTCTTTGATTGCAGCTGACTTCAAGAATTGTCGGTTCAATAAGTTTTATGTTTGCACCCATTTTAATCAATTTTGAATTGTAAAAAGTCAAATGAGACGGCAAAACATTTTTTATTATACCTTTGCCTTTTGTTGCAATTATAGCAGCCATGTAGGTTCCGGCTTCAATCCTGTCGGGGATTGTTGTGTATTCAATCGGATGAAGGTCATCCTGTTTTACACCGTTGATAACAATCTCAGAAGTTCCGGCTCCCGATACATCCGCACCCATTGCATTGAGGAAGTTTGCCAAATCAACAATCTCTGGTTCCTGTGCCGCATTTTGAATTCTTGTTGCACCTTCTGCCAGAATAGCGGCAAGCATCAGGTTTTCTGTAGCACCTACAGAAGGAATATCGAGATAAATATCGGTACCGACAAGTTTGTCAGCTTTTGCATGAACATATCCGTTTTCAATTTTTATTTCCGCACCCAAAGATTCAAGACCTTTTATGTGGAAATCAACTCTTCTTTCACCTATTGCGCATCCGCCTGGCAGAGCAACAACTGCCTCTTTGCATCTTGTGACAAGAGCTCCGAGAATGATAAAAGAAGCACGCATTTTGCTGACAAGTTCATATTTTGCGGTAATACTTGTTATATCGGTTGCATCAATAGAAACGGTTTTTGCTGCTTTATCGTGGACTGTTTTTACACCCAGACCTTCGATAACCCGCAGCATAATATTTACGTCCGTGAGCTCGGGGACATTGTGAATTACGGTTTCACCTTTGGCAAGAATAGCGGCAGCCATAAGTTTGAGCACCGCATTTTTTGCACCGCTGATTGAAACTTCGCCGTGTAATGCATTGCCGCCTATTATTTTAAGCTTTTCTACCAAAATATCCTCCGGTAATGATGTCAACCTACCACTATCATATTATAACCAACATGATTTGTCGTACATAATTTAATTAATGTAAATTAACTATTCTTGCTCATTTATATTTTTCAAGTTCCAATTGTAACTTGGAAGCTGCTTTGTTTGGGTCTGCTGTTGTTCCGCTGCAGGTTTGTACATTACCGGAGTCATAAGTTTTATTCCGGAAGTGTTGTTATTCGTATTTACGTCAACAGCAGGTTTGATGTAATACTCCTGCGTTTTGCTAGGCGGCGGAAGTGTGTTTGAAACATCATCTATATTGTCTTCAATAGTTTCAAAAAGTTTCTGATTTGCTTGACGTCTGTTTTTTTTCTGTCGTGATTGAATTTGTGCCCACTGCTGTGTTTGCAATTTTTCCTGCTCTTTTTTCTGTTCAATCAACTGCAGTTGATGAAGTTTTTGCTGCTCCTGTTGTTTTTCCAGCTGTCTGACATTTTCAATATGTTTTTTCTGTTCACGCTCGAGTCGTTTATTTTCTATTTTTGTTTTTGTATTATTTTTAAATTCGTTAAAGTTCTGTTTGACCACATCACCGTTAACAGCAGGATAATAAACTTTTGTTCCTTCATTCACAAATTTGCTTTTCATTTCAACGGATTTTGGCTCTTCCGGCGGAACCGTCCATGGATTAACCTTTTCATCGATTATGTTTGCAACATATTCAGACATATTTTTGGAATATTTTTTTATTTTTGCAAGCTGCGCATAGCTCGGTGAAAAATGCACGGCACCTATGTCATAGTTTCTGGCTTCAATATCTCTCAGATACAAATCCTGCCATTCTATTGCGTAATTTTTTTTGTTTATTAGCGTGATAAGTGTTGTCAATTTGTAAGTAGGCTTAACAGGATCCATACCCGGAATATTTAATTTGTTCCACCAGGTATCTTTTAGAAAATTGCTCTGCACATCGAGTCCGCTTGTGACAAGCACGATATAATCAGCGGGAATATTTCTTGTGACTCTTTTCAGGTTTACAAAATCAACATTGTAATTGTATTTGTATTCGTTTAAAAATGTCATGTAATACACGGGGATATTCTGCTGCGTAATTTTTGACATTGTGTCACCGAGAAGAGGCGCCCTCATTCTGCCCGTCATATTAAGTCTGTTAATAATATCTGTCGCAATAATATCAGAAGCGGCACCGCAAATAAGATAATTTGTTCCGTTTCTGTGACCGGTATCTGTAATTACCGCAACGGTTTTGACCGGATGATTGGCGCAAAAAGCCGGTACTCCGATAAAAAGACTGAATATTAAAAACAAAACATAAACAAGAAATTTTTTCATACCTATCCCCATTATCTTCAGATATATTATCCGATATTTTTTGTGTATTTATATCCATTAAATACAGGATTTTTGTACTTTTCGGGTTTAATTTGAAGCCGCAATAAAGTAAAATTGTAATATTCAGAAATTTTAGGGATTTTTATTATGATGGACAATCTGGAACTTTTGAATCTTGCCAAGAAAGCCTGTGAAAATGCATATGTACCGTATTCACATTTTCACGTAGGAGCCTGTGCTCTGTATGATACAGGCAATTATTATCTCGGCTGCAATGTCGAAAACGCAAGCTACGGGCTCACGCTGTGCGCAGAAAGAAACGCCATGTCAAACGCCGTTGTATCAGGCGAAAAAGGAAAACTTGTCAAAATAGCAATATTTTCAAAAAACAGAACAAACTGTATGCCATGCGGTGCTTGCAGACAGTGGATGTCTGAATTTAGAAAAGATGATACGCTGCAGATTATACTGGAAAGCGAAGACTCAAAATGTGCGGTCTTTACTATAAATGAACTTTTGCCGTACGGTTTTGAGTTGTAAAATCATAATTTCTAAACTCTAATTACTATCATATAAACAAAAAAAAGGAGACTTTCTTAAGTCTCCTTTTTTTATAAGAGTTTTGTCAATATTTCAGGTTCTCCGTCTGTTACATGTACAGTGTGTTCAAAGTGAGCGGAGGGCTTTCCGTCATTTGTAACAACCGTCCAATCATCTTCCAGCGTATGAACGTCATCACCGCCCAGATTGAGCATAGGCTCAATCGCAATAGTATAGCCGTCTTTTAGAACAAAGCTGTTTCCCACTCTGTAGTTAAAGACAAACGGCTCTTCATGCATATTCCTGCCTACGCCGTGACCGCCATACTGACGAACAATGCCGAGGTTTTTGGATTTTGCAACATCTTCTATTGCTCCGGAAACATCTTCAAGCAGTGCACCGTCTCGCATTTTTTCAATGCCTGCAAACAGAGATTTTTCCGTTGTTTCAAGAAGCATCTTACATTCATCGGAAATCTCACCGACAGGATAAGTCCAGGCTCCGTCACCGACAAGCCCTCTGTATGTAGCACCGACATCGATACTTATGATATCGCCTTCTTTCAAAATTGTTTTTTCGGAAGGAATACCGTGAACAACTTCACCGTTCAGTGAAGCACATATAGAAGCCGGAAAACCGTTGTATCCCAGAAAAGTCGGAACTGCCTTGTGCTCTTTAATTATACGAAAAGCAGCTTCATCCAAATCTTTTGTGGAAAGTCCCGGCTCTATTATCCTTTTCATTTCCTGATGAACGAGAGCAACAATGTTGCCTGCTTCTCGCATAAGTTTTATTTCTTCTCTTGATTTTTTATGAACTGACATTACTTAATCACTTCTTTCAATTTATTGTATATTTCATCAATTGAACCGGTTGCATCGAGTCTTACAAGAAGACCTCTGTTGTTGTAAAAATCAATAAGCGGAGCTGTCTGTTCAAAATATGTATCAAATCTTTTCTTTGCAATTTCTTCCGTATCATCTTTTCTTTGAACAAGCTCGCTGCCGCATGCATCACAAATGCCTTCCTGTTTGATAGGCATTGTTTTCAGGTTATAAATAGCACCGCATTTGGGGCAGGAACGTCTGTAGATAATTCTCTCCATAAGGTTTTCGATAGGTATTTCAAAGTAAATGACTTTTGTCTGAACTTCTTTGCCGTCATCTATTTCTTTTAACATATCATCAAGCATCTCAGCCTGTTCAATACTTCTCGGGAAACCGTCAAGAATAAAGCCTTTTTGAACATCGTCCTGTTTGAGTCTGTCTTTGATAATTTGAGCAACAACTTCTACAGGAACAAGTGCACCTCTTTCAACATAGTCTTTTGCAATTTTTCCTGCTTCCGTACCTTGTGCCATAGCCTCTCTGAGCAATGAACCTGTATCAACATGGACAAGTCCTGTTTCTGCTGCAAGTTTTTTTGTTTGAGTACCTTTTCCGCTTGCCGGAGGTCCCATAAAAATCAATTCTTTTTTCATAAATAACCACCTTTTCTCCTAGTATGGCCTTATTCTATCACGTTATCAGTGCCAGCACAAGAAATAAAACAAATCCTGTGTATTTCATGTGTATATATTGAATATATGTATTTTTGTAAAACTTATTCGTTTTAGGGTTCATATTTTAGTATAAAAAATTTATACTAAAGTTGTAGGGATGTGAAACTCCCTACCCCCATGTGTATTAAGTCTAAACAGAAAAAATCCTTGTACCGCAATTGTCTGCGGGGTGAGGGTTTGGTTCTGCATGCAAAAAGTATCGTCTGCAGTCCACGGAACGGATTGCGAAAAGAAAGAAAAGGGATTTTATGTCTATAACAATAAACAGTAATGTGCCGGCATTAATAGCTCGTAACGCTCTTACAAGAGCAACATGGAGTCTGAATAAAAGCATGGAACGCCTCTCAACAGGCAACAGGATAAACTCTGCAGCTGATGATCCGGCAGGATATTATTATGCTTCCGGAATAAACAGCGAACTCAGAGGCACCCAGACCGCATATCAGAATGTTGCGGCAGGCTCAAATATGATTTCGCTCGCCGAAGGTGATTTGAGCGCAATAAATGACCAGCTTGAAAGAATAAAGGACCTTGCAACTCAGTATGCAAATGACTCAATCACCGATGAAGAAAGAAAAGCTATAAAACTAGAAGCCCAGCAGCGTGTGGATGAAATTGAAAGAATTGTAGAAGATTCTGAGTTTAACAAAGTAAAACTGCTGGATGGTTCAAAAGACGGTGCAAGGCTTCAAATTGGTGCCGGTTCGGATGCGGCAACGAATGCTATTTATGTTAACGGTGTATTCCTCAATGCCTCAACCGGACAGGATGGCATAAAATTATTCGGCGACGGTGCAGACCAATTTGCGGATATTGATGCAGCATTTAAAGATGCTGAATCAGCTTCCGATTTTATAGATATTGTCCAAGCTTCTGCGGATATTGTTACGGAAAGAATAGCGACAGCAGGCGCTTATCAGGCACGACTTGAATCTATAAGCGACAATCTTTTGACAAAAAATGAGAACCTGACCGCAGCATATAGCACAGTAATGGAAACAGATATTTCAACGGAAACAGCAAATTATGTAAAAAACCAGATATTGCAGCAGACAGCATCGTCTCTTCTGATTCAGGCTAATCAATCATCAGGTATTATTGCATTGAATCTTATCGGTTCTCTTGCATAGCACTATAATACTTTTGTTTGTATAGAAAGCATAAAACGTACAACTTTTATACTAAAGTTGTACGTTTTTCCAACTTTTTGAGAATTAATATCCGCCTTTCAATACTTTAATATGAGAATACAAACAGGGATGTGCAACTTTAGGATATGCGAAAGGAGATAATGCAATGGCAATTATCGTTAATACAAACATGTCTTCTTTGAAGACACAAAATAACTTGAGTTCAGCAACAAATGCTTTGAATACATCATTAGAAAGAATGTCTACGGGATATAAAATAAACAGCGCAAAAGACGATGCGGCAGGTTTATATGTAGCAACAGGGCTTGAAACACAAATTAGGGGTTCAAAAATAGCTCTTTCTAACGTTGAAACAGGGTCAAATGTTTTGAATACAATAGAAGGCGACCTTGATACAATATTGGATAACCTGAATCGTATAAGAGATTTGGCGACACAAGCCGCAAACGGTGTTTATGATGATACTGCGCTGGATGCAATGAAAGCGGAAGTTGATGCACGTATGGAAGAAATCGACAGAATATCTCAAGCCTCAAACTTCAACGGACTGCAGCTCTTAGACGGCACAACAACGGATATGAGACTTCAGGTGGGAGCAAATGCCGATGCTGATGCCAACAGTATAGAAGTAACAGGTGTATTTGAAAAAACAGATTCTGACTCTTTGGGCATTAAAACACCCGCCGCTACAGCTTTTGATACAGCAGATGCAGCAGCAACATTCATCGGAACTGTCGATACAGCAATTGATAATATTTCCAAAAAGAAATCTTCAATCGGTGCTTATATGAACAGATTGGAATCAGCTCAGGCATCACTTGTTACAACAATTGAAAATGCTACGGCTGCAAAATCTACAATTATGGATGCTGATATCGCAGAAGAGTCAGCAGAATATACAAGACAGCAAATATTACAGCAGACATCAGCTACATTGCTTGTACAGGCAAACCAACTGCCTGCTCTGGCTTTGACACTGGTTTCATAAAATTATATGGTTAACGATAATTACCTGCCGGAGTGTATACTCCGGCTTTTTTTCTGCAAAAAATTATGTCAAATGATTTTTTTCCAGTTCTTTTCTTATTTTGTTCAAACCGGATTGAATAATTCTTGAAATTCTGGAAGGCGATATATCAAAATCTTCGGAAAGTTCTCTTAGTTTTTTATCTTTAAAGAATTTTGCCTCAATCAAATCATGCTCTCTTTGGGGAAGTTTTTTCATTGCTTCTTTTATTGCACCGCTCATCTCTTCAAAAACAATAATTTCTTCCGGTGTTTTTGTATCATCCTTGATTTGTGTCGGATTTTCCGCATCAGCCATTTCATCAATAGACAAAATAGTTTTGTACACAGCCTCTCTCAAATCATTGATATCATTTTGAGTCGGAAGAGATTCTTTTTTTGTTTTTTGAGAATACCATTTGTAACGGCGTCTGACTTCGTTTCTGATTGCCCATTTTATCGCTGTTGAAATGTATGAGCTGTTATATTTTGAAATATCAGAAGTCGTACACAGATGATGTACTACCTGAATACCTATATTTACAAGCTCTGAAAAATCAATAAGATATGCTGACGACAGCTTTTTAAATTCAATTTTTGCAATAGTTTCTATAAGCTCGTTGTACTCTTTTAGGCTTTTTCGTATAGATGCTTTTGCTTGAATATTCAAAGTATACCTGCAACTGTATTTTTCAAAACTGCTATGTACAAAATTATTCTAAATTAAAAATACAAAACTGTAAAATATTTATAAACTTTTGTAATTTTTATTAAACAAATAAATTAACTATCTAAAAAAGTCTCAAATGCTTTATAAGAACTTCTTACAAGTCCGGATGCAACAATTTGATTTATTCCGGCATTTTTTGCCAGTTTTTTCAATGTTTCAAATTCATCCTGAGTGTAATATTTTTCAACCTCAAGATGTCTTTTTGACGGCTGCATATACTGTCCGACAGTAACAATATCACAGCCGGCTGAATTTAAATCTTTGAATGTTTGCTCAAGTTCATCAAAAGTCTCTCCGAGTCCGACCATAAGACCTGATTTTGTAATCATTTCAGGATTTCTTTCTTTAATGTGTTTTAAAAAACTCAAAGAGCGTTCATATTTTGCAAGGGGTCTGGCTTTCGGGTATAACCTTTGAACGGTTTCTATATTGTGATTAAAAACATCCGGTTTTGCATCAACAACAATGTCAATCAAGTCATCAATGCCTTCAAAATCCGGTGTCAGAACTTCTATTTTTATATCGGGAACAAGCTTTTTAGACTCAACAATAACCTGTGCAAACATATCAGCGCCCTGTAAAGGCAAATCATCACGGGTTACGGAGGTAATAACCGCATATTTTAAGCCGAGTTCTTTTATTGCCTGTGCAACTTTGAACGGTTCTGTTCTGTCTGGGGGTTCGGGTACTCCGCCGGAGATATTACAAAATCTGCAGTTTCTTGTGCAAATGTTGCCCAAAATCAGAAAAGTAGCGGTATTTTTTGCATAACATTCGGCTTTGTTCGGGCATCTTGCTGCTTCGCATACCGTGTTCAGACACTTATTTTTTAAAATTGAGCGGACAAGTTTTGTCTTTTCCGTATCAACGATTCCTCTTTTAAGATAATCAGGCAGTCTTTTTCTTTCCATAACTTTATTCACTATTAATTAACACTCTGGCGGTGTATTTTGTTTTTAAATTAGCCTGTGCCCGGGCTGTTTGAGCCTTGGCTCGAACAGCTTAGATTATTGGCAGTTCAAAAGTTTTTGCACTCCGTTTTGATTTGCTTTGCAAATCTCACTCCGTCAAACTTTTTCACAGGACGGCGTTCCTTCATTTCATTCGGTCAGCCTAGCCAAAATCTGCTTTTCAATTATGAACCCCAAAGAAGGGGGTTCGACCTATGTTGTTTTTAAGTTAACCTGTGCCCGGGCTGTTTGAGCCTTGGCTCGAACTTTTTAATTATGAACCCCAAAGAAGGGGGTTCGACCTATGTTGTTTTTAAGTTAACCTGTGCCCGGGGGGAGTCGAACCCCCGACCTGCAGCTTCGGAGACTGCCGCTCTATCCGACTGAGCTACGAGCACAAAAAAAGAAATATCTCTTATATTATTGTAGCTCAGTCGGATAAAATTAAAAGTTTTTGTTGAACTTTAGCTTCGCTAAAGCTTCAACGGTGAGCTACGAGCACAAAAAAGAAATATCTCTTATATTATTGTAGCTCAGTCGGATAAAATTGAAAGTTTTTGTTGAACTTTAGCTTCGCTAAAGCTTCAACGGTGAGCTACGAGCACAAAAAAAGAAATATCTCTTATA
>CALVAQ010000021.1 GCA_944325595.1 Candidatus Gastranaerophilales bacterium
TTAGGGCAAGTTGTTGATTGGAGCAAAATAGACAAGGAAGATTATTTATTGGCAATGGAAAGAAGTCCAATTAAAAGTGTGGAGATAAAGGCCCTTTTAAAAGAAGCATTAACCACAGAAATCAGAAGCAGAGAAGTCTATATGAAAGGCATCGATGCAAGCTACCATTATGAAGGTTATTCTGTGTACAAAGCAGAAGAATTGAAGTAATGATTATTGTCGAGATGAAACCCGAACTATATACTTTAGCTCGGTCTGTATATTTGAATTTTTAAATTTAAAATTAAAAGATTATAAACATAAACAAATTGCTCATTTTACATCTTGCGAGAAGAAAAAATATATATTCTAAACAATAAATAAAAATTGTTTTAATATACTGACAAATAATTTTGTCGAATTTATAAAACCAACCTACTTTATTCTTTGGCTTTTGACAAAAAATAAGTCCTGTAAGCGAACTTATTTTCAAATAATGGCTGGACCGCCAGGTAGGGACTTCATCCCTAAGGCTCACAAAGTTCGCCAAGGGCTGAGGTCAACGAGGCTTTCGTGTGGGTGAGTTTTTTTAAAAAACTAATGCAACTTTTTAGCCTCTCGTTCCTCTTATTAAACAAAAAAGCCACCTCAAAGGTGACTTTTTTATTTAATGGCGGGACCGACGAGGCTCACCGTGTCTGTTTGCGAAGCAGGAAAAGCTGACTAAATGTCAGGTTTGCCGTGTAGTTACGTATAAAGTGTTTAAAGAAAGCATAGAGCAAATAGAGGGAGCGACCGTAGGTCGAGAGTTCGAGAAAACAACAAAAAAAGAACCCGTTTTATGGGTTCTTTAAAAAATGGCGGGACCGACGAGGCTGTCTTGGATTATTGGCGGTTCACAACTTTTACACTCCGTTATTGTTTTTCTTACGAAAAACAGCACTCCGTCAAGTTGTTCACAGGGACGTGACTAGACCTCACTTCGTTCGGTCGTCGCACTTGCCAAAATCCGCCGAACTCGCAAAAGCGATTCTCACCACTATCAATTCAGCCATTAAAAAAAGCCACACAAGGTGGCTTCTTTTAATGGCGGGACCGACGAGGCTCGAACTCGCGACCTTCTGCGTGACAGGCAGACACTCTAACCAAACTGAGCTACGATCCCAATTGTATATTTTGTTTTCAAGGCTGGAAGGTAGCTCAGTTTGGTTTTTCTAATCTAAAAACCGTTCGCTTTCGCTCACTGCGGGAGCTACGATCCCAATTGTATATTTTATTTTCAATTCCGGATTGCCCGTGTAAGAATTATAATATGCTGATTTTTTATTTTCAACACTTATTTTGAAAAAATTATAAAAATAAAAAATTTTTTTGTTGTCAATCTGAAAAACAGCACGTATAATCAGATTATTCACAACTTTATTATCGGAGAATATATGAAAAAAAATATAATACTTGCTATAGCCGCAACGATGTTATTTGTTTCTATGCCGGCAAATGCGGCAAAATCAGTTAAAGTTACAGCTCTGAGCGAATTCAATTCACTATTTCCTACTGACCAGATGAAAGTTGTTGTTGTAGAGCGTGCAGAGTTCAAAAACGGACTTGTTTTTGAAGACGGCACTATTCTTAAAGGAGAAATTTTTGATGTTAAGCAGCCCAAAAGAGCAAAACGCAACGCAACTTTTAAATTTAGACCAATTACATATACATACAACGGAAAAGTTCAAAAAATAAACGACCCTGAATTTGTTGCAAAATATGCTCCGTATAAAGAGCTGGATAAAGGCGCTATTGCTACTTCCGCAGCGACAACGGCAGGCGGCATGATTTTTCATATACCACTTCTTTCTGAGGGCGTTTCTCTTGTTAAAGGCATGTGGAAAAATCCTGAGGATAACCGTCTGAAATCAGGAGTCGTTCAGGTATACAAAGACTCTCCTCTTTCTTATATTGAAGAGGGTAAAGATGTTGTTATAACAAAAGATACTCTTTTTGTGTTGAAATTCAAATCTTCAGATGAAGAAGATCTTGATGTTCCTGCTGACGAAATAAAAGAGGATACACCGGTAAATAATATTACAAATTCTCAACAGCCTCCCGTTGTTCCGGAACAGGATGATACTCAGGCACAAAAAGCAGGCAACATAAAAACACCGCATCCTGATGAAGTATTAAAAGAAGTTGAATCAAGCTCCAAGTGAGAATATTTTGTAAATTTCCTCGTCTGAGAGTTCCGTGATAATTTTTTCACCTTCAAAGACTGCTACATTTGCAAGGTCTTTCTTGTTTGTAATCATTTCATCAATCTTTTCTTCAAAAGTACCGAGCGTGATGAACCTGTGAACCATGACATTTTTGTCCTGTCCTATACGATAGGTTCTGTCTGTAGCCTGATCTTCTACTGCAGGATTCCACCACAAATCATAGTGGATTACATTTGTTGCGGCTGTGAGATTCAGACCTGTTCCGCCTGCTTTTAGCGAAAGTATCATTACTCCTGCATCATTGTTTTCCTGAAACTCTTTTATAAGATCTTCTCTTTGCGTTCTGTTTAATGAGCCGTGGAAAAACAGCGGGTCAATATTCAACTCATCCTTTAATATTGTAGACAGAATACTTCCCATTTCCTTATATTGTGTAAATATAAGTGTTTTTTCATTGTTTTCAAGAATTTGATTTGTTATGGAAACAAGTTTGTCCGCTTTGCCTGATATGTCTTTTGATATATCTCCTGTTTTTAAATATTGATAAGGGTGGTTGCATATCTGTTTTAGGGCGGTAATGAGTTTGAAAATCATGCCTCTTCTGTTTATGCCGCTCAATTTTGCTATATCTGACATCAAGTTATCTAATACACTCTGGTACAAAGCCGCCTGTGTTTTTGTAAGATAGCAGTATTCATTCAAAACAACTTTTTCCGGCAAATCGGAAATAATTGATTTGTCAGTTTTAAGACGTCTTAAAATAAACGGAGAAATAGCCAATCTAAGCTTTTCCGCTCTGTTTATCTGCTTGAATTTCTCTATAGGAATTGCATAACCTTTTTGAAAATCTCTTATTGAACCAAGGTATCCTCTGTTAATAAAGTCAAAAATACTCCACAATTCTGTCAATTTATTTTCAACCGGAGTACCGGTCATTGCTATTTTTACATCTGATTTAATCTGTTTAACAGCCTGTGTTTGAGAAGTATCCGGATTTTTTATGTTTTGGGCTTCATCAATGATTAGCATAGACCATTTTTGTTTCTTTATTTGTTCAATATCTATTCTCAAAATGGCATATGTCGTAATAATAATATCTGATTTTAAATCCAGCTCTCTTTCTATTCCGTGATATACAGATGTTTTCAGCATAGGTGCAAAGTTTTTGATTTCTTTTACCCAGTTGCCAAGAAGTGTTGTCGGACATACAACAAGCGCCGGATGTTTGAGCTCTCCCGCTTCTTTCTGGCTCAAAATAAAACTGATTACCTGTATAGTCTTTCCAAGCCCCATATCATCAGCCATACAACAGCCAAAACCTTTTTTGATATTGGTATGCAGCCATTTGAACCCTCTTTCCTGATAAGGCCGCAAAACTCCTTTCAGGCTTTCCGGAGGCGGTACGTCTTCTGTTTTTGTAAGGTCTTTGAGGATGTTTGCAAATGCTTCATCATAGTCAAAATCGTAATCATCCATTTGTGATGAAAGAGCGGCATGCAAAATTTCCATCTTGTTTTTATCCGTAATTTTCGGGTGTTTTACCTTTTCAATAAGTTTTGCATTCTCTTCTCTGTCAATCAGGACATAATGCTCTTTGTATTTGATAAGTCCCTGAGCGTTCTTTGTCAGTTCCTCGTATTCCTCAACAGAGAGCTTGTCATCTCCGATTGCTATAGTGTATGAAAACTCGAATAAATCGTTCAGTGCGGCATTTGATGCTCCGTTTGAAGTGATTATGTCTCTCAATTCTGACATTCTTGCCGCTTTGACTCTGGCGTTGATAGAAGCTCTCGGGGTAACTATATTGTCGATACCTTCAGGCAGAATTACATCAATTGATGCTTTTTGCAGGTAATATGAAATTTGTGCAATGATTTTGTATACCTCATTGAGGTTCATGTTGAGTTCAAACTGATGTTCTTCTTCGTAAAATTCTTCCAGCTCCGGATAATATCTGGCGACATATGTCAACTGCTTTTCAATCAAGTCTACAACTTCTTGATTTGTATAATTTTTAAAGCTTACTGTTTCGGCATAAACATTCTCTATTCTATGTTTTTCTCCTGTATGAATATCTTTGACATTGATTTTTAGCTGATAATCTTCATCAGTAAGTTTTAAAATTTCAAACTCGGGCAGTATGCTGTATTTTCCGATATAAATTTCATCCAGCCACTCAGAAATTGCCAATGCATAGTCGTTTGAGCGGAAATATCTTTTATTCCATGCGTTTTTTATAAAATATACGGCAGATTTTGCATCTTTAAATTTTGTCGATTTGATATGCAGAAAATTAAATATTACATAGTTCAAGTAACTGTCCAAAAGATTGTTTATGCCGTATTTTTCCGCATCTTGAATAAAATCTGCAGGGATTTGTGATTTTATGTCATTGATAACAAAAGTTATGTCTTTGTTCTTCTTGTAAAATTCATATTTAATTTTAAATACTGTATCTGTGTATTCAACAACAGGAATAAAATGAAGTTTTCCAACTATTTTTAAAACAGTATAGCTGAGTTTGTTGAGATAGTTGAATGTGTCGGAGCCGTCTTCAAAATTCAAAATTTCATTAAAACTGGTAAAATATTCAAAAATGATATCCTGCTTTATAACATAGCCAATCATCTCTCTGGCTTCACCGTTTACGTTTATTTCTTTGATTTCAGAACGAAAGCGGTATAGTGAGCCTTTGGATTTTGCATAAAAATCAAAATTATTTGTCGGTGTAATAAAGAAATCACCGTTTTCAAGCAGATAAAAATCAGTGCTGCGAAGAGGGGTATTTTTCCCCTCAAAAACACCCTCAAATTCGTCTTCAAACAACTGGTATATTGTACTCAACTGCAGACGAAAATCCTTGTTTTCCATCCCTGCCGGATTTTCTGTCAGGTTCAGAAATAAATCATCTATATTGTTTTTCTTTATATTGAGACTCATAAAATAATGTTTCCGCACTTTTCTATCAGTCTGTGATTATAACAAAAACACGTGTGAAAATAAAACAAAAATTTCAGTTTAAATTGAAAAACTAATGAAAATGCCAATGCAAGTAATATTTCAAAAAAGATATAAAAGACTTGACTGTTTCTGAATAAAATTGCATAATAAGTTACCAAAGTTTTCTGGAAAATGCATCTGAAAAATTTTGAACTTTAAAAAATGAATCAAAAAACACTGGATTATTAGTTTTTGTTAGGAGAAAGTACTATGAAAAATCTAAAAAAACTACTGGCATGTACAATTGCTCTGTCTGCCACGATTACTTGTGCTTTTGCCGCAGATAATGCAGCAACACAAAAAGTAGAAGCATATGCTCATCCGACAATGTTCGGTTCTCAGTCACAAGAAATGTCTACAGCAGACTCTACATATATTGTAGGCGGAAAAATTCTTAAATCTCAAAACCAGATTGGCGTAACAAACAAAGATCAGGTTCTTGTTGATTCATGGGTAAAAGATGTTATGTCATTGATTAAAGACCAGCAGCCGTTTGCAAGCGGTCAGGTATTTAATCCCAAAATGCCTGTTTTGCGTTCGGAACTTGCTGTTATTCTTTCAGAAGGCTTTGGTCTGACTGACAAAAAGGTTTCAAAGGCATACAATGATATACCTTCAAACTACTGGGCAAAAGACTGGATTTACGGAGCACTCAATTCAGGTGTTATGATTGGTTATCCGGACAACAAATTCCGTCCCGACCAGCCTGTTACGAAAGCAGAAGTTTTTGCTACCATTGCTCAGTTGATTAATGTTCCTACAGACAGAAGTCTGATTGTTCCTCAATTCAAAGACAAAGACATAAAATATATTCCGAAATGGGCAATAGCTCCTACAAAAGAAGTTGTAGCTTCAAAACTGCTCGAACAGGTTCCTGACTCTGACAGAGTAAACAACAATGAATATCTCTCAAAAGAACAGGTTGCATATCTGGTCGGCTCGCTCAGACAGGATTGGGCATACAAAAATTCAATCAACAAAGATTGCAATGCTCCTGACTGCATCAAAAACTATAAACCGACTGCATTGAATATCAAACTCGAAGACAGACTGTCTGCCAGACAATCCAATGTCGGTGACAAATTCAGTGCAAAAACGACAAAAGATGTATCAATTAACGGTCAAAGTTTCCCTGCCGGTTCGC
Source organism: Candidatus Gastranaerophilales bacterium (assembly GCA_944325595.1). Lineage (GTDB taxonomy): Bacteria > Cyanobacteriota > Vampirovibrionia > Gastranaerophilales > Gastranaerophilaceae > Limenecus. Next base: position 6,331 of record CALVAQ010000021.1, read on the forward strand.
TTGTAAAAGGTGAAGTCGTTGAGGTAGTCAGACCCGGCGTAAAAAATCCCGGATACATTAAAGTTAAATTTACAAAAATCAAAAACGGCGACCAGTGTGTTGAATTTCCGAAAAACATTTCTCAGGCACAGGCTGACGTAATGAAAAATCCGAATATTCTTGCAAGATTGCTCGGATTCCCTCTGAGCGGTGCGGCAAGAGTTGTAGGTGTTGTCGGCAGAACAGCAGGTTCAGGTGTTGATGTTGTAGGTAACGGACTTGAACAGTTTGGCGACAATCTTTCAAATGTGTTTGTTGATACATTCTCACTGAAACCGGTTTCAGGTGTAAAAAATGTAGGTAATGCGGTTGTTACTGTGGGTAAAGGTATTTTTGATATTTGCAAACTGCTGGTAAGCGGCACATTCGGTATCTTCTATGAAGTTACGGATGAAATCAGATACCTTATCGTTCCTGCATATTCAAACGCATCGAGCTTGAATCCGGGCGAAGAATTGACAATTATATATTAATAGTTTGAATATAATTTACATTCTAAACAAAAGCGAAACAAACTGTTTCGCTTTTGTTGCAATTGCGCTATAATGTGCTCGTGAATAAGAATTGGAGGAAAAGACTATGCTACTTTCCAAAAAAGAATTTACAAATGTTTTTATGAAAAAGCTTTTTGCCGCTTCTTTAATCCTTCTGCTCGGAGCTCCGTCATTTGCTGCAGCAAGCAGTGATGTAATTGCGCAGGAACATATGTTTAAAGAAAAAGGCGCAAAATCTGATATCGTTAACATAACTGCCACAAACAATATTGTGACAAAAGGAAATGTTTTTCAGATTATATTTGACTCCAAACTCTGGTCTGAAAAAGTCAAAGCTGGTGAGAAAGTAAACTTTAGTGTACCGGAAAATATCTATACTCAAGAAGGTACTCTTCTTATACCCGGCGGCTCAAAAGTTGTTGCAACAATATTGAAAGTTCAAAAACCAAAAGTATTTAACAAAAATGCAAGAGTATATTTGAACTTTGAATGCATCATATTCCCTGACGGTTCTGCTATGGTTATGCAGGCTAAACCATCAAATAAAGAAGGTGCTTTGATGGAAGGTCCGTGGATGACTGCAGCAAAAGTTGCCGGTTCAACAATCGGTCTTGGTGCAGTTGGCGCAGGTGCAGGTGTCGGTTTTGCGTTCATCCCGAGTCCTGAAAAACTCGGCGCAGGTTTTGCTATAGGTATTCCTGTCGGTTGTGCTGTCGGTTTGATTACAGGGCTTGTTACCCCGGGGCTCAAATATCATGCAAAAGCTGGCGAATCCATTAGAGTAATCCTGGGTCAGGATTTATGTTTGAAAAAAGTTGAAACAAAATAACAAAAATTCAATTTATAAAAAAGAACCGGTTTAAGTAACAAACCGGTTCTTTCTTTCAAAATAGCAAAAATTTTTCTTTACGTATTTTATACCAGATGAATATTAAACAAGAGGTTGTCATGCAAATACAAAGCAATAAACACGTGAGTTTTTCCGGTTTGAAAATAAACGGATGTATGAATGAAAACAATTTGAGAGAACTGAAACAATTTCTTTCAAAAAGAAGAAATATCAAACTGATTTCGGAACTTGAAAAAGATTTTCAAACGGATGTTACTTTCTATAACAATTCTTCTACACTGGGTTTTGAACACAAAAAGTATTCAGGTTTGTCAAGTTTTGGTTTGGACACTGTTGATTCAAAATATTTTGCAAGTAAAGCAAGTGAAATCAAAAGTAACCTTAGTAAAGCTATTGAAAAAGCGAAACAAACCTGGGACAAAATACTTGACCAGCGTACTTTTCAATAAATTATAAACGGCTGAAATATTGAACTGCCTTATAAATTCTGGGACCCGGGCGGTTGATAAAATCTAATGTTTCTTTAGATAAAAAAATTATCTTTGAATGCGGAAACAATTGAAAAAGCTGATTATTGTCCGTCCTGAACCCCGCAACTACTATTTGCGGCTCGGCTTTTAGTGCAAACTCTTTTGAAATTGACGGGTATGCGGTTTTTAGTTCTTCAGTAACGGAAATTTGTCCCGAAGCTTTGATTACATCAGAAATAAAGCTTTTTTCCCCTATCGATATCATCGGGTTTGTCTGTACAAGATATAGAATTCTCTTTGGTTCCTTTTCTTTTGTAGCGTAAATGGATTTTTTGAGTGAAGAAACCAGAATTTGTGCTTCTTTTTCGTGCTCGGTATATTTTCCTATTTCATAGATGTTCTTGTAAATATCATTCAAGCTTTCAAAACGGAAAAAGACAGGTTTTGTTTTTGTTGAATATATTCGATTAAAGGCGTATTCACTCCCTGCATCAGCAAAAATGTAATCCGGTTTTAGTCTGATAATCAGCTCTTTGTTTACATAATATGTGTTGCCGATTTTGGGCTTTTTTTGTATGGCGGCGGGATAATCACACTCTGTTGATACACCTGACAAACCATCCTGTGCGCCTATTGCATATATTATCTCTGTAATAGCAGGAGAAAGGCTTACGTATGAGTTTTGTGCCTTTGCTCCTTGCAGGCAAAATAAAAAAGAAAAGAAGACGAGAACTATTCTAATTGCCGATTTGAACATAAAGCTTGTCCTCTCTTTTTATTATTTCAAAATCAATATTAAATATATTTGTCATTATTTCTTTTTTAAAAAAAGTACTTTTTTCGGCAGAAATTATCTCATGATTGCTGTTGATTCCTATGTAATAATCGCCGTATAGTGATGCAAGATTCAGGTCGTGCAAAATGACAATACAGGTTGCATTATTTTCTATTGTCAGTTTTTTCAGCATATCCATTGTCTTTATTTGATTGTTCAAATCCATATTTGATGTTGGTTCATCAAGAAAAAAGATTTCCGCACCTGACAGCAAACCCATTGCAATATTGGTTTTTTGTAATTCTCCTGCGCTCAATTTGTCAACAGAAAGGCTTTCTTTTGACTTCAAGTCTGTTTCTTCCAGAATTTTGTCAAGCTGTTCTTTTTCATTTTTTGAAAGAAACCATTTTAAGGCAGCATCTCTGTAGAAAATAGAGGAAATATAGTCTTTTGTGTTCAGTCCTCCGGGATAAGAGATTTTTTGCGGCAGATAAAAAATATTTTTGCCTGTGTAATATAATCCCTCGGCTGTTTGGGGGTGATATATTCCTGCAAGCAGTTTTAAAAGAGTTGTTTTGCCGGAACCGTTCGGACCGACAATAACATTCAATCCTGATTCTTTTAATGCAAAGTCCTGATTAATAAAAAAAGGTGTTTGTTCGTAGTTAAAACATAGGTTTTTTATTTCAATCATTGAGCAAATCCCCCTTTTTTAGAAGGAACCAGACAAAAACAGGTGCACCGATAAAAGCTACAACAAGCCCCAGTGGAATTTGCTGCGGATATAAAATTACTCTTGATAAGAAATCTGCAAGCAGCATAAAAGAAGCTCCGAGCAATATATTTACAAAAAACAAATATCGAAAATCCTGACCCGCAAGTATTTTTGAAATCAAAGGAACAATAATCCCGACAAAACCGATAATTCCTGCCGCAAATACGCTTACGGAGGTTAAAAGTGCTGACAATATTATTGCTGGCACAATATAAAATGTTCTTTTTTTGTTCGAGGAAAACACAATTCCTTCATCCAGCCTCAGGAAATTGAGCTTCGGAACAAATAAAACACATAGTAAAACCACAACAGTAAATATTATAAATAAAATTCTTTCCGATAATAGCGTATTTTCCGTGATATTACCCGACAAAATGTACAAAAGCGAATATGATTTTTGCGGATTTAAAAGAATAATCATTGATATTAAAGAGCTTACAAATATATTTATTGATAAACCGACAAGAATGAGCTTTGTAACAGAAAATTTGTGCAGCCCTGCAAACAAAATAACAAAAACAGCAGCCGCCAATGCTCCCAAAAATCCGAAAACCGGATAATTTACCGAATTAAAAAACAAAACAGAAAAAACTATTCCAAGTCCCGCACCGGAAGAAATACCGGTAATATATGGTTCTGCCAGCGGATTTTTTGTGACGGTCTGCAAAAACAATCCCGCAAGAGCCAGTCCTGAACCGGCAATTATTGCCTTCATTGCCCTTGGCAGTCTTAACAAAGTCAAAATAATACTGTCCGAATCGTCACACAGGCAAAATAGTTTTTGAAACATACCGGTGCCAATATCTTTGTATCCTGCAAAAACAGAAAGATAAAAACAAAGAAAAAACAAAGTAATCAGTATAAAAAATAAAATAATATTTTTTTTGTGCACGTCAGACCCCTGATTTTACAAGATTATATCACAAAACTTCTTTCTCTTTTCCGCCCGTATTCATTTTGATAAACAATCCTGCCATAAAATGAATACCGGGCTGGTAGTAGTTTTTGTACATGGACATTTTTTGATCGAGTATGTTATAGACCTGAACTTTCAGATATACATGTACACCCTTTATACTAAAAAGCCGGATTATTGTCCCCGCCGCAACATTTGTGTATCCGCCGACAGTGCTGTTGCCGGAATATACTCTGTCTGAGGCTGTTTCTACTCGGGCATATACACTGAATCTTTCTTTGGGCGTATAAACTACCGATGCATTCAGTCTGTTTTTTGGTACGGCGGGAAGGCTGTATCCCGTACGGGCATCTTCCGAATCCATAAATGTATAATTCAAAATCATTTTGAACTTCAGGTTCGGCTGCCATTTTATACTCGCTTCATAACCGTTGATTGTTGCCTCGTCAACATTCATATAAGTTCCAATCCAGGTAATCGGGTCGCTCTGCCATCCGATGTAATCTTTGTATTTATTTGAAAAATAACCAAAATCAACGCTGACTTTTTTGTTAAAAAAGGTTTGTTCAACGCCGACATCCCAGCCGTTTAGCTTTTCGGCTTTTAGGTTAGGGTTCGGATCCATCATTCCTGCCAATCTCCCAAACATCTGATACAGGGTTGGGGTGTTAATGCTCTGTCCCCAGGATGAGCGGAATTTTGTATAATCCCCCGGCATCTTGTATGTCGGTAAAACCAACGCTGCCGAGACATTGGGGCTTACGTATGTTCCGAACTGCGAGTGGTTTGTGAGTCTTGTTCCTCCTCTGATGAACAATCGGTTTTTGATGTTTATAACATCATTTACAAAAACATCATTCTGTAGCGTGTCGCCGCTAAACCCGTTGTAAGAAGGATAGTATGGGTCTGTCGAATAATCAGACACCGAGTTGAAGAAATTTGACTCAAGATTATAGCCCAGAGACAAGGTATTCCAGTCTTTGTAATACAAATTGTGCTGCGATATAAAGCTCAATCTTGTGCTTCTGAACTTGTCACTGCCAAAACCGGTATCATATCCGTCCGGTCGCTGATAAAAATTGTTAACGGTGCTGAATATACCAAATCTTGTAGAAGAATCATACCATTCTCTGGGTTTATAATTGAATATTGTAGTATTGAAAATATCAATATTTTTGCTGTAATCGTTCGGGTCCTGCAAAATATAATTACCGAACCCGTTTACGCCTACGCTTTTTCTGGAGTTTGAAAATCTGACAATGTCTCTGATTTCCGCCTTTCCTTTCAAAAGTCTTTTTCCGACATTACCGGTAACAGCAAGTGTGTTAAAATCGTCATTTCTGATGCGTTCCCCGTCATTTATTCTGAGTCCGCCGTCAGACTTTAACCAGTTAACACCCAGATAATAATCTTTTTCTTCATCTCCGCCCTGGACGGCAAAACGTTCTTTAAACGTTCCGAGATTGCCCATTCCCGATTCTATTTCAACAGACGGAGCGCCGTAGCCCCTTCTTGTTTGTAAACTAACAAGCCCGCCCGAGGCGTTAACGCCGCCGACATTACCCTGTGGACCTTTTATTACTTCAATTCTTTCAAAATCATCTGTCAAATAGTTGTTGAGATAAAACTTGTTGTCAACGGGACTGTCCGCCCTCATTCCGTCAATAGTTACCCTGACTCTGTCTGTACCTCTGATACGGAAAGAAGTAACATCACCAATTGAGCCTGAGGTCTGCACCGTAACACTGCCCAGCTGATTCAGCATTTCAGTCAAAAGAGGCGAGCCCTGCTCTTTCATGTCCTCGTATGTAATTACGTCAATATTTGCACTTGCGCTTTCTTTTGTTTCTACGATATTGCCAAGAGAATAAATTTCTTTTTCATCAACTGCACCAAAAATAGTCGCAGTTTCTTCTTTCTTTTCTTTTTTTATCTCTTGAACAGAAAAAGCAGGCAAAGCAAAAAATGACAATAAAATTATCAATATTACCCGTTTTAGCATACTTTGTTCTCGTGCTCGCGAAATTGTTTTTGCAACAAGCATTCTGACTTTGACAGCTGCGGCACAGTCCCTGAATTTCACAGGTGTTTCCTTGTTACAAGACTATATTAACACAAGCACAAAATAGTGTGAAAAAACAATAAAAATTTTGTTTTACTTTTCAATAAACATTTTTTGCAGCATTTCTTGCGGTGTTTTTACTTCAACAATATTAAAAATGTTCAGACATTTTTTAAAATTATTCATTGCTGATTTGTAAACAAAATCAATCTCCGCCACTTCTCTCAAATGCTCGGGCTTTGACGAAACATATTCATCAAAAGCTTCTTCTGCTTTGCTTTGCGTAAAAAAGTTTTTGAGCTTTTGAATAAAAGAAGGTTCTTTGTTAATTGTTTCCATTTGTTCAAGAAATTTTTTCATATCTTCTGTTTTTGTGATAACAAGAATAGAATCATCATTGATATATGACAGGTCTATTCCGTTACGTTTGGAATTTTGCATCAACCATTCAAAAGAGTAATTAAGCTCTTTTGCTATTTCTTTCAGTCTTTGTTTAACCAGATTTTGAAGCGGGTTGCCTTCAAAACAGGTCGCAGGCTCTTTTCGTATTGCCATATACATAGGCAAAACATTGTTTTTTATTTCTCTAAAATAATTTTCTGAATAATTTATGCGGTACAATCCGCTGAAACTTGGTCTGTTGTTGATGTTGTTAGTTTTTGATATTTGCATTTTGTTTCTCTTTAGAGTTGTCCGGTTTACTTTTGTTTTAAATCTCCTAAAAAAATAATTTGCTAGCAAAAATATTTTTTATCGGGTTTTATAAAATTATTATGAAAATTACCGCAATTACACCGCAAATATTTGCATCTAATAAAACACAAAACAAACAATCTTTTGTATCCGCCAAAGCAGAAAAAACATATGGCGGGGATGTGTTTGTAAAGTCTGTAACGGCAAAAAACGTATCTTTTGGCGCAAATCTGACAATGGCAGAAAAATTCATTCCTTTTAAAAACGAATTTTTAAAATATTACAAAGAAAACAGTATTCTGACATTTGATGAAATTGAAAAGATAATACAAAAATATCTTCCCGATATAAAAGTTTGTGATTTGTCAACAATGCAAAATGCGGGGAATGTTCACAACAGAACAGGTGCCTACTTTGAAAATGAAATACTGTTCACTTCTGACATGAAATGTAAAAAGGGTATTCAACAAATCTGTTTGATTCCGCAAAAAACGGATAAACTTGAAGAAAAAATGCAATTGGCACAAGGTGTAATACACGAAATGACACATGCGCTTCAGGAAAATTCTAAAGACAGACTCTCAAAAGATGATTTTCTCAACAGTTTGAAAGGCGCGGAGAAAAATCCCTATGAGTTTATTGAAATGTTGAAGTTTATACCTAAGTATACAACTACAGTTGAAAAGAATGTGAATTTCCCTCTAATAAAATTTATGAGAAAGCTGAATGAAATACCCAATCCTTTACCGGCAGCAGGTAAAAAAGAACTTGATAGGATTTATACTGAAATGGTCGGTGCTCCGCTTGAAAAATATATATATTTTCTTGTGTCACACTTTGGCAGGGAAATGGGTTTATATAATTTTGGAATAGAAAACCAGAAAAATATCCTAAAATATCTTGCACATGTTTCCGCAAAAGAAAAAGAAGCCTACAAAAATCAGGTTGAATTTGCAAAAGAGGTTATGAATATTAAAACACCTGTAGATTTGGATTTAACCAAAAATCTTTATGCCGTGTATGCTGACAGCTGCAAGTATTTGGCTGACAGATTATAGTTAGATATTCTTGGTGCAACTGGAATCTGTATTTTTTATATTGTTAAGATTCTTTCAATCAACACTTGATATCCTGATGTGTTTAAAGTAGTGTATAGAAAGGAATTAATCTTTGAAAGGAATATAAAAATGGCAAAACAATGTGCAATATGCGGAAAAACAAGACTTAAAGCCGCAAAAATATCTTTTTCACACAAACAGCATGTTCACAGACAAGAAGTAAATCTTCAATCTGTTAAAGTTAACCAGAACGGTACGGTAAAAAGAATTGATGTTTGTACTTCCTGTATCAGAGCAGGCAAAGTTCAAAGAGCTATATAATTGATAAAAAGAACTGTTATTACAGTTCTTTTTTTATTTTGAAAATTCGGCTGTTTGTTTGATAGTCAAAAATATTTTTGTATTATTATTTATTTATAGATTTGCGCAAATTGTGCAAAGATGTTAATATTACGATGTACGGATTACACTTAAGAGGATAGAGAGCTGTGTCAGAAGGTCATTTGATTGCTCAGTTAGGTCAATATAGTATAAATCTTGATACGGTTATTACTATGTGGATTACAATGGGTATATTGATTGTGTTTGCACTTCTCGCTACACGCAAGATGTCCATTATTCCAAACAAGCTTCAGGCTGTAGCAGAGGGCATCCTCGGTGTGTTTGTAAATTTAACGGATTCAATGATAGGCAAAAACGGACGTAAGCATGTTCCCTTGCTGGCATCATTGTTTTTGTTTATTTTGACTGCAAATTTACTCGGTCAGCTGCCTTGGCGATTGTATCATTTGAAAACGGGTGAGCTTGCTTCTCCGACAAATGATATTAATATGACAGCGGCAATGGCAATAATGGTTCTTATTTATTACATATATCAAGGTGTGAGAATAAAAGGACCGAAATATTTTCTTCATGAGTTCAGTTTTGTCGGTATAATAATGGCGCTGGTCGAGCTGTTAGAGATGGTTGTCAGACCCTTTTCACTCGCACTTCGACTTTTTGCCAACATATTGGCAGGCGAGCTTTTGATTGTTACTTTTGTCGGTTTGTGTGCATATTTGCTGCCTCTTCCGTTTATGCTTTTTGAGGTATTTGTTGCATTCATTCAGGCACTGGTATTTATGCTTCTTTCAACGGCTTATATTGCAATTGCCGTTCAGGAAGAAGAACACTAGTTTTGTGCCTGTAAAGGTACACGGCGCAGCCGGAATAATCTAAAAACAGAAAGAATTAGTAAACCAATAAATTAAAAGGAGAACATTATGGCAGTAGAACAAGTAGCAGCACAAGTTGCAGCATTCGCAAAATTGGGTGCAGGTATTGCAATCGGTTTTGGTGCAATCGGCGCCGGAATCGGTTTGGGTATTGCAACAAAAGGTCTTTTGGATGCAGTATCAAGACAGCCGGAAATCGCAGGTAAAGCATTGATTTATTTCATTATCGGTGCCGGTCTTGCAGAAGCTTGTGCTATTTACGCATTGTTCATCGCATTGCAGCTGCTCGGATAGTCTTTGAGCGGCAATCCGCTCTTTGCGGGCAGGTAAACTGTCTGTCACTGATTTGCGGAGTACAATATTCAAAACAGAAAAAGAAAATCGATTATGGAAATTAATGCAACAATATTTGTTACAACGATAAGCTTTATTATCTTTATATTCATCATGAATGCTATTTTGTACAAACCCGTAATGCAAATTATGGAAAAAAGACAAAAGTATATTGATGATAACCAAAATGCTGCAAATGACAGCAGAAACAAAGCTAAAGCGCTGCTGCAGGATAAGGATAATAAAGTTGCCGATGCCCAGCGCAAGTCTCGTGATATTGTTGCTGCCAAGGCAGATGCCGTAAAGCAGGAAAGAGCCAGGGTTGTTTCCGATGCAAAACAAAATGCTGAAAATTACTTCAGCGAACAAAAACAAAGCTTGCTGCAGCAAAAAGAAGAAAGCTCGAAGCAAATGGCAGATGATGTTGCTGATTTGGCTAACCGTCTTACAACAAAGCTTATGGGTGAAGGCATTTCTTTTGAACCTGCAGACAAGAATGAAGTTGATGAGGTAATGAGAAAAAATGTTTGATTTTAGCTGGAGTAATATTTTACATTCAAATGTTATTAACTTTGCGATAATGATTGCATTTTTTGCATACATCATCAAAAAGCTCAATGTCGGTCAAAAAATAGAAGACATGAGAGTTTCTATTCAGCAAAAAGTTGAAGAATCAGATAATGTCAAAAAAGAAGCTGAAAATGATTTGAAAAATGTTTCGGATTCTCTGGCAAATATCGAGTCTGAGCTGTCAGCTATTGTGAACAAAGCACAGGAAACGGCAAAAGCTTTTGAAACAAAGGCAAGAGAGGATTTGGATAAAGCTGTTGAATCGATTAAAAACACAGTCGAAAAACAGGTTCAATCAGAAGAAAACCATGTCCAGAGTTCGTTGATGAAAAATGTTTCTAATGCATCTGTAGAAATTGCCCGGCATCAAATTGAATCTGCTCTGGATAAAGATGCAAAGCTTCACAGAAAATATATAGAAGATTTTATAAACAGCATAGACAAATTAGAGGTTTAACAAATAAAAATGGCTGTAAAAAATATTGATAACAAACTATTACCTATTGCAAAAAGATATTCGGATGCACTTATAGAAGTTGCACGGAACAAAAATGAACTTGATACAGTATATTCTGACTTGCAGGCTGTATCGGAGGCTTTGAACTCTGTTGATGAGCTGAAAAAGTTTCTTGCTCATCCTGTTATTCCTCATGCAGATAAAAAAGAAGTTTTGAAAAATATTTTTGAAGGCAAAATCAATACAGATACGCTTAATCTCATTTATATTTTGTCCGAGAAGAACAAAACAAACCTTGTTGATACAATTCTCTATTGCTTTGAACAATCAATGGATGAAGCAAAAAATATACTCAAAGTCGGAGTTGTTTCTGCTGTTGAAATTGATGATGACCTCAAAACAAAATTGAGAGAGAAATTGGAATCAAAACTCAAAAAGAGTGTAAAATTCGATTTTGAAATCAATCCTGATATCATCGCAGGGTTGATACTAAAAATCAATGACAAAACTATTGACGGCTCTATGGCGGCAAAGCTTGAAGGGTTCAAAAAACTGTTGAGATAAACAGTGAAATAAGAAAATTACGGTACTAATTATATAAAGGAAAGCAAGATGGCAACAATAAGACCGGATGAAATTACATCTATAATCAAAGCCAAAATTGAAAACTACAATTCAGAAATGGAAGTTTCGAATATCGGCTCTGTATTAGAAGTAGGTGACGGTATTGCCCGTGTATACGGTTTGCGTAACGCAATGTCAAACGAGCTTGTTGAGTTTGAAGACGGCAAAGGTACACTGGGTATTACATTGAACCTCGAAGAAGACAATGTTGGTGTTGTTATTCTCGGAGAATACCAGCACATCAAAGAAGGTATGACTGTTAAAACTACAGGCAGAATTGCTTCTGTTCCCGTAGGTGATGGACTTATAGGCAGAATAGTCAGCCCGACAGGTGCCCCCGTAGACGGAAAAGGCGATATTCACTATGATAAAACCAGACCGGTTGAAAGAGTTGCTCCCGGTATCGTTTCTAGAAAATCAGTTCACCAGCCGCTTCAAACAGGCTTGACGGCGATTGATGCTTTGACACCTATCGGTCGTGGTCAGCGTGAGTTGATTATCGGCGACAGACAAACCGGTAAAACAGCTATTGCAACTGACACAATCATTAACCAGAAAGGTCAAAATGTAATCTGTGTTTATGTTGCAATAGGACAAAAGACTTCTACTGTAGCACAACTCGCTAAAAAACTTGAAGAGTTCGGTGCTATGGATTACACAATTATAGTTTCCGCTACTGCTGATGAATCAGCTCCGCTGCAATTTATCGCACCGTTTGCCGGTGTTGCTATTGCGGAAGAATTTATGGAACAGGGTAAAGACGTTCTGATTGTGTATGATGACCTTACAAAACACGCTCAGGCATATCGTGCAATGAGTTTGCTGTTGAGACGTCCGCCGGGACGTGAAGCTTATCCGGGTGATGTATTCTATTTGCACTCAAGACTTCTTGAAAGAGCCTGTAAATTGAATGACAAACTCGGCGGTGGTTCTATCACTGCGCTTCCTATTATTGAAACACAGGCAGGTGACGTTTCGGCATATATTCCGACAAACGTAATTTCTATTACAGACGGTCAGATATTTCTCGAAACAGGCTTGTTCAACTCGGGTATCAGACCTGCTATCAACGCCGGTATTTCTGTATCCCGTGTAGGTGGTGCAGCACAAACAAAAGCTACAAAACAAGTCGGCGGTAAGTTGAGACTTGACCTTGCGCAGTTCAGAGAGCTGGAAGCATTTGCTCAATTTGCTTCTGACCTTGATAAAGCTACTCAAGACCAGCTGCTCAGAGGTCAGAAACTCACTGAAGTATTGAAACAGCCTCAGTACTCACCTTTGAGTGTTGCAAAACAGGTAAGTATACTGTTTGCTGCCAACGAAGGCTATCTTGATGATGTTGACAACTCAAAAATTCAACAGTTCAAAAAAGAATGGTTTGACTATCAAGATGCAAACCTTGTTGAGCTTTCTCAAAGACTCAATGAAGGTGCTCCTTTGAGTGATGATGACAAAAAACTGCTCAAAGACAGTCTTGAGACTTTCAAATCATCTTTATTTAATGCATAAGATTTTATCAGACGGGTTCGGTTTGACTCGGTTGAATCGAACCCGCTTTGATTGGAAATAAAGGATAGACAATGCCAAACTTATTAGACATAAAAGCCCGTATAAACAGTATTCAAAATACTAAAAAAATAACAAAGGCAATGAAGATGGTTGCTGCTGCAAAGGTTAAACGTTCTCAAACAAAAGTTATTGCGGCACGTCCTTTTTCAAAAGCGCTTGCCGAGGCATTTGCAAAAGTTTTGTCCTGTACTGAGGCTGCGGGTTCCGGTGCATTGAAAATTGAAAGAGCAATTGATAATTATCCGGTCTTAATGCAAAGAAGAAATGTTAAAACAGCAGGGATACTTGTTGTTACATCAAACAGAGGTCTTGCAGGTGCATACAATGCGAATGTTATTAGATTTGTTCTGAAAAAAGTTCAGGAATATAAAGAACAAGGTATTGATTCAAGGTTATTTATTGTCGGTTCAAAAGGTGTAGCTTCATTAAAGAGAAAAGCGGAAGCCGGAGAATTTGAGATAGTAAATACGTATACTAAAATATCACAGGAACCTAATTCTTCTAATGCACTTGTTATTGCGGAAGATATGGCAAAAGCTTTTGTTGATAATGATATTGACAGCATAGAGATTGTTACTACACGTTTCAGAAATATGATGTCATACAAAGTTGAAGATTGGAAAATTCTTCCCGTTGATGATGTGAAAGCGGCGCTGGGTGATGACACTAAAACAACATCTGCTGTTGACCCGTTGATGGCATTTGAGCCGGATTCTGATCATATTTTGCAAAAAATTGTGCCAATGTTTATTACAAATATAATTTATCAGGCACTGCTGGAAGCTGTTGCAAGTGAACTTGCCGCAAGAATGACCGCCATGTCTTCAGCAACAAATAATGCTGATGAAATGATTAGAGTCTTGACAATTGACTACAACAAAGCCCGTCAGGCTGCAATTACTCAGGAGATTTCCGAGGTTGTATCCGGTGCAGATGCACTCAAGAATTAGTTTTTTGTAGTCACAAAACAATTTTAGGTGTAGTATATTATTTGATTAGTTCAAAAAGAAAGTCTATATGGGATACAAAATATTAAGCAAAAAAGAATTATGTCCGAATCAGTATGAAATGACTATTCATGCACCTTATATTACAAAAAATGCTCAGGCAGGACAGTTTATAATTCTCCGGGTATCTGAAGACGGTGAACGTGTTCCTTTGACAATTGCTGATTTTGACAGAGAAGCCGGAGCATTGACGATTGTTTTTATGGCAGTGGGCTACACAACAAAACAACTTGCCAAACTGAATGCCGGTGATGAACTTGTTGATATAGTGGGACCTTTAGGACAGCCTACCCATATTGAAAAATACGGCACGGTAGTTTGTCTTGCGGGCGGATATGGCGCTGCTCCATGCTATTTGATTGCAAAGGCTTTTAAAGAAGCCGGAAACAAAGTCTATATGATAATGGGCGCAAGAACAAAAGAACTCATTTTCTGGGAAGACAAAATGAAAAATGCCTGCAGCGAGCTTTTTGTTACAACTGATGATGGTTCAATGGGTACAAAGGGCTTTGTTACTACTGTCATGGCAGATATAATGAATAAGGAAAAAGTTGATTATGCAATTGCTGTCGGTCCTATGCCAATGATGAGAGCTGTTGCTGATTTAACCAGAGATAAAGGTATCAAAACAGAAGCAAGTATGAACCCGATTATGGTCGATGGTACAGGTATGTGCGGTGCTTGCAGGGTTACAGTAGGCGGTGAAGTTAAATTTGCCTGCGTTGACGGACCTGATTTTGATGCACATTTAATTGATTTTGATGAAGTAATTAATAGAACAAAGATATACAAGGATTACGAGAAAAAACGCAGTGAGAACTGCAACCTGTTGAAAGCAGGAGAAAAATTAGCAAGTAATAACTAGGAGAATAAATATGGCTATACCGGTTTGTCCGTTGATGAGCGCAGGAAATGACATTGAAATAGTTTGTGCACAGGAGAAATGTGCATGGTATTTAAAAAACTATAAGACTTGTTCTGTTTATTTGCTTGCGCATAATGCAGCGCTGGATATAAAAATGAAACAGTCTCAAATTTCAGCTCAAAAAAAATAATCAATAAAAAAGCCCTTTAAAAAAGGGCTTTTTGTTGATTATTTATTCTTATTATTCTCAGGAAGTTTTAGCCAATATTCTTTAGACAAAATTTTTAATGTTTCAATATCTTTTTCTGTTAATGTTTCTTGTTTCAAAATAGTTGTTATCTGTGTTTGAACTTCTTCAGGCATAATATCAAATTTTTTGTCGCCTTCTGCTTGTTCGTATGCAGTCAGTAACTCGTGTAATTTTTTTGCTGCATCCGGAGAAAGTTTTGTTGTTTCAGATTTATCATCTCTGATATGTCTATATGGAATTAGTTTTGCACCATCAATTTTCTTTACAATATTTATTTCTTCTTCTGTATATACTCTTTCATTATCAAAATCCCATAATGACTCAATATATTCTTTGTTTCCTGCATCTATTATTGCGTTTTCAGGTGTTACTTTTTCTATTACATCATTTACATAGTCTCTGTCTGCTTTTTCTTGCTGTTCTTTTGCCTGTTTTTCACGAGCTTTTGCCGCTTCTTCATTGGTTTTGTCTATATTTTCCTGCCATTGTTTAAGATAATCATTTTGTGCAGACATTGCATCGTACAAACCGGCTGTATTAAAGCCCAAGCTGTTTATATTGTTATTGTATATAGTTGTTTGTTGAGGGACAGTTTGGTTGTTCATAAACAAACCTGCAACAAGCGGCAATGAAGAACTCAAACCAAAAAGGCTTCCTGTAATACCGCCGGAAATTCTAAGCAATGTATCATTTGTATTCCCGCAATTGTAGCTCCAGTTGTTCATACTCATACCTGCAAACATGCCTGTCAAAGTGCTGAATAGCGGAACCATTGCAGTCAAACCCAGAGACAATCCTCTCCAGAATTTGCCCTTTTGTTTTCCTTGCACAACTGTAGTTTGCTGCTGTTGCTGCGCTTGTTGTGCAGCTTTTTGCTGTTGATATCTTTCATGTGTTGCCATTTGTTCAGGAGTTACACCATCACCCAGCTGAGCAATCTGATATTTTGCTTCGTATAACTCATCACCGTTAAGGTAACCTTTGCCGGACAAGGATTTGATAAGTTCATCGCTATCCCATTGACCGTTTTTGTTTTTATCGGTTACACTAAAGGTGCTGCCGTCTTTGGAGATTGTCCATCCAGATTCAGTTTTTGCAACTTGAATACCCATGTTATCCTCGTAATTTTTACTCTTATATATATAAAGTATATACAAGATAAATAATTGCATGGTTTTGGATGTTTTGTTAATATTTCTTTACAAAAGCAAATTATCAAAGCGGAAATTTCTTTGCCTGCCCTGATTTTCTGGGATATTGGGCAGGTGTAGCCGCTGTCTTTTTTGCTGCAACAAGTTCTCTTTTGTGAGATATTTCGGTGGGTAAAGCGTATTCTATCCGGTCTGTTATTGCCGAGTTTAATATTACTAATGCATTTTTTGCCTGTTCTATTTCTGTAGCTGCATTCTTTGCTTTGTATGCAATAAAATATCCTTCTGTCTTTACAAAAGGTACCGCATACTCGAGTAATATATTCAATGGTGCAACGGCTCTTGATACTGCAATATCAAAGAATTCCTTTTTGTCTTTTGGAAACTCCTCTACTCTTATACACTCCGGATGCAGATTTTTTAGCCGTAATTCTTTTTGAATCATTTCAATAAATCCTATTTTTTTGGCAATAGAATCAACAGGAAATATATCAAATTCAGGATAAACAATTGCAAGCGGAATAGCCGGAAAGCCGCCGCCTGTTCCTATATCAAGTATTTTTTGACTTCCTTTTATATTATATTTTTCCAAAAACTTGTTTAAGGAAAGCGAATCATATATATGTTTTTCAAAAAAGTTTTTTTCGTCATTCTTGCTTATTAGGTTAGTATGAGAATTATATATTTTGAACAACTGTTCGAAGATATCAAATTTCTCTTGAATTTGTTTTGTGATTTTTATGTTTAGTTCTTTTTCCAATAATTCTAAATTCATTATTGCTCCGGATTTGTCTGATATGTTTTTGCAAGTTCATATGCTTTTTGTGCTTTTTGTGTATTGTTAGTTTTTGAATAATACTCACCCACCTCATTGTATGCAGCGGATATGTATAGAGCATCTTTTGTTCTTTTTGCTGCGGACAGAGCTTTTAGCAGCCAGTTGAGAACAGATTGCGGCTTTGTCTTTTCATATACACCGGCTATTCGCTTGCAGATATAATAAATACCTTCATAATTGGATTGTTCAAAATCTGTTTTGAGCGCCAGTTTGTAGTATTCAGCAGCCTTGTCAAGGTTGCCTGTTTCTTTTAGTATTTCGCCGATATTTGTATAAGACGAGGAAAGATAAACGCTCGGTTTTTTTGCTGTTCTTGTGCATTTCTGGTAATAATCCAGAGCAGAATGAGTCTTTCTGTAGTCATCAAGAATCAGTGCATATTTAAAGTATGCTTCCGCAATTTTTTCTGAAACGCTTTCATCTCTTTCATATTGAGGACTTATTGCAAAAGCTTTTTTGTAGTATTCTATGGCTTTTTCCGTATTGGAAAGGTCATCTTCAATTTGTGCAAGTTCTATATATGAGCACAAAAGTATTCTGTCAGAAACCGGCGGGTTTTGATTGACAAAATTTTCATATATTGTTCTTGCGTGATTTATTTTATAGATTTCTTTGTATATTTGAGCAATTTCAAGACGAATTTCGTTAACTTTTTCAATATTATTTTGATGTGTATATATATCTATAAGCTGATTGTAATAATCTATTGCTTCTGTTGTTTTATTCATTTTTTTACAGCATATTGCAAGGTTTTCAACAATTTCAGGAAGCAGCTCATTATAATTTTCATCAGATTTCATTTCTTTTGCTTCAAGATAAATCGAAGCGGCTGTTTCATAGTTGTGTGTTTCTGCAAAAGTTTTTGCAAGAGAAATCATATCTTCAAGTCTTTTTTGAGACTGTCTTTTTTCTTCTTCTTTTTGTTCAAAAGTACGGTATATATGCTCTCTTGCCTGTTCTTCCTGCTTTTTTCTCATATCAATAGGCGCACTCAAAAGAGCAATTTCATCTTTTGTAAGTTCATATTTTTCAAATCTTTTTTTGTTCTCATTTTTCTGTTCAATGCTTTTTGGAGGCTTTGGACGGTTTTTTGTGTCTAGTGTCTCAGACTCCTGTTCTTCATCAATATTTGTTTTTGGAAAATTCCAATCAATCATATTGCTGTTGAGGTAGCTCATAAGAGAAACATCCTGTGTTCCTGAGTCTTGAGGGCGTTGTTTTATTACAAAAGAACCGTGATATTCTATTTGTGCTCTCATTGTGTTTCTGGAAATCAACACGGCTCTGTCGGCAGGCTTTAGAGGAAGCTGAGATGAGTAAAAATCCCGCCAGAGAGCGTGTATCTTTATTTTTTCAAAGTGTTCAACTGTTTTTTGCAGGTATTTTTTGAAATAGTCTTTTATATATATAAAGCCGTATTCATTCGAAAGAAGCCCTTTTTCGAGCATATAATCGATATTGTCTTTTGTGAAAAATCCTTTTTCTGTCAAAAAATCGGAACTGAGTCCGCCGTTAAAAAAGGAAAAAGTACAAAGCGCTTTTTTTACATTTTCAGGGACAAATGTTGTAAGTTTTTGGAGCAGAAAATCTTCAAAAGATAGTTTTTTTTGTTCAAAATCCTGCATAAGACTTTGCAGTGAAATATTCAGTGTAGTGATTATGTTTGCGGCAATTTCCGTATACGATGGATTGCCGTTTGACTTTTCATAAAACAAATCAGTCTCTTCTTCGGCGCTGTTTATCCCCTCCTGTTCAAAATACATTTTTGTCTGTTCTTTTGATAAAGGCTGCATCGTTATATCAAGCTGGGATGTATAATTGTTGATATCAAGCAGCTGTTTTGTATTTACGGGAAAAAACGTCGAAACCAGAATGATTTTGAATTTGTTCATCGAATTCAGGTGACTGATGAACCTGAGAATTTCATCTTTGTCTTCTTGATTGATATTATTAAAAACATTTTGCATCGAGTCAAAAACAATCACAGAAGGAAGGTTAATATGAGAAAGATATTTGTTTATTCTCTGCGAAATAGAGTTTGTTTCTATTTTTGTAAAAGATATCTTTTTTTGATGGGAATATTTTTTTAATTCCTCAAAAAAGGTAAGAAATATATCATCAAGAGTTGTGCTTTCAAAGCATTTTATTTTAAATACAAGAAAATTGTCAGGCAAAAGCAATGAGGCTGCTTTTACAAGCTGAGTTTTAAAATAGCCGGATTTTCCTTCTATAAAACAAATACCGTTGTGCGGTTTCTGACAAAATTCCGCCAGAGAGTCTATTTGTTCTGGTTGTAAAAAGCTTTGATTCATACTAATTATATTATCATATTTTAGATATAATTATATGGACAATATAATTGATTTAAATAGCTTGGTAATATCAATAAAGAAAGGACGACAGCTTATGATTAGAGTCGGTGTAGTCGGTGCAATGGGCAAAATGGGGCAGGAGGTTGTTAGAGCCGTCTGTGAGGATAAAGATTTGGAACTTGTTTGCGCTGTTGATATCAACCAGATAGACAAAGAAGTTTGTGCTATGTCAGAAGTGCGAATTATGGGCGATTTGAAAGCCGCAATTCTTTCTCATAAACCGGATGTAATGATTGATTTTACCCAGCCGAAATATGTATTTGAAAACGCAAAGACCTGCCTGGAAAACGGTGTACGTCCTGTAATAGGTACGACCGGTCTGTCAGATGAACAAATTGAAGTTCTAAATGCGATGTCACAGGCAAAAAATTTGGGCTGTTTGATTGCGCCGAATTTTTCTACCGGAGCAATTTTGATGATGATGTTTGCAAAACAGGCTGCAAAGTACTTTGATAATGCCGAGATAATAGAACTTCATCACAACCAGAAAAAAGATGCACCCTCCGGCACTGCTATAAAAACAGCACTGATGATGGCGGAATCAGGAAAAATGACTTTTGAAAACGGTAATTGTGCCGAAACAGAAACTATTCAGGGCTCAAGAGGCGGAAAATCATATTCCGATATTCATATACACTCTGTCAGAATGCCCGGATATATCGCATCGCAGGAGGTTCTTTTCGGCTCATCAGGACAAATTCTTTCTATCAGACATGATTCAATGGACAGACAGTGCTATATGTCCGGTGTAAAAATGGCGGTAAAATATATAGCAGAACATAATGAATTTATTTACGGACTGGAAAAAATAATGTAGTTTGTCCGAAATAAGCTAAATAAACCCATATTTAAAAAGACCTTGTTAAAGGTCTTTTTTTAATCTCCGGGACATGGATTCTCTTGCATCGTAGGCGAAAGACAAGAGCCGTACGAGGCAG
>CALVAQ010000022.1 GCA_944325595.1 Candidatus Gastranaerophilales bacterium
TGAAGTGATTCTTGTACAAATGGACCTTTTTTTAGCGAACGAGCCATTCATTATCTCCTTACTTATTAACGTTTTCTGCCTCTAACAATATACTTGTCAGAATGTTTATTAGATTTTCTAGTTTTGTAACCCAGAGCCGGTTTACCCCATGGAGTTTTCGGGTGTCCGCCGGGACCTGTTTTACCTTCACCACCACCGTGCGGGTGATCGCAAGGGTTCATTGTTACACCACGTACTGTAGGTCTGATACCCATGTATCTTTTACGACCTGCTTTACCGATTTTCATGTTTTTCTGCTCGGCATTACCAAGAACACCTACTGTAGCCAAACATTCTTTTCTAATCATTCTCATTTCTGAGCTCGGTAATTTGATAGTAACGTAGTTGCCTTCTTTAGCCATCAACTGTGCAGCAGCACCTGCTGTTCTGACCAATTTGGCGCCACGACCGGGAATCATTTCTACGTTGTGTACCATAGTACCTAACGGAATCAATTCCAACGGAAGAGCATTACCTGTGATAATATCTGCATTCGGTCCGGAAACGATTGTATCACCTACGTTCAAACCTTGAGGTGTCAAGATATATCTTTTTTCACCATCAGCATAGAACACGAGTGAAATTCTGACGTTTCTGTTCGGATCATATTCAATAGTTTTAACTGTTGCAGGAATACCGAATTTTTCTCTTTTGAAATCAATTACACGGTAAGCTTTTTTAACGCCGCCGCCTTTGTGACGACAAGTAATTCTACCTGTATTGTTTCTTCCTGCTGTTTTTCTTATCGGCTTCAAAAGGGATTTTTCGGGTTTCGAAGCAGTGATTTCAGCGAAATCACTTTTCGTCATTCCTCTTTGTCCCGGAGAAGTCGGATTAATTGTCTTTATACCCATTTTTTTGCTCCTGTTTTCTAGGGTTTGCATAACCATCGGCCATTTTTGCCACCGTTATGCATTCTGTACTCTACATGACCGGCGGTTTATTATGCACCGACCAATTCTTCAATCGGGTCGCCTTCGATAGTAACGATAGCTTTTTTACCTGATTGAGTTCTGCCTGCGCTATAACCTACTCTTTTTGCGTGAGAAGGCATATACACAGTGTTTACGCTTTTAACTTTTCTGCCCGGGAAAGCAAGTTCGACAGCTTGAGCAATCTCTACTTTTGTTGCATCTTTTACAACTTCAAAAGTGTATTTTTGCAAAGTAGTTGCTTCCATAGACTTTTCAGTGATGATAGGTCTTTTAATGATGTCGTACAGTCTTTCCGTATTGTTTTTCATGCTGCTCATTATTTAGACAACCT
The DNA here is from genome assembly GCA_944325595.1 of Candidatus Gastranaerophilales bacterium. Classification (GTDB taxonomy): domain Bacteria; phylum Cyanobacteriota; class Vampirovibrionia; order Gastranaerophilales; family Gastranaerophilaceae; genus Limenecus. The sequence goes on from CALVAQ010000022.1 coordinate 1,306, forward strand.
TTCAGTAATTTCTTTTATTGCTGCTTCTGTAATAATTACATTATCTGCTTCCAGCAAGTCTTTTACGTTCAAGTTGGAAGGTAAAATAATTCTTACATTCGGTAAATTTCTAGCACTCAATTCGAGGTAAGCATTTTCAGCTGCTTTAACATCAGCAATGATTAAAATTTTACCTTCAACTTTGAGAGCTTTAAGAGTTTCTGCCATCAATTTTGTTTTGGGCTCATTGATTTCTGAAAAATCTTTAACCAAAACAGTATTTTCGATTCTTGCAGACAAAGCTGATTTGAGAGCAAGTCTTCTTGCTTTTTGCGGCATAGAAAAACCGTAATCTCTCGGCTTGGGTCCAAAGATAACACCACCGCCTGCAAACAAAGGTGATCTCAAAGAACCTGCTCTTGCACGTCCTGTACCTTTTTGTTTCCAGGGCTTTTTACCGCCGCCGGATACTTCAGCTCTGGTCTTTGTGTTTGCACTTCCTGCTCTGCCGTTGTTCAACTGACGTCTTAAAGCAAGGTGCATTACATGCAGGTTAGGCTCAACGCCGAAGACTTTTTCGTCCAGAGCGATTTGTCCGACTGCACTTCCTTTTGTATTTAGTATTGAAACTTCTTTTGTCATTTTTCTTTAACCTCAATTAAGTTTGTTATGTTTGAGTTGTTATATTTATGAAAAAGCGAAAATTCCGCTAGTTCCATTTAACTCTTGACGGGATAATGGTAACCATTTTGCCTTCCGGTCCCGGAACTGAACCTTTAACCAGAAGCAAGTTGCTGTCTTTGTCAACTTGAACAACAGTAAGTTTTGTAATAGTTACTTTTTCATTACCCATGTTTCCGGCCATTCTTTTACCTTTAATTACACGGCTCGGAGTAGTACCTGCACCGATAGAACCCGGTTCTCTGTGGTTTTTTGAACCGTGACCCATAGGTCCTCTGGAGAAGTTCCATCTTTTAACGGTACCCTGGAAACCTTTACCGATTGACTTTCCTGTAACATCAACTTTTTCTACATTATCGAGTACAGACAAGTCAATCTGTTGTCCAACTTTATATTCAGATGAGTTTTCTACTCTGAATTCCTGCAAATTTCTGAAGTTATCAAGACCGTTTTTAGCAAAGTGACCGATTTGTGCTTTAGAAAGATGTTTTTCTTTAGCAGGTTCAAAACCGACCTGAATTGCGCTGTAACCATCCGTGTCGACAGTTTTTACCTGAGTAACTGTCATCGGGTCAACTTTGATAACTGTTACAGGAATTGCCAGTCCTTGTTCATCAAAGACTTGTGTCATTCCTAATTTTTTACCAACAACGCCTAATCTGTTTTTTGATTTAGACGCATTTTTAGCGTTTGTAGTCATTTTCTACCTTTCTCCTTGTGAGCGCTACTTGTGTTACTTTGAGCGGATGTCCCTGCCGCTTCTTTTTTGTTACGGACTGTAGATCACATTAAATCGTATTCAATTGTTAATGTGTTATTAGTTTCGGATTTTACAACCCTTTTTATTGAAGCGGTTGTGTCAGCTTACAGTCTTTTGTTTTAAAAGCCTCGCAAGCTTTCACACACCTTAGAGCTTAACTTCAATATCGACACCTGCAGGCAAATCCATTCTGCTTAACTCTTCAGTTGTCTGTTGAGTCGGGTCATAGATGTCAATGATTCTTTTGTGGATACGCATTTCAAAATGTTCTCTTGATTTTTTATCCACGTGAGGTGATCTTAAAACGCAGTACAATCTTCTTTTTGTCGGAAGAGGAATAGGACCTGCAACCTTTGCATCAGTTCTTTTTGCTGTTTCTACAATTTTTTCTGCTGAAACATCAATAAGTTTGTGATCATACGCTTTTAAGCAAACTCTGATTCTTTGTCTCTTTTGAGTTGTACTCATTTGTTATACTTCCTTTGCTTTATAATTTTTGCCTCAAGTTGCTGGGGAGTGCAGATGGCAGCTATATTAAGTATTTTGCGCACATTGATGCACATAGCCAGCTAGTGTATTAATAACCTTATATTAAACAAAATTGCTCGTCAACAGTATTTTTTAGATTTTTATTCAAATTGCAAAAAATTTACAAAAGTTTATAATAGACAAAATTAAGAACAAAATAAAAAATTATTCCGAAAATATTTTTACAAGATTTTTGGCACTGACAACATCGGACATGTTTTCTTCCACCCAATCATAGGGCGAAAATCTGTCAAGAAAAGCCTGCGGATTTTTTGAATATTCAACAATACAGGCTTTCAACGCTTCAAAATTATCCCAGAACAGTCCGGTTTGTGCTGTCAGGTAGGGACAACAATCTTTTTGCAGCAGAGTCGGTCTGTTATGCGCCCAGGCTTCTGCTATTGCCAGCCCCTGTGTTTCCTTGCATTCCTGACAAAAAATAACAAAATCTGTTTTTTTAAGAAGGTAGAGCCAGTAATCAAAATCGTATTTTGTATACTCAAGCACATAACATTTTATACCGAGATTTTTAATATAATTAACCAGTTCTGTATCAACAGGTACTTTTTTAAAATAACAGATGCAAGCATTGTTTATTTTTTCATTTCTATCTTTAGCGGCAAGCTCAACCCCCGATGCCCAGTTTTTTATTTTTGAATGATATTTTGCATCAACATATGTCTTGTTTTGTTCCAGCACACGGTCAGAAGCAACCAGGGAATAGTCTATGCATTCATAACAGGGAAAATTCCTCATCAGGTCTTTGTAATCATACTGGCATGCCGTCGGAACAGTCACAACTTTTTTTATCTTCTTTTGTTTTTTAAGTCTGTTGAGCACGTACAAATCAATTTTGTTTGCCCACAGAACAATCATATTGTCTGCAAGACAATCAAACCCGTACCGGACAGAAAGAGTATCAAATCCTCTTATCAGACTCAATTCAAGCTGCCTGTGCCCTACTATCGGAACTTCTTTGCCGTTCACTGTTTCATAGCGGCGGTCTTTGCCCTCAAGGGTGCAAAGCAGCATTTTATATTTTTCCTGTTTTGACGGTTTTGTCAGTCGATACAGCAATATTTTCAAGCGCAGTTTTATATTTTCCACATAATATTTAAACCAGTCAGACAAACAATACCATTGCTTGAAAGTAGTTATAATTGCATATTGCGTATCTTTACTCATTTCGGATGACTTAATAAAAATAAAAAAGAAAAAACTCCTCGGGTGGGACTCGAACCTACAACCCTTCGGTTAACAGCCGAATGCTCTGCCATTGAGCTACCGAGGAATATCTCGACGGTCTTTTGTGACCTCGTACAAATTATTATAACAAGACAATTTTTTTTGTAAACAGTTTTTTCTTAATTCTTTTAGAAATAATGCAATCGTTGTATTTTTTATTATTTGTAACGGTTTATTACAAATAAAATTTTTATGCAAACAAAAAGGCAATATTTTTATTTGTATATACTTTATATATATGTAAGCAAGAAAGAGAGACATGGATATGAAAGAATTACTGGTAAAATTTTTCAACAGAAACAGAAGATTTACTCCTGCAGATTTGATATAATCTAAAATTAATTAGAATAAACACAAAAACAGTCTGAATTTTTATTCAGACTGTTTTTGTATGAAATAAATTTATTATTCTTCTTTTGGTGCATTTTTTGTAACTAAAATGACACCAAGTATAACTAATAAAACAATTATTGCAGTTATAATATTTACTGTATTAACAACGGTAAATTGCATTTTTAAAGAATTTACTGTATTGAATTTTATCTGCCAAGTATAAATATTTTCTGTTTCATTTGCTGTTGTAGCATTGTGAAAATCGGGTTTTACGGGAGTTTTGATTATATAATTAAATTTAAAAAAGTCACTTGGGTCAAAACCATTTGCTATTGCGGCATTCATATCAGATGCTGAGGAATTTAATCCGGGAGCAGATGCTTTTTCTGTCGTATCTATCTCTGAATTTATTGTATAAACTGTTTTGAAAAAGCCTTTTTTGACACTTACAAACTTTCCGTCTTCATTTTTTGATTTTACATTTTCTGTATCTGCATTTTTGTTCCATTTATCATCAGAAATATCTTTTATTGTTCTTGTTGCTTCAATGCCCCTCATTTCAGCATCCTCATAGTCAGATACCTGCACTGACGGATCATTCTCATATTTCTTTAATGTATCTTCAAAAGGATCCTTGTCGTTTGCCATAGCCAGCAGCTGTTTGCTAAGCATAACTCTCTCTTTTACAACAGCGCTTCCATCTTTATTGATTGTCAGGTCTGTTTCAACTTTTACACAGCCTGTCAAGAAAATTGTCATACAAAGTACTAAACAAATCTTTTTCCACATAATAAACTCCATTAACTTGTTAACTGAACCATACTGGCATTTTAATTTATATTAACTACTTTGTAAATCAATTTATATCCACAATTGTCACGCCGTTGCCGCCTTCTGTGTCTTCTCCCTGTCGGAATTTTGCCACATAAGGAGAATCGGAAAGATAGTCTCTGATTGCCGAACGCAGCTGTCCTGTGCCGTGCCCGTGAATAATTTCCACCGGAGAAAGTCCTACCATTGAAGCTTTATCAAGGTACACTTCCAAATCCTGCAGTGCTTCATCTATTCTAAAGCCTCTCAAGTCAATCTTTGAAGGCATATTTATGCGTTCTATTACAACCTTTGAGTTACCTATGTTTATTTTTTTCTTTATTATGTCTTTTTGGCGTTTCAGATTTTTTGCCAGTTTTTTGATGTTTATTGTAGATTTAAGCTGCCCGACCATTACTTGAAGATTGCCTTTTGAATCAGGAAGTGTCTCTATCGTAACATCCTGATCAAGTCCTTTAATTATAGCCTTCGCACCTATTTTTATGTCTTCAGAGGAGAGTTCCTCATATTTTACATCAACTTTGGAAAACTCTTCCGCCATAGCTTGCGCAGCTTTTGAACCCTTGTTTGAAAGTTTTTTATATGCATTTAGGGCATTTTCTCTTGTTTTGTGGTGATTTAGATTTTCAAGGACTTTTTTAACCTGTTGCTTTGCATCCTGCAAATTGTCTTCATAACGGCGTTTAAAATCTTTTATGGTTTTTCTTTTCTGTGCGTTGAGATTTTCAAAAAGCTCGTTATATTTATTGTATTTTTCTTCCGAAGCTTCTTTAAGTGTTTTCGCTTCTTGCGTAAGGCGGTTCAGTTCGGAGTATTTTTCCTGCAAAGCGGCAAGAATTTTGGCTTCGTCCGTAATTCCCGAGTCATAATCCGCTTTTGCCTCGTTTATAATGTTTTCGTCTATGCCAAAGTTTTTTGCAATAGCAAAAGCATTTGATGCGCCGGGAACACCCAGCTTGAGCCTGTATGTGGGCTTTAGGGTTTCTACATCAAAATCGACGGAACCGTTTTGAAAAGACATGTTATTAAAAGGCAAAGACTTCAACTCGTTAAAATGGGTTGTAATTATTGACAAAGCACCTTTTTGAACAAAAGTTTCCATTATTGCTTTTGCAAGGCTGGCTCCTTCTTTCGGGTCGGTGCCTGCAGCTATTTCATCTATCAGGATAAATGTTTCTTCATCTGCATTGTCCAGAATTTCTTTTATATTTTTTATATGAGAAGAAAAAGTGGAAAGACTCTGGATGATATTCTGGTCATCGCCGATTTCCGCAAAAAGTTTTTTGAAAGGATAAATCTTTGCACTGAAGCAGGGTATATGCATGCCTGCTTTTGCCATGGCAATTGACAGAGCAACGGTTTTCAGAACAACGGTTTTTCCTCCTGCATTGGAACCTGTGATAATAACGGACTTGTAGGGATTGCCGATTGAAAAATCGTTTTCAATTACTTTATCCAGAACAGACAAAAGAACAGGGTTCTTCATTGATTTTAGTTCAACAATTTTTTCGTCAACAATCTGAGGCTCGCATGCATCTGTTGAAGTTGCATATTTTGCTTTTGCAAAGATAAAATCCAAATCGATGAGAGAGTGAAAGGATGATTGAATTTCTCCGTAATGTTCGGATAATTCCAGCGAAAGATTTTTTATAATCTTTTGGATTTCGGCTTCTATTGAAATTTCAAGTTCTCTTGCTTTATTGTTGAGACCGACAATCTGTTTCGGTTCAATAAAATATGTCTGCCCCGACTGAGAAATGTCATGCACAATACCCTGAACTTTGTTTTTCGCCTCCGCCTTTACCTGAAAAACAATCCTGTTGTCTCTCATTGTGTATACATTGTCCTGCAAGTATCCGCAGAATGTTGAGTTTTTCATCATATCAGACACAACTGATTTGATATTTTCCGCAGTGTCTCTTTGTGCCTGAAAAAGGCTTTTCAATTCAGCGGATGCTGTCTCTTTTATATTAAAATTTGAATCAAATATTTGTTCGGCTTTTTCTTCCAGCTCCGGCAGAGCAAAAAGCTTTTGTGTATATTTTATCAAGTCTTCTTCCTCATGAGCATATCTGTTCAAAAAAGAAGAAAATTTTCTTGCGGCAACAATTACTTCAAAAACATTTTTTACATCCTCAACGGATAGAGTGATTTTGTTTTTCAATATTTTTAGAGGTTCTTCAATATCAGGAAGATTTCCGACAGGTATTTCAGAAGCACTGACTCTGTATGCATTTTGAGCCTGAGTTGTGAGTTTGAGATTTAGCTTTATTTCATTCAAATCATTTGACGGCAGGGCAGCAAGACATTTTTGCCTGCCGAGGCTGCTTTGCGCAAAACCTGCAAGTATCTCCAGAACTCTGTCAAATTCTATTGTTTTGAGTGTTTTATCCACTTTATTCCCTTTGATGATGACAAAAAAATTATAGCAAAAACAGACTATTACGAGCTATACACAAATTAAAGATTTTTGTATAATAATCACAGAGTTTTATACAAGGAGCCGAAACAATGGAAAAAATATATAACAACCATAAAGCCAATTCCGTTCTGGAAGAAGCTTTGTTCGAATCCGTGGAATCAAAAACACCGGATTATATAAAACAAAACAAGCTTGTCGACTTAAACGATAAAGGAGAATTTGTTTTTACACTGAAAAAAGAACACCTCGAACCATACTCAGAGCAAAACCCCGAAGGATTAAACCTCTATGAATGGTTTGCAAACTATGCAAAAGAAGCTGCTGTATCAACTGCAGGCATCAGAGGACCGCAAAATATTCTTTATCCGCACGACACAAGATTTCCCATCAATATGATAGGTATAATGCTTGCTACTGAAGCAAAAGCACTTGTTGCAAAAGAGCTATATCCAAACAGCGAGCTTGTGAAACTTGCCGGCTGTGAAGTCCGCTACAACTCGCAGGATTTTTTGGAGCTCATTGCCCGTGTTCAGGCTGCGCATGGAATAAAGACGCTCGTGCCGCAGGACAGAAAAACTATTCCCATATGGCTTGCTTCCTTTTTAGCCTTTAAATTAGACCTTTTAGGCGGCGAATACATCACCTCAAGCCACGGTATTTCCGTTAAAAACGCAACAAAAGACCTTAACTCCCAAGGCAGCCAGTATCTGCCCGAAGAGTCAATGCGTTTTGTTGAAAAAATCAGATATATATTTGAACAGGCAGAAAAAACCGGCAGCTATGACATAAAAATTGCAGCAAATGATAACCCGCTCATCAGTGAAGACTTAATGAAACAGCTTGATGACGGTGTAAAATTATATAAACAATATCTTTTAGACGGGGTAGCAAAAGATGCAAACCTGAACCTTATCAAAGAACTGAAAGACAAAATTGTTATCGAAAATGTTGGCGGTTCGGCATACAGAACATTGAGCAGGATTTTGAAATCGCTCGATATTGATTCACATTTTATATGGCAGAATATTGAAGAAGACCCGTTTTTCCACGGAATCGGAAAATACGATGTTGACCCGAAAGGCAACAAAACCTTTTACGACTATTCCGTTGATGCAACAGTTATTTCAAAAGACAAAGACGGAAAGCCCTGCTTCCCCGTAATAGAAACACTCAAATACGGAGAAAAACTAAAAGACTGCCCGACAGGCACGGTTGTACTCATAACAGACCCCGACCACGACAGGCTGACTGTTTGCCAGATTGAAGAGGAAAACAAAAAAGATTTCTTAAAATCTCTGGGTGTAGACTATGTAGAATTGGGCAGCGGAAGAATTTTGACAGTATTCACTGCCAACCAGTCTTTCCTTATGATTATGGATTTCTGGGCTGACAGTCTTAAACGTGAAGGATTGTTTGACAAACACCCGAGATTTATCATCAAAACTACAGCTTCCGCCCGTTCCTGGGATGAATGGGCAAAGAAAAACAATGTAAAAGTTGTTAATGTCCCCGTTGGTTTTAAAGAAATTGCCAACATTATGAAAAAAGTGGAAAAACAACTTAAAGACAATCCGGACAAAGAGGTTGTGGTTACTGATGTTCTCGGCAATGATATAAATCTCGGCGTGAACCCGAAACTCATCTTCGGCGGTGAAGAATCAGGCGGAATGATAATAGGTTCCGAGTCTATTATCACTTCTCAAGCAGGCAGAAAAGCTATTGCCATGAGAGAAAAGAGTGCAACAGAAGCCATTGTAGTAGCTTCTGCATTAACCTCTTATCTGCAAAAAGAAAGCAAGACAATGTCTGAATATCTGGATAACGTTTTTAACAAAAATCAAATAATTTCAAAATTCGATATAAGAGAAGATATAGCATACTACAACGAGTCCGAACCCGATATTGAGAAGCTTAAACAGGCAAAAACTCTCGGCGAAGCTCAAAGAACAAAAAACGATGTGTTCTATCTTACAATGGCAGTGGCAAAAAAAGACGGCAAAATGTCTCTCGAACAGATTAAAGAAATTCTCAAAGACACCTTCAAAGAGCTGAATTTTGATAATCTCACCGATGTAAAATTTGTAGGCGACGGAACATATATGGAATTTGACAACAAATTTATAGAAATCCGCCCCTCAGGCACAGATGCAAAAACAAAAGCATACGGCGCCGGTGCAAGCAAAGATGAAATCAAAAAATTTGCACAAATCATGGGCAATTATTCAGGAGATATAACGGAATTGTACAAAAAATACGTTGATATGAACCTGTATGAAAACGCAAAAGAATTGTCGCTCAAAGATTATGCTGAATTTACAAACAAGGATGCAAACAACGAAGAGTTTGTCATACCGGATTATTCACAAACTTTGAAATTCTGATTATAATATCTTTGTAACAACAAGGAGAAACTATATGGAACTGGATTTTGAAAAAGCTCTTACCTACATCGCAAAAGACCCCCAATGGGTTAACAAATTTTTGGCAGGCTCGGGTATAATACTTGCTGCGCTCGGAGTAATGATATTTCCGTTTGCATCATTATTAACAGGGTCTTCAAAATCCTTTTGTGCTCTTATGATAATGTCATGCGCAGTATCTGTTGTTCTCTGGCTTGCTGTCTCAGGATATGTCTGTGAAACAGCACACAGAAGAATAAAAAATACAGAAGATTACACTCTGCCTGACTGGACAGATTTCGGCGGATTGATTGCGCTGGGTTTTAAGTATTCTATCGGTTATTTCCTGTACTTTATTCCAGTTCTGGTTGTCGGGCTGATTTTTGCCGGTTTATGCTTCTTTATCGGGAATCCTTTTGCAGGTTTTCATCATCATATGAGCGGATTTTCCTTCGGTATTCTGGTATTTGCCGGGGCATTTCTGTTGTTTTTATACCTGCTTGCCGTCATTTTTCTTCCGCTTGTAATGTCTGCCTTTTTTGAAGACAAAAAAATACTTTCTTTTGTAAGTTTTGACAAAGCGGCAAAACTCATTAAGGGCAATGTTTCAAATTATGTAATGCTTATTATTCTGTTCATCGCAATGTCTATTCTGGTAAGCATAATAACTTCTATTTTGTGTGTAACGGTTGTGGGTTATATTTTCTTCCCGCTTGTGTATATGTATGCTTATCTTGTGATAAGTGAACTCTGCGCACAGTTTGTTGTTTCATCAAAAGCAGAAAAAACGACAGATACACCTTCATGCTAGAATAAATGTATGAAGGAAACGGAATATCTGGAAATTATAAAAAAAGAGCTCTCGGATTCATCCCTTATCGGTGATGATTGTGCTTTTTTGCCGAATGATACAACAAAAAACAGCGGTTTGTTTATTACGCAGGACTCTCTTGTTGAAAATATACATTTCAAACTGTCAACAATCACGCCGTATCAGCTCGGAAAAAAATCAGTAAACGTAAACCTTTCAGACCTTGCTTCAGCGTGTGCACAGCCTTTGTATATAACAATCTCACTATCTTTGCCTGACAGCCTTGGCAGAGAGTTTGTCAGAGAGTTTTACAAAGGAGTCAATGATGTTTGCACCGCCTGCAACATCAAAGTAGCGGGCGGAGATTTGACGGGTGCTGACAGATTGTATATTTCAATATGTGCTATCGGCAAAAAAACATCAAAATACAATATTTCAAGAAAGAATGCAAAATACGACGATATAGTAGTCACAACAGGATTTCATGGAGACAGCGCAGGCGGTTTGGAGCTTTTAAACAAAGGCATAAAAGCAGACAACAGCCTTATACGAGCCCATCTAGAACCGGAAGCACAGCTTCAAAAAAGCGGTATACTTTCAAAAGCTGCGGATTTTGATTTTGCAATGATGGACACTTCTGACGGGCTGGCTGATGCATTATACAAGATATCTAATGACAGTGCTGTATCTGTGGAAATAGATTTTGACACAGTCCCTGTCAGCAAAGAACTAAAAAAACTCTTCCCCGAAACATACAAATCACTCGTAATGTGGGGAGGAGAAGACTATCAGCTTTTGTTTTGTATAAGACCGGAAATATATAAAAAGCTGGATAAAAAACAGTTTTTCAAAATCGGCAGAATCACAAAACCGGAAGGTAAAAATGTTGTTAAAATAAAAGACGGTGAAAAACTGTATATTATAAATAAAGAAGTTTTTGACCAAAAGAGTTTTAAACATTTCGGAGAAAAGTAAAAATGAATTTTTCGGTAATAGTTACAGCTGGCGGCAGTTCCAGCAGATACGGCAAAACAAACAAGCTTCTTGAAAAACTGAATGGAAAAGAAGTTATATTGCATTCTATAGAAGCATTTTTTCCGTTTAATCCGCAGGAAATTATTGTATCAGCATCTGAGAGTTTGGAACCTGTACTCAAAAACCTCACAAAAAACATGGAAAATATAAAAATTGTCAGAGGCGGCAGCACAAGACAGGCTTCTATATTCAATGCACTTTCCTCCTGCGGCAATCCGGACATCGTCGCAATCCACGATGCGGCAAGACCCTTAATTAAAAAACAGGATATAGAAAAATGTATAAAAAAAGCAGTTGAAACCAAAGCTGCTATTGTAGCCGTAAAAGCTGTCGACACAATAAAACGTGTTGATGAAACAGGAAAAATAATAGAAACACCTGACAGAAACACTCTATGGGCTGTTCAGACACCTCAGATTTTTGATTTCAATCTGATTTTTGATGTGCATAAAAAGCTGCACGGACAAGCATTTTCAGATGATGCAGGCATGGCGGAAGCACTCGGATATGATGTATTTGTCGTTGAAGGAAGTTATTCAAATATAAAAATAACAACAAAAAAAGATTTGTATCTTGCACAGGAGCTGCTTGATGAAGGTCTGTGATTACAAAACTTTATAAAGCCTAAAGTTTTTGGCAATCAATGCCGATAACAGAGTTGTGCATACAGGGAACAAATATGGATAACGAAGAAAATATAAACAATCTGTCAGAAGAAGATAGACTTAAATTGGAAAAACTCCAAAACGATGCAGTGCGGCTTATGCGGACACTGGATTTATGCATGGACAATGTTGACGGACTGTATGCATATATCCTTCGCAAAAATTTCCTCGGTATGTCAAAAGACAATTAATTTGTCCGGGAAAAATGAAAAAACGCAGAATGTAGAATTGTAGGTTGGGGTTTCTACCCCAACATTATAATTTATAGTTGGGCTGAAAGCCCAACCTACTCTGCTTTACGGTAAAGAATGTGTGGAAGATAAAACAAAAATCTTTGTTTTTGAAAACTAAATCTTTATTTTCACATGTTACTTTCTTTCTCTTTGAGTTGCGTGTGCATACCACAAGGGCATCCTGATTCGTATGGCTCGTACCTCGCCTACGACTCAAGCAAGAGAAAGAAAGTAACCCATACCACAGGGGCATCCTGATATGTACGGCTCGTACCTCACCTACCTCTCAAGCAAGAAAGAGAAACATACGCTCTCAAAAGAGATTTTAAAATTCAGAAACAAAAATTTCCGTTCACTCACCAAATGTCAAATTCGGTACGGTAAATTTTTATTCCTTCATTTAAAAATCTCTAACCTAAACCACAACAGGGGGACGCCCCCTGTAACCCCCGATTTAGTCAAATATTGCTCCGCCCCGAACCCTGTTTGAAACTCCATGAAACCAATTATTACTGTCATCTTCAGCTCGTTCGCTGCACTCATTCCTCAGGATGACAGTAAAAACGAGGCTCTATCCCCTGAAAAAACAGACCAACCCTCACCCCCGACCGTCTGTCTTGAAACACAGACGGCGGCATCTGCGGCACCGGATTAGAATTTATTATTTTGTTTCTTGTTTGTTTTGAATATAATCTACATATATACAAATTTTTCTAAGGTGGATTATGCTAAAACAATATATTACAGACATCACGGCACAAGCTATTCAAAAAGCAATAAAAGCAGGCAAGCTCAATCAAATGAAAGAGACTGACGAGTATACATTGAATGCCGAAACGCCTAAAAATGAAGATTTTGGCGATATGGCAGTAAATGTTTCATCTCTTGCCAGATATGCAAAAATGGCACCGCCACAAATTGCTTCCGTAATTGCGCAGGAAATTGAAACACCGGATTGTGAGATTTCTACTGTTGCCGGTTTTATCAATTTTAAACTCGGCAAAACATTCTTGAATACAGTTGTTAAAGATATATTGAACGAAAAATCCCAATACGGTTCAAATGACTTTGGTGCAGGACAAAAAGTTCTTCTGGAATATGTATCGGCAAACCCGACAGGTCCTTTCCACATAGGTCACGGCAGATGGGCAGCAATGGGAAGTGCACTAGCAAATCTGTTGAAATTTGCCGGATATAATGTGTATCAGGAGTTTTATGTCAATGATGCCGGCAATCAAATCAAAAACCTCGGTCGTTCTTTGTATATCAGAGTAATGCAGGAACTCGGACAAAAAATTGATTTTCCTACAGATGAAGTTGAAAGAAAATCTTTCTATCCCGGAGAATATTTGATTCCTCTTGCAAAAGATTTTGCGGCAGACAATGCAGACTTTGCAAAATCTCTGCCGGCAGATTTGAAAGACCTTTCTGCAGAAAGTCTCGAGGTATTGTCTTCTTATGCAAAACAAAAGATGCTCGGGCTGCAAAAACAACTTTTGGAACATTTCAATACTCATTTTGATAATTTTTATTTTGAAACAGATTTGCACAAATCAGGTAAAGTTGAAGACTGTGTAAAACAGCTTAAAGAAAAGGACATGCTCTACGAAAAAGACGGCGCTGTCTGGTTTAAGTCATCACTTTTCGGAGATGACCAGGACAGGGTTCTTCGAAAAACCGACGGTTCAAACACCTATCTGACAGCCGATATTGCATATCACCACGACAAAATAAAAAGAGGTTTTGACAAACTAATCAATATCTGGGGAGCGGACCACCACGGATACATTCCGAGAATTAAAGCATCGATAGAAGCCCTCGGAGACAATCCTGACAAACTCGAAGTTCTTTTGGGTCAGCTTGTAAACATTGTCTTAAACGGCGAAGCTGTACGTATGGGCAAACGCAAAAACATGGTTACGCTCGACGATTTAATAGAAGAAGTCGGTGTTGATGCAACAAGATACTGGATGATAATAAGAAGCATCGACACAACTCTCGATTTTGATATAGAACTTGCAAAATCAAAAACCGATGACAATCCGGTATTTTATGTTCAATACGCACATGCCAGAGCCTGCTCTATTTTCAGAAATGCAACCGCCGAAAGAGTAAACGTAGAAACAAAAGAAAAACTTGCGCCGCTGTTTGGCGAACAGGAGTTGGATGAAGCAATAATGAATGCTGATTTGAACCTGCTCTGGACTGTTGATGATGAAAAAGCACAGACTTCGGCTAAAAAGCTCATCTTGAAACTTGAAGAATTCAAACAGGTCATTTTTATGGGTGCAAAAAACAGAGCGCCGTATATGATTTGCAAATATCTTCAAGAACTTGCAGGATGTTTCCACCAGTTCTACACATTCTCAAGGGTTCTTATTGACGACAAAAAGCTGGCAGCAGCAAGACTTGCTCTCGTGAAATCGGTTTCAACGGTGATAAAAACAGCGCTGGATTTGCTTGCCGTTGATGCGCCTGAAAAAATGTAAATACATCAAATCCCTCATCCGGGGCAGTAAATTTTTTGTCGAATTTATGCTAAATTGTTCTTATGAAAAAAGGAATAATTTACATCGTTTCCATACTGGTCTTTATCGCAATAGTCCTATCCGGATGTATAAGAGCGGATATACCGGAGAAGGAATACTCAAAGGACAAAGCAGAAAAATCTTTTTTGCCTGTACATAATCCGTATCCTGTTCAAACAAAAACAATTGACGGTGTTGATTATCTTCTGTCACGTTCACCCGCAGGAAAATACGGCGGTGTTTTTGTCACAAGCACAATAGGAGAAGGACCTAAGACATTTAATTCCTGGAACTCAATGGATGCAACCTCGTCCCTTGCCGCTGATATTATGTTTGACGGGCTTGTTACTACGGATGCATACACAGGAGAAGTAATCCCCCGCCTGGCAAAAGACATAGAAATTCTGCCGGACAAAAAAACTTATATAGTACACTTAAGACATGGCTTGAAATGGTCTGACGGCAAAGAAATCACTGCAGACGATGTATATTTTACCTGGAATACAATAATTTTCGGAGGTTTTGGCAACACAAGCACACGGGATGCAATGTATATAGGTACGGAACTGCCAAAAATAGAAAAAATTGACAGGTATACGGTAAAATTCACAACCCCGAAACCTTTTTCACCATTTATGCGCCAGTTGTCCGTTCCGATTGCACCCAAACACATACTTGAGCCTGTAACAAAGCAGGGTAAAAAAGCTTTTGCCTCATTTTGGAGTTCAAACACAAACCCGAAAGACTTTGTAACAAGCGGCGCATTCCGCCTGAAAGAATACGTTCCCGCACAGCGGCTTGTATACGAAAGAAATCCAAACTATTACATAATAGACGAAAAGGGTCAAAAGCTGCCTTATTTGGACAAATACATAATATTGATTGTCGGTGATTTAAACAATGAGCTTTTAAAATTTAAGTCAAAAGAGCTTGATACAGTGGGTTTGAGAAGTTCAAATGTCGCTTTATTTAAAGAAAAAGAAAAGTCCTCTGATTACAAAATATACAATCTCGGACCCGATACAGGAACGATGTATTTTGCATACAATCTCAACACAAGAAAGAACGACAAAGGAAAATACTACGTAAACCCGACAAAACAAAGATGGTTCAATGATTTGAATTTCAGAAAAGCAACCGACTATGCAATCGACAGAGAAAATATGGTATTCAACATTGCCGGAGGTGTTGCGGCACCGCTGTTTACACCGGAACCTTTATCTTCCATTTATCTGAATGAAAAAATTGCAAAAGGTCATCTGCAGGATATGCAAAAAGCAAAAGAATTGCTGAAAGAATCCGGCTTTTACTGGAAAAACAAAAAACTGTATGACAGATGGGGAAACAAAGTCGAGTTTGACCTGTACACGAATGCAGGAAACACAGAGCGTGAGTCTATCGGTGTGATGATAAAACAGGATCTTGAAGAACTCGGAATGACTGTAAACTTTAAGCCTATAGAGTTCAATACTCTTGTAAGCAAACTCGTAAATTCAAACGACTTTGATGCCGTAATAATGGGTTTTACAGGCAGTCCGCTTGAGCCGTACGGAGGAAAAAATGTCTGGTATTCTAACGGAACCCTGCATGTTTTTAATATGAGAAAAACACCGGAAGAGAACAAAAAACTCTTCCCGTGGGAAAAGAAACTCAATGAACTTTTTGACAGAGCTTCATTGGAGCTGAATTTTGACAAGCGAAAAGCTTTGTATGAAGAATATCAGCAGCTTGTCTATGACGAAAAGCCGATAATATATCTTTATTCACCTATCAGAATTTCCGCCGTAAGAAACAAATTCGGCAATGTTTATCCGACAGAACTCGGCGGAGTAATCCACAATATAGAAGAAATCTATTTAAAATAAACCTTACTCATCGAGTCCGGCAGCTTTACCCATGTTTTTTCTAATAATGTCTGTGGATTGTTCAAGAATTTTTTGTTCATCTTCTGACAGTTCTTGTCCCAGAAGATATTTATTGACTACACGGTTGATATCTTCGTTGTTTGCATTCATTCCGGTAACGCTTTCAAACATTGCACTTTCAGCTGCATTTTTTATAACTCCATCTTGAGCCCCGTCAATAATATCAGCCTGTTCGTTGAAGAAGGACAGTTCCTCTGCAGAAATGATTCCATCATCATTCATATCAAGATTCTTTGCAAACAGATTTCCGCTGCGTTGTGCTATTACAGCATTTTCTTCCGATATTTCAAATCCAAGAGCATTAAATTGTATTTCACCTGCTTTTTGTGCACCTTGTCTTTCAATATCCGCAAACTCTTCTACGGTAACAGTGCCGTCTTTATTTATATCGTAATAGTTGTCCAAAAGTCTTTGTGAATATTCTCTGTATGCCTCATCCATCTGGGCTTCTGTTTTTGTGTCATCAGAGAACAAATTTACTGACGAAGCAGCAAGATTATTCAAGTCATCATATGTTTCAATTTTGCTGTTTTCAATTCTTTCGTCCGCTGCTTTTTGAGCCTGTGTAAGGACTACATTATCAGTACCCCTCTCAGCAGGTTTAATCGGATTTGTTGCCGCCGGCGCATTAGAGCCGGTTAACTCTACAGTATCCATTGCTGAACCCAATTCCAGCGTTTTTCCGGCAAAAATCAAATCGACATTACTGATATTATTATTATTTGCAACTTCTTTAACTTTATTTGCAATATCGGCATTATTTGTCAATTTAAAATACTTTTTACATATTCCCCAGAGGGTATCTCCTGACTGAATAGTATAATTTGTTGCCATAGTTATTCTCTCTCCTCAAATTGCTTTATATATATAAAAACATTTCGTATTTAAAAATTGCCTGAAAATAGAAAAAAGAGGTATAATTGTAAACAATTGTTAGATTTTTAGGGGAGTTTTTGATGAAAGTTTTAATTACGGACAAGATTAATGAATCTGCAAAAAATATAGTAGATGAAGTTGCACAGGGCGTAATTCTGCCGACTATGACAGAAGATGAGCTTTGTAATATCATCGGCGAATACGATGCACTTATGGTCAGAAGCCAGACAAAGGTAACAAAAAAAGTTATCGATGCGGCAAAGAACCTAAAAATTATAGGCAGAGCCGGTGTCGGTGTGGACAATATCGATTTGGAAGCAGCCACCGCAAAAGGCATAATTGTAGTGAATTCTCCTGACGGAAATACAAACGCAGCTGCAGAGCACACTGTCGCTTTGATGCTGGCAATGTCAAGAAACATCGCAAAAGCTGCTGCCTCTACAAAACAGGGGCTATGGGAACGTTCAAAATTCACAGGTCATGAGGTTTTTGGAAAAACTCTGGGTATAATCGGTTTCGGCAAAATCGGGCACCACGTAGCGGAAGCGGCAAAAGCACTCGGTATGAATCCGGTTGTTTTTGACCCTTATACAACAAAAGAAGTTGTTGAAAAATTCGGGGCAAAATATGTTGAAAACCTTGAACAGCTATGGCCGGAATGCGACTACATAACTGTTCACGTGCCCAAAACAAAAGAAACCCTGCATATGATAAATGCCGATTCTATTGCAAAAATGAAAAAGGGAGTACGTTTAATCAACTGTGCAAGAGGCGGAATAATTGATGAAACGGCACTTGCTCAAGCACTCGAATCCGGTCAGGTTGCTCAGGCAGCAGTCGATGTTTATGAAACAGAACCGGACATTACGGCATCACCTTTATCAAAAACGTCAGGGGATATTCTTATGACACCTCATCTTGGAGCGAGTACTGAAGAAGCACAGCTCAATGTTGCAATTGATGTAGCACAGCAGATAAAAGAAGTTCTCTCCGGCGGCAGTGCAAAATCAGCCGTAAACATTCCGTCTTTAAAACCGGCAAAACTTGAACCGGTAAAAGACTATATGCAGCTCGCCGAGAATATTGGAGAACTTGCTTCTCAAATATCCACCGGCAATCTAAAAGGTATTTATGTCACAGTAAAAGGCTCACTCGCATCGCTGGATGTTTCACCCCTTGAAACAGCAGTTGTAAAAGGTGTGCTGTCAGCATTTATGAATGACGTAAACTACGTCAATGCACCTTTTATTGCAAAAAACAAAGGCCTTGATGTTTCTATTACAAAATCAAACACATCTACTGATTTTTCAGGTTCAATAACACTAAAACTTGTAACAGACAAACAGACAACAACTGTTTCCGGTGCAATTATTGCAGAAAATATGCCGAGAATAGTAAAAGTTAACGGCTACAATGCAAGCATAGAACCTGAAAAGCATATGCTGCTTGTTCCTCACGAAAACAAACCATCCATGGTTGCAAAAGTTGCAACTGTTCTGGGAAGCAAAGACATAAACATAACAAGAATGAATGTTGCACAAAACAGGGCTGAGGCGGATAACATATCATTGATGATTATCAACACCGGCAGCGAAGTCAATGAGGCAACAATAGCTGAAATCACAAAAATCGAAGGAGTAAAAACGGCTAAATATATTAAATTGACAGCATAAATGACAAAATTTTATAAATAATAAACATCTAAAAATAAACTTTTACAGTTATGTTAAAATTTTGTTACAATTAATTTTTTACAAAAATAGTATATACTTTTTTGAATTTCAGAGGTAATTTTTTTAAAAAGTATATACTATTTCTTATTTTTTGTAATATTTCTTCACAAATAGAAATCTTGCAGCAAACACCCGGGGCAATTATCTCTTTTTTATATACTTTATATAGATACAAGAGATAACTAAAACAAAAAACAAAACAGACTAATAGATTTTAATAAACTTAAAACATATAAGGAACGGGAAAAGGTATTTAACACGGGGCTATCAAAAAAGCCTCTTTTTTTTGTGTAAATATACTTTCCAAACAAGCGAACAAATTTAATGTCCGAGAAAAATTCGTGATAAGACACTGCCGAACAAACGCTGCCGGCGGTCGGTTTTGTGATAGTAAGATGTCATGAACGAATTTTTCTAAGACAATTTATTAGCGGTATTTATAAATTTCTGATATAATCCTGAAATAAAAACAGGAGTGATGGTCTTATGAAAAAAATTTTTACAGCAATTTTTTGTCTGGGTTTGATTTTTGTAATCGGTACAACCACATACGCAAAAACAGTAAAAGATGAACAATATTATTTTAATCAGGGACAGGATTATGAACGCAAAAATAATCGTCTCGGAGCAACAGAGCCTTATACAAAAGCACTGGAAATAAATCCTGATTTTGATAAAGCAAGGATTGCAAGAGCACAGATATACTATTTTTACGGACAGTATGACAAAGCCCTTGAAGATTACAATTATTTTTACAAAAAAACACCGGAGTTTGGACCTGCTGCATTTTATGATTACAGAATCGGATGCAAAAAACAGCTGAATATGAACAAAGAAGCTTTTGATGATATGTATGAAGTTATACTGGCATACGGAGGGCAGGCAAATGTGCTCAAAGACTTGTTTGCATTTGCTGAACTTCATCCTGAACTGCAAGCAGGATTGGATCCCAAAACACACCCTGATTTAATGGAAAAGTATAAAGATAAATCCAAAAATTTGAGAGATTACGCTCAAATGTATAAAGACAAAGAAGGCAATATTACAAATCAAAAATACTACGATTTCTTTATTAACATTGCCAAGACAATGAATCCGGATATCATTCTTGATGTCGAATATCCGACAGAACTGCCGAGAAAAGCACCTGAAAACTCTCAGGTTATTGAAACGAGTATTGAAGTAAAATAAAGCACGCAGTAATATTACAAAGGTTTCTCTGACTTTCTCTCAATCAAAGAAGCTGCAAAAAGACCTGCTTCAAACAACAGCCATGTCGGAACACCGAGCAAAAGCTGACTCACTATATCAGGAGGCGTAAATATAGCCGCCAGTATCAGAATTCCGACAATAATATAAGGTCTTGCAAGTTTGAGTGTTGAAACCCTGACCAGCCCAAACTTTACACATATCAATACTGCGAGAGGAAACTGAAACATTAACCCGAAAGTCAGTATCATAGCGGCAGACAGATTGATAAAATTTTCCAGCCCCAGTGTGGGCTGCAACTGTGCAGAAGAAAAAGACAAACAAAAACAACTCTCAGATAAAAACATTTCCTTTGCGCAAAGTGAGTACAACTTTTTGTATAAAAATCTCCAAAACTGGATTAAAAACCAGCACAACTTCTGAAACTGCATATCTTTGCCGCTAGCGAAAAACTTTTAATGACTCATTTGTGTATATTGAATAAAACATTGCACCCCAGACCCCAAACAGAGAAATCGGCATAGATATAACGGATAAAGGTAAAAGACATACACAGGCAAAATTTTTTGTCTTAGTAGCAAAAGTATCAATATCTTCTTGGATTTCACCTTCTGCCGTTAAATCCTCTTTATTTTGAATCACATCTTTTTCAATTCGCTGCTGAAGGTATGTGCAGTTGTTTTCATAAATGCTTTTTGTGTCATTACAATACTTTATCTGTGTTTCTGACATCGAAAAAACGGGCAGCGTAAAAAATCCCAGACAAATGGATATTATTATCACAATCAGTTTTTTCGGGAATTTGTTTGTCATCAAGTCAAAGATAGCTTAGCAAAATAAATTCGTCATCATATATATAGTGGTTCATCTTGATAAGTTTGTTTCAAGGTTACCGTCTTATGCATTCAAACCGCATGAATTGTGATATTCTAATGAGCGGAAACAGAACACCGACTGCCAAATTTTTATATGCAATATATACAAATTTGGCAAAAAATTGTACTATGGAGTGAGTTGATTTACAGCATATGCCTAATGGAGAAAGAATAATGAATACGGAAGAAATAAAGAAGTTCTTTACAAGAGATAATATTAAAAAATTTTGGAAAAAAGTATGGGGAACTGAACCTGAACCTGTTGATGAAAGTGTTTTTGATGATCCTGACAGATATGTAAAGTTTGACGAAGCAGAAGATGAAAAATACTGGGAAGATAAAAAAAGATTCAAAAGAGAAAAAACACTTTTAACATGGCGCCGTATTTGTGTATCTATTATATCCATATGTGTTTTATTTCAGCTTACAACAGGGATTGTAAATTCAGTAAGTTTATTTATAAATACAAATAAATTTTTGTCCTGCGTAGGCAAGGATGTTTGTACATATTTAGGTCCTAAAATGTACCATGATGTTGGACATATAGCGAGAATATATAAACATAGTAATGGCAATATTTACATATTAAAAAGTGATTTTAAAAATATATATCCTGAATATTATGATTTCCAAAAACATAAATTTATGTCGATTAAAAAAAATTTATTGTATAAAAATAATCCTTTTTTATTAAAAGAAAATAATAAAGGTGATTTAGTCTTATTCTATTATAATAAACCAAATTTAATTTATGATATTAAAGACAAAAAAGTTACTGCTGCTGACAATATACTGTTTAGATCAAAAATAAAAGAAGGAGATTTCTTTGCTAATTATCGTTATCTAACAGATTACGCTCCGGGTATTCTGATATTTGAAAACTGTATTAAAAGTTTTGATGGTGTTGACAGATTTTATGGTAATAATACTACACTAACACCTATAGAAAGTTCTTTATATAGATTATATTTTTTTGATGTAAATACTAATAGTTTTGAAAAACTCCCGAGCTTGAAGAATAAAATAAAACATATGCCTTTAGCATCAGATTTTATCATTTTAAACAGTGGTAAAATAATTATCCCTGTTAGATACAGACATGACTCTATGCCCAATGCATTAGTCCAAAATACCGATGCAATACTTGAAAAAATATTAATTTATGATCCTGAAACTAATATTTTTTATGATAACCCGATTCCGGATGGATTAAAAAACTATTTATTTAACATAACAACGTCAGACAACAAGGTTATATTCATAAGTAAAGATAATTCGTATATATTTGATGATAAAACAAATAAGTTTGTGTTAGCAGAAAAAAAAGAAATTATAAAAAACAAGATATTGATAAAACAATTAGAAGTATATCTTGATTTTTTAATGGAGGTGAAAATAGAAGAATTTAAACTGTACAAAGCAATAAGCATTATTCCATTGAAGAACAACAAGTTTTTATTAACTTGTGGTGGTGGTCATCCAGATCAGTATAGATACAAGTCAAATCTTTGGAAAACAGCAGCTAAGTCTTGCAGAAATACTGTGATTTTTGATTACGAAACTGCTCAGGTAAAAAAAGGACCAACCTTAAAATGGACATTCCCTTCTAAAATTATAAGGGTTTCAGATAATGAAATATTTTTGTTTCATGGATGGAAGCTAAATAAATATCCCGGAAATGAACAGATATTTAATAAAACAAGACCAGAAACAATTAGAATACAAAAATAAGGCAAAGTAAAGGAGGCTTTATATGGGTATAATATCAGATTTATCATACAATTACCATAAAGGTAGTGCCGAATCATATATAAAAAGAAAATTTAATTCTGATGATGAGTCATATAATGACTTTAAGTCAAGCTATACGAAAGAGTTAGATGCATTCTATAATGCATATGCAGAAGCAGAAAATGTTTTCCCTGATAAAACCAGATATGAAAATGCTTCAGACAAAGAGTTACAAAACTGGGCACTCGCTAAAGAAATGAGAAAAAATACAGGATATACCTTGTTTAAAGGCAAAAACTTTTGAGGACAACTGGTGTCCATTTCATGGACTTTTGAGTGCTCTTTCTCAAACTAAAATACCTACTAAAATGAACAGCAAGAACCCTAATTCTAGGGCATTTAAGGGGTTTTGCTCAAAGTGTTTGCAATTTCAAAAGTACTTGAAACAATACAGCAGAAAATCGTCATCGTGAGAGTCCATAACAAAAAAGACCCTAAAAGAGTCTTTTAAATGGTGGGCGATACTGGACTCGCTTGAGTCGTAGGCGAGCATCACGAGCCTTACGAATCAGGATACTCGAACGAGTAGAACCAGTGACGATTTTCTGCCGGAAAATCGTCATCGTGAGAGTCCATAACAAAAAAGACCCTAAAAGAGTCTTTTAAATGGTGGGCGATACTGGACTCGCTTGAGTCGTAGGCGAGCATCACGAGCCTTACGAATCAGGATACTCGAACGAGCAGAACCAGTGACGATTTTCCGGCAGAAAATCGTCATCGTGAGAGTCCATAACAAAAAAAAGACCCTAAAAGAGTCTTTTAAATGGTGGGCGATACTGGACTCGAACCAGCGACCCCCACAATGTCAATGTGATGCGCTACCAACTGCGCCAACCGCCCATTTATTCTGTTATTGCCTTCGGCAGATGCGCTACCCCTCTCCTCAAAAGTGACATTTAGTCACTTTCTCGTCGGCAGAGTGCCAACCGC
>CALVAQ010000023.1 GCA_944325595.1 Candidatus Gastranaerophilales bacterium
GCGACGTAGGACTGGAGGACGAAAGTCCGAAGCCCACAGGAGCAAAAAAGGCGTAAGCCGGTGTGAGGCTGACGGAAACGTTCAGTTTTCGGCAGCGAAACACAATAAGAGCGACGTAGGACTGGAGGACGAAAGTCCGAAGCCCACAGGAGCAAAAAAGGCGTAAGCCGGTGTGCTCTGCCGAACAAAAGCTGACTAAATGTCAGGTTTTGTGAGAGGTCGACGGAAACGTTAAATAAAACAGAAATCAAAAAACAATTCACGAACAAATACGAGGGGAAACAAGTTGCCAATAGAAGGTTTTGATTATAAAGAGTTTGCAAAATCACTGTCCGAACAGGTTGGTCCGGCATTGCCTCCTGATATTCCCGATGCTGATAAACAGTATATTATAAATATTGTCTTCAACTTCTGTTATATGGCGGGTGAAGCCATTGCAAACGACACATCTTTGAATTTCAATGCCCAGCAGGCAAGTATTGTTTCTCAGTTCATCGGAGAATGGGCTTTTCACAAGTCTATTGATATCATAAGAAGCGGTATTGACCCGCAGTTCAGAGATGCGATTTTACAAAAAATTGCTTTTACTATATTTGAAATAGCAAAAACAGCTATTATAAAAAATCTTCCGCAGGCTGATATGATAGCCGTTGTCGAACATCATGTAAAAAAAGCTTATGCAGAAGCACTTGATGAGTTAAAAAAGCGTGGTGCTTTAAACGAGGAACAGGTAAAAGAAGCATTGAGCCATTCTAATATTGATGAAATGGCAAAAGCTCAAGCACAGCAGCAAATAGAAGAACAGCAGACCGCACAGTCTCAGCCGGTGCAAGAACAGTCACAGTCATCAGCATACATACAACAGACAAATGATACAAAAATTCTGAAACTTGCAACATTTGCCATTGTGTTGAGACAGCTTCCTCCGGAAAAAAGACAGGGTGTATTGTCAAGGTTTTCTCCTGAAGATGCGGCTATTTTGTCTGACTATGCATCAATGGACGATTTAGAATCAAAGCTTGATAAAGGCTTGGTTGTAAAATGTCTTAAAGAGATAAAAAAGACATTGCCGCCGCCGAGAAAACTCAGTACATCCAAGATGTATGACAGATTATATAAAATTGTAAAAAATTCGGATATTTCTAAAATATCTAATATGATAATGAAGGAACGACAGGTTGTAAAAAGCTTTGTTTCAAGTGCCGCAGGACAGGGAAAAGCCGTGGAAATCCCTGCAAGAGTGGCCGATATAATATGTACACACATTGAAGATAAACTTGCAAAATAATAAAACAGAACAAACAACGGATGATAATAAAAAAAAGTAACCAAAAATTAAATAAACCAAAACCACTTCCTCAAAATGAAGTTGAACAGGTATTGCAAAGTGAAGAAGAAACACTCGCGCAGGAACTTCAAAATCAGGAAGAAGCAAATGAGCCCGAACAAGAAGACAAAACAGATATTTTTGCCGGCTTCAATTTTGATGACATAGATTTTGGTCAAAGAGCGGAAAGAAGAAGAGGCGACAGAAGAAGAGGCTACCGCAGGATAGATGACAGAAACCTTATCTCAAGAGCACAGCAGGAAGCCATAACAATAAAAGAAGAAGCTTCAAAAGAAGGTTACGAAAAGGGTATTGAAGAAGCTAAGACAGATATTTACCGATTAAAAGATGCAGTGCAGGAGTTTTTTGAGTACAAAGACAGAATGTATGAAGAAATTTCGCACGATGTCCTTGATATATCTTTAAAAGTTGCGGAAAAAATTATAAAAAAAGAAGTTGAGACAGACAAAAAAGTTCTGGAATCAATTGTTCATGATGCACTCAAAACTCTTGCAAAAGACGAAAATAAAATTATACTTAAAGTGAATCCTACAGATGTGGAATACACAAAAGAAATAGTGCCAAAACTTTTGTCTTCGGGACAGTTTGAGGCTAAAATTTTTGTAACGGGTGACAAAGAAGTCGATGAAGGCTCAGCGGTAATAGAAACATCAAACGGGATTATAGATGCAAATATCAGTACGCAGCTTGAATTGATACGGGAAGCATTCAAACAAATACAAAACTAAAAATCAAAAAGAAAGGCCGAAATGGCAGGAGCACAAGGAACAAATTCAATAAGTGAAATTGCATTGGCGGGGTTTGTAGTCGCGCTGATACTTATCCTGCTTATTGAGGTTCCGACCTGGATTATAAACTTTTCAATATCTTTGAATATTACTCTCGGGATTGTGCTTTTGATGATATCCCTGTATATTCAAAAACCGCTTGAACTGGCTGCGTTTCCGTCTATTATTCTTATCGGTACAATGTTCAGACTCGTGCTTGGTATTGCATCAACGAGACTTATTCTTGCAAAAGGCGAGGCGGGCGAAGTTATTCACGCTTTCGGAACATTTGTTACCGGAGGCAACATGGTTGTCGGCGGTGTAATTTTTATCATTATTACAATTGTCCAGTTTATGGTTATTACAAAAGGTGCCGAGCGTATTGCAGAGGTTTCCGCAAGGTTTGCTCTTGATGCTATGCCCGGTAAACAGATGACAATTGATGCGGACTTCAATGCCGGATTGATTTCACCGGATGAAGCGGTAAAAAGACGTGAAGATTTGCAAAGAGAGTCTGCTTTGTTCGGTTCAATGGACGGTGCTATGAAGTTTGTAAAAGGTGATACCATGGCAGGTATCATTATTGTAATAATAAACATCATAGGCGGTTTGTTGATTGGTATACTTCAGCAGGGGATGCCAATGGCTGATGCTGTTCAAAAATATACCATCCTGACAATAGGTGACGGTTTGTCTTCTCAGGTGCCGTCACTTTTGATGGCTATTTCTGCCGGTATCGTAATGACCCGTGCTTCCGCGGCCAGCCCGAGCTTGGCAACAGATGTTGCGGCGCAGATTTTGAGCAAACCTATGAGTTTGTTCTGTGCTGTAGGATTTTTGCTGTTGATTGCTGTTTCAAGCCATTGGACAGGACTGCCATGGCTTCCGTTTACTATATTTTCAATAATTTTGCTTATTGCCGGTTTCTCTGTGCTTGTCAATCAGGATGTGCAGGCACAGCTGGGTCAATTGGAAAGTGTAAAACAAAATATGCAGGATCTTGTTAATCCGAACAAAATGTATGAGCGTTTGGGTGTAGACGTATTGAGCCTGCAGGTCGGTTCCGGTCTTTTGCCTATTGCAGACCCCGATCAGGAAGGTCAGCTGTTGGCAAAAATTGCCGCTCTTCGTCAGCGTGTAACTGATGAACTCGGATACATTATTCCTAATATAAGAATCATGGATTCATCTGCTCTTGATGCCAACGAATACTTGATTTCCATAAGAGGTAATAAGGTTGCCACGGGTTTTGTTTATCCGGGCAAGCTTATGGTTATTGCCGACCAGTGGGACGCTACGGGTAAGCCGACTCCTCCGGATTCTATAGTTAATATTGACCCGACCTATCAGGCTCAAGCATACTGGGTTGAACCGCAAAGTATTGATCCGGATGACCATCTTACGGCAGTGGATTCTGTTGATGTAATTGTTACTCACCTTCAGGAATGCGTAAGAAAATATGTTGATGAGGTTATGACAAAAACAGATGTCCTCAAACTTATGGAGCTTGTTAAATCTCAGGATCCGACTCTTGTTAATGACCTTATTCCGACAATCATTTCAACAAGCGATTTGAGAAAAATCTTTGTTAACCTGATTAGAGAAAAAGTTTCAATCAAAGATATTATCTTTATTTTTGAAAGACTTTGCGACTATGCAAGATTTTCAAAAGAACCGGATATTTTGTCTGAACGAATAAGGGCAGCACTGGGCAGACAAATTTGTTTGAACAACTGTACGGAAGACAAAGTGATGTATGCACTTACACTTTCGAGTGAATGGGAAAAAACACTGGACGACAGCTGTCAGAGAACGGAGCTCGGCACAATGTTCCTTTTGAATCCTATGCAGGTGCAGGAGCTTATCGAAACTACGGCATCAACTCTTATGAGAGCACACCAGACAGTCGGCAGACAGCCTGTTATTCTTTGTTCTCCGAGAATAAGACTGCCTTTGTACCAGCTGCTTGAAAGACATATTCCGACAATTGTTGTTATTTCATACAGCGAACTTATTACCGATATCAAAGTCGAAGCCGTTGATACAATAGGCGAAATGTATGCACCGGATTACCAGTAAAAATCAAGGTAAAATACCATGGTAGAACAATCCACAGAACGTTCAATTGAATATATGAAGAAAAGAGCCTTTGAAATAATAGACTCTACTCCTATGTATCAGTACAAAGGTTCAGTTTCGAAACTTCTGGGCTTGACTGTAGAAGTCAAACTTCCCGGGCTCAAAATTGGCGATTTGTGTTTTATCGAAACATATCAGGGAGAAAAAAAACCTGCGGAGGTTGTTGCATTCAAAGGTGATACGGCTCAATTGCTGCTTTTGTATGACGGAGCCGGTATCGGACAGGGCAGTCTTGTTTCTACAATAGGAAAGCCTATTATGCTGCCGGTCGGAGATTTTTTACTCGGCAGACTGATAAGCCCCATGGGCGAGCCTATAGACGGAAGACCTCTTGATACTTCAAATGCTGCTATGGTGTCAATTGACGGACCGGCTCCGAGCCCTTTTGACAGACCTATTATCAATACAATGTTTTCAACCGGCGTAAGAGCGATAGATGCAACTTTGACTCTCGGT
Organism: Candidatus Gastranaerophilales bacterium; assembly: GCA_944325595.1. Lineage (GTDB taxonomy): Bacteria > Cyanobacteriota > Vampirovibrionia > Gastranaerophilales > Gastranaerophilaceae > Limenecus. The sequence goes on from CALVAQ010000023.1 coordinate 4,711, forward strand.
GCAGGACAGCGTATGGGGCTGTTTGCAGGTTCAGGTGTCGGTAAAAGTACAATGCTCGGTATGATAGCAAGAAACTCTGATGCGGATGTAAACGTTGTTGCTCTGATAGGTGAACGTGGCAGGGAGGTAAAAGAGTTTATTGAAGATTCTCTGGGTGAAGAGGGTATGAAAAGATCTGTTCTGGTCTGCTCAACTGGAGACCAGCCTCCGCTAATCCGTCAAAAATGTCTTCAGGCTGCAACATCGGTTTGTGAATACTTCAGAGATCAGGGTAAAAAAGTCTTTTTGATGACGGATACAGTTACACGTTGTGCTATGGCGGGACGTGAAGTCGGTTTGTCCATCGGTGAGCCTCCTACAATGAAAGGTTATCCGCCGTCAATATTTTCGTGGCTTCAAAAAGTTCTTGAAAGAGCCGGAAACAGTCCGAAAGGTTCTATTACAGCGCTGTATACGGTTTTGATGGAAGGTGATGATATCAACGACCCGATTGTTGATACTGTGCGTGGTATCACCGACGGTCACATATTTTTGAGCAGAAAAGTAGCGGAGATGAACCATTATCCCGCAATCGATATCCTCGGAAGTATTTCCCGTCTTATGTCAGCTATAGCAACTCCGGAGCACAAGGAAGCTGCTGCAAAAATGAGACGGTGTATGGCTCTTTACAGAGAAAACAAAGATTTAATCGATGTCGGTATGTACGTTGCTGGTTCAAATCCAAAGCTTGATATTGCCATCGAAATGATGCCGCAGATAAATGCATTTTTGCAGCAGCGTGTATCTGATTCCGTAAGTATGGATACAACAATCAGCACCCTGATACAAATGATGGGACCTGTTGATATCTAAAGTTATGCTGTTTTTTGAACCCATTTTTGCCAGTAACTCTGTTCATAATAAGGGTATTTTTTCATTTCATATTCAAAATATTCTTTTGGTCTGAACGGACGGCGCAAAAGTTTCATACCTGCTTCTTTAGGGGTTTTATCCGCTTTGTACTGGTTGCATTCTTTACAGCAGGTAACTATATTCTCCCAGATATCAGGACCAAAGCGGGATTTTGGATAGACATGATCGAGTGTTAACTCTGATGCGGGGAATTTTTTTCCGCAATACTGACAGGTATATTCATCTCTGACAAATATATTTTCCCTGTTAAAAGGCAGTTCCTTGTATGGAACTGCCACGTCATAGTTTAATCTGATAACTTTAGGTATATTGGTATTATCAATATTGATGTAGTCTTCAATACTTTGAATACGTTTGTCGCATTGAGCTTTGCCCTTCATCAACAAAACCAGAGCCCGCTTCCAACTGCATATTCGAAGCGGTTCATTTTCTGAATTCAACAAAAGGACCCGGCTCATATATCCATCTTTCTTGTTGTTACATTTGTAGTATACCATATTTTTAAATAAAAAATAAGTGTAAAATCTCAATTTGTAAACAATTGTAAATCCGAGTTCTTCGTTGTTTTTACTTGTTTTTCACGGAATAAAGAATTAAAATTGATGTTATGAAAAAACTGCTGGTTATCTCGGGTTATACATTGGTTATTTTGGGTGCGGTATCAATGCTGCTGCCTTTTGTCTGGATGGTTTGTGTGTCTTTTATGACTGATTCTCAAATATTCGGCAGTTCTGTTTCTTTTGTTCCCTCTCCTTTTATCACCGGCAATTATATCGATGTTTTTTCAAAGATGTCTGTTTTGAAGTTTTTTGCAAACAGCCTGTTTGTTGCACTGGTAACATCGGTTTTTCAGGTTTTGTTTTCCGCAATGGCTGGATATGCTTTTGCGAGAGCAAAGTTCAGGTGGATTGATATGCTGTTCTTTGTATTTCTTGTAAGTATGATGATTCCTCCTCAGGTTAATATAATTCCTTTATTTTTTCTTATGAGAGAACTTCACTGGATAGATACATACAATGCTTTGATTGTTCCCGGGATTTTCGGGGGGCTCGGAGTGTTTATGATGCGGCAGTGGTTTAGGGGAATGTCTCAGGAAATCGAAGATGCGGCAAAAATTGACGGTTGCAATACTTTTCAGTTGTTTTTTAAAATTGCAATGCCGCTGGCTTTGCCGGCTGTTGTGACGTTGGGATTATTCACTTTTGTAACAACGTGGAACAGCTTTATGTGGCCGTTAATTGTTACGCATTCACCTGATATAACCACTTTGCCCGTTGCACTTGCCCAATTCAAAGGAAGTTTCAGGGAGATTGTTATGTGGGGTGATTTAATGGCATGTTCCGTTGTGTTGTCACTTCCGGCAATAGTTGTGTTTTTACTTGGCAAAAAATATTTTATAAACGATATGTTGTCAGGAGGTTTGAAAGAGTAAAATATTCTCAAAAAAGAATCCGCCATGTGGGCAATTATTTTTTTTTATAAATCGAATTAATATATAAATCCAAACAGGAATTGTTGTTGTCATATAGTCAAGAAAAAAGGAACTAAGATTGGAATGCAAAAAGGCAAGATACTTATAGTTGACGATAGTTTGATGAATATCGAGCTTCTTGAAGAGACTCTGGAGATTTTTGAATACGAAATTTTGTCATATTCAAATCCTGTCGATGCACTTGAAAATACTGCGCAAGAAATGATTGACCTTGCCTTGATTGATGTTGTAATGCCGCAGATGGACGGTTTTGAATTTACAAAAAAATTCTTAAAAACTCACCAAAATACTCCTGTTGTTTACGTAAGCGCCTACGGGGAAAACGAGAAGAAAATAAAAGGCTACAATCTCGGCTCAACTGTTTACATAGAAAAACCTTTTGACGTAAAGACAATCCGTGCACAAATTCAAAGTATCCTGAAGCTCAAAAAGGTTCAAGACGAGCTTTTGCAGGAAAAACAAAAACTGGATGATATTTTTGAATTTACCAGCAACGAAATAATATTGACTGATTTGGATTTTAATGTAATCAGCCGAAATTTTAAAATATTAAACAAAAAGATTTTTTATCATGAAAACTTTCTGAAATTTCTGGAAGAAAATCTGAGTGTTGATTATCTTCAAGAGCTGCAGAATTTTGTGAATTCTTCCAAGAACCATATGCAGTTTCGGATGATTCTTGATGAAAAAAAACATTTGAAAACAACTTTTTCAAAAATAAAAACAAATAATGCCGTCTCCGGATATCTTGTGATAATAGAAGATTTGACAGAAGAAGTCGAAAAACAAAATATCATCACAAACTTTATCGAGATGATTACACACGATTTAAAAACTCCTGTGAGAGCGGAAAAAAGAGCACTTGCACTGCTTCATGAAGGGAGTTTTGGCGAATTGAACAGTTCTCAAAAAGAGATTGTTCAGGAGCTGTTAAACTCCACACGTTTTATGCTCAGGATGACGGATAATGTGCTCACCAGATACAAATTTGACAGCGGGGACTGTCATATGAACAAAGCTCCGCATTCTATCAAAAAAACTCTTCAGAATTCTCTGGAGGAACTGCAGTATATGTTTGAGTCTAAAAATCAAACAATAAAAATTAGCTCTGAGTTATCAGGTGCAAAAGAAGATATCTTTGAATACGACGAGTCAGAAATTCACAGAGTTTTGACTAATGTAATTTCAAATGCTTCGGAGCATTCTCCCAGAGACACGGAAATAAATATTACTCTCGCTTCAAAAGACAACAATCTCATTGTCTCAGTCAGAGACTACGGAAAAGGGATACCCGAGAATGTCTTGAATGCTTTGATGAAAGAGCAGGTTTTCAGTGCACAGCGTTTTAAAAAAGTCGGTTCGGGTTTAGGGCTTTATATAACAAAAAAAATTGTTGATGCGCATAGCGGAAAAATTGAGATTATTACCGATAAGAACAAAGGCACCGTTTTCAAAATCTATCTTCCGTGTACCAAAACAGATTTTGTCTATTCATCAAAGAGCTAATCCGTATTTATAAAAACCGGATTATCGTAGTAGACATAGTTTTTTATTACGGGAAACCTTGTTTGAAAAAACGGTTTCAATTTAGGTTTGAAAAGATTTTCGTTCACGTATTTTTGTCTTAATAACTCATATTCCTGCTGTGTAAAAATTTCCATATCTCTCATCTCTCATCTCAAGTCAAACTGTTTCTCTAATGTCCGTTTGTTTTTACAAATCCAATATGCGCTGTTTGCTGATAAAAAGCCTTGCTCTCTTTTCGTGTTTTGGGGATACTTATAGAGGGTTTTACAATTTAAATTCGGGTGCCAAAAATGTTAGAAATGAAAAAAAAGATGAAATTTGTTTTCATAGCTTCTGCTTTTGCGGTTCTGATTTTGATTGTTTTGATTAATGTTTTTAACATGACAAGAGTTACGGAAAAAGATTTTCAAACTTACCGGCAGGGACTTGAATATTTAAACAAAAACGATTTTGAAAACGCATATTTTAACTTTTCAAATGTTTCAAAGAATTCCGCTATATATGAAATTGCTCTTTTAAGGCAGGCAATTTGCGCAGATGAGTTGAATGACTATGATACAGCTATAAAAAAATACAGATTATTTATAGAAAAATACCCGGAATCTGTTTTTGTAAAAAAAGCATACTATTCCCTTGCTCAGAATTACTTTAGAGCAAAAGATTACAACAGAGCCGAAAAAACCTTCAATGACATTCGCCGCTTTTTTAAAGATTGTGACTATAAAACTGCAGCAAACTACTACCTTGGCATAATCTGCGAGCAAAAAGCACAGGAAAAAATCAAAGAAGAAAAAGAAAAATTCAAAAACGAACAGCCTGAAATTGTTGAAGAAAAAATAAAAAACAACAAAGAAATCAATGAACTGAAACAAAAATCAAAAATATACTTTGCAAACTATCTTCAAGATGTTCCAAACGGGAGATTTTCACTCAACAGTGCGGACGAAATTCAAAAACTCGGTGTCAAACTGACTCAAAGGGATTTTTATCTAATCGGCAGAACGTATTTTAAAAACAGCAGGTACAAGCAGGCTTATGACAATTTTAACAAATCATATATGTCCTCATGCTGGGGCTATCTTGCTGAAATATACAGAAAACAGGGTAATTACAAAAAATACAGAGAAATATTTGAACACAACTATCCGGTGTATTCAAAAAACATAGATGAAAAAGATTTGAGAACTTTTTTGGAAAATTATGCATATGCCTATCCGTACGGAACAAAGGCGGGATGGTATAAACTTCTTGAAATCGGGAAAAATGCAACCGCACAGGATTATATTCTGTACAGACTGGCAAAGATTGAGACACCGGAACAAAAAATTAATATTTATAACAGGATATATAAAGAATTTCCGCAGGGTAATTATGCCTCTGATGCTCTTTCAAATCTGTTTTGGAATGCATATGCAGACAAAAATTTTGATAAAGCATATACTCTAGGGCTTTTGCATATAAAAAACTATCCGAATACAATAGCAGCACCAAAAATCCTGTTCTGGACAGGGAAAATTGCAGAAATGCAAGGGAATTATACGGAAGCAAAAGGCTTTTATCAAAGAGTGCTGGATGAATACCCTGACAACTATTATGCATACAGAGCAAGCAAACACCTGAACCAGAAATATAACAGAAACTGGAAAACAAAATCCTCGCACAGGTTACCTGAAAAAGACAGGGTTGTAAAACCGCCGCTCAGTCATTCGGGAATATCTCAAGACAGCCTTTCCGTAATCGAGTCAGTATTGAAACTCAATGATTACAAACTAATCGGAGAAATTGACAAAGACAACAAAGCAATCCAGAGCTGGCTGAGTTATCAGGAGGGTGACATCTCTACAGCGGCACTGCTTGCCAGAGATGCAATAGAAGAACTTCCCAAAAGACCGGCATTCTCTGACAGTTTGTATTTGCTGGCATATCCCCTGAAATATCAGGAGGTCATAAATGACACAGCAAGACAATACAGGCTTGACCCTTATCTTGTCAGTGCTTTGATTAGAGAAGAAAGCTACTTCAACCCCAAAGCTGGCAGTTCTGCCGGAGCAATGGGGCTTATGCAGCTTATGCCTGCAACCGCTTCATATATTGCACAAAGAAACGGTATACCATACAAAGGACGTTCTTCTTTGTATGTTCCCGAAAAAAATATAGAACTCGGTTGTGCATATCTGGATTATGTAAAAGAAAAACATTATGAAAATGATCTTCTTGCGGTTGCTTCATACAACGGAGGACCAAATGTCGTAAACAGCTGGAAAAGCAACCTTGACTACAAGAGTTTTGATGAGTTTATTGAAAATATTCCATACGCAGAAACAAGGGATTACATCAAAAAAGTTTACAGAAGCTACTGGGTTTATTTAAATATTTACTAAAATACGCCGGTTGCATATATTTTTTAAAAGCAAAAACGGATATAATACATTTATGGAAAAACTGGTGCAGATAAAAAATTTGAATATGTATTATCCCGTTTCTTCGGGATTTTTGAATAAGAGCAAAAAATTTTTGCATGCACTAAACGGGATTAATCTTGATATTTACAAAGGCGAAATACTAGGACTCGTCGGAGAATCCGGCTGTGGAAAATCAACTCTCGGAAAAGCTATCCTGAAGCTGATTCAGCCCGGGGGAGAAGTTTTGTATAACAGTGAAAATATTCTCGAATTTGATGAAAAGACCTTGAAACAGTTTCGAAAAAAAGCGCAAATGGTTTTTCAAAATCCTTATTCGAGCCTTGACCCGAGGATGACAGTATATTCAATTCTCAGAGAACCGCTGGTTGTCCATGGAATCAGAGACAAAAAAAAGTTAGACAAAAGGATAAGAGAAATAATTTATCTTGTCGGATTGAATGAAGAAGACCTGAAACGTTATCCTCATGAGTTTTCGGGCGGACAAAGACAAAGAATTGCCATAGCCAGAGCACTCATATTAAAGCCGGAATTTCTTGTTGCGGATGAGCCCGTTTCTGCTCTGGATGTGAGTATTCAGGCTCAGATAATTACTCTTTTGAAAGAATTGAAAGAAAAGTTGAACTTGACGGTACTTTTTGTTTCTCATGATCTGGGGGTTGTAAAATATCTTTCTGACAGGATTGCTGTAATGTATCTGGGAGATATTGTTGAGCTTTCAGATTCAAAAAGTTTGTTTGATAATCCGAAACATCCTTATACAAAAGCACTCATCTCATCAGTTCCTTCTATCCATGAAAAAGAGCAGCAGGAGCTGAAACTTACCGGTGATTTGCCGTCACCTATGAATCCGCCGGCTGCCTGTAAATTTCATACAAGATGTCCGTATGTCATGGATATCTGCTCAAAAAAAGAACCCGAAATTGTTAAAATTTCGGATTCTCATTGTGTAAAATGTTTTTTGTACAGTTGATTTATTTTGCGTATTTCAAAAATCTCTGCTGTTTTGTATACATCATTTCTTCTTTTATTTTCAAGTTGCCTTTTGCATCAGGTCCTATTACAAAATGGGCCGGTATTTTGTAGTCGCTTGTTGAAGGCTTGCGAAGGCATGTAATTTTGTAGTCATTACCCTGTTTTGTGATTTTTCTTTCAGTATAGTAATTTTTATACTTATTAATTTTTGCAAGGTTTGCACCAAGACGCATCTGATTGAAATACTGTTTTGTATTTGCAACAACAGAGGCTGTTGTTCCGTCCGGTTTCATAACAACACGGATAATTTTTGCATCGGGTGCATAAAAGTCTGTAATTGTTTCACTGTATGAATTTGCTGCATCAACATATTTATTGAAAAAAGCAAGAACCTGCTCCGGAGTGGCTGCTTGAGCGCAGAGCATTGCTCCTGAAATTATGAATGTCAGCAAAAATGCCATAAATTTTTTCATTGGGTTTTATCTCCTTCTCTTGTTTTTTATGTTTAATATCATATATTATACAACGAAAAAACCGGCAGTTTGTTCACAAATATATTTATATTTTTCTTACTAAAAAGCGGTATTATTTGATACCGCTTTTTTAATATTAATAACTACTAATTGAAGGTGAAAAATATTTTTCACCATAAGACTCTTGCGATGATAATTTTTTCATTTTGCCAATATCTCGAAGATATTCTTTTACTTCAAGATAATCATTTATTTCTTTTTGCGGAGTTTTTTCTCCTTTTTTATAAATCTCAACTTTGTGAGGATTGTAATCGCCGTCAAAGGATTTTAAGACAACTTTTGAACCGTCTTTCATTGAAAGTACTTCTTCTTCAGGTACATTGTACTTATCATATTTTGTTATTTTTGAAGTTTTTATTTTTGATTCTTTCGGATATGTAATTATGCTCCTTGCGTTATCTTGATTAATCATTCCGTATTCATCAGGAACAACCTTCAAGTTTTGTTTAAATCCGTTACGGTAATCTATAGTAACTTCAACAGCTTGCTGATTTTCATTATATTTTACTTTTCTTTCCAGTTTATCGCTTACATTTAAACGTTCTGTTATCTTGCCTGATTCCGGATTGAATTTTTTTGTTTCTTTATATACTTCACCGTCATAGCGTCCAAAAGAATATTGTGTTTCAACAATGAGTTTACCGTTTTTGTCATATGTTTTCTCAAAAACCGGATTTTTTCTGAATTTTGAATAAGAAATATTTGTATATGAACCGTCTGTGAAAGTTTTTCTAATCTCAGCAATTTGAGAGTCTTCTTTAAGTATTTCTGTTTTTTGTAATTGCGGTTTTTGCGGTTTTGTTTTTATTACATTAACATTCTTTTCTGAGACAGCTCTTCCTTCTGCATTATATTTAATTAATTTGTCGCCGTTTACATTTGTAAATGTGGTCATTGGCTTCCCTGTTGCCGCATTGTAGGTTGTTTTTCTATAATCACCTTCGAGTGTTGTGACAGAGGTTCTGACATTTTTTCCTTCAGGTGTAACTTCTCTGACCATTACAGCACCGTTTTGGTTAACTTTTCTTATTTCTTTGTTTCCGTTGGGCAGCACTTTTTCAAAAGTCTTTACGGCTTTTGCTTTTTTGAGTTCTTCTTTTGCTTTTAATACAACTTCATCTTTTTGGGAAGTTAAATCAGCAATTTCTTGTGCTGTTTTTCCTTTGACTTCAGCCAGTTCTTTTTGTACTCTGCCTACAGCCTCTTGACCGGCTCTTACTGCTTCAGCAACTGCCTCTTCACCTTTTTTTAGTGCCTCTGCGACACCATGCTGAATCGCATCGACCGCACTTTCTTTGGAAACTCCGCCGAGAGCCTTGCTTTTTAACTCTGCCATTGCTTTGTTAGCTATTTTTGACATTGTTTCTACATTGAAACTCATAAATTTTTTCCGCCTATCTTGTACACACTATACAAATAAAAAAAGAACATACAAAAAATTGCGTTTTGTGTTAACAAATGTAAACAAAAAAGAGACAGATTATATCTGTCTCTTTTTATCTGAAATATAACCGGGATTATTCAGCCCAGTACATTACACTGTATGCTGCACTCCACGGATTTGTGGATTTTGCCATGTTTCTTATTCTTTTGAGTTTGTCTTTTTGAAGTTTTTCCTGCTCTTTTTTTGCTTTTTCAAGCTTTTTAGCATCAGCGTTTCTGATTTTTAAGTTTGCATAAATCAAATTCAGCGCTGACTGGTATGAGTCGGTTTTGTAGTTTTCTTTAACTTTTGCCGGATAATTGTAGTTTGCATAATCATAGATGTTCATGATTCTTTCTTCGCAGGAAAGATTTTCATCAAGGAGTCCTCCGTTTTTTGCAATATCAGCTTTGTAAACAACAGAAATCAATGCAAGCGGATTGTATTTTGCTGTCATTAGCAAGTCAACAGCTGTGATATCAGCTTCTTTTTCGTTGTCTTTGTTTACTTTGTTTGAAGAAATTGTTTTTAAAAGACTGACTGTTGCGGTACCGTTTTCTGTTTTTGTATTAGGGTTGAAAGATGAAATTATGTTGTTCAAAATTGATGATTTTGAATAATGTCCGTTTACAAGGTGCCCTATTTCATGTGCAACTACGGCAGCAAGCTCATTGTCATTTTCAACATACTGCAAATCACCTCTGTATATATAAACATACTGGGTTGTATTTGTATTGTTTTCATTCATGTATTCATTGTCTGTAACTTTGAAGGTTACTGTTGTTGGCATTTTGTTTGCTTTTACAATATTTTGTCCGATTGTATTCAGGTGACTGACATTTTTTGAGTCAAACCAGTTTGTCGATGTATTGTAAGAAGCTGCAAATGCGGAATTTGCGGCAAATGCAAAAACGAGTCCGAACAGCAAAAGCCCAAAAATCTTTTTCATACACATATACTCCTTTTCTCTACTCACAAAAATTATAAAACCAATATTATTTTATATCAAAAAATTTGTGAACCTGTCCTATCATTCTCACATCATGATATTTTTCGGTAAAAGTTTCAAATATTTTCAAAATTTTGTCTTGTGATACGGAAATATTATTTCCGTTCATCTTGGGCTGTAAAATCAGAGGAATGTCATATTTTTTTGCAAGAGAAACACATTCGTTTATTTCATAATCTTTTATATTTTCATCAAAAACCAGTTTAGCAAAAACTTCTTTTTGTGCCTCTTTTGCTGTTTTCAAAAATTCATCATGTGAAGAGTAAATATCCCCGATTTTTGCGCTCGAATCGATTTTAAAATCCATGGAAATTATATCAATGTACTCAAGCACATTTTTGAGTGCTTTTGTTAATGTCCCGTTTGTTTCAAGATAGATTTTTGCTCCCGTTTTTTTTATTTCGGGCAGAAAATCTTTCAAAAACTCGTACTGCAGCAGCGGTTCTCCGCCTGTTAGGCTGACAGAGTGGATATGTTCAAGGTCAAAAGATTTTACTTTGTTGAGTAATTCGGAAACAGAATACATGTCACCTTGATTAAATTCCGTATCGCAATAGTCACAAAGCAGATTGCAGCCGCAAAATCTGACAAACAGTTGTCTATAGCCGATATATGGACCTTCTCCCTGTATTGAATCAAAAATTTCGTTTATTTTTGCTTTATATTGTTCAGTCATTTAACAAATTCTCCCTGATTTTGTGGGTCGACAAATTTTTGAGCTGCTCATAGAGCTTTATTTCTTCATTTGACATTTCTTTCGGAATTTCAATTTTGACAGAAACTATCTGGTCACCCTTTTTCTTGTTTTTTTCATCATATACGCCCTGTTCCGAGAGTCTGAATTTTTGTCCTGTTGTAGTATTCGGCGGAATTTTCATAGATACATTGCCGCACAATGTCGGAACTTCAATGGTTGCACCCAGTACAGCTTCGAAAGGGGTGATTGGAATTTCGCAATAAACATTTATCCCTTCGTATTTGAAAAAAGAACTTTCTTCTATTTCAATAAAAAGGTACAAATCACCGTCTTTACCTCCGTTGTAGCCTTTGTTTCCTTCATTGGCAACACGGATTTTTGCTCCCTTTTTTATTCCTGCGGGAATTTTGACATTTAACTTTTTGTGTGTTGAGATTTCTCCGCTGCCTTTGCACAGAGGGCATTTTGCTCCGTTGATAAATCTTCTGCCTTCGCATTTTGGGCAGCGTTCCGTATGCAGAACGTTAACAGTCCTGTGTGTGCCCGTTATTGCTTCTGACATCTTTATGTTTACATTAAGATTTATATCTCTGCCGTTTTCAGGTTTCGGCTTTTTGGTTTGTTTGCTTTTTTGTTGTTTTGAAGAGGTATTGGATGTAAAAAGCCCGTCCAGAATATTTTCAAATACATGCGAGAAGGAATTTTTGTCTGAGTCTGTATGGTTGGATTTTGTATCCGGCTCTTTTTTTGTTTTTGTTTCCTGTTTTTCTTTTGTTGTAGTTGAAGAACTTTGAGAATATGCCTTTTTGGCGCTTTGTTCCTGTGTTTTTGAGGTATAAGAACTTTCTCTTCTGGTATTGATGCCCTTCAGAATGTCATACTGGCTGCGTTTGTGTGAATCTATCAAAACCTCATAAGCCTCTGTGATTTCTTTAAAACGAACAATACTCTCCTGCGAGTTGTCATTTACGTCAGGGTGCCAGATTCTTGCCTGTTTGCGATAAGCGGCTTTGATTTTTGCCGTATCGCTGTCAGGAGATACTCCGAGGATTTTGTATAAGTCTTTTTGGTAATAATCATTCACGGGAAGAACTGCTCTTTTGTTTTTTGTCTACAAATTTATTTTAATTATGTTTTGGCAAAAATCAATCTACTCTATGCATTGATACCGGCTTCTCTTTTGCAGGTATCCGGTGCAAAAGTTTTCTGTCACAAATTGTCCTCGGACAACTTTGTTACTCATAGTCTGATTCTATCATTTTTTGAGCAATAAGGTCGGGAATTTTCTCAAGCTCTTCATATTCAATATCTGCTCTTAATGAAATTCTAATCCTTGATGAACCCGGAGCAACCGTCGGATGGCGGATAGGCAGGAGGTAATATCCGTTGTCTATCATGAATTTTGAGCAATCAACGGCTCTTTTGTTTGAACCGAGAATAACCGGAATTATGTGACTTTCGCCAAGCGGCTCCAGTCCTTTTGCTTTCAATGCTTCTCTGAGCTTTTGGGCATTGAGCAAAAGCTGTCTTCTCTGTTCTTTCATATTTGGCAGAATTTCCGTGATTACACAATATGTGAAAGCAACATTGATTTCAGGCAGGGCGGTAGAAAAAATCAGCGGTCTGCATTTGTTTATCAAATAATTAATCAAAACATCACTTCCCGCACAAAATGCCCCGATAGAACCAATAGCTTTTCCAAAAGTTCCTACTATCAGGTCAATATCTTTTATACAGCCTTGAACTTCTGCAATTCCGAGACCTTTTTCACCGTATACCCCGTAGGCATGGGCTTCATCAACTATAAGAATTGCATTGTATTTTCTTTTTAATTCAATGAGTCTGTTTAAATCGGCAATATCACCGTCCATGCTGAACAAGGATTCACTGACAATCACTGCTGTGTCATATTCATCTCTGTTTTTTTCAAGGAGCTCTTCAAGATGGTTATAATCAAGATGTTTGTAGCGAAACATCTTTGCATCGGACAATTTTATTCCGTCTAAAATGCTGGCATGGTTCAATTTGTCACAAAAAACCGCATCTTTTTTTGTAAGCAGTGCAGACATAATGCCGGTGTTGGCATGGTATCCGCTGTTAAATATCAAAGCTTTTTCTTTTGAAAACATTGCGGCAAGCAAACATTCCAGCTTTGCAAAAACATATGAGCTGCCCGTAAGGAGCCTTGAAGAGGAAGAACCCATTGAAAAATCTGCAATCTCAATAAACTTGTCCAAAACATCTTTGTTTTCTGCAATACCGAGATAGTCATTCGAAGAAAGGTTCAAATACCTTTTGTTTTCAACAAAAATGTACTGTCCGAGTTTTTTAAAAGAATTGAGTTTTCTGTTGGAACTGGTTTGATGAAGACTTTCCAATTCTCTTTTGTATCTGTCATACAAATTTTTCATTTGTTGCGCTCCAAATTTATAATATCAGCAATGCAATTGCCAGACTTATTACTAAAGTTACTATTTGAATATTAGTATAAAAATGTACTTTTTCATATGTTGAAAATTTTCCGATAACAAACGGCAAAAATAAAAACACAGGAAAAATTAAACTGCACAGGGCATTTTGAGAAAACAGACAGACGATTGAAAAACACAAAATTGATACAAAATATATTACAAACAGTGTACAAATCCCGACAGAGAAACGGGCAAAAAACTTTATGGCATCTTCTGTTTTGTGCAAAACGATTTTTCCCGCAACAAAACCGGCAATCAGTAAAAAATTTGAAACAATCAGCAAAACAAGAGACAAATGCCGAAGAGTTTGTACAATTTTTGTCATTTGTGAAAATTCAATCATCATACACCGACCTTTTCTTGCTGTGAGAATTGTTTTGTTTTTTCAGGTGAAAAATCGGAAAGGCTGTTGAAAAACTCGATTGATTTTTCAAATACATAGTCTCTCTCGTAGTCCATAACTATAAGATGATAGCTGTTTTCCAGTTTTATGTAATTTTTTGTTTTTGAAGAAATATTCCTGTATACAAATTCAGCACTTTTTGTGCTTGTCAAATCATCTTCTTTTGCATGCATCAGCAAAATCGGTGCCGTAACTTTTGCAATATTTTTTTGAGTTTGTTTTGAGAATTTTAAAAGTTCATAAATACAGGACATCGGATAGTTATCAAGGGCTTCTGTATTTCTTTTTTGAAGAGCGGCTATTTTTCTTCGCAAGGTTTCATTTTTTAGCCCGTAAGGTTCTCTTTCGGGGAAAGAGTAATAGTATCTCAAGATTGTATGGACGCCTATAGGCATAAAAAAGTTGTACCAGGGGATTGTCCAACCATCCAAAAATAGAGTCGTCGAAAGTGAAACAATGCCTCTGACATTCTGATACTCCTGTGCAATTGCGATAGCCAGTACTGCTCCGAGACAAAGCCCGCCAAGATACACTTCATCGTACTTTTGAGTAAGTTCTTTGTAGTGTAGAACAGAATCATCATACCAGTCCTGCCAGCGGACAGTTTTGATATTTATAGGGCTTGTTCCGTGTCCCGGCAGGCAATAGCAGAATACATCAAAATCAGCATCAAACAATGCTTTGCCCATTTTTTTCATTTCATAAGGGCTGCCTGTCATTCCGTGGAACAACAAAACAGCTCTTTTGCATTTATTTTCATGGATAAACTCAAAATCTAAACTTTTTCCCAAGGGTCTGTTCCTGTTCGTTTGTGTTCTAAGCTTTTTCCATATATCTTTCAAACAGCTGGTCCATCAGCTCAAGCGCCATATCAATTTCTTCATCCGAAATAAATAACTGCGGTACAATTGTGATGATATTCTTGTAATATCCTCCGTTGTTGAGGATAAGACCGCATTTTTTGCCTTTGTATGACAAATCTCCTTTGAGTCCGGCTTCAATAATCTCATCACATAGTTCCCTTGCAGGAGTGAATCTGTCATTTTCAGTAACTTCAACACTCAGTGCAAAGCCAAGACCATTGACAGTACCGATATTTTTATATTTTTTCTCGAGTTGTTTTAGTCCCTCAAGAAATTTTGCACTTTTTCTCGGAATTTCTCTTTCGAGTTCTTCTCTTTTTTCTTCAAAAATACACATTACCTCATATCCCGCACGTGTTCCTATCGGATTTGCGGCATATGTTGAATGGGTTCTTCCTGCAGGGAAGACTTTGGGATTAATCAATTCTTCTTTTGCCCACATACCTGCAAGCGGATTCATACCATTTGTTATGGATTTTGCAAATGTCATTGCATCCGGTTTTGCTCCAAAATGCTCCATTGCCCAGAGTTTTCCTGTTCTGTAGCAGCCCATCTGGACTTCATCTACCATAAACAGAATATTGTGTTCGTCAAGAACTTTTTTAAGCTCTTTGAAATATCCTTTCGGTGGGATAATATATCCGCCCGTGCCGAGAATAGTTTCCGCAATAAAACCGCCGAATTCACAGTCTTTTGTTTTTGGGTCATAAATACCGTTGTATTCACTTTCAAAAAGTTTTGCAAACTGTTTTACACAATACATATTGCAAGATTCGCATTTTTTGTCATAAGGACATCTAAAACAATACGGGAACGGAACGAAATGAGCTGTATCTGAAATATGTCCGAAGTGCTCTCTGTATCTGTAACTTGAAGTTACTGCCGTAGTACCGATTGTTCTGCCGTGATAACCGCCCATAAATGCAAACATTCTCGGCTTTTTTGTGTAATTTCTTACGAGTTTGAGCATGTCTTCGTTGACCTGAGCACCGCCGACATTGAACTGTACACGACCTTTTATTCCGTATCTGTCTATATTTGCTTTTGCGATTTTTTCTGCCAGCAATGCTTTGTAGTCATATACAAATCTGGAAGATATCTGCGGCATTGTATGATACTGGTCGATTACCGCATCCAGAATTCTTTTGTTTTTATAACCGAGGTTGCAGCTCGAATACCACATCTGAAGGTCAAGATAAGGAGTGTCGTTTCCGTCATACATATATGAACCTTCGCAGTCTCTGAAAATGGTCTGGTCATCGTGGTAATGCACTGTATCACCCCAAGAACAGTACTCTTTGTCCAATGCTTTAATTTCTTCATCAGACAATCTTGCTTTTGTTTCGAGCATTTTACCTCTCCTTATTTATATGTTTCTATAAATCCCTTTATTTCATTAAAAGAGTTAAAACCAAACAGGTTGTCATTTTGAGTATTTTTACAATACTCCAACAAAGACCCCTTTGCAAACAGAAAATCAACCCTGTCTGACACACAAAAGTCTGACAAGCCGTCTCCGGCATACAATACCCGATTTGTAACAATTGTGTTGCTTTTTCTTTTGCTGTCAACAATTTTGCACTTACACACTCCGGATTTTCTTTTGCAGTCAACATCTGTATTGGGAAAATATGTATAGAATTTTCCGTCTTTTATCTCTAACTTGTTAGAAAAAATTTTTGCATCATCAATGCCGTGTTTTTTTAGTATTTTGCTTATAAAATAATCAAATCCGTCTGAAACTATATAAAAAGCAATGTTTTCTTTTCTTAAATAATTATAGAAATCCGGAAATGTTTCATCAATTTCTATAGACTCAATGAATTTATCCATTTTTTCTTGTTCCGGCACAGACACAAGTTTCATCTGTTCTTCAATACATTCTTTTGAGCCTATTTCGTTGTTTATCCATCTGTTTTCTATTTCCAGCCATTTTGAATCCGCATAAATATGCAGAAATTTGTTCAAGGTGTCTTCTTTGGTAATAGTTCCGTCAAAATCGCTGAAAACGACCAAGTTTTTCATCCGGTTTCTCCTGTTTTAAAAACAATAATACAAACATGTGTCTAATGCACGATAGCTTTTTAATGCTTCAGAATGACAGTTTGTTTTTTGATTTTCTGACTAATAATTAGAACGTAGGTCGGATTTACTAATCCGACAAAATTTTACTGTCATTCTGAAGCGTTGGAAAAATATCGCTGCAACGATAACGCTGTGTTCAGAATCTTGCAGGCTTGTTTTGTTATCACCCATCTTGTAATATTCTGAAACGAGTTCAGGGTGACATTTTAAGTACGTAGGGGTCGATTGGGCATACCTTCTCAACAAATTTCTGCATATTACAATATCTTTTTTCTTTTAATTCTTGAATTGTAAACAAATGTAAACACGAATTTGACATGGTCTAAAATCCAGTCATAATGCCTAATAGGATAGGATAGGATAGGATAGATGAAGCTTGATTACTGCATTGTCAATCTTTTGAGATTCTTTCACTTCATGAATATGTAAGTAAAACATATTAGAAAGGAATGTGAAGATGGAAGGAATTTCAAAAAATTATGTTGTAGTTCAGGAACAACCAAAAAAGAAAGGTAATAAAGCACGTAAACATGCAGCTAATACGGCAGTTACCGCTACAGGAGTCGGCGCAGTGGCTTTAGCTCACAATAAGATGCAAAAGATTTATGGTACCTTTGCAAATCAAAAATATTGGGGTGCAGAGAACACCAAGTACACCAAAACTTTTGTTGCAGAAAACAAAAATATTTTAACAAAGCTAAAAAATTCTTTTGCTTCAATGGGTTCTAAAATATCAAAAGGGTTATCAAAGGGTTTTGAAGCTTTGGGAGAAAAAGTCTTTAGTAACCCTGCAATAAATAATCTTTTTGAACAGTATGAAATATCTTGGAAGAAAGAAAATCTCAAAGAGTTTGCAAAGAGCGTAAAAGTTAATAAAACTCAGGCAGCAATTTTACTTAGCGGAGTTCTTACTGCGCTCGGTATACTTGGTGCCGGTATTTATAAAGCCGGAAAGATTAATGGTGAGAATAAATAATATATAAAATTAAAATTTATACCTGATTCACAATAATGCTTGCAAAAAAAGACCGCTTTTTTTAAGCGGTCTTTTTCTCTCTTTAATATTATGGTTAATTTAGGTTTTTTCTGATTTTTTCTTTTGTTGAATCAAGATTTTTGATTTTCTTTTCCGTTTCTCTAATTTGTTTTGCTTTTTGTGCTCTTTGTTCTTTTATCAATCTGTACTGATTGTCGATAGTAGAGTACTCGCTTTTGTATTGCAAAAGCTGGTTTCTGATTTCAACCTGTGCTCCGTCAAGCTGCATAAGCGCATTTTGCAAGTTGTTTGCCTCAACAGAATTTGGCGCCGGTGTTGATGTTACCGCCGGAGTAGTTGACTGTGCAGATGCAGTTTGTGCTACAGGTTCCGGTTTTGATGTTGTACTCATTGATTCTGTGATAGGTACGGCTTCAAAAACAGGTTCATACGGCATGCCGTCAGCAAATGCACATGTCGCAAGCTGTGCAGTACCAAGTATAACAGCACTTAAAAAAGCAGTTGTTATAACATTCTTTTTCATGGGGATCTCCTTTTGTTTTTCTGTTTGTATCGATACATGTTCATTTTAATAAATTAAATGTCATGCCACCTCGTCTAACATGCGTATAAATTAAAAAATATATTCAAATTTGATTGTAAAAAACAACATAAAAACACAAATATAAAGAAATGTTAACCTGAAAAACCTTGATATAGAAGGCTTTTGAAAAAATGCAAAAAAATCAAAAATTTTTTAAAAATAAACGCTTGAAATTAAAAAATCTTTGGGATACATTAATAAAGTGGTCAGCGGGCCACCAAGGAAACTGCTCAAAGCGGTGAATTTATTCCCTGAAAGTTAGAGCAAGTCCTCACAAAAGATTTTAAAACTAGTTCTTGTTTGGAATGGTTTAGAATTTAACTGGCTGAAATTTTTAATAACATTTAAAATTAAAAATAAAAAACTACTTGACAACAAAATATGAAGTGTTACGATGAAGTAACGTCTTGAAGGATGAGTTGGAAACCATTTCTCGGTTGACAAAAATCTGAAAAACAAGTTTCCTCTAAATGACTTCTTTAATTATAAAGAGATTATTTAGATTGCTTTGAACCTTGAAAATAGAATAGCTAAAAACGATTAATACCTGTTGATTCAACAACAAATAAAATTAACGGACACGAATTAAAGCAAAGTCGAGCAGGTGAACATAGTTCACCGATGGACATAAACTTTCTGACAATGGAGAGTTTGATCCTGGCTCAGGACGAACGCTGGCGGCGTGCTTCATACATGCAAGTCGAACGAGAAGCAAGAGCTTGCTCTTGTGGAAAGTGGCGGACGGGTGAGTAACACGTAGGAAATCTGCCCTTTAGTGGGGGACAACAGTTGGAAACGACTGCTAATACCCCATACGAGCTAAGTTGAAATACTTATCTTGAAAACTCCGGTGCTAAAGGATGAGCCTGCGTCTGATTAGCTAGTTGGCGGGGTAAATGCCCACCAAGGCGATGATCAGTAGCTGGTTTGAGAGGATGATCAGCCACAATGGGACTGAGACACGGCCCATACTCCTACG
>CALVAQ010000024.1 GCA_944325595.1 Candidatus Gastranaerophilales bacterium
CCGGTATCTCAAATGGTATTTCGTCTTCTATGCAAACTATACTTCCATCTGCAAACTTCTCATAATGTAACTTATCACAATAAAACTAAAATTAAAACATATATTATTTTAAAGTATTTTCAATTTCTTCATCAGTAATTTTTTGTTGACTCATTATCCTGTATTCATATTTTGTAAACCAAGAGTTAAAATAATCAATCATCCACATTATTTTAGCTTTTATTTTTTCATTATTTTTATGCTTTTTAAGCAGTTCTAAAAGATTAACTTTAAATGCTACATCATCAAAAGCATTACATAGATGAAAAATATTTAAAAAGAATTCACCATCTGCATCTTGCATTAGATAATGATAACTATTTGATTCTGAAACTTTTACTCTTACAAGAATTCTTGGAACATCAGCTTCTTTTTCTTCCAAATGAACTGCTTCAACTAGACCTTTCCCATAAACAATAATATCATTATGAAAAAATTCTCCTTCAACAATTGCCCCACGCATTAAATATCCATATCGTAGAATTTCATTATATATATTTGCGACAGTATTAAATAATGCTGCAATTTTATTGTCTTTTTGTTCGTCATTTTCTTTTAATTCTATGGCTAGTAAAATATTGTCAGAGAATATTTTTATATAAATTTCTTCTTTTTTAGGGAAAATTCCTCCTCCAGATTCTTCAATTGCATCTTCCATAAACATATTTAAATGATTCAGAAAATCAAAATTATTATCGTTGCATATCATATCCTTTGCTCCAAGTATGTCTAAATATGCAATGATATGATTTGAAGTTTTGTAATTCGTCCAAGGCTTTCTTGCTAAACCTGTTCTTATAACCATTTTAAACTCCTATTTTTTTTAATTGTATCAAAAATATAAACTTGATTTTGTTCCGACTTTAAGTGATGAATACGAGACCTAAAAAGGAGGTCGTATGAGTAAAAGTAAGAAATATCGTATTAAACAAAAAGATTTTAGGAAGTTAGAAAAATTAGCTGAGCGGATTTACAACACAGTCACTGTAATTGATTATTTTTGCAGGACACAACAAGAAATTGAAGAGCTATATAATCTTGCCCCAATCGTAGAAAATTTAAGGCGAGATACTGATATTGTAAACGCTTATTTTATAAATTATCCTGACAGTAGGAATTTTTAAATAGTATTTAACTCTTATTTTAATACCGTTCAAACAGTGTTTAAAAATGAATTATGTCTGAATGATACGTTTTGAAAGAGTTTGCTTGATATTTAACTTGTTAAGAGTGATGAATGTCATTGCTGATAAGAGGTAGCAATGATTGAATTAGGTAAAAATACAAACTTAAAAAGATTAAAGGTTTTAAGAGCTCTGATAATGAGTATTACAAAGTAATTGGCTTCTACAATTTCGACACTGTAATTTGTGAAAACACTTGCGGAGAAAGGTTTGTATTTATGAAAGAGTTTTTAATAGACCCACGAAAGCCTGATGATATCTATTCAGATTTGATACTTGAAAGGAAAGAATGATGACAGAGAAAGACTATGCACTTTTTGGTACAAAGGTTTTGAATTTAAAAACACAAGAAATCGGTTTACTGATTTGTATTTGGAAAAATAAATTTGCCGATGC
Organism: Candidatus Gastranaerophilales bacterium; assembly: GCA_944325595.1. Classification (GTDB taxonomy): domain Bacteria; phylum Cyanobacteriota; class Vampirovibrionia; order Gastranaerophilales; family Gastranaerophilaceae; genus Limenecus. Next base: position 1,620 of record CALVAQ010000024.1, read on the forward strand.
TGAGATAGATTACGCAACTTGCGTTGATAAACAAGGCAAAAGATACAATATAGAACTTGATAGTATAAGAGGGTTTGAAGATGATTTTGAAAAATATGCTGACACGAGAAACTTTAGAAATAACTTATCCTGAATTTAGAAAAAGGTTTGCAAAAGAAATCAGGACTGCTTTTGAAAGTTATCGCAGAACACAGTTAAATAAGTATTCTTATAACTTTAAAGATGATAATTCTATGGAATACAATTTCTACTTCCAATTACAATGGAACTTCAATCACTTTGGAAATTCTAATTGGTATATTGAAAAGATTTAATTACCTATTATGCTCTTAATTTTACCAATTATTAAATTTTGTACTTCTTTATCTTTCAAGTCATTGTTCTTTAAATTAACAGTACAAAAATCTATGTGATAATTATTTTCAGCATAGTTCAGTTGGTAATCATATATATATCCGGCACTTTTTTATCATATTGAGGGTACAGCAATATTGCACGTTTATAGTTATGTAATGGCAATATGTTGTTACTTGATAAATATCCGCACTTGAAATATCGTCAAAATCCGAGAATTTTTTATACTTGGTACCAATAATAATTTTAGAATTTATTAGGGAAAAGAATTAAAAAAATAAGAGCTGCGAAAAATTAACACAAGAAGATTTATCAGAATTAACTTATATGGAAACTTTAAGTAAAAGTAAAATTGAAAGTGGTCATTTTCATCCAACAGATGAAAATCTTGAAAGAATAGCTCAAGCACTTAAAGGTTAAGCCTTATAAACTATATATGTTTAATCATCAGAAAGATATTTACTATTTAAAGCAAGATATTATAAAAATGCTTGATAATGCATCCGAAGAAGAAATTAAACTGGCTTATATGATACTAAGCGGTATTTTAGATTAATATATCTAATGGTCAATTTTCAAAATTATAAATTTGTGATAAACTTCAACAAAAGAGGTAATTATCATGTCTGAAATCTATCCAAACCCAACAGTAAAACAAGTAATATTTCAAATAAAATTCCCCAATTTATTATACATAGAAAAATCTATTGGAGATATACAAATTAAAATAATGAATGATTATCCAGAAAGTGCTGAAATCATTCAGAAGACTTTTATGCTAGGGTTTTATGATAAAAAAGCAAATAATTTTGAAGAAGATGAACCCTTAACAAAAATTTGGAAGTTTTCATCTCCGAATGGTTATGAATTGATTATTTCTAGTAATACATTGAGCATTACTTCAAATTTGCATAAAACATATAACAATCAAGAAGGAGAACATAGATTTAGGGATATTATAAAATCAACAGTAGATAGTTTTCTTGAAGTAATCAACCTTCCTAAAATTACAAGAATTGGACTTAGATACATTGATGAATGCCCTTTACCTCCAAATATAAACTTTGAAAGTTATGAAGAATATTATAATACGACTTTTACTAAAAGATTTTCTTTTGAAAATTCTCGTAATATACAGTATATGATTGTCAAGAATATTGAAGATGACATTGTATTACGGTATTTAGAAAATTATGAAAACAACATTAAAATAAATCCTTCAACTAATGAAGAAGAAACTGTACAAAAATTAATTATAGATTTTGATGCATCAAGCTTTAATATATCACCAAAAGAATATATTGAAATACTAGATAAGTTATATAATGTGGTTCATAATGAATGGGAAAATACTATAAAAGAACCAGTAAAAGAAATAATGAGAAGAAAAGTTGATGAATAAATTTGAGCTAGATAAATTAAATGTAATTAATGAAGATTTTATAACCTATAGTTTTATTGAACAAAACAAAAACATTATTAGAAAGTGTAAATTTCAAGAATATGAAATTTCAGTAGAATTGGATGAATTTAATAAATTTAAGGGTATAAGTGAAATAAAAATAAATAGGGATTTTCTAAAATCAAAGCATAGAAATGTGAGTTCAATAAACATTGAAGATTTATATGAGGATTAACAGTGTTTTATGTTGAAAATGAAAAAGTAAATTATGAAAAACTTCGTTTTGGAGATATAATAACTGGAAATTATTTGTCCTCTATATTCTATACAGATAAGTGCAATAGCTCCTTATTTAAAATGGAAGTTTGCATTATGCCGTATAATGTCGTTTTAACTCCATGTTGTTCTATTCAAACAAAAGATAAAGAAGGTAATCTTATTATCACTCCCTTAATGAAATTAAAACCAAAATTTTATTCAATACCTTTAATTAAAAATGATTTACTAATGATTAATCGTCTAATTACTAGCGAAGAAAAACAACAATTAATTCCTGAACAACAATGGAATAAAATGACTGAAGAACAACAAACAGCCATTTTAAACGATGAACCAAAGTATGAATTAATAGAATATTTTATTTTTGATAAAAATGATTTATTCGATAAATATTCATTAGACCATAAAAATGGAAAAATTGAAAACATACAATATTATATGATTGATTTCAGAAATACGTTTAATATAAAAGTAGAAAATATACAAAGCCCAAATAATATAATATTAAAATCTAAAATTGCAGAATTGACTAAAAATTCTCGCATATCTCTAAACAAAAAATTAAAAGCATTTTATAGAATTGCAGAAGAAGATTTATTATAAAATTCATATCAAGCCTCATTTTTTAATTTATATAATTGGTATAACTCAATAACAATTTGTTTCGAAAATTTTCAATATGAGGTATCTAAAATTTCACGCTCGATTTGGCGAATGAAGTCCTGAGAAAGTTCGGTTTTTATTTGGGGTGTTTCTGTTTGAGTATTGTTTTCTTTCAAATCTGGAAGGAAGTTCAAAATATTCACAAGGGAATAGTATTCTGCTTGGCTTATCTGGCTGTTAGTTTTATTACTGTTTGCAATTTTATCCATAAGCTTTTGGGCAAACTTTTGCAAATCCTCTTTGAACTGGGATTTATCATACATTGATTCTTTTCGCTTTTTATCCCAATCATATTGCTTTTTCCAGTAAAACAAAGTTCTTTTTGCAATCCCAAGTTCTAAAGAGATTTCACTAACGGTCGAGCCTTTTAAATACATTTGCTCTGCTTGTTTAAATAATTTCATTTTGCTCATTAAAATCCCTCAAAAATTAAGTTTTCTATTCCAAAATGGTTTTTGTCTTGTACTTTTTTAACCTGATAAACACAATTCCTATCAATCACTCCGAGGTGTTGGAAATACTTTATCAATTGATTTAGAAGAGCCATTGTGTTTTTAATTCTGCGGGGCTTTAGGCGTCTTAATTCACAGACTTTAAAAAGTTCTTTTATCGACTCAATATCAATTTCGTGCAGGTAATAGCAGTTTATAAAAGGTATAATATTAAAATTAAAAATTGCGTTATAGTTTCTATAAGTCTCGAATTTGCAGTATTTTTCGACATAATTTTTCATAAAATATTCTTTTGCATCTTCTATACTAATTTTTAGGTGTTTATTCTTTAGCGGGCTGAATATTTCATAATTTTCACCCGTTTTAGTTGCCTCATTATATTTATAAATTCCGTTTTCAAAAAGTATTTTATTGCTGTTCAAAAGCTGTTCAAGCTTTGTTTTACAATCACATTCTGCTATCAATTCAATATCATCAAGGGTAAATTCTTTTAATCTCTTAGCTAATTTTTCAATGTTCATATAATTTGCTCCATAACTTCTTTTGTAATTTCTTCTAAATTATTTTCTTTTGCAAAAGTTTCAAGTTTGCTTATAAGCTGTACTATTTGTCTGAACCTGTTGTATTTTTTGTGGATATATTCTATCGAATCAGGGGTAAACGGTATTTCAGAGAGTTGGCTAAAAATTTGGCTCAAATCTTCTATTTCAAAGGTCTCAAACTTTACAATTTCGCTAAATCTGTCATACAGGTGCTTGTATCTTTCAAGTTTTCTAAGAGCCAAGCCCATTCCGACAAAGACTATCGGACAATCGGTTTTATCGTGGATATCTCTTAGGGTCTCGACACTTTTGTAATTGTTCATTAGGTAGTCGATTTCGTCTACAAAAATAATTTTGGGCTTTTGAATAAGTTTGCTAATCACGACATTAAAGTTGTCCGAGGTTAAATACCGAGGGAGTTCGTCCATTTCTCTAACAATTTCTTCAACAAGCCACCTGCTTGTCATAAGGTTTGAGGCTCGAATATAAATCCCGTCATATTTGCAGGCTAGCCAAAGTGCCGTTTGAGATTTTCCAAGCCCCGGCTCGCCATATATAAGTCCCATTTTAGGAATGTTTTTGGGTTTGCTTTTCAGGGCTTCAACTAAGCCTATAAAATTCCTTACATTTCGAGTTTTTATAAAGATTTTTTTCATTTTATCCTTTCTTGGTTGCTCGCAATAAACGGGTACTACTTCGCCTTAGACCCACTACTTGTAATCCGCTATTCATATAACAGTTTATACTCCTTTGTTTCTTTAAATTCTGCAACCCAAATGTCGCTTGGGTTATGTTTTATTAAATATTCGTACTTTTCTGAATTGTTTTTGAAAATCGGGAGTGATTTTTCTCCGTTGTTTATTTTTTGAACACCATTTGAACGAGGTTTGAACTCTTTGTGAAAATTGTTAGAATTTTCCATTTCTTCTTGGTTCGACCTTGCTTCAATTAGTTTTATTTCATCATTAGTCAATAATTTTTTAACCGAATTTATAGTTTTTCGTTTCAGCTTTTGTTGTTTTTGGATTTTTTGTTTGTAATCCTCTAAATCCTCAACCGTTCCTAAAATCTTTGCCATCGGGTGAGTTTCGGTTACTCGCTCTGCGGTACATAAGTATTCACCTTTCGGGGTAAAAACTTTTACACTTGTCAAATCAAACAGGTTGTATTTTACCAGAACTTTTCCTCTAAGCCCGTATAATCTTTCGTCAAAATAGTCGCAGTTCAAGAACCTTACACCATTTCGCTGAATTGTTTTAACTTCAGTTGCCAGCATCAAATCGTTAAGCAAACTTTTATCAATATTTTGTTTCTTTCGATTTTCTAAAACCTCTGCAATTGTCATATTCGGTACATTTGTACAAGGCTGAGAGTTCTTAAACTTAAGCCACATATCAATCATTTTGATTGTATCTTCTATTGTGGGGATATAATCATTATGCAGGTTTGAGTGGAATTTTTCGTTTCGTTTCAAGTATGCAGGTTTGTTGATAATTGATGAGCCAACATAACTTGGCATTAGCTTTTCAAAGCCTTCTTGAAATTCTTTAAAGAACCTCTCAATAACCTTTGACCTTGCATTATATGGTCTTGCAAATGCCGTTTCAATCCCAAGTTTTGCATAAAGTCCGTAAAAACCAAGTTCCGTAAATCCTTTATCGTCTGTGAAATACTTTGCTCTAAAGGCTCTGCCATTATCTTGATAGACAATTTTCGGTATCATATCTAGGTTTATTATTGCGTTTCTTAGGGCACTTGCAATACATTGGGTGTTTTCTTCAAGCATAATTTCGTAACCGACAAGTGCTGTTGATTTCCAATCCAAAAATCCGACCAAAGTTGCTCGACAGGGCTTGCCTGTAAACGGATTAATCACTTGAAACGCCAGTTTATGACCGTCTGCAACTAAAATATCTCCGACATCAAGCAGGCTCGCGTCCCTTTTAATATACGGTTCGACTTTGTCAGAAAGTGCCTTTTCACCGTCTCGGGCAAGCACCCATTTGTCGTAATTATTGTCCTTAAACCATTTTGCATAACGTCTAAACGTAATATCCGCAGGGATGAAACTTTGACCTTGCTCTTTGAGTTTGTATTTTGTAAGTGCGGTTGCTTTGCCGATACAAATTCTGTTGGGGTGCAAAAGTAAGCCCATAAATATTTTGATTTCTTCATCTGTCAGGCAGGTTCGGTATTCATTCACAGAAACGTATTTGTAATTAGGGATTAACCTTGTATAATCCTCTGTGCCATCGAGCATGGATTTCCAGCGATGAAGGCTTCCTCGTGAAATTTTGCCTAAAACATTGAAAAGGTAGGAATTTGAACTATTATGCAGTTTGACAAAATCATAGTCCGCTTGAAGTTTATTAATGGCTTTACGGCGAAATTCTTGCCATTTACGGATTAAATCAAGTTTTGCAAGAGCATTTTGTTTTGCCTTCTCTGGGGTGTATTTGATTGTCTCAACTTGGTTTTCCATTGTCTCAAAATCCTTGTAATGCCTTGTGCAACACATTCATCACTCTTGTTTCAAAGAAAGTCAAGTCCTATGTTTGAATCTAATTGACAATTCGACACATCTCAATTTGTAAGCGAAAATAAAATTGCACTTTGTTGCACTTATTTGCACCGGTTCAAGATAGGCTTTGTGGGCGGGTTAGCCCCTGAAATAAATTCAGGGTGACAAAATTTTAATGCAATTTAGTGCAAAAAATGAGTAGATGGGTGCAAGAAATGACCGGTACATCTCAATACTAAAAAACAGCCTCAATCGAGCTGTGTGTTTGATTTTTTATTAAATTTTCTCTGTCTCAATGTCCCAGAAACCTATTAGCTGTCTGTTTGATTTTTTATTAAAATTTCCCCGTCTCAATGTCTCAGAAACCTATTACAGGGTATAACTGAATCAGGATATGAAGAATTCTTCAAAAGCATTATGGCGCTAAAGGACACTGGTAATAAGGCATTAAAAAAGAGCCTTAAAGGCTCTTCTATAGCTAATCCGAACAGTGTTATCTGTACGGAATGGTGGGCCGCAGTGGACTCGAACCACCGACCTCACCCTTATCAGGGGTGCGCTCTAACCACCTGAGCTAGCAGCCCATAATTTATTTTTATTTTCTTTTCACTTGCTCAGGTAGTTAGAGCGCTGTGCGCATAATCTAACTTTGAAAGCTTCGCTTTCTGGGCACCTGAGCTAGCAGCCCATAATTTTATTCTTTTTTCAAGAGGTTATTTGAACTAACTGTCCTCACAATCTTTCCGACTGCAAGAACAATTACACCATAGACATAATTTGAAATCAAGTTTTTTCTTTAAAAATACAAAAATTACAAACCGATATTGTCTTCCAGCTTTAGCGCATCAATTACTGACAAAATTGTCGCAAGTTCCAACAGAACAGACTGATAGTTTCTTATATCGGTAACCGGTTTTGTCACAGGAACCTCAAACCAATCTTTTGAGTTTGCAAAAGCCAGATTTATTTTCCCATGTTCAAAAGAACACATTATTTTCATATCTTTACTTTTGCGGGCACATTTAACAAGTCTGTTCATAAATGCGGAAGTCAAAAGATACCTTGCTTCTATCTGGTCTGTTGAATAAACCTCAAAATATTTTTCAAAAACAGGATCTTCGAGTTTTACATTTTTGAGTCCTGCAATACCGTTTAAAGAATTCAACATACCTCTATCAGTTGACACTATTGTTTTTCCGTCAAATTTTTTATTGCACGAAGAAATAACAAGTACACCTTTAAAAATCTGTATAACACGCCTGTTTCTGCCGGAGCCTGTCACATATCTTAAGTCCAGTTCCTGTATATCCATTTTTAGTCCGTTATACTCGCCTGATATAAAATCATCACAGTCATATTGGTTGAATAAGCTAAACAGCTTTAAATCGTGTATATATGCCTCATTTCTATCGTTATAATCTTTAATTTTTGGAAAATACTTAAAATTACCCCAGTAAGAAAATAATTTATCAAATACAACTTGTTTTGCTTTTGTTTTATAGTGTTTCAAAATCCTATAAACTAACCAGTTAAAACCTAAAGCAGCTGCAAAAAATCCATAAATCAAGTCATCTGCATTTTTACTGTTTGTTGTAAGAGACGGAATTACAATATAAAAAAGCATCCACAAACAAAAAATTGCGCCCAAAATCCCTATAATAATTGCACCGACTATGTAAAATTCCCGTTGTGATTCAAGCGGCTTTAGTGCAGGAATAATTTTTTGTCTGCAAAAGTTTATAAATTCATCTGATACCATCTCTTGTATCAAATCTGTATTTCTCATTCTGTTTTTTGCATTCATTTTTACAGCCCCGTTTTCTGTTCCAGTTTCAAGCTCTTAACAAGTTCTACTGCCTGTTTTATTTCCTCAAAAAGCGGTTTAAAAGTTTCTTTATCTGTAAGCGGTTTTGACAAATCAAGTTCAAATAAATCTTTGCTGTCTTGTACACCAATAAACACTTTTCCATCTTCAAAAGAGCCAATTATTTGTTTTTTTTCTTTATCAACAGCTCTTACAAGTCGTTCCATAAATGCTGTAGTCAAAAGATACCTTGCTTCAATCTGATTGGTGGAATAAACATCAAATTCTTTTTCAAAAACATTGTCTTCAAAATTTACTCGCTCAAGCATTGTTCCAATATCGCCGGTCAGCTTCAGTTTCTTATCAGCCCTTATCACAGTAACGCCTGAAAAATTTTTAAAGGACGGTGCGACAATCAACATACCTTCAAAAATCTTTTTTGTAACTTTTGCCTTATACCCTACAGCAATATTGTATACACCTATATCATAAATTTTAAAGCTTATATCTTCTATTTTACAAACAAAACAGTCATCACACACGAGTTTTGTAAAAGCACCAAACAGATTCAAGCTATACAATTTGTCAAAAAGTTTTGAGACCTTTTCATCACTCATTGTTACATACTCAAAATCAAGCTCACCAGAAAAAATAAGATTATAAACCTTTTGTTTAATCTCATTTTTATACTTTAAAAGAGCTACCCCCTTATATGTATCTATACAACCTGCAATGCTTAAAAATATAAACAAAAAAATAATACTAAATCCCAGGACAGGCTTATTAAAAAATACGCCATATAATAATATGGCAAAACATAGCCAGGAGAGTACTTTACATACAAATACAGATTTATCCATCGACAAATGTTTTCTGTATGTTTTACAGCGCAAGCGCTCCAATTCCGCAAGTTCAGTCTCAGTTGGCATAAAAACCGTTACTCTTCATCACATGTCGGACGCAAAATGATAATAGAATTTATATTCAACTGAACAAAATCATGAAACTCTGTTCTTCTGTTTGGAAGCTGTCTGTATGCAACTTCACAATCTTTGATTGCAACAAAACGTTTTTTACCGTTTAAAATATCAGACAAAACACGGCTTCTTTTACCGATTTTTGGCATAAACACATAGCCTTTTATCTCATAGTCCTGAGTAATAACAAGCACTCTTTCCGACCACACACCATTTGTAAAGTCGTCATTGCCTAGTTCTTCTATTTCAAATGATTCAAAATCTTCTGTCATGTTTTATCCTTTATATGTTTTTCTACTTTTATGATAACTGGTAAGACTGGAACAATGGCAGGTACAATGCAAGTGCCAGAAACATTACTATACTGCCGATTACAATAAGCATCAGCGGTTCTATCATTTTTGTCAAAGCATCTATGATATCATCTAATTTCTTATCCAAAAACAAAACAGATTGATGGAGCAACTCACCCAATTTACCTGTTTGTTCACCGGTTGCTATCATAAACAAAACCATAGACGGCATAATATTTGCACCTCTCAATGCTGTAGAAAGGTGAGTACCTTGCTGCACTTTGGTAATTGCATCAGTTATTTTCTTTTTGATTGTTTTGTTATCAATGGTTAAATTGCCCAGATGTAAACAATCCACAATAGGAATACCTGCTTCATATGCAACAAACATAACTGTAATAAAGTTTGAAAAGTTGGCATATTTTAACATATCTCCAACCAAAGGAACCTTTAAGAAGAAATCATCCAAAATTCTTCTTGAAGTCTGATTTTTAAATGCCATATATATAAGACCGCCGATAATAACAGGCGAAACCAGTGTCAAAGCCCAGTATTTTTTCAAAAATTCACCTAAATCAATACAAATTTGAGTAAATATAGGCAATGAAGCACCTGATTGGTCAAACATTTCCTTAAATGCAGGAAATACAAACATAAGCATAACTGTAACAACAATTGCAGCCAATACAATTACAAAGCAAGGATAAATCAATGTCCCGATGACTCTGCCCTTGATTGCAGCTTGCTTTTTCAAAAGCTCGGAAAGACGTTCCAGAGTTTTTTCCATTTCCCCGGAATCTTCACCGGCTTTTGTCAAACCGACATAAATACTTCCGAATATTTCCTGATATTTTGCAACAGTATCAGCAAAAGTTGCACCGGCAATAACCTGCTTTCTTATTTCTCTTGCAAGAAGTCTGATACGGGAAGATACCGCATCCTTCTCCAAAAACACAAGACCTTCAATAATAGGAACACCAGTAGCAATAAGTGTTTTAAATGTTCCTGTAAAATCAATAAGTTCCTGCAAAGATAACGGACTTAGTCTGACTTTTGGTGCAGACACTTTCTGTGAATCCTCAAATACTTTTGTTGGAATAAGTCCCAAATTTCTTATAGCTTCACGTGCTGCCTTGACATCTTCTGCCTCGATTTTACCGTTAACTATCTCTGATTGATTTCTTAATGCTATATAGTTAAATATTGTCATATTTTACTTACCTATAATTATAATTATATTTATTCCGAAACAGGTCCGAGTACACGAACAAATTCGCTTATCGTAGTTTCACCTCTTAATATATGTCCGAGACATGATGTTTGCAGTGTTTTCATGCCCATACCAACTGCTGCTTCTTCCAGCTCTACATCATGTGCAGAATGAGCAATCATTTTTTTGATTTCTTTATTAATAAGCATTACTTCATAACATCCCAAACGACCTTTGTACCCTTCGTTATTGCATTCAAAACAACCTTTTGGTCTGTATACTGTACGCTTCATAAATTCTTGCTGTTCCTCAGGAGTAGCAACTACCAGTTGGGCTTCTTCCAAAGTAGGGTGATAAGCCTCTTTGCACTTCGGGCACAATCTTCTGACAAGACGCTGAGCAATGATACCTGTCAATGTTGATGAAATCAAATAGTCAGCTGCACCCATTTGAATCAAACGTGTAATTGTTGCGGCAGCTGAGTTTGTATGAAGGGTACTCAATACAAGGTGACCGGTCAAAGCAGCAGCAATAGCCGTTTCTAATGTTTCAAAGTCACGAATCTCACCTATCAATATGATATCCGGATCCTGTCTTAAGATAGCTTTCATACAAGAGGCAAAAGTAATACCTGCTTTTGGATTGATTTGAGACTGGTTTAAGCCGTCAATCTTAATTTCAACAGGATCTTCCAGAGTAGTAATATTGACACCCTCATTATTCAAACTTTTAAGAATTGAATAAAGAGTTGTTGTTTTACCGGAACCGGTAGGACCAACAGCAAGAATGATACCGTTTGGAGCAGCAACCATTTTGTTGATTCTTGCAAGATCATCTTCTGTTCCGCCGGCAAGTTTAATAACTTTATCTTCGGTTTTAATACTGGCTGCAGGAGCAAGAATACGGATAACCATCTTTTCTTTTCCGGCAACAGGAAGGGTATTTATACGAAAATCGTAAGAAATACCGTTATATTTAACCGTAAAAGTACCGTCTTGAGTACGTCTGTGCTCCGCAATATTCATTCTTGAAAGAACTTTAAAACGAGCTATCAAAGAAGATTCAACTTTGCTTGGCAAGTCGAGAACTCTTCTTAGAATACCATCGACTCTGTATCTGACGGTATAGCAATCCAATCTGGGCTCTATATGAATATCCGATGCCTTCATGTCAATAGCATCCGTAATAATTTTTGTAGCAAAACTTGCAACAGAACCCGAGGTATCTTCCAACTCCCTTTCAACTTGCTCCCAGAGAGATTCTTCTACTTCAAATTCGAGAGCCTCTTGCTCAATTTTTCTGATAATTTCTTTTGTTTCTTTTCTTGCACGTCCAAAATATTTGTTGATACAGTTTTTAAACTCCATGTAACTCATCAACAATACTCTTGGTTTCAAGCCTGTAAGATATATTATTTCATTCAGTGCTTTTTTGTTATCTGGATTAACCATACCGACATCCAGGAAACGTCCGTCAGAAGACAGCGGAAAAACTTTGTTTTCTTTTATGAAATCTTCGGGCAATATTTTTACAACACCCTCGGAAATATTTAGTTGTGCAGATGTAACATGCTGATATCCCTGTTGATATGACAATGCATCTTTGAGCTGGTCTACAGTAATAAATCCCAAAGTAACAAGCATTGAACCTATCGGAGTACCGGTTTTTTTACACTGAGTCAGTGCTTCCAGCAGCTGTTCTTCGGTAATCATGCCGTTTTCAATAAGAATCTCGCCTATTTTCTTTTTCGGTGCATGATCATCGTGATGGAATTCAAAACTTTTCTTTTCTGTTGATGTCTGTTCTTGACCGTGTTGCTCGGAATTTATATCATTTGTTGTTGTGATATCTTGCTGTTCATCATTATGAGCAAGCGATTCAGTATCTGCCTCATCGGTTTTATCAGAATAACAAAGCGAAATATAGTAGCCAAATAAATTCTCAAAATTATCACTGTCGATGGTAATAAATTTTAGTGAATCTTCGCACTTTGTTGATATAAATTTAGAAATATCTTGTTTGTTTGTCCCTTCAGGAATAGCAATAAATAAAAAACCTGATTGTTTGTTCACCGGAACAAACCGATTTGTTTCAAGCTCCGTTTTGGTAAAAAGTTCCGCAAATTTTGTGCTTATATTACTTTTTATCTTATTTATTGTTTCTATATCCATCTTTCGTCTTCACAAATTAAGTATAATCTGCCGCAAAATAGCAGCAGATTATACAAATTATATCTATTACAAGTTTTCAGTATCAGCAGCAGCTACATCTTCAGTATCTTTCACAATATGAGGTGTAACCATAATTACAAGCTCAGATTTTGTATTTTCTGTTTTTGTATTTCTGAATATACCGCCAATACCGGGAATGTCACCTAACAGAGGGATTTTTGAAACTGTTTTGTTTTCTTCTTCTTGAATCATACCGCCAAGAACAAGTGTTTCACCATCTTTTATTCTTATGTTAGATAACTCCATGTTTCTTCTTTGAAGCAATGTTGCAGCAACAATAGGCTCAGTTGCACGAGGGTCAATACTTACAGATGTTTCTCTGCCTGCAACTGTTGAAAAATTAGGCTTCAAGTTCAAAGTAACATATCCGTCAGGGCTGATAAACGGTGTAAGCTCAACCGAAATACCAAGATCATCACCAAGTTCGTATGTTCTTGTTACACCGGTATACATACCAGAGATAGATGATGATGTCATTTCTTCATCTACTGATTTAACATAGTCAGAAGTCAAATCAATGACGGATTTTGTTCCGTTGGTTACTATAATTTTCGGGTTAGCAAGCAATCTGCCTTTACCGCTGCTAATCATATACTGAATACCCCAAGCAACGGTGTTCTTACCGTGATAACGGTCAAATGTTTTTACATCACTGCCTGATTCTGCATAGTATGGACCGCCGGTAAAGAACATCGGATTTGTTGTTCCAAATCTGCCTTCAGAATCAAATCCAGCAGCAAAGAACGGAGTCATAATATTCCAAGTGTTGTTAAATGTTTTTGATCCGTCTTCATTAAGCTGAACTATTTGGATTTCCATGTATGCTTGCGGCTGTTTTTTATCATTATCTTGAATAAACTTTTTAATCATCTCAGCCTGAGTATCAGAACCGCCTGTTACGTTGATAGTACCTTTCTGCGGGAAATATGTAACAGTTAAAGAACTGCCGCCGAGAGGTTTCAACTTACCGCCGTCAAGATCAGTGTTGAGAGAGCAGGCAACTACACCTTTACCCAAAGCAATATCTTCTGCTTTGGAGCTGGTTGAAGAACTGCCGGAGCTCGAACTGGAACTGCTGCTTCCTGAAGAATCATCTCCGGAGCTTGTTGCACCACCGGTAATAACCCCTCCGGGAACAGAAGAACCAGACTCTGCACTGTTTCCGCCTTTGCCTGAAGCTCCTGAACCCATTTTAGCATTAGGGAACAAGGATTGACATACCAGTGTCGCCATTTCTTTTGGCGTTGTATGATTAACTCTATATGAAACTGTTTTTGGGGCAACATCGATTTTCGCTACAACTTTTTGTGCCATTTTATAGTCATTCAATGTGCCGAAAAGAACCAGTTCGTTTGTTACAGGGTTTGTTACAACAATTTTGTTGTTTGACAACCCCGGTCTGTTCGTTGAAAATACATTGCTGTTTAAGAAATCAGCAACTTTTGTAGCATCAGCATATTTTACAGGTATTGTCATCATATTTTGTTTGCTGATGTCAGAATCAAGACTGGCTTCTTTTGATAATACAATAAGCGTACCGTCTTGAATTACATATGACAAATCACATGCCTGCATTATCATTTTAAAAGCATCATTTAATGTTACATTAACCAAATCCAAAGTAACCTGTCCTTCAACAGAGCTATGGAATATAATATTAAGACCTGCTTTATCCGCAATCATTCTCAATGCAGGTTTTAACTCTGAATCACGCAAGCTGATACTAATTTTTTGACTGCCGTTTCTGAGATTAACATCACCCGACAAATCAATCATATCAGTGCTTTTGTAATCAGTCCTCAATACAGGTTTCGTAACCGATGCTTTCATTTGTGCATCAGCAACCGTGGCATATCCAAATGTAAATGCCATAGCCAGCACCGTCGCACCTAACAGCACTTTTGAGATTTTTGTTCTTTTGTTTGCATTGTCATTAAACATTTATGATGACTCCTATTATTAATTATTTGTATTTAATCAAATTTTATTGCGCCTTTTGAATCAGCAGAATACGCCCCGCCAAATTGTTTTGATAATGCGGAATTATTATTCAAATTTACACCCTGCTCCAATGATTGTCCGGCTGATATTTCGTATGTGTTTGTACCATACTTAACAACAACAGATTTTCTTGTAATGTTGATGACCTGATAGCCCATTACAACATCTCCTTTGTGAACGAGCTGTTCTGCACCGTCAATATTGAGTATTGCTGAAGGTCTAACGGCATCAAACAATATACCTGAAAGTTTGAAATCCAGAATTTTATCAACAGCTGGATCGGCTTCAGGAATTTCAAGCGGCGGAGCAACTATATCAAACTTGGGCGCAGAAGACACCATTGTTTGACCAAAAGGCAAAAACGGATCTGCTCGACCGCCTGATGAAACAGGAATAACAACCGAATTGTTACCAAGGCTGATTTTCTTTTCTTTTTGCTCATCAGCTTTTTTCTTTGCCATTGCTTTTTCTATGGCATTCATTTCTTTTTCCGGCTTAGCTTTAGTTGCCTGAGCAAGATTATTTTCTTCTTTCTGAACAGAAGCAGGTGTGGAAGCTTCATTTAAATCAACCTCCACTGTTGCCATGTCAGCTTGAGCTGATGCAGGCTGGGCATTGCCTTGCTCTTTGGCTGTTTCTGCTGTTTTGTCATAAAAATAATCACCCATAGCCTGATCGGAAACAAGAGTGGCATCTTTTGCTGTCATTTGTTTTTTATATAAAAACATACCTGCCGCCGAGAGAAGAAGCAAACCGAGAACAACAATATAAATAAATAACCGACCATTGTCAGAACGCTCGTATTTTATACCGCCCTGCCCCGGAATTTGTTCTGGTGCTGCATTATTATATTGCTCTTCCTGTACGGTGCTTTCTGCTCGATAAGAGCCGGATGTCACACCATCTTCTGCATTCAAAGATGCTTCATTAGTTTCATTCTCTGAAAAATTCGAATACACATCAGAATAATCACCAAACGTACCGTCTTGATTATTATCGTCCATATTCGGATAACCTAATATTCCCATTTACACTCTCTTCATACTAATTAGTAACTCTTCCAATTATAAACAAACCAAACTATTACTTAACATACATATAGCTGATTTTAATATAATTTTATTACACTATTGAAATTAAGGCAAATATTTCCTGAAATACAAAAACAACAATTGTTCATACATTTTTATTAATAATAAAAATTATAGTGTCAAGAAAAAAACGGCATGGCACAAGAAGAAGCGGCAAAATTTTTTTTGCCGCTCCACAGCAGAATAACAACGAAATCGGCTTCTGCTGTAACATAAATTTCATTCATATGATTGAGATTATACTTCAGAAAGTCTTCTGCATCCTGCTCCCGTATAGACGGAGATGAGGGATGTTCCCGACAAAAGCATATTTACGCCTATAAGTATCCCTATTGCATACAGAGCTGTTCCCGGAAGCCCAAACAACACAATAAAAGCAAGCGCAAACTGAATGATACCGGACACAAGTCCTACCCACCAGTGTTTAAGTACACCTCTGCTCTCAAAAGCAATTACCATGGAATTTATACCTTCGAGGACAAAATAAATACCAATACCCATTGTTATCAAAAACAGATTCAAAATAGGACGGACTGTCAAATATGCCCCCGTAGCAATCATAAGAATGGCAATAATTGCGCTGAGCCAGGATTTTTCTATCTCATCTCTGCGAATAATTGAGCTTATCAGTTTATAAATACCGGCAAGAATCAATGCCACACTAATCATCAAACTTAATGCAAGTGTTGAAAGCTGCGGAAGAACAAGCAGCATAAGCCCGAGTACCATAATAAATAAGCCTTCCACCAAAAATGTATTACAAAATCTTTTTACCATATCTGCCATATATTCAGACTCCTTTTTTCTTAACACTTCTTAATGTTAAGAAATTTTAAGCACCTTTTCATTGTCTTTTTGTGTAATTTTTTGTAATACTCCATACGGACATTACAGCATTTGTAATATCAAAAAATTGTCAATAGTTTTTGGACAAAAAAGTGTACCCTTTAGGAGACGATTTTTGTGCTATATATGAAAGTGCAAGAGGTTTAAATCAGTTTGCACCCAAAGTACAAATTCGTATTTATGCCCACCTTGCACAAAGAGCCGTAGTGTGCCCTTTTACAATTAACTGCGGTTCAAAACAAAAAATAGATATGTACTTCAACACACAAGGAGTGAGGATTGTGAGATTTGTATGCTGCGGTGTTTTATACAGCACCAATGACCCCGACACATACTGGTGCATAGACACATATATTATGAAACAGCCGTCTATAGGGGTTATTAACGGAAAGAAGATTGCAAAAGAGATAGTTTACACGCTTATTTGCAAAAAGAACGGCTGTCTCAAACTTGAGATTCACCGGTATTACAAAGAAAACGAAAAACTAAAACGAATGAAACCCAAATATATGATTGGGGAACAGGCACAAAAATTTTTGGAGACGACAAAAGATATGAGAATCAAACAACCGCAATGCTGCCCGATACAGCCGCAGCAATATTCCAAAACAATACCCTGGGTATACGGAAAAACAGTTGACGGAGAAACACAGATAGCAAGATATCTGGATGAATCGGGCAACAGAAATGTTTTTAAAAACCGTAAATGGGAAACAGAATTGTTAAAAACACCTGTTAAAACATATACATTTAACTCTCTAATTTAGCCTTGAAGGGGGCACACTCCCGTCCCCCTTCTCTTTTTTTTAACAGAATCTAATGAAAGGAAAAACATGCTATCTGATATTTTTAACCAACCGCAAAAAGCCACAATAGAAAACAAAGAATACCTTTTTGAATACAATCATGCTGCACTTGCTGCGCTCGAAAAAAGAACAGGCAAAAGTCCGTATGAGATATATGACACGTTAATGACAAAAAATCAGGTCATGCTAAATGATTCTGTAGCAATGGTTTCCTGTGCAATGCTAAAATCACACACAACAGAAGAAATCCTAAAGATAGAAGAAAAGCTGCAAACTCATCCGGGACTCTGGTACGAAATAAGAGAGCCTGTTATTTCTTCGTTTATAATACCGATGCTTCCGCCTGAAATCATGCGAAAACTCGAAGAAAAAGAAAATGCTAAAAAAAAACAGAAACAGAAAACCTCAAAGAAAAAGAATATGAGTGGGTCGAAAACCTCGTCATAGCAAAGACATTTCTCGGCTGGAGCGAAGAAGAATTCTGGAATGCGACACCAAGGAAGTTCTATGCTTTTTTGTTTACATATGCAGAACTAAAAACACAAAACCACAAAAATGAAGAATCGATATTAATCGGAAAAGATGCAATAAAAGCACTCTCAAATATGGCAAGATATATACATTAATTAAATTATCCTTATGCCGCAGCAATAATACAAGATACCTGCGGCATAATTTTCTTTCTGTATGAACAAAACAGCAGATCGGAGAAATTGTGTTGCTTTATTGCATAATTTCTAGAGGGATTCGGAACGTAGCCCGTTTTAAGATTCTGAAATAAATTCAGGTTACTTGTCATATTATGGT
Source organism: Candidatus Gastranaerophilales bacterium (assembly GCA_944325595.1). GTDB lineage: Bacteria > Cyanobacteriota > Vampirovibrionia > Gastranaerophilales > Gastranaerophilaceae > Limenecus. The sequence goes on from CALVAQ010000024.1 coordinate 19,899, forward strand.
ATTATGAAGTTATGAAAAAGTTTGTTTTTGGTTTTCTTTGTTTTTGTTTTTGGGTTTTGCCTGTTTATTCTTTCACGTTAAAAGGAGGGGTCACTTTTACTGTTGAGTCTGCGAGGAAAGAAGCTTTTGCCGATGTTGAATATTCTTTGCCTAAGAATATTATTGATGCTAATCGGATTGATCCAAATTTTGAAGACAACAAAGTTTTGATTAAAAACGGTGTAAAGGAAACGGGGGACAGGTTTATCGGGTATTTTGCCGATGGCGGGTATGGAATAGTATATAAAAACAATTTATATTATGTGTTCTACTATAACAAAAATGGAAAATTGCTTTATGTAGATAAAAGACAAACACTTTATTATCCAGCAAAAGCTTTCACTTTTGACACAAACGGTAAATTAATCAGGGTATCAATATCTACAAAAAATGAAGATTATATCTTTTTTCCAAATGGACAACTTGAATCTCATTGGGTTGGCAACACTGAATATGACCTGAGAGGGAATGTTGTAAATCAAAGATTTTAGGATAAAAATAGGAGTAAATATGAAGAAGCTAAAACAAGGTCTCACTGATTCAGAGACCGTCAAAAATATTACGCAAAATTTTCAAGAAGCTTTTAAAGAAATGCAATCTTTTCAAAAAGCTTATCAAGATTTCATTAAAAAAATTACTGATTTAAATAAACAACTATCTCAAAACACAAAAAACGAAAATCCTTACGAGCTTACTCTCAAAGAAATCGAAAAAGAACAGTCTGCTCTTGATGCTGAGGTAAAAAGCTATTCTGATTCAAAAAAACGCAGGCTCGAAATTGACAAGTGGCTGATTGGATTGAAAAAAGTTTTCTGCTTTATTACTTAATTTCAATCAGGGGGGTTAACAGGGGGTATCCCCCTGTTGTGACCTTGACTAGAAACAGTTGTGTTTTGAGGTGATTTTTACAACAGCTTGTCGTTGAAAAATTACCAATAAAACACTTTACTGTTTCTTTTGATAAGCGCCGGTTTCTTTCTTTTGTGATACTTTTCTTTCTTTGCCTGCAAGATACAAAGAAAGAAAAGTATCTAAAGAAAAAGGATTCTTGTTTCAAAGACAATTGTTTTTAGTTAAAAGTTCTTTATTTTTACACGATACTTTTTTCTCTTTGAATTGCGTGTGCATACCACAAGGGCATCCTGATTCGTACGGCTC
>CALVAQ010000025.1 GCA_944325595.1 Candidatus Gastranaerophilales bacterium
AGCGGATTTTGAGCGGGCTGAAGTGAGCTAAAGAAAATGGCTTCACGAAACAAAATCTGATAAAAATTCATAATCAAAAAACTTGAATAGTTGGGGATATAAATTTAAGCCGCGTATCAAACAGCGGCTTTTTATTTTGCGGTTAATCCGAGGGCTTTGTATAGCTGTTTTTGTATAAACACCTGTATAAGTCTTTGATTTTTGATAGCAAAAAAATTTTTTTGTGAGTTTTATTTGTATGGTCAATATTTCGGAGAACAAAATGATTGTTAGTACCGCTAAAAATAAATTAAGATATACTCCCAGCTTTTGTGCTCAATTCTGGCACAGTGAGGATTTGAAACAAATTGCACTATATGCAAAAGAAAATAAATGTTTTGAGAGTCTTAATCAGGCAAGAAAAAATATTGATAATGTTTATCTTACAAATCGGTTGATTGTTGAAATCGGAACAAAAGAAAAAGGTAATCCTTTTATAAAATTCTTGAGATTTCGTCCCAAAAACTGTGGTGTTGCAATTACAAAAAATGACTATGAAAAAGTCAGAGAACTTGTTGTCACTTCTTCGAATAAAAAACAAAATCCTCTGGATTTTGCTATGAAACAGATAATTAGACTCGGCAGCGATGTACCAAATAACAATTTATTTTGCCGTTTGTTTAAGTAGTTTTATTGCTCTATATATTTAACTTTTATTATATCCAGAAAATCATCAAAACCTGTTACAACAAACCGGCTGTTTCTCGGCAGCAAAAATTCCTGTTCACGCCAGTGTTCTCTATCTATGTTAAACAATGCATCCATATCTATATATTTTGTGCCCGCAGGAACATCTATTTCCAATATCGGATTGCCGTGAGCAAATCTTTTTGCGGTATTTATGTTTGTTGTTGTTGAAACAAAAGACTTGCTTTCAAATGTTTTTCCTTCTGCGTTTAGTGCGGCGTTGCTCAATGGAGGGATTATCTTCTATCGCCCTGTACAAGACTATTGGCTGTTTGGTTATCCAGATTTTTTCTTTATCAGCAAAGATATTGTCTATTTGCTTTATATAGTGTTGTAATGTTTCTTGAGACTCTATTCCTCTGAATAGATTGTTTCTTAAAAGATTGTGTATTGCTTCAGGGTGATACTTGTATTCAAGGAGTGCTTTCATATCATCTTTGTCAAAAGATTTTTTTAATTTCCCCTTATTATCATAAATGCAGACGGCTTTTGTGGATTTATCAAGAATAAATATTTCATTGATATCGCCGTTTTCTTTTCTGACACATTTTGCTTTCATTTCATCTGTATAAAGATTTTTGAAGCCTTCAACAGGTTTTCCTACAGAAATGTGTTTGTCGTTTGCATATCTACGAACTTTCATTCCTAAGGGTTGGACTATTTTGTTTATTATGTTTTCTGCTTCTTCATAATTCGGTTTTGATATTGTTTTATTTAAATTTACCTGTGCTCTTCCTAATGAATCAAGACAGGCAGAATAAGATGATTTTTCTTCCTGCTGCTTTTTTTCGATAATTGTTGCGGAAAAAGAATCTTTGTTTTTGTCAGTGATTTGTATTGTTTGCAGATTTGGGGAAGTCGGGATTATTTTCATATTTCAAATAAAACAAAAGACATAATTTTATTGCCTTTTGTTTTTTGTGATATTCTATAGTTGTTAAAATTTTTAAACCCAGCGGCATCGTCTAGGGGTTAGGATAGCAGATTCTCATTCTGTTGACACGGGTTCGAATCCCGTTGCCGCCGAAATTTGAAGTTTTTGTCTATGGTCGAACCCGTGTACGGGAAAATCTGAAAATCGCAGGCTTACGCCCGCTCAGTCCCGTTGCCGCCGAAATTTGAAGTTTTTGTCTATGGTCGAACCCGTGTACGGGAAAATCTGAAAATCGCAGGCTTACGCCCGCTCAGTCCCGTTGCCGCCGAAATTATTAATAAATAAATATGTATTTGACAACGGGATTCTCACGGCAAATTTACCGAAGAGCTGTAGGTTGGGGTTTCTACCCCAACAAAAATATTTGTAATAAAATTAAAAAATGAATTACAGACGAGCTTTTATTCAGAACAGTTTCCTGCATTTAATTATTGTCTCTTATGAAAGAAAAAATATATTTGTAGATAACATTAATCTACTAAGACTCGCTTTTAAAAATGCAAAACAATTCTTTAGTTTTAAAATTATTGCAATTTGTGTATTACCTGACCATATACATGTAATACTAAACCCTAAAAATATTAAGGAATATCCCAAAATTATTACATCAATAAAATATTATTTTTCTAAAAATTATAATGTTGGGGTAGAAACCCCAACCTACGGTTATGTTAATAAAGGTGAAAAAGGGGTATTTCAGAGAAGATTTTTTGAACATACGATTACTTCGGAAGAGGAATTAAACAATCAAATTAACTATATTCACTACAACCCTGTTAAACACGGACTTGTTTACAATGTAAAAGACTGGCAGCATTCTTCTTTTCACAAATTTGTAAAACTGGGTTTATATAAAAATGACTGGGGTAGCACAGAAGATATTAAAAAAATTAAAGACATAGATATTGAATAGTCTTTACCTGTGGTACATATCATCATACTGTAGCTTGATAGATTTTTACCAGACTCCCGTGTATGGGAAAATTTGAAAATCGCAGGCAGTCGCAGCAGACAAGACTATACCGGACAATCAGAAGTAACCAAGATTACTTTATCTGTCTTTTCAAATCATATCTCAAATCTGACAATGGGCCGGTCGTTGGTGACATAAAGTTGTCATAATATTTTTTTGCATAAGTAAACGGAAATCTCGGCAGCCATCCGAGTTTTACAAAAATAGAAATTCCGTCAGCACCTTGTGAAAACATAAGTTCATCTATTGTTTGTTCATATGCCGGTGAAATTGAAGAAAGAATTTTTAATACATAATCTGCGGCGGTCAAAGTGTAATATCCCGAAAACACACCTGTGTTTGAAACAAGATGTGTAACCTTGAACTCTTTGTTGTTGATAGTTACTTTTTTTACACCTTCCGGCAGTTCAATATCATCTGCAGTAATTCTTTCGATTTGATACCATTCCCCCTCGTATTTGAGGCGCAAGGTGTGCATATCCGGCATATAAATATCATCAAAGTCGTTTTTTAAAAGAACTTCACCGTTTTTGTTCATAATTCCGTATTTATATTTTTTACAGGTCAAAAACATTTCACCGAACATTGGCTCAATCATACTGTATTCAGCAGGAATAACAGCATTGCCTTTGTCATCATAAAGACCGTAATCTTTGTCGTTTCCGAGTTTTGCATATTTGCCCAGCACTCTGTCAACGTGTCTGTATTTGGGTTTTACAAGGATTTTTCCGTTGCTGTCCATAAGCCCGAATCTGCTGCCTTTTTGGATAATCCAGGCATTTTCGCCGAGACGTATAAGTTTTTTGTACTGCGCATCAACAACAATGTTTCCTGATTTGTCTTTGAGTCCGAAGTTTCCTTCATCAGAATACACAACCATATCAGAAACTTTGTAATTCGTTGCGGTCTGCGGTTCTGCGGCAAACGCTGCATTCTGCAGCAACAGTAATAATCCTATAAAAACAAAAATTTTCTTCATAAGAAAATAATATCACGTTCGCAAAAATTTTGCGATAAGGGTTGACGACAAAAATGTCTGCTCAGATGTATTATGCTATAATTTTTTTTGAGGAATAATAAATAATCGGGAAATCTGAAAGTATGAATATATCAAAAAAAAGCATTGTCATAACGATTGTAAGTTTATTGATAGCATTTTTTGTTGCATTTCCTTTTGTATTTTATACAAAAATTCTGCCGGTTATGGTCTCAAATCCGGGGCTTATTTCCATGGTGGAAGATGCGGCAAATGACATGTTGAAAGTGGATTTGGATATTGAAAATCCTGTTTTAAAAACAGAATTGTCTCCTGTTCTGTCTTTTAAACTAAAAAAACTCTCTATGACAAAAGACAAAAAAACTTTGCTTGAGATAGAAAATCTCGATACAACAATTTCCTTTGCGGAAATCTTGAAAAAAAGAATTGTCCTGAAAAAAATAGGACTTGATTATGTGTATGCCGATGTAAACAAACTTATGACCCTCGGCTCGAAACCGCAAAAGCAGGAAAAACAAAAACCCTCTGACTGGAAAATCAGATGGTTTGATGCACTTTTGTATGTAAAAAAATGTGTAGTTATCTACAATCTTGATAAAGAAACAAACATAAAAGTTACTGCAATAAATACGGGTATAAGCAGCAAAAAAGATCCGAAATATATCGCTTTCAATATTTATGCCGACCTAAAAAAAGGCGACAGACTGATAAAATTTGCGATAAAAGACAACAGGACTGTCTATATAAAAGACAGAAAACTCTTTATAAACAAAGGCACGCTTTCTGTTAACAAGTCAAAAGTGTTTATTAATGCCACATCAGACGAAGACAACAACTTTGATTTGACTGTTTATTCAAAAGATTTTGATGTAAAAAATGTTGTTCAGCTGCTTGAAACAAACCTTGTTATTCCTAACGGAAAAGAGATGCTTTCTTTCTTTAAAGATATTGACGGCAGTTTCAATCTTGTTGTAAACCTTACCAAAAAAGGAATGAACGGAAAAATAAAAATAAATAAATCTACTCTCAAAATTATTCCTTTGAACAACCTGCCTGTTAATGTAACAAAAGGTTTGATAGATATTACACCAACAACAATAACGCTCAAAGATTTTCAGGGCTGGTACGGCAGTTCAAAATCAAACATTGTAACGCTTCTCGGTACGGTTGATGATTATACAAAATCTGTTGATATGAATATAGAACTCAACGGAAAAGCCACAAATGACCTGACAAAGAACTATCTGTCAAAACTCATCGGATATCCTATAACCCTGACAGGTCCGTGCGGTGCAAAAATGATTGTTAAGTCAAAATACAATATTCTTGATTTTTCAATTATGGGAAAAGTGCCGAAAGGTCAGGATTTCTTGATTGACGGGGCCTCTATCAGTCCTGTGGGATATGACAGAGCTTTCAAGGCTGATATGCATCTTGAAAACAATATTTTGAACATAAAGAACATAAACTACTATATTGCAAAAGAACTGAATAAAAACTCAAAAGGCGTAAAACCGCTCGTTACAATTACAGGCAATTATGATTGCAAAAACTTTATTTTACAAAACCTCGGATTTGAAATTCCAAATCCGCTCCCGAGCGAGTTTTTGAATGTACTGGCAGGACAAAAATTGTTCAGAAAGGGTAAAATCGCAGGGCACTTGCAATATATAAACACAGGCAAGTATCCCGTGCTGGAAGGCAATCTTTCAATGCAGGGTGTATTTATTCCGAGCCAGCGTTTGTCCGTTAAAAATGCAAGTTTTTACACAGACAAACATAATCTCAATATGACGGCAAACGGAAGATTTAAAAAATCCCAGTATAATTTCAGCGGAAAAATTAAAAATTCGCTTGTGCTACCTGTTGTCATAAGAGATATTCACCTCAAAGTCGACAATATAGATATAGACAGAATAATGGCATCAATGAACAACCAGAACACTGCTGCAGTGTCTAATGCGGATGCTTTGAAAAATCAAAAGATAGAAACAAAAACTCTCGTCAGTGCACAGAGTGATGATGACGAAAACAATGAAGCCAGTGACAATGCATACACATTCAATACAGGTTTGGTTATTGTTGAAAGATGTGTTCTGGAAGTTGTTAAAGGCTTCTACAAAGATATAACTTTCGGTAATTTGAAAGCAAACCTTACACTGGACAAAAACGGAATACTTCAAATACATTCAAACAGATTTGATTTTGCCGAGGGTATATCTTCGCTAAAAGTACACTGCGATTTGATGAAACACAACTACTATATCAAACTGGGCGTAAAAGATATAAACTCTGATGTGGTTGTCGGAACTCTTCTTGCTCTGCCAAGAGAGATTACCGGAAAAGCAATGGGTTTGATTGAACTTAATACCGACAATTCATTGAAAATGAACGGTAGAATCAGGTTTGATATAAAAGACGGTACAATCCAGAAAGTCGGTCTTGTCGAATATGCACTCAAATTTGCGGCATTGTTCAGAAATCCTCTCACAATGATTAGTCCGTCGACTATCGTTGACCTTGTCAATGTTCCGGAGGGCAATTTTGACAGAATTCATTGTGATATGGCTTTGAAAAACAATGTTGTTGAAAAAATGATGATAAAATCAGCAGCGCCGCAGCTGAGTTCCTTTATCATCGGCAGATATGACCTTGAAACAGGTGATGCAACACTTCGAATTTACACAAAATTCAGCAACAAAAACAAGGGTTTTGCAGGTTTTATGAGAAATATTTCCTTAAACAGCCTTGCAAACAGAATGTCAATCGGCGGCAGAAACGATGCAAGCTACTATGCAATGGAACTTGAACAGCTCCCGCCTATCGATGCGGATGAAAAAGATTGTCAGGTATTTTTGACAAAAGTCGACGGAGATGTTCAAAACTTCAACTTTATTTCTTCTTTGAAAAAGATTAAATAATATAATTTGAACACCAATCAATAAGTTTTTTAAAAAGCTGCTCTGATTTTTCATTCGAAACAGAGCGGTTTTTTATATCATTGATTTTTAAGCAAATATCCAGAATTTCTCTGTCATCATCGTATAGTTTTTTGAGCAATTCTCTTTTTGTAGACACATATTCACCTGTTTTCAAAAAATATTCCGCCTGCAAAATAAAAAATGTCATTTTAAAAAGTGCCGGCAGACTTTCATATGGCGTTTTATCAAAGACAAAACAGTGGCAGGCTGCATGGTATATATTTTGCGCTCCTGTTTTAACCGCAAGTTTTATATCTTCTTTTGCCGGCTCTGTTATTATATCTTTCAAATTTCCATATAGCGGCTTTGTGTCGTACAAAAATTGAAACAAATCCGACTTTGTCCAGTTTTGGATTTCTTTTTTACCGGAAATAAATCCGCAGGCTTTTTCTCTGTGCGGCATAGTATCAATTATTTTTCTGTAGGCTTTTAAATCACATATATCCACTTTGTCCAGAATAACAACCATGTCAATGTCGCTTTCGGGTGTTGCTTCATTTCTTTTGTAACTGCCTTGAAAACCGATAAAAATTACTCTTTTTTGAAATTCATCAAGTACTTTTTGTTTGAGTTGTTCAATCCATATATTTGCATCAAAAGTCATAATCTGCTCCGTTTAGAGTTGTTCTTGTGAGTTTTTGCTGTGGTTTTTCTCTTCTTCTGTTCTGTGCTCGCAATGCAGAGACTCTTCGAGTTTGTTGATTAAATCTTTGTAATGATAATGCAAAGCGTGCTGTGCCTGACTGTGAAGGTCATCCAGATGATAGTGCATTGCAATTTCGAGTTCGGCAAGCGCAATATTGTACTCGTATATCATTGTTGCATGAAGCGTTTTTGCTTCATTGTATTCTTTTCTTGCTTCTTGAAGGGCAATATAGTCGCATTTGCCTTCCGAATAGTTTTTGTCTGCGAGTTCGTAGTTTTCGAGTGCTTCATGAACCTTTACCTGTGATGCTCTCACCTGTGTTGCGGCTTTGTCAACATTCAAAAAGCATTTTTTTACTTCAAAATACAAATTCTGCTTGAATTCATAAATATCATTAGATGCAAGATTTACCTGAGCATTTGCTCTGTCTACTTCGTGCTTTTGCTGCTTGATATTTACGGCAGAAACCATATTTACACCCATGTTAAAGTTGTTGTTTGTTTGAGTGTTTCTGTTGTTGAATTCATATCCGAGACTGCCGACCAAATCCGGATAATACTGGCGTTTTATGTAATTAACGGATTCTTTCATTGCGTTGAGAGTGGATTCCAGAACCCACAAATCAGGGCTGTTTTTGTAAGCGAGATCATAAGATTCTTCAAGCGTAAAAGGTAAATCCTTTATTTTTGAAAGTTCAGTCTTTTCTATACGTGTCTCGTAATTTACATTTATTAAATTGGCATCATCCTCTTCTTCCAGATATTTTGATTTGTCAATCAAATATGTTGGTGTGTAAACATCGTCATAGTTGAAAGTTTCGACTTTTTCAATTTGAAAATCCGGAGCATAAGCGATATACATCGCATTTCCCAAATCTGCCATCGCAAGGTCATAACTGTTTTTTGCATCCGTGAGCCGCATTTTTGCCTCGCTCAAGAAAACGAGCGCATTTACATAATCAACTTTCGGCTTTTTCCCTGACTCATATAGCTTTTTTGCTCTGGCAAGGTTTCTTTCGTTTATCAAAACATTGTTTCTTTCGATTTCCAGAATTGCCTTCGCTCTCAACACATTAAAATACTGCGTTTTTACGTGGTATATGGTGTTGCATATACTGTCCATAAATTGATATTCTGCAGCGAGTTTATAAAACTTTTCCATTCGTATAAGAGCGCTTGTCTTGCCAAAGTTCCAGATTAGTTGATTTAAATAAGCGCCGACAGAAGGCAGATATCTGTGAGAGGCTCCGTCGTCATAGTCTTTGTTTGTATTGTATTCCTGCAAAAATCCTGCATTTGCCCCTATTGTCGGAAAATACGCAGATTGGGCTATTCCTACATTGCTGCTTGCAATTTCAAGATTGTATTCATATTTTTTTATCATAGGGCTGTTATTTATTGCGATCGCAACACAATCAGCAAGAGAGAGCGTTTCTCCTTTTTTTATTTTCCCGTCTTCTATTGCATAAACAGGCATAATGTTTATTATCAGGAAAAAAATTAAAAAAACTGTTTTGACTATATTCACAACAACAACCTGAAATCTGATTTCTAATACAATTTGCTGCTCCGGCGGTGTTTTATTAATAGCAGAGCAACAACAAAAATTTTGTCACGAGTATTCTCTCGCCTTCTGCATTATAAATCCAAGCTTAACAAAAAACAAACAACTTGACTTAGAGCTGTTGTCAGGTCATAAAATATTATTATGGATATAAATCTTGAAATATTGCTCAGAAATTACGAAACATACCTTGGTTTTTTGGAATCAAAACTAATAAAATTTTTTGCGAGTCAAAAACCTTTTATTTTTTGCAAAAAAGGGTGTGCAAAATGCTGCCAAAAAGCGCAGTTTCCGTACTCTCTGCTCGAGATAAAATATCTTTTATCAGGTTTTTTGCTGCTAGATAAAGAGACACAGCAAAAAATAGAGGACAATCTGCAGGCTGTAGCTGCAAAAAAAAAGAAGTTCAGAGGCAAAAACTTCCGTTACGACTGCCCTTTTCTGATTGACAATGTATGCTCCGTCTACAAATACAGGGGAGTAATCTGCCGTACTTTCGGACTTATGACGAATAATGGAGAAGGAAAAATAAAATCTCCGTTTTGCTCCGAATTGGGTTTGAATTATTCAAACGTACTTAATGCCAGAAAAAATCATATTTCTGTTCGCAAATATAAAAAACTTGGAGTAAAAGAAGAACCTCTCGGATTTAACGTTGGCTACAAATATCTCACATCAGAAGATTTTGAAGAAAGTTTTAATATCAAATTCGGAGACAAAAAACCTTTGATAGACTGGTTTTTAGAAGACAACACAAAATATGTTGAAAACCCTGTTGACTGAGAGCAGCTATCAGATATTACACTATAAATGTCAGACAAAACGGAGAGAACAAAATGAAAAAATTACTTTTGTTTTTATTTTGTACGATTTTGATATTCGGAGGGAATAAAGCTATGTCGGAAAACGTAAAACAACCGCTTGAACAGCCGTTTGCTCAGGGTGAACTTAACCCGTATAACAAATATTTTACGGGAACAACATATCTGCATAGACTCAGTGCAAATGACGATGTCTGGAATTCTTCCATAGCAAATGTAACCTTTGAACCCGGCGCCAGAACAAACTGGCACAAACACTCGGGCGGGCAGATTTTGTTAGTCACAGCAGGAGAAGGCAGGTATCAGGAAAAGGGCAAGTCGGTACAAATTCTCAAAAAAGGTGACGTTGTGAGAATTCCTCTCAATGTTGAGCACTGGCACGGAGCAGCCCCTGACTGCTGGTTTTCTCATATTTCGATAGAAACAAATCTGCCTGACAATCAGACAACATGGCTTGAGCCTGTAACAGACGAAGAATATTTGAAAGAAGAGGTAAAATAAATGACTGTACTTGAAACAATAAACTCACCGCAGGATGTAAAAAAACTTTCTGTTGAAGAAATGAATATGCTTGCACAGGATATCAGGGACGGTATCCTAAAACGTGTAAACACAATAGGCGGACACCTCGGACCTGATTTGGGTATTGCGGAAGCAACAATTGCAATGCACTATGTATTTGATTCACCAAAAGACAAATTTGTTTTTGATGTGTCTCATCAGGTTTATCCGCACAAAATGCTTACAGGCAGAAAACACGGTTTTTTGGAACCTTCAAAAATGCATGAAATTTCAGGGTACTCAAACCCGAAAGAAAGTGAGCATGACCATTTTGTAATAGGTCATACTTCTACATCCGTCAGTCTTGCTACTGGCGTTGCAAAAGCAAGAGATTTGAAAGGTGAAAACTACAACGTAATTGCACTAATCGGCGACGGTTCACTTAGCGGCGGCGAAGCATATGAAGGCTTTAACAATGCAGCGGAGCTAAACAGCAATATAATCATAATTGTTAATGACAATGAAATGTCTATTGCACCGAATCAGGGCGGATTGTACAAAAACCTTGCCGAGCTCAGAAACACAAACGGACAGGCTCAAGTCAATGTGTTTAAAGCAATAGGCTTTGACTATTATTATGTTGAAGAAGGGAACAACATAGAAAAACTTATCGATGTATTCAAAAAAGTTAAAGATACAGACCGACCGACTGTCGTGCATATTCATACATTGAAAGGCAAGGGCTATGAACCTGCTGTTGCCGATAAAGAAACATATCACTGGCATCTTCCGGGATTTTTAAACAGCAATGAATCTTCTGTAAATCAGGAAGAAACTTACAATTCGATAACAAAAGATTTTCTGCTGGATAAAAAACAAAAAGGAGAACCGGTTGTTGCAATTACAGCGGCAACTCCCGGCGTTTTTGATTTCAATCCCGAATTTCGCTTAAAGATGGGCAAAAATTTTACAGATGTAGGTATTGCGGAAGAACATGCAATTGCTTATGCTTCAGGTCTTGCTAAAAACGGAGCAAAACCCGTGCTGGCTTTGATGAGTTCTTTTGTACAAAGAACCTATGACCAGATGTCACAGGACTTGGCGCTCAACAATTCTCCGGCAACTGTTCTCATTTACTGGGGAGGTATCTCCGGTGCCGATATGACACACCTGTGTACTTTTGATATCCCTTTGATTAGCAATATTCCAAATATTGTTTATCTTTCTCCCGTGTCAAAAGAAGAGTACCTTGCGATGCTCGAATGGTCATACAGTCAGAATGAACACACCGTGTTTATCAGGGTGCCCGCAATTGACCTTGTCTCGGACGGAACTTCCGATAACACGGATTACTCACAGCTCAATAAATACAAACTTGTTGAAAAAGGTGAAAAGGTCGCTGTTATCGCTGCAGGTAATTTCTTTGGTCTCGGCCGGCAGGTTAGAGAAGAAATCAAAAAACAGCTCGGTTTTGATGCAACTTTGATTAATCCGAGATTTTTGACAGGAGTTGATTCAGAAATGCTTGAAAACCTCAAAAAAGACCACAGTGTTGTAATAACGCTTGAAGACGGAGAACTCGACGGCGGTTTTGGTGAAAAAGTTACAAGATTTTTCGGAAACTCTTCTGTGAAAGTTCTTAACTTCGGCTCCAAAAAAGAATTCACAGACAGGGTTCCTTTAGAAGAACTTTACAACCGCTACCATCTCACCAAAGAGCTCATTGTTCAGGATGTAAAAGAGGTTTTGTAGATGTTAAAAAAATTACTTGCTCTTATATTGACATTATTGGTAATTCAAGGTGCCGTAACTCAGGCGGCGCCTGTTCAAAAAAAGGATAAAAGTATGACAAGAACAGAAATTTGTAATGAAAATATGCAAAAACTCTTCGGCTCAGGCATGGCAACATCCGGAGATGATGTAGAAATGATGCAGATTTTGCAAAAATATATCTTTGGCGAGGTTTTCACTGTCGGTGATTTGGATATAAAAACCCGTGAACTCATTACGGTTGTTTGCCTGACAACTATGCAGACTCTGCCTCAGCTTAAGGCACACATAAATGGTGCTCTGAATGCAGGCAACTCTCCGCTAGAAGTTAGAGAGGCAATTTATCAGTGCGCTCCTTTTATCGGTTTTCCAAAGACGTTGAATGCTCTGGGTGTGTTAAATGAAGTGTTTAAAGAAAGAAATATCCAGACACCATTAGAATCCGCTATTACTGTATCAGAAAATGAACGTTATCAAAAAGGCAGAGAAATTCAAGAAAAACTGTACGGTGATGAGATAAAACAGGCAATGAAAGGACTTCCTCAAAACTTGGGCGATGAGGCGGCAAGATTTCTCACAGAAGTTTGTTTCGGCGATTTTTACACAAGAAAAGGGCTTGATTTAAAAACACGTGAACTTCTTTCTCTTGCAATACTTGTCACAAAAGACGATGATATTACACTAAAAAGCCATATCAAAGGCAGCATAAAAGCGGGCAATTCACCCGAAACAGTTGCTGCAGCAATAATTCAGTGTATGCCTTATACCGGCACGCCGAATGCCTTACACGCATTGAAATATCTGAAGGAAGAGTTGAAATAGCAAAACAAAAATACAGCAAAGAGGAAAGATAAAAATCTTTCCTTTTTTGTTGTCAAAAAAAACAAAATTTACATGCTATAATTTTAAACACGATATATAAAGAGAGGAAATACTATGTTGGATATGAGATATTGCGAACTCAGCAAAGACGGGTTCGGCTGCTGCATGACTGTTAAAGAAACACTTTTCAGCGGTCAATCAGAGTTTCAAAAAGTTGATATTTTTGATACCCAATCAATGGGCAGAGTGCTGACTCTGGACGGTTTGATGATGACAACGGAAAGAGACGAATTTTATTATCATGAAATGATTTCTCATATCCCTATGATAAATCATCCGAATCCGGAATCAGTTCTTGTTCTCGGCGGCGGAGACGGCGGAACAATCAGAGAAGTGTTGAAACACGATACCGTCAAAAAAGTTGTGCTTTGTGAAATTGACGGTATGGTAGTTGATGCATGCAAAAAATATCTCCCTACTATCGGTTGTGAGCTGGATAATACGAAAGTCGAAGTCAGAATTGAAGATGCTATTGAGTTTATCAAAGACAAAAAGGCACAATATGATATTATCCTGATTGACTCAACAGATCCTATGGGTCCAGGAGAAGGACTGTTTACTGAAGAGTTTTATACAAACGTAAAAGAAGCACTCAAAGAAGGCGGTATAATGTCTGCTCAATCGGAATCACCGTTTATAAATCAGGCAGAAATGAAAAAGATGTATCCTCTTTTGAGAAAAGTGTTCCCGATAGTTGATACTTTTACCGGACCTATTCCTTCATATCCCGGCGGATACTGGAGCTGGTGTTTTTGTTCCGAAACAGTAAAACCGCTTTCGTTTATTGATGAAATCAGGGCGGAAAAGATTTCGAAGCAATGCAAAATTTATAACAAAGATTATCACCTTGCCCGTTTTGCATTGCCTAATTTCGTAAAAGAACTCGTAAAATAAACTATTTTGTATACAATAAAAATGCCGCTTAAAACTTTTTTGGAGTCACATCAAAGAATGTTTGAGCGGCATTGTTGTTTGGTTGGTTGATAAGAGTTGGAATTAGGGTTTGGAGTGTGTTATTTCAAAACAATTGTTATCATACTAACTGTTTACATAATAACAATTATCATACTAACAATAAAATGTCAATATTTTTTTAACTTTTTGAGCGGTATTGTTTTGCGGATTTGTATATTTATATTAGAATTGTTTTGTAAAAAAGGATTATTTTATGAGTACAAAACCCATTGTCGCCGTAGTCGGAAGACCGAATGTAGGCAAATCTACCTTTGTAAACAGAATAATAGGTGCCCGTCAGTCAATAGTGGATGACCAGCCCGGTGTTACCCGTGACAGGATTTATTTTGATGTCGAATGGCAGAACAAACAGTTTACACTGATTGACACAGGCGGGATTATTCCCGGTGACGAAGATGAAATTATGCTCAATATCTTCACACAGGCGAAAGTTGCTTGTGATGAAGCGGATAAAATTATTTTTCTTGTCGATGGAAAAGACGGTATAAATCCGATAGATTATGATATTGCAAATGTTTTGAGAAGAAGCAACAAGCCGATTTATCTTGCCGTGAATAAAATTGATTCTCCCGAGCATTTTGATATGATTTCAGACTTTTATGCACTTGCGGTAGGAGAGCCTCATGCTATCTCGGCGCTGCACGGTTCCGGCGGGGTTGGTGATTTGTTGGAAGCAATAACGCAGGATTTTGAAGATAATGAGAATGAAGAAGACTCAACTCTTATTCGTCTTGCAATTGTAGGAAAACCTAATGCCGGAAAATCATCTATTGTCAATGCTTTGCTTGGTGAAGACAGGGTTATTGTCAGTGATATTTCAGGAACGACAAGAGACAGTATTGATTCAAAAGTAAAATATGAAGGTGAAGAGTTTGTCCTTGTTGATACAGCAGGTATAAGAAAAAAATCAAAAGTAAACTGGGGTGTTGAAAAATTTGCGGTTGACCGTGCAATTAGAGCTATAAGAGACTGTGATATTGCAGTACTTGTTGTAGATGCTGCAGACGGACTAACAGATCAGGATAAAAAAATCTCCCAAATTGTGGTTGAGTCAGGAAAGGGTTTGATTGTTGCCGTGAATAAATGGGATCTTGTCGAAGACAAAGACAAATCCGATCCGACTGCAAAATATACCCAGAAGTTGATGAAAGAAGCACCTTTTCTGGATTTTGCTCCGAAAATATTTATCAGCGCAAAGACAAAACAAAGACTTGTCAGCATTTATAAACAGGCAAAAGAGGTATATGCTCAATGTACCAAAAGAGTTTCCACAAGTATATTGAACAAAATACTTCTTGAGGCAATGGCTATGAACCCGCCTTCTACGAAAAAAGGGAAAAGACTCAGAGTCTATTATGCTACTCAGGTCAGAACGGCACCGCCGACATTTATTCTGTTTGTAAACGATGAAAATCTTGTTCAAGACAGTTACAAAAGGTATTTGGAAAACAAAATGAGAGAAGCTTTCGGCTTCTTTGGCACTCCTGTTCGTATGTCATTTAGAGAGCGTAAAGAAAAGGCATAAAATTAATAGTTAATAATTCAAATTAGTTGTGTTTTTACAGGGTTTTGTATGGAATGTGTCGAATGAGGCAGCACATATATTCTGCAGGCATACCCAAAGGGCATCCTGATATGTACGGCTCGTACCTCGCCTACATATCAAGCAAGAAAGAAAAGTATCACAAAAGAAAGAAACCGGCGCTTATCAAAAGAAACAGTAACGTGTTTTATCGGTAATTTTTCAACGACAAGCTGTTGTAAAAATCACCTCAAAACACGACTGTTTCTCGTCAAGAATACATCAGAGCTCCGCCCTGAAACCCGTTTAAAATTGTGCAATAAAACAACTAACCCTCGCCGGCCTTTGCAAAGTAAATTACAGAATGCGTCTTAAAATTTCTCTTTCGTATAATAAATAATTTTAATACCAATATTTTCAATTTGAACTAAAACATGACTTCTGAAAAAAAATCATTAATTTGATGTAGGTATTTTTCTACTCCATATGTATGAAAATTTTTTTGAAATCAAAAGCAGGAGTTAACTTATACCGTAATTGATAGTATAATTCTAACTAAGGCAGGAAAAACATTAAATGGATTTTCAAAAGATACTGGAAAACAAGCCGTTATTATATGGGCTAATAGGGGGACTTGTAGTTGTTTTGGCGTTGTTTATAACAATCGGCGTTGTCGTGTCTTCAAACAATTCCGGTGCGCCAAAAACCGTTAAAGAAAAAGTTATTGACAAACCTCTCGACCTTTTGACAACAGACAATCTCGGAAAAGCAATAGAAATTCAGGCATTGCTTGCCAGAGAGGGTATTACAGTTGACAGAAGAATGGACGGACAAAAATCCGTTTTGTATCTTCAAAAATATACTATGACCCAAAGAGACAGAGCCCTGCTCGCTATTGTAAAAAGCGGACTTATTGACCAGAATATAGGTCTTGAAATTTTTGACAAGGGCGATTTTACATCAACAAAAGAAGACAAAAGAATTCGTCTTACACGTGCAATCAACGGCGAACTTTCCCGCCTTATCAGAAAAATTCCGCCGATTGAAAATGCATCCGTATTTGTTTCAATACCTGATCAGGTAATGTTTGAACAGGACCAAAAACCTGTTACGGCAACTGTCCAGCTTGTAATGCCCAGCGGAGAAAAACTCGATAATATGAAGGTAAAAGCTATAAGAAACCTCCTTTTGGGTTCTATAAACGGGCTTGAGGCAGAAAATATATCTATTACGGATACAAACGGAAATGTCTATGACTCAATAGCTTCGGCTGATGATGATATGCTTGCAAAGCTGGAAGAAAATGACCAGTACATGCAGGCAAAAGTAAAAACACAACTTGATAAATTAATCGGAAAAGGCAATTATGCCGTTACCGTAAGCACATACCTCAGACAGGCTCCAATGCAAAGAGATGCTATTGATTTTGACCCGACAAAGAAAACCGCATTGACGGAACAAACTTTCTCTGAAGGGTTAGGAGACCAGACAAGAGACTCAAACAGAGGCTTGAGTGCTGTTAGTGTATATCTGCCGAACGGACTTCCTGCCAACAATGCCGATTCAGCACAAAACAGAAGCTACTCAAGAACAGCAAGAGAAACTCAATACGGCGTGCCGAAAATCCAGACAAGCGAACTTGTTAAACCCGGTACAATTGAGGATATTTCAATAGCGGTTACTTTGGAAGAAAGCTCAATTCCTGCCAATATGACTCTGGATGAGTTAAAAGAGCTTATTGCCAAAGCTGCTTCTCCGAAAGCTACAGCAGAAAATGTAGAAATTGCTTTCTCTGATTCTGTTGATCCGTTCCTCGCCGGAGATAAACCCGAATCATTGCCAAAACCGGATTCTACGGGAAATCCCTGGTGGATTGCAATAGCTTTGATTTTGATTGGTCTCGGTATAGGATTAAAATTCCTGTCTGACAGAGTTAAAGCTGCACAGGAAAGACAAATTGCGGAAATCGCAATGCTGAGAGAAAAATCTCAAGATCAGGAAAAACAGCTGAGAGACGTAAATCTAAAAGCTGCGGAACTGATTGAAAGACAAACCCAGCTTGCCCAGGGCATGCTGGAACAAAAACAACAAGCCCAGACTATTCCGGAGCTGAATTCCACACTCTCGGAACTGGCTGACGAAATGTCCGGACTTGATGACGATGATCTGGCTGAACATGTAAAAAGCTGGATTGAAAAGGCGTAAGCCGGTGTGAAACCTTTTGGGCTTTCAGAAGTGAAAGACCAAAAGGAGAAACATAACGATGGCGACGTAGGACTGGAGGACGAAAGTCCGAAGCCCACAGGAGCAAAAAAGGCGTAAGCCGGTGTGAGGCTGACGGAAACGTTCAGTTTTCGGCAGCGAAACACAATAAGAGCGACGTAGGACTGGAGGACGAAAGTCCGAAGCCCACAGGAGCAAAAAAGGCGTAAGCCGGTGTGAGGCTGACGGAA
>CALVAQ010000026.1 GCA_944325595.1 Candidatus Gastranaerophilales bacterium
GGGGCGGACAGTGGGATTCGAACCCACGCATAATGGAACCACAATCCATGGTCTTAACCGCTTGACGATGCCCGCCACAAGGTTATATTATTCAATTTCTTGCCCCAATTTTTTGAGGTTCGGACAGCTGAGATTTTCTTCTGCGGAGTCCGTCTCAGTGTGTATTGCCAATATATCAACAAAAAAATTCTTTTTCAAGTATTTATTTTAGCCGCCTTAGTAGTGTAATTTTTCACAAAAAATGATATACTATTTCCAATAGAAAAAACAAGGAGAAGACACTAATGTCAAAAGAGGATAATTCAATCAGTTTTGGTATGGGGTTGCTTATGGGCATATTGGGCGGCGTAGCAGCTGCTATTTTGTATGCACCAAAATCCGGTGCAGAGACAAGAGAAGACGTAAAAAACTTTGTCAATGACTTTGCCCAAAAACACGCTCCTGAGATTAAAGAAGCAAAAAAACAGGCTCTTGAGTCTCTTGATATGATGAAATATAAACTTGAAAAACAATACAACAAAATCAATGAACACATAAAAGCCAAACAAATGGCAAAAGCCAGAGAAATGGAAGACCGTTCATACGATTACAGTGAAAACTAGCGGGGGAATTTATGACAGCAGCATTAAATTTGAGTCTGATATTGCTCGTAGTGGTTGTTATTGCGGCAGTGATTGCAACAACAATATATCTTGTAAAGTTCCTGATGGAACTGTGTCTTTTGACAAAAAACCTTAATGACACGACAGACATTGTCAAAAAAGAGCTTAATCCTTTGCTTTCCGAGCTTACGGAAGCAATTCACAATGTAAATATCGTGGCAAAAGATGCAGGAAAACAGATAAGCACAATCAAGAAAGTTATTTCAACTATTCTGGGTTTTGTTTCGGTTTTTGCCGGCAAGTTTAAATTCCTCTCGGGAAGCTTTATGAAAGGCTTTATGTCTGCTTTCAATCTGTTTAGAAGAAAATAAAATATTATAATTTGTAAAAATTGTATAATATACACCAGTATTATTGATTAGCTCGATGAAATTTCGGGTACTTAAATAATATAATCCATAAACAGAGTGATTGTTTGAAATACAGAATATAAAGGAGATTTTTATGTCAACAGGTAAATTTTTAGCAGGTTTTATTGTAGGCGGTGTAGTAGGCGCAGTTATGGGTCTTTTGCTTGCTCCTCAGTCAGGTGAAGAAACAAGAGAAATGCTCGCCAGAAACTCTGAAGAACTCAAGAATAAAGCAGAAAAAACAGTGAAAGAAATTCAGGGCAAAGCTGAAGATATAGTATCCGATATGCAGAAAAAAGGCGATGATATCATGGAAAAAATCCAGACTATGATTAATTCCAAAAAAGAGGCAAAAGAAGAGCCTGCCGCAGAAGTTTAATCACCAAGTTTTATAAATTGTCCGAGAAAAATTCGTAATAAGGAAAGAAATGACGTGAACGAATTTTTTGAGTGTCATTTGAAAAGGTGAGCAGGTGCCGGCTGCGTTGAGCCGGCGGCAACTACGACACTAGATTAGATAAAAAGCCGTCTGAGCAAAATATCAGGCGGCTTTTATAGTTTATGCTTCATCAGATAAGCTATTGTCCTCGGAAAGTTTTCCTGTATATAATGTGTTCTTTTGTATAACCCTTTTGTAAAAACAGGTACATTTATAATGGCATTTACCTCTGCAATCAATTCATCCAGATTTCGTTCCAGTGTCCTGTTCGAGGTAATTTCCGTAAAATACGAAGTAAAATCAGTGATATATTTCGGATAAGCATCAAAAAATCTTTTGCGCTCTTCTTCATATATTTTCTTCAGCTGCCTATCCATAGACAAAGAATGAATTAAATTGTTAAAATCCAGTTTGTGCATGCCTGCAAGCGCATATATATCGTGTTTTAGTTTATTTTTTGCGTGTCCCAGTTCATGTTCAAAAGTAAATAAATCAAGCCCGCTTGATAGAGTTTTAGCCAGATTGTCATAACTGGACTTGTTATTGTCAACCTTTTTCAGTTCTTTTATATATTTATTCAATTTCAATAATTCCGTAGCAGAGAGCTTTTTGAGAATAAGTTTTATACTCTGCGAATCTTTTCCCAGAATATTTTTTAAATCAATCACAGTTATTCTGTTTGTCTGCTTGTCAAGCACTCTTATACAGTCAGGAGAATAACGCACGAGATATTCTTTTCCGTTTTCTGTATATAAAGTGGAGTATTTACTTATGCGTTTCGTTTCCGAAGTTTTCTCGGCAAGTTTTTTACCGTCTTTATCAATTATTCTGTATATAAATTTCTCATTTTTTCCGTCAGCAGATTTGTTATAAAAAACATTTGTTTTTGTTCCGTCAGGAGATACAAGGCTTTTGTTTATTGCAATTGCACGCTCCTTTAGTGTTGCAAAACTGTTTAAAAACATATGATTGGCAGAATCCATTTTGACTATACTATATACGCCGTCAACTTTGCTTGGTGTTATATGTTCTCTCCAGAGTACATTTCCGCCGGAATCATATTGTGTTCTTACAATATTTTCTATGTTCCAACTTTTATATGCTGGCTCATAGCGTCTTTCTATTTTATATTCAGAATTGTTTTTGAAATCCAATACTTTAACTTGTGCATTGCCCTTATTCCTTCCGTTAAAAGAAACAAAAGTTTGTGATTCCGAAAGCTTATTCATGTTTTTGTCATAAACATACGTTTTTGCTTTCGTGGGATTATTCTTTTTGTTTGAACAACGTATTTGAAAATTACCGGTAGTTTTGTCTACACTGAGTGCCAAAAAATCATTATCAGTGTTTGCTTTTGAAGCCGCCAGAAATTGTGCCATTAGTTTTCTTATATCACCGGGAAACAGCAGAATATCAACACTTATTTTACTGTCTCGGAAAAATTTGTATTCAGGATTTTTTAATATATCTTCAAGTATTTTTATATTCTTTGTAGCAAGTTTTTGAGATTTTGAATCACTAAAAATTGAAAAAATATTGTCATAATCTATAGATTTAGAAATAGGTTCAAAAGCTTTTGAAGAAAACAGTAATTTTAAATTCTCTTTTCCTATTTTGTTAAGTTTTTCTACCGGATCAGCATTAAAAATAAGTATAAACGACACGATACCCTCATAAAATTTGTTAAAGGCATTTCTCGTTTCTTTTTGCGCTGCAAATTCTGCAAGTTTGTCCAATGCAGGTTTTCTTTGGGCAAAATCCAAATCAAAATATGCTTTATTCTTAAACATATCAACCAGCATATTTTGAGTCGCTTCAAAATCCGGACCCATATTTTTACATTCCGGTATCTGTTCTATGTATTTAGAAAACATCCACATGTCCGATATCATTTTATATATTTTATGCACCTGCATATCATCTACAAAATGGGTTTTGGAATTCATCTCAAAAATCTTGTTAAAAGCATCATTAATTTCTTTTCGTGCATTTACAGAATTCACATCCGGAATACTTGTATTAACCGGATTTGTTGCTGCGCAAAAAGAAATATTATTTTGCTGCATATATCGGGGTGTATGATAATTTCCTGAAATTTTCACAAGAACACTTCCTTCTGCCTGTTTTAAAACAGGTAAAAGTTTTTATTTTCTTATTTACTTATTCATGTTAACTATCTGTTACAAATTACTCTGGCAGCATGAACACCGGAAGCCGAAGCCTGAATAAGTCCTCTTGTAACACCGGCACCGTCACCTATAGTAAACAGATTTTTAACCTGTTCCGTTTCCAGCTCTTTCGTAAGTTTTACACGACCTGAATAGAACTTGACCTC
The DNA here is from genome assembly GCA_944325595.1 of Candidatus Gastranaerophilales bacterium. GTDB lineage: Bacteria > Cyanobacteriota > Vampirovibrionia > Gastranaerophilales > Gastranaerophilaceae > Limenecus. Next base: position 3,787 of record CALVAQ010000026.1, read on the forward strand.
AATACCGTAAAGCAATGTATATCTGGAAGCCACACCGGGGGCAATTTTGTCCAAAGCCTGAAGCATTTCAATTATTGCAGTCATTTGTCTGTACGGCAAAACAAGACTCAAATCACCCGGAGTTGCACACTGCAATGTCGGCGTGATTATGCTGGCTTTTATTCTGTCCGGCGTAGAACGTCTGCCATCCAGCAAATCTCCGAAACGCTGAACAAGAATCCCTCCTGATAACATATTTGCAAGCCTTGCCACATGCTGTCCGTATGCAATAGGTTCTTTAAACGGCTCGGTAAATTTTTCACTGACGAGCAAAGCAAAGTTTGTATTCTGTGTCTTTTTCTCTGCATAGCTGTGACCGTTTACTGTGGCAATACCGCTGTAATTTTCGGCTACAACTTCGCCATACGGATTCATACAGAAGGTTCTTACCTCATCACCAAAAGTTTTTGAATGATATACAAGTTTTGATTCGTACAATTTGTCGGTTATATGAGAAAATACAGGTGCCGGAAGTTCAACTCTGACACCGACATCGACTGCATTGTTTACCATACCGATTTTGTTCTTTTCAAACTCTTTTGTAAGCCAGTCTGCACCTTCTCTTCCGGGTGCAATAATAAGATATTCGGAGCGGATTTCTTCTCCGTCAGAAGTAACAAAACCTTTTACCTGTTCATTTTCCACAATCAGACTTGCAGCAGTCTTTTTGTTGAGGATTGTCACGTTTTTATTCAGGTAATCCTGCATATTCTTCAAAACACCGAGACTTCTTTCCGTACCAAGGTGTCTTACGGGAGAATGGACAAGTTTCAATTCCGCAAGTGTAGCGGCTCTTTCAATTTCCGCAAAATCATCTCTGTTCGTACCAAAGACTTCGTCTGTAGCACCAAATTTCAGATAAATGTCATCAGTGTATTTTATGAGCTCTTCAACTTTTTCTCTGTCCATATAATCAAGCAAATGACCGCCGACATCAGGTGTGAGTGTGAGTTTTCCGTCAGAGAATGCTCCTGCCCCGCCCCATCCGCAGAGCAATCCGCAGGTTTTGCAGTTGAGACATTTTTTTACACCTTCACGAAGAAAACATTTTCTTTCTTCTATTCTCAATCCTTTTTCTACAATCAAAACCTTCCAATCGGGTTTTAATTTCATAATCTCAAGTGCGGCAAAAATCCCTGCAGGACCGGCACCAATAATAGCAACATTATAATTTGAAACGCTCATTTACACTGTCCTTTTCTTTTTCACACAAAAATTTTAACTTAAACATTAAAAATTTTATATCAAATTACACAGATATAAAGAAAATATTTACATCGAAAGAAATCAAAAAAAATTATGCTATAATTTTCTAGCAAAAAATAGCAAAGGACCACAAGGTCAAGGAGTTAAAAATGGAATACACTAACGAAGTTTTGGAAAGCCTGAAGAAAAAAAACAGCAACGAACCCGAATTTTTACAGGCAGCAAATGAGGTTTTATCCACATTAAAACCCGTAATTGACAGACATCCGGAATATAAAGAAAACGCATTGCTGGAACGTATGACAGAGCCTGAAAGACTGGTTTCTTTCAGAGTATCATGGATGGACGATAACAGAAAAGTCCACGTAAACAGAGGCTACAGAGTTCAATTTAACGGCGCAATCGGACCTTACAAAGGCGGACTTCGTTTCCATCCCAGCGTAAACCAGAGTATTATAAAATTCCTTGGCTTTGAACAGGTATTCAAAAATGCACTAACAGGTCTCCCTATAGGCGGTGCAAAAGGCGGCAGCGATTTTGACCCGAAAGGCAAATCCGATGCGGAAATTATGCGTTTCTGCCAGAGCTTTATGAATGAACTGTACAGACACATCGGTCAGGATGTTGACGTACCGGCAGGAGATATTGGTGTCGGAGCCAGAGAAATCGGATATCTGTTCGGACAGTACAGAAAAATCAGAAATGCATACGAAGCAGGTGTGCTTACCGGTAAAGGACTCGAATACGGCGGCTCTCTTGCAAGAAAAGAAGCAACCGGATACGGTCTTTTATACTTTATGAGAGAAATGCTCAAAGCAAACAATATGGATATAAGCGGAAAAACAGTACTGATTTCGGGTTCCGGAAATGTTGCAATATATGCCTGTGAAAAAGCACAGCAATATGGAGCAAAAGTCGTTGCAATGAGCGACTCAAACGGATGTATATATGATGCAAACGGCATCAAACTCGACGTTATAAAACAAATAAAAGAAGTTGAACGAGGAAGAATCAAAGAATATGCAGAAAGAGTCAGCGGAGCAGTTTATACAGAAAATGTAAACGGCTCGCACCCGATATGGAATATAAAAGCTGATATTGCACTGCCATGTGCCACACAAAACGAAATTAATCTGGAAGAAGCAAAACTCCTCGTTTCAAACGGTGTTAAAGCCGTAGGTGAAGGCGCAAATATGCCGACAACGGTTGAAGCTATCAACTACTTCCTTGAAAAAGGCGTGCTGCTGGCACCGGCAAAAGCTGCAAACGCAGGCGGTGTAGCGACTTCAGCTCTTGAAATGAGCCAGAACAGTATGAGATACTCCTGGACATTTGAAGAAGTTGATGAAAAATTAGATAAAATTATGACCAATATTTTTGATGCCTGCCAAAAAGCGGCAAAAGAATACAATCTTGGTACCAATTACGTTGCAGGAGCTAACATTGCGGCATTCGACAAGGTCTCAAAAGCAATGCTGGCGCAAGGTTTAATCTAATTTTTTACAAAATTTCAGATTAAGTGTACTTCTTACCATAAATAAGTATAGCTTGTGATTGAGCCTGTTTTTAAGCATTGCAATTATTAAGATTTGTGAAGCTGGACAGGCTCATCACGATTGATTTTTTAAAAATACCTTCTTTTCAATATTGAAGGTATTTTTTACATGTGTTACAATTATAGTAGAAAGGATAGAAAACAGAGTTAATCATTATGAACACTATGCTGAATAACAATCAAAAAAGTATTGGAAAGGTAATAAACCATTCACTGTACTTTACTGTATTGTTAGCATTGTTCTCTTCACATTCTTTGATGGTTAACAACCCTTTTACATATGCCAATGAAGCGATTAATACAGGAGCGAATATTAAACAGGATACAGTAGCGGAACAAACGAGGAGCCTTACGGAGGAAAAACAGAGGTGGGAATCCATGCTCAGGCAGCGATATCGCAACGGAGCCATTCTCACTATCACGGACGGGGTCAAGCATATCCGTATGGTGAAGTATATCAACGGAAGACCCGTAAAAATTAATATAGTCGAAGTTAATACAAGATTAAATCCGAATATCGAAATCGCTCCGGAACTGGCATCAACAAATTTAAAACGCAGGGCAACTATAAGGACAATTGCATCTCGCAAAAACTCCATCGCCGCAGTAAACGGCACATATTTTAAGCCCCAGACAGGTGTTCCTTTAGGCACTCTTATGATTAACAAAAAGGTATACACGGGACCTATTCACAATAGAGTAGCCATGGGCATAGGCAAAAACGAATTCAAAATGGCACAGGTTCAGTTTAACTCCACATTAAAAGCCGGCAGGAATACTCTCAAAATTGACAATATCAATCAGCCGAGAATGCTATCTACATACACACTGCTTTATACAAAAGACTGGGGACAGACCTCTCCTACACCGCCAAAATATGGGGTAAATATTGCGGTTCAGGATGACAAGATAGTAAAAATCGCATACGGCTCAACAACTATACCTGAAAACGGATATGTTATATCCGGACCCAAGTCAAAGTTGGAGCCGTTTTTTAATGCCAGAAAATTGAAACTTAATATAGAAATGGAACCTGAATGGGAAAACATCAATCACATAATCAGCGGCGGACCGTATCTCGTAAAAGACGGTTCTGTCTACATTGATGTTACGGCACAAAAACTCGGCTCAATCACGGGCAAAAACCCGAGAACAGCCATCGGATATACCGCTCATAATGAATTTATTATGGTTGCGGTAGACGGACGAGAACACGCATCTGTCGGTATGACACTCGGTGAACTTGCAAGGATGATGAAATCCTTCGGCTGTGTAAATGCAATGAACCTTGACGGCGGCGGTTCAACTGTTATGTACGTCAACGGAAGAGTAGTCAACAATCCGGCACAAAGAGGCGGTATACCGATTTCAAATGCTTTGACAATTACGGAAAGGACAAGGATAGCCTATGATGAAAAAGATTCGTAGATACTTAAAATTTTTTCGAAAAAAATTAGCAAAAAACATCAAATACAGTTGGACTTATTTTATATCTAATAATTTTATATTAATTTTCTAAAAAGAGTGTTTTGCAGCGAAAAGAGCGGTTATCCAGACCGCTCTTTTTTGTAAAAAAATATAACAAATATACGCATAAAATATCAAATTAAAATATTTGCATGCTTTGATATTTTTAAAAGGAGAAGGTATATGCAAATAACTAGTATTAATGTAGCGGGTAACTATACCAAAATTCAAAAAAAAGCAATACGTTTTTATCATTTAGAGCTGTTAGCATAGATCCTGACAGTATATATAAACAGCCTAACGGAATTATTATTTCCGACGGAAATAATAAGATTAATAAACTTTTAAACAATGGAAAACAAGAGGAAATAGACAGATTGGATATCGATTTTCAAAAAATAAATGAAGAAATGAAAATCAGAAAAAAAATTGTCGAAGAGCAGCCCTGGTGGTACAGAAAACAAAAAGAAATCAGAAAGCAGAAGACTATCACACAACAATTATATTTTCCTCTACTCATCCGGAACAGCTTGATAAAATAGCGCTTCAACCTCACAGAGTAAAACGAATATCAACAGACAAAATTGTGACTCCGCAAAAAACATTTATAGAAGACGCAAAAGAAAGACTTAAGGAAAAAAATTATGTACAAAAGACACCTATAAGTGCAATAAATGACCTATTAATAGTTGCAGGAACATTTGACAACTTAAAGCTGGACTGGAATCACACCCCGGAACAAGTAAAGGTAATAGATGCTCTATTAAAAAACAAATTTGATAATTCAGAAGAAGGAAAATATCTAAAATTATACGAAGAAGCAAAAAAATATCTTGTATAACAAATAAAAAACACTAATCTAAAAAGATTAGTGTTTTTTGTTATTCTTTTATTACAGCTGTATCTGGCTTATTCTGTCATACGCCTGAATTACTTTTGTTGTGATGTTTGTTGCCACGGTAACGCCTATTTCTGCCTTTGCCATAGCAGTCATAACATCGTGGATATCGGCATTTCCGTTTTCTTCCATAACATCTTTCATCAATTGGTCAGGGGCATTCAGTTCCCTGTTAAAGTTTTCGACAAGTCCTGAGAAAACAGATTTAAAATCGTTTGTCTCAAGCTTTTCTACACGCCCCATTCTCATTGCGCCCATACCGTCAATACCGGTATTGAGCTTTGTCGGCTGCATTCTTTCAAAAAGATTAATATTTGGTGCAAACTTTTTTTCTATCATAACTTCTTTCCGTTTCTATTTTTATCCGAGATAATTTGCCAGAATATTTTTTACATAGTTTTGTGTTTCTTTAAACGGAGGGACACCGCCGTATTTGTCCACATTGCCTCCGCCTGCGTTGTATGCGGCAAGCGCAAGAACGACATTGCCGTTGTATCTGGCGAGCAGCCCTTTGAGATGTCTTACACCGCCGTCAACATTCTGGACAGGATTGTATGCATCTTTTACCCCTAGCCCCTTTGCTGTTGCCGGCATAAGCTGCATAAGCCCCATTGCTCCGCAGTGTGAAGTGGCTTTGGGGTTGAAGCCTGATTCTTGTCTGACTACCGCTTTTACGAGTTTTTCATCTACTCCGTATTTTTCCGAGATTTTGGAAATCAAATCAAGTATCTGCTGTTTTGTAGGATTTGTAATATTGGCAATCTTGCCTATATTATTATTTACAGTGTTTGTAACTTTTTGTGTGCCTGCCTGCAATGCTTTTGCAGCTGCTGTGAGAGAGAGAAAATTCTTTCCGTCCGTTCTGAACTGACCTTCGCCTTTCTGGCTGGCTTTCAGAACTTCTGCAAAAGTTTGTTTCTCCGATTTGACAGCATCGGGATTGAGCTGTTTTTCTATGTTTGCAACATGTGTAGCTATAGACTGCACTCTTTGCATTGCAGCTTCTTTTCCGCTTGTATCAATATATCCTTGTATCATCGGAGAAAACATTGTCTTTACCTACCTGAGATTATTATGATCTGCCTATTTCTACAGCTCTTTGCGCCATACTTTTTGTTATTGATATTACGGCAAGGTTTGCCTCGTAAGCCCTCTGTGCAATGTTTGCATCGGCAATATCAACAATCGGATTTACGTTTGATGTTCTTATATAGCCGTTTGCATCGGCATCAGGGTGTCCGGGCTTGTAAATTCTTTCACCCAGTGTCGGATCTTCAACAACACCGGTCAATCTGACACCGCCCTGTTGAAACGGAATTGTTCCTACCGCAAAAACATCTTCTTTCATAGAGTTGAGAAGCCCATGAAATGAAATATCGTCTGTTGCATTCAGCACTGGGATTTTTCTGACATAGTTCGGAGTATCAAGGTTGGCTATGTTTTTTGCATGGATTTTTATTCTGGCACCGTGTGCCTCCAAGCTTTTTTGACCTATGTTCATTGTTTCCATCAAACTCATAACTTCACCTTCTTTTTTACTTACCAATTATGATTAATTATTAACGACCTACACCTGCTGCTGTTTTAAGCTCATTGATGATAGCAGACATTTTTCTTGCCGCAACCGAGTACATTATCGACATCTTTTGCATTTCTGCAAGTTCATATGTGGGGTCAACGCCTTCTGTCTGCTCTTCTATCAAACCTGACGGTCCAAGTTTTATGGACAATTCCGTTTCAAGCGGATTGTTCATTGTACCGAGATACTGGTCAAAGCTGATATCTTTTCTTACATAGCCGGGGGTATCCACGTTTGCAAGGTTGCTGGCAAGAGCTCGCTGTCTTTGAGAAACGAGATCCAGCATCAGGTTAGTTTTTATTATCGGGTCTTTTGGTGTATACATTTCTTTTTCCTTTTAACGGATTAATTTGTTAACCTATTATTGAGTCAAATTTATTGATTTCTGGTACATATCATCTATTACGTGAATAAGTCTTGTACCTGCAATCATTGAAGAATTGAGTCTCAGAACTTCATTTACGTTGCCAATGTAATCGGCATTTGAGCGTTCGAGACCGCCTTGAGCAATATAACTGTGCTCTTTCAACAACATCGGCTCGCCGGAATCTTCTGTCGGAACAACTCTGTTGTATTCTGCCTGTTTTAGTCCTTCCGGATTTTGGAATTGAACAACAGGAATTTTACCGAGAATTTCCTGCTCGTTGTGTCCTCTTTTGATAATCATTACTGTTCCGTCTTGTTTTATTCTCAAACCTTCATGGTTTACGGGAACTTTTATGCCGTCTCCGACGAGGTAGCCATCCGTAGTTACAATGTAACCGTCTTTATCGAGTTTGAATGCACCGTCTCTTGTGTATTGAACATCTCCGTTCGGGGAGGTTACAGGAATAAATCCGGGGCCGGTGAGTGCAACATCAAGCTCTCTGCTTGTTCTCATAAATGCGCCCTGAGAATAATCATATCTGATTTCACCGTCAAGGTATCCGTTTTCATCAAGCAGCTGTTCAAAGCGGACAGATTTGTACGCATTTGTATTGAGGTTACCTATGTTGTTTGAGATGTAACCCAGTCTTTCAAACTGCATATTGGTATTTATGATACCTCTTCTTATTAAGCCTTGTAATGTAGTCATAAACTGCCTTTCTTACTGCTATGATGTACTGCTGAGTGTTTGAATTGCTCTTGAGAGATTGTTATTTTGAATTACAAACATTTGTCTGTTTGCTTCAAAATCTCTTTTTACGGGAATAATCTGCAAAATCTCACTATGCATATTCACGTTTGAATATTCGTTGTATCCTTGTTTGATATTAGGGTCAAGAACAGCGACACCCTGATTTGTAACTACAGATAGAGTGCCTGCATATTCCAGTTTGTTTGTTGCTTTATTAAAGACCTTTACATCGCCGTTTTTGTAAACCTTTACGTCCTCAAGCTTTTCAGGCACTATCGGCAATTTTATCGGTGTTCCGTCATTTGCAAGAACCTGGAAGTTTTCCAGAGTGAGAAGGTTTCCTTCTTTGTCGAGTTTAAATCTGCCGTCTCTTGTAAGTTTTATGCCGTCCGGACTCTGATATTGGAAATATCCCTTATTTGCAATTGCTATATCGAGCGGATTAAGCGAGTGACCGATACGTCCGATTGAATCGTCAGTGGCTTTTGATAGAGCGTGAACACCTATGTATTCAGCAAATGATGACACAACCGGATCTTTTCTTTGATATCCGACTTTGTCAAACGAATTGTAGTTTTCGTTTATTATCCCGAAAATCTCTGTTTGCAGATGCATTGCCCGAATGCTCGTTGTCAAACCGTTTTCGAAAAAATTTACACCACCGTTTAACTTCATATTTTTTGTCCTTATTTGTGCACATTTATTCTTTAATGTTGTCGACAAAAAAGTCAAAAAAAATAATAAAAATACCTAAAATCGTTTACATGTATGATATTTTCTTGTTTTGGCTAAAGTTGAAAATGTTAACTTATTTTCATTTATAACGGGAAAAAGGCAATTTTTTAGAAAAAATTGTTTTTAAATAAATATGTAAGGTGAAGGCAGAAAGGTAATGTTATTATGGGAAGAATAGAACGCACATATCCGTGCAGATATATTGAAAATAGACGTACAATGACTTCACGAACAATCGGCAATGTCAGATCAGATATTGTTGAAGACTGGGACGTTCCTGTTGAAAAACAAGCAAAAGATGCAGTTCCTGTACAGGTAGGAAAACCGGTTTTGACAGACAAAATAATTAAAACATACAAGATAGATTCAAGGAATCGGCTAGGAGACTATGAGGTCTATAAAAACACATATTTTGATAAAGATTTCAATAGTAACGCAATTATATACCAAGACAAATCAGGCTTTATAAGAAAAAGTAAACAAAACGGCAGATGGTGTATAGAAGAATTGAAATATCCCCAAAGTGCAGAATACATTAGAGGATGCAACGGAAATCCCAAAATATCGCTTTCTTCAAATATGTTCGACGAAGAAATATTAAAATGTATGAAGCCCAAATATAGAAAACATATTATGTCTATCTTTAATGAGTTATATTCAAAAATTGCACAGTTAAAAATTCGTGTTTGATAGTTTGTAATTTGTCATCAGTCTTACCTGAAATTCGTAACATTTTATTAATTTGTTTTTATTTAATATGCTTTTTTATTTTAAACCAGATAATCAAAGATAAATAACTCAAAGTAACTCCGCCGCCCCATAGTATAAAAGCAACTATATTTGATAAAAAGCAGTCAATATATTCAGAAGAATTATTTGGAAATATATTAAAAATAAATGTTTCTATAATAGGTGTTAAAAATATACATAAAAAATCACTTAATAAAGCATATAAAACAACTTTGAACTTATATTTTCGCTCATTTTTTATTCTTTCAAAAAATTGAGTCATATACGTATCTTTATGTTTAATTTGTGAAAGTATAATAAATATTAATACTTTAAAAATCCATACAAAAAAACAAAAAATAAGGAAATCCATATAGCAAGACCAAATGGTTCTAGACCATTTATTAATGAATGAAACACAAGAAAAACGGATAAGAATGTTAACAATAAAAAATCAAACAATAAGTTCGAAGAAATTAATAAATTAAACAGAATAAACGACGCTTTGTTCATAACAAGAATATATCAGACAAGGTTGTGAGTTTGTTCTCAATGCTCTTTATGTCAATAGTGTTGTCTGTATTCAGTGTTTTTTGATGTTTTTTTTATTTATTTTATACCAGATTATTAATGACAAATAACAAATAAATACACCGCCAAATGACAAAATATAAAAAAATAGTATATAAAAATTAAATTTATGCCACATATATATGAAAATAAAGTCAATTAACAAAGCCAATGAAAGTATTGAGATAATATATTTTTTATTGAAAAATTTCTCTAAGTTTTTCTTTTTTGTAATAGATAAGTATAAAAACGGAAATAAAAAGAGTTTTCCTATTGCCAAAATTTCTATAAAGATAAAAAAAGCAATTAATAATATATTAGAAACCGGCTGAGATGGGGATATAAATAGAAACAAAATTAATAAGTACCCAATTACCCAAATTATATTACTGCTTAGTATTATATTCAAAGTAATAAATGAAAAAATTAATAAGGAATGTTTCATAAAATCCATAATAACAAAGAAGAGTATAAAAAAATACTCTTCTTTGTTTTACATTATCATTTATTCTAAATAAAGTCTGATAAAGGTACTTCTAATTCAATTACAAAATAAAAATTTTCTAACTGACCTGTTTCTTGTAGGTACCTAAATATTGCCACTGTCATTTCACCTTCATTATAGTCAACAGTATCTATTATATCAGCTTTAATTAAGCCGTTTTCTAAACGAATGTTTTTTATTGAACATCTATGTATAGCTCCAAAAAGATTTAAATTAGAATTTATAATTGGAATAAAAGTCAGGTTATCATCCGGCAAACATTTATTTTTTATCAATTTTTTAATATTATCTTTTATATAGCTTTTAAACCGTTTTGATTTTATTATATCTTGAGCTAAAGAACTATTTTTATTTAAAATAATACCTCTGGAATCACTTTGCTTTAATTGTTGCTTAACTTTATTTAAAACATCTTCTTTTAATTTTTCATCTTTTATTTCAGAAATTTTACTATATATCTTACCATTTTTCTTTATGTATTCAGTACCTTTTGTAAATTTACTCGAAGATAATCTAAATAATGCAACTGCATCCTTACCAACTGTTTCTAATTTATCAACTGCATTATCGATTGCTTTTTTCTTAAGTAATTCAAATCGATTTATATATCCGCTAATAATACTAGATATATTTTCTACTTTTCTTTCAATCTTCTGTATCACAAACTTGTCAATCGTATCTCTTGTCAGCGCTTCAATTTTGTCTATCAGCATGTATATGTCATATGTTGTTCTTGTGAGTTTGTTCTCAAGGGTGTTCAGTTCCGTGTCTTTGTTCTCTTTCATGAGTTTTTCTATTTGTTCTCTGAGTACACTTGTGTCTCCAAGAAGTTCATTTGCCTGTAGTTTCAATTGTTCGATTTCTTCTCTGTATTCATTTATTTCCGCTTCTAT
>CALVAQ010000027.1 GCA_944325595.1 Candidatus Gastranaerophilales bacterium
TCTTAGCCTGCCTCTATTTGAAACTTGACATTTAGTCAACTTTCAAACAGAGTTCTTGGGCGCGTTTTTTGTTTTTTGGAATTATTTATTGTTTAGATGCCCGGAGGGATTCTTTTAATCTCTATACGGCTCGCAAAAACTGCGTTTTTGTCTTAGCCTGCCTCTATTTGAAACTTGACATTTAGTCAACTTTCAAACAGAGTTCTTGGGCGCGTTTTTTGTTTTTTTGTCTATCAATGTTGTCACCTTTAACCCGCTTTCATCCATATTAAATTTTGGCTTGAATTTAGAAGATAAAAGTTTTTTAAAGGTTTTTGATTTAATCCCCTGAATATCTTTTTTTAACAAACTTACTTCAACGGTATCCGCTGCCGGCTGTCTTTCAAGATTAATATGTTTAAAATTAAACATATTTTTAGCAGCCCGAATAACAATATCTTTAAAAAAATTTATTTTAATTCCGTTTATTTTCATATTTTGTTACCTGCAGCATATAAAATACGTGAACAAAAATTTTTGTTAGTTTTATTTAATCCGGCGTGCAGTTGCCGTCTCAGGTTTTCCGCCCCACAGTTGCGGGTGTTTCAAATTTTTAAATGATACTCAAAATACTATCCTTCTTCTTTTGTGCTAAATTAGAAAATAATATATCTAATGCGAGGTTTTTTAATGAAAAAAAGAGCAATAATCAGTGTTTTTGACAAAACAGGACTAGTTCCGTTTGCAAAAGAACTGTCAGAAAAATACGGCTATGAGATAGTTTCTACGGGCAGTACTGCCGAAGAGTTGAACCGAAACAATATAAAAACCACCCCTGTGAGTGAGGTTACAGGCGTAAAAGAAATGCTTTCGGGCAAAGTAAAAACACTTCACCCGTCAATACATGCCGGAATACTCGCCGATATCCAAAATGCACAGGAAGCAAAAGAACTGGAAGATAACGGTATCGAAGCTTTTCAAATGGTAGTGGTAAACCTTTATCCGTTTGAACAAACAGCGCTTGAAACAAATGATGAGCAGACTCTTCTTGACAATATAGACATAGGCGGTGTCGCACTGGTGCGTGCAGCTGCAAAAAACCACAAAAATGTTACTGTTGTTTCAAATATAAATCAGTATGATATGGTTCTAAAAAACCTTGAAGAAAACAACGGCGAAACCACGGCTTTTTTCAGAAGAGGACTTGCGCTTGATGCTTTTGAAACAACATCAAAATATGATGCGGTAATCATGAAAGAATTATCGGAAGACAAAGAAAAGTATCACCCAATCTTTTTGAGCAAAGAAGGAGATTTGAGATACGGAGAAAATCCGCATCAAAAAGCAGCATTGTATAAACCTGAACAAAAGACTGCAGAATATGAATTTTTAAACGGAAAAGAATTATCTTACAACAATATTCTCGATATGGCTGCCGCACTGAATATAGTTAGCGAGTTTTATGACGTAAATGCGGTTGCAGTCGTAAAACACAATACTCCCTGCGGCGTTGCTCTGGGAAAATCTATTAATGAAGCATACCTGAAAGCAATCGATGCCGACCCTATAAGTGCTTTTGGCGGAATAATAGCATTCACAAAGCCCGTGGATAAAGACATTGCAAAACATGCATCAGCTATGTTTTTGGAGGTGCTTGTCGCTCCTGATTTTGAACAGGAAGCTCTTGAGATTTTGAAACAGAAAAAGAATTTGAGATTGATAAAACTCATTACACCGCTTCGTTTGTACAAAACACTTGTTCAAAAAGAAATAAAGGTAACTCCGTTCGGTACGTTAATTCAGGATATTGATGCAAAAGAACTCGACAAAGATACTTTTAAAGTTGTATCAAAGAAAAAACCGACGGCTGAAATGATTGAGGATATGGTTTTTGCATGGAAAGTTTGCAAACATGTAAAATCCAACGCTATTGTCATAGCAAAAGATTTCAAAACTCTTGCTATATGCGGAGGGCAGACCAGCCGTGTAGATGCAATGGAAACAGCACTCAACAGAGCCTGTGACGGAGCAAAAGAAGCCGTTGCCGCTTCAGACGGATTTTTCCCCGCAATAGACAACATTCAGGCTGCTGCTCAATGCAGAATAGCAGGACTAATCCAGCCGGGCGGAAGCATTAAAGACAAAGAGGTAATTGCCGCTGCCGACAAATACGATATGGTAATGATTACAACAGGTATCAGACATTTTAGGCATTAATATGACGGAAGATACAAAAAACACAAATCAGGAAAACAAAAAAGCTCTTGCCTGGCTCACACTCGGGCACGGTATGGCAGACAGTTATTCCAGTTTTATAAACCCTATTTTGCCTTTTATTGTTGCCAACATCGGTGCCAGCCTGGCGATGGCGACATGTGCGCTGAGTGCTTCCCAGTTGTTTTCATCAATGATGCAGCCTGCGTTTGGATTTATTGCGGACAAATGGCAAAAAAGATTTTTTATCTTCTGGGGTACTATACTGGCATCAGTAGCTTTTTCGCTCTCAGGGCTTGTTCACAACATCTGGCAGTTAGCGTTGTGTTTGATAATAGGCGGTCTCGGAGTCGGTTTTTATCACCCGCAGGCGACAGGGTTTGTTGTCCGGTACAGCGGAGAAAATCTTGCAAAAAACATGAGTATTTTCATTGCCGCAGGCACAATAGGATATTCCCTCGGTCCTATTATCTCTTCATCAATAACGCAGGTTTTCGGGGTTACAAAATTGCCGCTTGCCGCAAGCTGGGGGTTGATTTTTGCTTTTTGCGTATTTTTGTTTGTGCCAAAAATTAAGGCATCTTCGTTTGTAAAAAACGAAAAATCTTTTTCAACAACGATAAAAGATATTTTTAAAAACAAAATTGTCAGAATACTCATAATGGTTTCGGCTTTGAAGTCACTCGTAACCTCCGGATTTAGTATTCTTATGCCGTTTTACTGGAAAGACCACGGATACAGCGCTTTTCAAATCGGAATTGCTGTTTTTGCCTTTTTGACTGTGGGTGCGATGGGAACATATCTTAGCAACAAATATGAAAAAATTTTGGGCTACAAAAATGTTTTTTATATTTCTTTGATTGTTCCTTTTTTGCTGACACTGGTCTTTTTGAGCATAATAAAAACCGCCCCTGCTTTGTCATTTGTGCTGTTTATACTGACAGGGTTTGTAGCTATGCTTTCCGTTTCAATAAACATGGTCATGGCACAAAAAACAATGCCGCAGTACAAGAGCATGATTTCGGGATTTATCGGCGGGTTCAGCTGGGGAATTGTCGGGGTATTTCTGCCGTTGATAGGATACGTTGCACAGAATATAGGAATAATTAAAACACTTTTGATTATCTCCTTTATACCGTTTGTTCTTTCGTATTTTGTCAGGTTCTTGCCCGATGAAAATCATTGATAATTTTTGTAACAATACGTGAAAAAACTGACAATAAAAACTATTCAGCTAATTTACAATGAATAAGTAAATAAAAAGTAAGGCAGGTAATCTATGTCAATTCAAGCAGTATCTTTTGGAAAAACAGCTCAAACAAAAAACGGCAACAAATACGAAAAAGCAAAAGCAGGCGGATATGCAGGTCTTGCCGCAGGTGTTGCTGTTTCGGCTTTTAACGGAACAAAAGCGGCAAAGGCAGTAAAAAACGCAATGAATGCAACAGCAATTAAAAATCTTTACAAGGAAACATTACCAAAACTCCCGAAAGAAATAAATTTTAAAGATTTTGCAAAGTATGTAATTAAAGGAACAAAAGTCGGTACAGCAATGACTATAGGCATTGCTGCAATTATAACCACCTCACTTGCATTTGGTTTAGGAAAAGTTATTGATGCTGTTACAAACAGCATTAGAGCCAAAAAAGCCGATGCTGCAGCAAAAACAGAAAAAGCATAGATTATTTATTTGAGATAAAAACAGAAAAAGACTGCTATTCACTTGTAATTGCAGTCTTTTTTTATAAGAAGTATAAAAGGCGGGTTTTGAAAATTCAAAACCCGCCTGATTATTATTTTATTCAGTTTATCTTACTAAATTATGCATTGCAGCAAGCTGCTTTTTTGCAGGATTGACCGTTGAATGCTTTCAATCCCATGTATTTAGCAGCAGAACCGAGTTCTTCTTCGATTCTGATTAACTGGTTGTATTTGCAGATTCTGTCTGTTCTTGAAGCAGAACCTGTTTTGATTTGACCGCAGTTTGTAGCAACAGCAAGGTCAGCAATGAATGTATCTTCAGTTTCGCCTGATCTGTGAGATGCAATTGCTGTGTATCCTGCTTTGAATGCCATGTTCATAGCGTTCAATGTTTCTGTCAAAGTACCGATTTGGTTAACTTTGATAAGGATAGAGTTTGCAGTACCTGTTTCGATACCTTTAGACAATCTCTTAGTGTTTGTAACGAACAAATCGTCACCAACGAGCTGACAGTGTGAACCGATTCTGTCTGTAAGCATTTTCCAGCCTTCCCAGTCTTCTTCAGCCATACCGTCTTCAATTGAGATGATAGGATATTTGTCAACCCAGTTAGCAAGGAAGTCAACCATTTCTTCACGGGAAAGAACTTTGCCTTCGCCTGCGAGGTTGTATTTGCCGTCTTCATAGAATTCAGAAGAAGCAACGTCCAAGCAGATTTTAACCTGGTCAGTTGTATAACCTGCTTTTTCAATAGCTTCGATGATTACCTGAAGAGCTTCTTCGTTAGAAGAAAGGTTCGGAGCAAATCCGCCTTCATCACCTACGGAAGTAACCATACCTTTGTTTTTGAGAACTGTTTTGAGGTTGTGGAATACTTCAGCACCCATTCTGATAGCTTCTGTGAAAGAAGATGCGCCAACAGGAGTAATCATAAATTCCTGGAAATCAACATTGTTGTCAGCGTGAGCACCGCCGTTCAATACGTTCATCATCGGAACAGGCAGAGTAACTGCGTTGATACCGCCGAGGTATCTGTACAAAGGCATTTCAAATGCAAGAGCAGAAGCTTTTGCACAAGCCAGAGATACGCCCAAAATAGCATTTGCACCGAGTTTTGATTTGTTTTCAGTGCCGTCAAGCTCGAGCATCAATTTGTCGATAGCCTGCTGATCTGCAGCATTTTCACCGATAAGTTCCGGAGCTATGATGTTGTTAACGTTGTCTACTGCTTTTAAAACGCTTTTTCCGCAATAGATAGATTTGTCGCCGTCTCTCATTTCAAGAGCTTCAAAAATACCTGTTGAAGCACCTGAAGGAACAGCAGCACGACCTACAACGCCGCATGAAAGTGTAACATCAACTTCTACAGTCGGATTGCCTCTTGAGTCAAGAATTTGTCTTGCTTTTACGTCTTCAATAGTTGTTGGCATAATTTTCTCCTTTATTTTTGCCTGAACATTATATATATCTCTCTGAGAAAATTATCATACGAAAACAAACTTTTTACAAGGTTTTTCATGACCTGTTTAATGTATCAAAAACAAGATTTTTATATTATTTCACATTCTTTTATATTAATTTATAAATTGAGTTGCTGTCATTACAGCTTGTTTTGAGTCTTTAAAGAAAAATTTGATTGCTTCTTTTATTATACTGTACGGATTGACTCCTGCTTTAATCATGCTCCATATTGCATTTGGAACATCACCCATCAATGTTTTTACATCAAAGCCCTGACCCGATAACTTGCCTATTTGAGAAATAGTTGTAAAAAACTGGAGTTGTGCTTTCATGGTTGTTGCTTTTTCAGGAGTCATTTCCAATCCGTTTTTACCAAGAATAATATTTATATTGGATTCAATTTCCTGAAATTTTGTAATATTTTGCAAGCGACCAAAAATATTTTCCTGAATATCTTTAGCAACTTTTTCAATTAATTCTTCTTTATTCTTTCCTGCAAAGTCACACTGTTCAACAAAATATTTTGCAATACCTTTAGAATTTCCCACAAAATAATCAATAAAAAAGCGTAAATCTTTTTTTATTTCGTGTCCGTTTCTGACAATACAGTTTCCTGTATCAATAAATTCAGGAATCAAGTTACCTTTTTCATCCGCATAGATAAAGAAATTACCCATGTGCGGATCACCGTGCATATAGCTGTTTCCATCTTTTTTTATAAATAAAAATTGTTCATCAAATGTTTTTGCTATTGTTTTCGGAAGTTCATCTATAACTTTTTGAGGATTTTTCAACCAAGGATTTTCTGTAATTTCTTTTGCATATTTTATATTAAATTCTGCCGGATTAGATTTATAATCTTTTAATATTTCCATAAGTTTATTCATTTGAATACCTCTGGCTTTATCCATAATAATGCAGGAAGCATCTTCTGAAATATCAGTTATTTTTGCAACTGTATATCTATTTGCGTTGCTGCTTAACCGTTGGTTATTTTTAAATTCAATACCAAAGTCTAGTTCTTTTGCCCAATCTTTATATATTTCTTTTATTGTTTTGTTGTATTTTTTAAAGTCTACATCTTTAGATCCTAAACTTTTAAGAAGCTTTTCTATTAAAATTTGTTCCATTTCTAGTTCTTCTTTGTCGACGCCTTTCTTTAGCATCTTTAAAACAGCTGTAGTTCCGTCAGGTTTTTTGATAAGATAGGTAGCTCCTATACTTCCGGCACTTAATTCTTTTTCAATCACATAACCCTTATCAGGAAATGATTTTGTAAGAAATTCTTGTGCCTCTTGTATTGTTCTTGAAGCAGAACATTGGCTTTGCGTTTTTTTAATTGCTTCTGCAAGTTTGGGGTATTTCTTTTGTATTTGACCCATGACTTTTGCATCACCTGATATAATTTGTGATAGTTTTGTTGCTCCGATACCATGAGCTTCTATCAAAACTTTTAATATATCTTCAGGATTTCCGTTCAGTGCCTTATCCAAAATATCTTTTTTTACAACACCTGCTCTTTTTATAAAATATTTTTTATAAATATTTATAAAATCTTTATCTTTAATCAAGTTGTCAAGCATTTCAGGAGCATTATCTCTAACTTGATTTGTAACAGTTTCTATTATATTTTCTGAATTCCTATTTACTCCTCTAAAAGGAATCATAAGGGCATATTTACCTTTTTTGATTGCATCTCTAAAAAAAGTTAAAAATGCAGCCCGACTATATTTTGATAAAGAGATAACCCCGGTTATACCCCCCAAAATAGGTCCGGCAATATATGCGGCTTTAGCTTGTTTGGAATCCACTCCGAATGCTTGAGCATAAAAATCCGGTTTTGTTATTTGAGAAGTAAGTTTTTGTTTACTTCCTTTTTCCTTTATATTGTCTTGATTTTTTTCGTCAGTTTTTATAACGTTAAACGAATTACTGCTCGGCAAAACTGTTGTAATGGACGATACTTGCATTATGAGACCTTTCTAACTTACATGTAGTAAGTATAAATTTGCTCAAATTGGATAATTGACTATAGTGCAAATATATTTGTATAAATTTTTACAATATTTAATATTTAAGGAACTGAAAAAGACCTCATCCAACAAATTATAGAGTTAGTTTTTATAACAAACAACGCCGTTTTTTGTGGCTTCGATGACTCTCAAAACGGCATCATCCAGCTCATCCATTTCTTTACGTTTTTCCGGAGACTGTTTGGCTATCCATTCATCTAGCATTTTGTCAAACTCGTCTTTGTGAATAATGCATTCGCCGGTGCCGACTCTTGAAGCGTATTTTTTTACAAATTCTTTGTTAAAATCTTCGTAAATTTCTGTAATTGCATCAGAAACTGCCTGTGCGTTTTTGAGCATAACGTCAATGTCTTTGTTCATATTCTTTTTGTCTTCGTCAGACATAAAAATCATACCGTTCATTGACTTTTTGCCGAAATGCTTGCCCTGTCCCATTATTGCAGTGGCAAGAGAAGCCGCATGTGTTGCCATCTCCATATCACAGGTAATACCCCAGCTTCCGTCCTGTCCGAAAAATCTATGTTCGCAGGAATTGCCGCCGAAATCACAGACTAAACCGGAAAAGACATTTTCAAATGATATTTCGTGGCAGTCTGAATCTGATGTATAAACAGCACCTCCAAAGTTACTTCTCGGGTCAAGAGTAATAAAGTTAACCTGAGAACCTTTATGCCATGAAATACCCTGTTTCTCGGCAATGCGCTCCATAATTGTTGCATTTAGGGCATGTCCGCATTCGTGTGAGGTAATAATATCCTTTTTGTATTGAGGATACTCTGTAGCGGAAGGTCTGCCGGATGTAAGCTGAAGATAAGCTTCCGTAAAATCCGCTTTTTCAGCATACTTATGTTTTCTCTCTCTAGCAACATTTTTTGCTTTGTCAAGAAGTGTCAAAATTTCCAGATATGAACATTGCTCCATAAGAAGGTTTATATGTTCTTTTGTTTCTGCTTTTTCTTTTTCGTCTCCGGCAAGTCTGAGCCCTTTTTTCTTGATATAGTAATTTATGATTTCATCTCTTGCCTGTTTATTGTATCCGGGAGATTCAACCTCAATCTGGTCAATAAATTTGAAAGACTTCGTAGTTGCTTCACCTATATAATCAGGGTTATTCATAGAACCCATAACCACAATATTCAAGCCCTGTTCCTGAGCTTTGTTCATTTCTCTGATAAGCTGAGACATTGCTTTTTCGTGGTATTCGGATACAAATTCTCCGTATGAGAAGTATTCAAAATTTTCAATAAAAAGAACAGCAGCTCTGGAGGGATTTGTTTCTGCCTGAGCTTTTACCATACCAAAAAGCTTTTTCATTGAAGCTTCAGGACTCAAATTTCCCCAGCCGAACAAATCAACTTCTTTTGTGCCGAAGTCAACTGCATTTATTTCAATGTAAGGTGTTTTCGTTTCCCCTGCAATTGCCTGTGCGGTATATTTTCTGCCGGCACCAACCGAACCGTCTTGAGAATAAATAACAAAACCTTTTGTTCCTATTGTTTTATCTTTTATTCTGTCAACAATTGATTTTGCTTCTTTTTTGGTAGAAGGAGAGCCGACCATGTCTTTGAGCTTTATGCCGGTATCAAAAACTATTTTGATTGAGCTGTCATTTTCCACGGGTTTAAAGATTTCTTTTGCTTCTTTAATATAATTCTGAACATCGTTGAGGCTGATTTTGTCCTTGTCTACATAATAAGCTGAAACCAAATCCATAACTTTTTGTGCTTTTTCAGGATAGTTTCCTTTAAGCTGGTTTGCCGCTTCAATACATTTTTCTACAGCCTGTTTGGAGAATGGCTTTTTGATTTTTTCCATAAGTTTTGGCTGTTCTTTGAACATATTTTTTGTCTGAACCATGTTCATAAGAGGGATAGAAATCTCTCCGACATCAGAGAAGAATGCCTGTACGTCAGTATCGTTGCAATCTTTGTAATATTTGTCTTTGTCTGCAACCATTACAAATTTTACATTTTTGGGTGCTTTTTCAAAAATCTCAACATTGTCGCCGTTTATTTCGATACTGTCAAGGTCTCTATCCATAAGGGACATAATCATCACATAATTTTTATCTTTGTTTTTTCTGAGTTCATGGAGTTTGGTTTTTATATAATTCATATCCAATTCCCCATTGTCATTGAGATTTATTATTTCGGTATTTTCTTTTGTTAAACTGCCAAAACCGTTTTTTGATTTATCAAAAACATGCAAAAAGCTGTTTATCATATAACCGGGAGTGACTTCTTTGTCATGCAAAATCACCATGTTTGTACCTATTGCAAGGTTTTTCCAGATATTTTTTGCTTTATCATCGTAAAACGGCAGATGAATTCTTTCAGACAGCGGTCTTTTGTCAATCTGGACTTCATCTTTCAACTCCATGCGGAACGGAACAACTATTTCTTTTCTGATACGGTCATTGTTTGGAAGCATTGCCGCATAAAAAATTGTCGAATCATGTACAAGTCCGTCACCTTCCATGTCCTCGCTGTTGTCCTGTGAATAAAGGCTGTAAATATCGTTTAGAAAATCTTTTGTAAATCCGGGTTTTGTGTTTTTTGCTGATGTCTGAGATTTTGGCATACTTCCCAGTTTTTCATCCAACAGTTTTATTTCTTTTTCAATAATCGGCTTAATTTTTTCTCTTTTTGCCTGCTCTTTAATAACATTTCTGGTAAGCAAATCTTCAAAAACACTGTAAATACTGAAGGAAGACTCATCATCATATGTTATTTCTCCGGAATCAAGCTGCTCTATGTAGTTTTTTACACTTTCCAATCCGGCTCTTAGAACATGAATTTGATTTATTTCATTGTGTCCGTATTTTTTTGCAAGTGCTCTTGAATCTTCTAAAAGCTTTTCGCCGTAGTATGACAGATTATTTTCAATATCGGACATTTTGTTTTTTGTTTGTCCTACTGTTGCACCTTTTGTCGGTTTTTCTTCAAATCTGCCGTCATCGTTCATTACATATTTTTTGCCGCTAAAGTTCACAAAATATTTTTGAAGCAACGGAGCAGAAACAGGCGGCAAATCTTTTTCTCCTGTTATTTTTAGCGGAGGTGTTGTCGTTTGCTGCTGCTTTATAGGGGATGCGTTATTTGAGTATTTTGTATAATAATCAGGTCCTAATTTTGAAATAAACATAAAAATTTCTCTCTATATCTGTTACGTTCAGTTTTAAAAATAGAGAAATATTTTTTTTGTTAGGGATTTATAGAAATTTTAAAAAATTGTAATATTTAAGACTCTTTGAGATTTGCAAGGAAATTTTTAAAATTTTCTGTATCTTCTATATTCTTTTTCAGCAGTGCTTTTTGATATTCATCGTAATCTATATATTCATCCTCAAGTGCATTTTGCAAATCCAGACTAAACGATTCGAGTTTTTGTAATGCATCATTGATGAATGTCTCTTTCAAATCATCGTCGAGCAGGGACATTACACCGACTCTTGTTTGAAGTTCCGTAAAAAAAGTGGTAGGATTGTCACTCAACGGAGTGAAAAACAGGTCATTAAATTTTTTTTGCCAGTGCAGAGCAAGCCCATAGTATGTGGATTTTTTCCCGCCCTGAGAAAAATCATTTCTTATCGTAACAGTATTTGAACTCAACAGCCTTTTCAATGCAGGATGAATTGTTCCGACACTCGGCTTTGTAAAACTACCGAATTTTTCAATAATCTCAGAACGCAAAGAGTACAAAGTGCGTTCCCGATTTTTCAAACTGTATAAAATAAGAAGTTCAATCATATATAAAGGATAGCATATATTTTAAAAAGCTTATACACCTTTTTTGTTCATTTCTTCCATAATTTGCTGGCATGCCTGTTGTTTTGCGGCAAATTCATTGTATTCTCTGGTCTTTTCTGCCAGCTGCTGCTGCAGAAGAACAGATTCTTTTTTTGCATTCCATAGTGCAAAATAATCAAACGGCTCCGCATTTTGAAGAGATTTTATCTGCAAATCTTTCTGCATCACCTTAAACTGCAAATTTGTAACTTCTGAAGATAGTTGTTCTAATTTTGGTTTGTTAAATATACGCATATATTCCTGCTTTATATTCTCAGCAGTCTGTTGAGCTTTTTTCGTGTACTCATCAGCTGTATCTTTAAATTCTTTTGCTGTCTTTTGTGCTCTGGTTTTTACGGTTTCGGCAGTTTCTTTTGCAGTTTGAGCGGCTGTTTTTATTGTTTTTGATGCTTTTTTTGCAGCCTTTTGAGCTGTATTTTGAATTTTTTGTGCATCTATATCTATAACAATTTCGGGTATTCTTATCTTCATTTGTAAGCCTTTTTGTAAATAATAAAACAAAAGAAAAAAATTTTTTGCTAAAATTTTTGTTGTGTTATTATAGTATTACTGATTTATTTGTACATTATAGTAAACATGCCGATGTGGCACTCTGCCGGAGGATTTTTGCAAGAGCGGAGTCGAGGCTTTTCAAAGCCGAGCGAGCTCGTTAAGCGGAAGTGTTCGGTGTGAAGAATATTTTACCAGAGTAAAATATGATGAACAGAAGAACACAGAGCTGCAAATAATCCGA
>CALVAQ010000028.1 GCA_944325595.1 Candidatus Gastranaerophilales bacterium
CGACACAGAGATTGATTCCGTAAAAAAAGTAATGGACAAAAACATCGAAAGAACATTCAAAGTATTTTCATAAACAAACAATAAATAATCAATAAACCAAACCAATATTATACTTACTTACTATGCAACCCAAAATATAAAACCTCTTCTGTTTTTAGAAGAGGTTTTTTAGTCTTATTTTTTTGTTAATTCATCCAGCTCATCAATTTTTTTCAAAATTGTTTCGATTTCTCGTTTTAAAATTTCAAGAAGCAATTTCAAACTTCCCTGAAAATTGTATGCACCCGGCCAGATATAATTTTCCATAAAAATACTCCTTGTATTATCCCTGCTTATATATGGTCGGTATTTTTCGGAAAAACTTTAGCATTTTGTTTTTACAAATAACAAAACTTTACAAAGCCAGCGCTTTTGCAAAAATTTCGCCGACCTGTTTGTTGTAGTTTCTGCCGTCTTCTTTTGTAAACAAGTTTTCCCAGTGGCTTTCTTTGGTTGTGTCTGTTGAGTATGAGGGATTGCACATCATAAGGTGATGGGTGTTGGTGTCATATCTCAGAGGAAACAAATCTTCCATTTGCATAAAGCTCGGCAGTTTGTCGCTGGCTATTTCGAAGCCGAAAAGACAATTTTTTATTCTTTCAAGCCTTGTTTCATAGGGCGTTCCTCCTTCTGTGTTATCATTTGAAACTTCAACACCGGGCGCATAGTCTCTGGAGTATTTGAGTTCATTTGACCAGTGTTTTACATTTTCAAATTCATCTACGGAAACAAAAGCTGTTCCTGCATTCAGTCCCATGTTTTTGTATCTTTCAAAGTCGTCAGAACTTTTTTCTCCGACAAAGCTCAATGTTGTTTTTCCGGAACGGCGTCTAATTTCATCGGTAATATACTGCATTTGGCGGTATTCAGGAAGTGCGCCGACTCCCGTATAGTTTTGAAGGTCATAACCGCCTATGTGCTTTGCTGAATCAACAAATATAGCTTCAAAGCCGGTATTGATAATCTTTACCATTTCGTTTATGTATAATTCAACGTGTTCCGGATTGCTCC
Organism: Candidatus Gastranaerophilales bacterium; assembly: GCA_944325595.1. Lineage (GTDB taxonomy): Bacteria > Cyanobacteriota > Vampirovibrionia > Gastranaerophilales > Gastranaerophilaceae > Limenecus. The sequence continues at coordinate 1,051 of CALVAQ010000028.1, forward strand.
ATCGAAAATTTTCATCTTCCCGATAGGGATGTGAAACTTTAAGCTGGTCTTCAGAAATTATTGTCCGGAATCCGGTTTTTAATCCTCTGAAATGCGCAAGATCATTAAAGGCTTTGAATTGTTCTTCCGGCGAAATTTTATCTGCAATTGTGAAATCAATAATATTTTGACTGTATCCAATACCAAGCTTTATTCCGTAAATTGAATTTTCTTCCCAGGGTTCTTTGTTGTATCCGTCTCCATATATATTGGGCCAGATTTGAGACAAAATTATACAATTTGCCCAGCTTTTTGCTGACGGAGGTATTGCAGGCAAGAGTTTTATTGCGCTGTAAATGCCATTTCTGCAGTCAGAGTTTGACATTTCGGCAATTGCTCTGTTGTTTATCTCAATGTAATTTGCAAGCCGCCCCCATTTGTCTCCATAATCAGGAGTTTCTACATTGTCAGGAAATGTTCTGTAAAAAGTTGTACATTCACACAATGAAACGATAGAGTCTACGGCTCTTTTCAACGAAGGTTTTAACAGTTCTTCAGGCAGAATATTTGCCAGCCACTGTTTGAGGTGTCCGGAACCATCTGCTCTGAATTTGTGTTCTTCGCTCCATTTGTCATAGTGTAAAATATAATTTCCTGTTTTTATGTTTAGTAATTTGTTAACCGTATTTGTCATAAGGACAATATAAACGGAAACCTTTTCAAAAACATTGTACAAAATGGCTAAAGTGGCAAAATTTTGTTATTGTCTTATATCAAAGCTACGTACCAATTCTTGTCTTGAAATTATGTAATAACAAAAAGCCTTATTTTAGTCGTTGTTATTCTGAAACATGTTCAGTATGAAAAGGGGAGGTAAAAAGCCGTCTTCTTTATTTTGCCTGTTGCAGTTTTTTTGAAAGATTTTTGGGGATAGAAAATCCAAACACACATGTCTGGTCTTTCCAGCTTTTTGCATATATTTTGCCTTGATGCATTTGTATAATTTTTCGAGACAAATACAAGCCGAGACCTGTACTGGCTTTGTATGATTTTGCATGTTTTATTGTTTTATATTTTTCAAAAATTTCTGCAAGTTTTTCGTCATCGATGTAACGGCTCTGGTTTTTTACATCAAAAATAATATTGTTTCTTTTTTCACTTATTTGCACCACAACTTCAGACTTTTCAAATCCGTGAATAATTGCATTTGAAACAAGATTTGTAACGGCACGTTTTAATTGTAATTTGTCTCCCGAAATAGTAGGATTTTTTAAATCGGATTTCAATACTATTTTCTGTTCTCTGCCGTCAGCCAATCCGGCAAGTTCTTTACATGTTTCATTCACTACTTCAAAAAAGTCAAAATCTTCTATCTCAAGTTTTATATCAGAGGCATCAGATTTGTATGTTGCAAGAATTGTCGAAATCATGTTTGACATATAAATATTAGAGTTTTTTACCTGAGAAATCATATCTCTTTGTTCTTCATTCAAGTCTCCCAGACTGCCGCTCAGCAGCAAATCCATAACAGTAAGCTGCGCTCTTGTCGGTGTTTTTAGGTCATGTGTGAGTGTAGCGACAAATGTATCTCTTTGAAGTTCAAGTTCTTTCTCTTTTGTTATATCGTATATTATTACAATCAAGCCGAGGACTTTTTTGTTTGGTCCGATTATGGGGGATTTTGAAACCCTGAACCATTCATCCTCGTCCGAAACAAGTGCGCTTTTTATTTCTGTTAATCTTGTCTTTTTTGATTGAAGCACCAGCGCATCGTCATTTTTTATTTGCTGGGCGTGCTCTTTTAGGCATACATCCGTAAAATATTTTCCTGAAATATCTTCGCTTTTTACATTGAATAATTCATAAAATTTGTAATTCCCCGCAATAAAACGTCCATCCGTATCTTTTAAATAAATAGCAAAAGGCAGGTTGTTCATTATGCTGCTCAGTTGTGCATTTTGGAGAAGTATTTTTTCTTTTAGCATATCAACTTCGGTTGTGTTTTGAACATAACCGAGTATAGTTGCGTTTTCCGCATAGTCATCAGCCTGAGGAAAATATGCATTGTACAAACATACATTTCCGTTTTCATCTCTTCTTGAAATTTTGTAGGAAACGGAACTGGCTGAGTTTTTTAAATCATTAAACTTTACATCCTTTTGTTTTAAAGAGGATAATTCGCTCGCATCAATAATGTTTCCGTACTTTTGAAATATTTCCGATAAAAGTGATGATTGTGATTTGTATTTTTTTGACAAAAAGTGAAGCAAAAGACTTTTGCTCAAAGCGAGATACAGTACACAGAAAAATATAAATGAAGTTACCATTGCTGCTTTGTCATATTCAAAATGATTGTTCAAACAAAGCCATCCTGCACAAAACGTAACCCCCAGAACTATGTGAAAAACTCTATTGGTCAAAAACAATCTGTTCATTCGGCGCTATTCCATTATCTTTGTTGTTACGGCTTTGACTGCTGCCTGAACACGACCGGGTACGGACAGTTTGTTCAAGATATTTCCGACATGGGCTTTTGCCGTGTGAGCGCTTATATGCATTTCTTTTGCAATTTCGGTATTCGATTTGCCTTCAATCAGCAAAGAGAGCGTTTCTTTTTCTCTTGAAGTAATATTTACATCGACATCTCTGGTATACAGATTGTCAAAATCCGTTGAATTAGGCTTGGGCATTGATTTGTTTGCAACGTATGATATTGACGGATGCAGCCATAGGGCTCCTTTGTATACATCTTTTAAAATATGTGTCCATTCTTTTGATTCCACGTCTTTTATACAGTATGCACTTGCCCCTGATGCCAGAGCTGCAGTTACTTCGTCTTCATTTTCATGTGATGTCAGAATAACAACTTTTGTAGAAGGAGACTTTTCTTTTATGAGTCTGGTTGCTTCGATTCCGTTCATACCCGGCAGACCCAAATCCATTACAACAATATCAGAAGGCTGCCCGTCAAACGCTGCAAAAAAATCTTCGGCACAAGAATACCCGCCCAGAATTTCAAAATCCTTATCCTGCTCGATTATATGCATCATTGATGTTCTCATTAGCAAGTAATCTTCGACCATGTAAATGCTGATTTTCTCTTTCTCTAAACTCAAAATAAAAATCTCCTGATTGTGAATAAAACAATAATATTTACTAAACAACAAAAAGGTATTGCCTAATCGGGTATCTTTTAATTTTGTTTACGATTTCCACAAAAACAATTATCTGTCTTTTTGCATGATTTTTATTACATTTAAGTAAATTTTTAATATTAATAACTTATTGACAGTAATTGAAAGACAACTATACTTGAAATATAGCAGACTGCGGAATATTTGTCAGTTACTGTTAATTTATTAAAAAAACTTAATAAAAATCCTAAGAAGTCCATACAAAAAATCAAATTTATTAAAGAAGGAGGTAAAATGAAAAACAAACTTTTATCATCACTAATGGTTGGTGCAATGACTTTTGCATTGGGAGCTGTTATTGCTGTTCCTGCTTTTGCTCAGGAAGAAGCTGTTCCTGCACAGAATGACGGTGCACCAAAAGGTGAAAAGCCGGCACCTTTTGAATTTCAAAGACCTATGACACCTGAAGAGCGTGCAAAATTCAGAGAAGAAAAAAAAGCAGAGTTTGAAGCAAGACTCAAACTTAGCGCTGAACAAAAAGCACAGATTGAAAAAATCAAAAAAGAAGAAAAAGCAAAACTTGCACCTTATCAGGAAAAAATAAAAAAAGAAAAAGCAAAATTAGACGAACTTTTTGAACAACAAAGAGCTATCAGAATGGACAGCATGAAAAAATTCGAAGCTACTTTGACAGAAGAGCAAAAAGCAGAACTCGAAAAAATGAAAGAAGAAATGAAGGAGAAAATGAAAAATTTCGCTCCTCCGATGGGACCTGACGGCAGACCGCTCCCTCCGAGACATCATCACAAAATGTGCCCTCCAAACTGTGATTGCGGATGCAACGGACAGCATGCAGACGCTGCGGCACACAAAGACTGCAACTGCCAGTGTCATGAAGAAAAATAATTTACCTGAATAGGTTAAAAAAAGTGGTATTTCTCTTTTGAGGATTACCACTTTTTAAATACAAAAAATACAGCGAGTACAATCAGCAAAAAGCCGACTATATAATTCCATTTCAATTCTTCTTTTAAATAAAATACCGAGAAAAACGAAAATACAACAAGAGTGATAACTTCCTGCATTGTTTTTAAATGAGCCGCATCGTAAAACTCATGCCCAATTCTGTTAGCAGGAACCTGAAAACAGTATTCAAAAAGAGCGATACCCCAGCTTACGAGAATGACAATCCAAAGCGCCGTTCCTTTAAACTTCAGGTGTCCGTACCATGCAAAGGTCATAAATATATTTGAAATTGTTAAAAGAATAACCGGTAAAAATTGTCTTAATATCATAGTAAAGATAATAGCAAAAAATTGAAAAATAATTTATAATTTACAAAAATATTAATAACGAAAGCGGGGAACTCATGAAAGATATCAGAGAAATAAAAGACTATCAGATAGTTGTGCTTGGTTTAATTATTGCTGTTGGCGCAATAATTTCAACTTTTCTGTTTTCACATGCGGTAGTTTCATATCAGAAACTGCAAAATCAGGCGCTTTCTGTGACGGGTTCCGCCAGTCAGGAAATAACCTCAGATTTAGCCGTATGGAAAGCTTATTATGAAGTAAGAAGCAAAGATTTGAAGTCCGGCTATGCAAAAATAACCGCTGACAAAAACAATGTAAAATCCTTCCTTATTTCAAACGGCATGAAAGAAGAGGATATAAATTTCAGTCCGGTTTCGTCTTATCCTGTATACAAAAAACTTGGCAACGGATATGACTCAAATGAGATTGACGGTTACAGACTCTCTCAGAATGTTGAAGTTTCATCAAAAAATGTTGATGCTGCGACAAAGCTTTCTCAAGAGGCGTTTAAACTTATAGAAAAGAATGTTGAACTTTCCTCAAATACCGTAGAATATTATGTTTCAAACCTTGATGAACTAAAAATAAAAATGCTTGCTGCGGCTACAAAAGATGCAAAACAACGTGCAAAAAGCATGGTAGAAAGCACCGGCGGTCACATCGGGGCAATGAATTCCGCAAAAATGGGAGTTTTTCAGATTGTCGCAAAAGACTCTACTGATGTTTCCGACTACGGCATTTACAATACCAGCGCAAAAGACAAAAAAATTAACGCTGTTGTAAATGCTACTTTTACAATAAAATAGCAATATGAAAGAAATAAAAAATGTAATAATCTGCGGACTGGGTGCAATAGGCTCGGTTTATGCTGCCGCTGTATTTCAGAACAAAAACATAAATCTAAAAATTCTTTTGGATAAAACTCGTGCAGAAAAATACAAAAAAGAACCTACTGTTTTTAACGGAGAAGTGCACCTATTTGATTTTATCTCACCGGAAGAGACCTCTTTTTCTGCTGATTTAATACTCATTGCGACAAAAAACAACGGTTTGGATGATGCAATAAAAAATATAGGCAACTTTGTAAAAAAAGACACAGTTATACTGTCTTTGCTGAACGGAATTGAAAGCGAAGACAAAATTGTTGAAGTGTATGGAAAAGACAAAGTCTTGTATTCATACTATATAGGGCATACCAGCACAAGAAATGGAAGAAACATTGTTCATGACGGAGTGTACAAAACAGTTTTCGGAAACAAAGACAATACGGCCCCTGATGATAACGTGCTCAGAGTAAAAAGCTTTTTTGAAAAGACAGGAATAAAATATGAGATTCCTATCGACATGGATTATTCCAGATGGTGGAAATTCCTTGTAAATGTCGGATACAATCAGGCATCCGCAGTATTGAGAGCATCATACGGGGATTTTCAAAACTCTGAGAAAGCGAATGATATTGCAATAAAACTTATGCAGGAAGCAGCAGACATTGCAAAAGCAGAAGGTGTAAAAAATACAGAAAAAATGGTGCCCGAGGTTCTTGATACAATAAAAAGAATGCTGCCGGACACAAAAACATCAATGCTTCAGGATGTCGAAGCAAAAAGACAAACAGAAGTTGATATTTTTGCCGGTTATGTAAAAAAACTCGGAAAAAAACACAATATTGCAACACCATACAATTCAATATTTTTTGAGCTGATTAAAGCGATTGATGAAAAAATTGTTAGTGTGTAGGTCAGCATTACTATGATGACAAAAATATAGTCGGGTTAGTAAATCTGACCTACATTACTGATATAAGTCTTAACCAAAACTATCAGATATATGGTATTTAAGTCTTATCCGTGATAGGATGAGGAATGTATCATGCATTAGTATAGAGGAATAAATTATGAAAAAGATGTTGTCTACACTGTTGCTAGGAATAATTATTTTAGGTGTTACAGTTGCACCAGCATTGGCAGAGAATTTTTATTATAGACTTTATAATCCGAAACTAAACCAAACGGACAACAAAGCTGAATTGATATATTTCAAAGTGTCGGATAATGAATTTAAAGCTGGCTTAGGAAGTAGAATTATTGGTGCTTGCATAATAACAGGGGATATTGAAAATTTTGGTAATACATCTAAATTATGGAAAGGTAAATGTGTTGATATAAACAACGGCGATGAATATAGGTGGAGTGAAGTAATACCAAATACATTTGGGTCTGAATTTAAATCTTTAGTTCAAGAAAGGTTAGAAAAGGGATTAAAATATAGACCATAAAAAAGATGATTAAATATGAAAGAGCCTGTTTAAAGGCTCTTTTGTTTTAAAAGTGTGTAGGTCAGCATTACTATTCTGACAAGTTATTTAGTCGGATTATTAAATCCGGACCACATTACTACAAGAAATCAGCCGTTTGTGCCGGTTGCTTTTTGTTGTGTTCTGATTATTACTTTGCCGTTGCAGGGCATTATTGCATCTTCTTCTATAATTTCACCAATACTGTCAGCGGTGATTGTTCCTGATTTCGGGTTTTTAACTGAATCTATATGCCCTTTTATATCCGCATTGACCTCAGAGTATTCAAAAGAAAAATCCGTGTTCTCCATTGTGCAGTTTATCAATTTGAGATTTTTGCAATAACACAACGGCTGGGTACCGATGATTTTGCAGTTTACCAATGTCAATTTCTCTGAAAACCAGCCCAGATATTCTCCTTTTACCAGAGAATTTTCAACAATAATGTTTTTGCTGTGCCAGAAGGCATCTTTTGTGTCGAGTTCAGAGTTTTTTATGTGCAGATTGTTCATATACTGAAAAGAATATTTTCCTGTCATTTTGAGATTGTTTATCTCAACATTGTCGGTTTCAAACAAAAAATACATTGAATTTATTGTCGAGTCGGATATTCTTATGTTTTTGCTTTTCCATCCGAATTCTTCCGAATCAATATTGCAGCCTGAAACTGAAATATTGTCGCATTCCCTGAGACATTTTGTGCCTGAAATTTCACAGTTCTTTATTTCACCGTCAAAACAATACCAGAGAGGCGCTCTCGTCTTCCTGTCCATTGAGGAAGATGCCAATAAAAACCTGCGAGCGTGCCACATTGGATAACGAAGAGAAAAAGAACAGTTTTTTACCTTATAATTTCTTCCTTCTTTCAAAACGGATTCACCGTCTGCCGGACCGGCAAAAGTACAGTTTATCACTTCTGTATCTTTTATGTTGTACAGAGCTCTTTCTTCATCAAAGACTGCATTTTTTATTTGATTTATATATTCTTTTTCTGCTTGGTTACGTTTTATTGCTTTTATTTCCATAGGGATAATCCTTTTGTGCTTGAGCATATTGTTTGAAAAGAGGAGAACACAATCCTTCTATATATCATTATTAATCGTTTTTTAAAAATAGCAAATACTTATAATGTATGTAGTTTTATGCATATAAAGCATATTTTGTTGCAAAATATTTTTCTCGGACAATTTTTAATAGAAACGCTCAGAGGGCAGGTCAGCATTACTATGCTGACAAATAATTTTGTCGGATTAGTAAATCCGACCTACTTTATTCTTCTGCTTTTGACAAAAAATAAGTCCTGCAAGCGGACTTATTTTCAAATAATGGCGGAAAGAATGCGTCTTATATCGAACCATTTATAAACACACTTAAAGAACAGCTATTGAGTAAATCTAGTACTAAACTGATTTATATGTTAAATCAATGGGCTATTAGATTTGTAGCTTAAATTATTTGCGATGATTTAAATATTAAGTTTTGTAAATATGAATTTTTTAAGGCTGTAATTCAAGTATAATGCTAGATAGGATAGGATAGGGTAGGGTAGGGTAGGGTAGGGACAATTTAATTTTATTTAAATGTTTTATTTAGATACGGAACAAAAGTTTTATAGAAAGTAGGTAAAAATGGTCTCGTCAGTTAATTCAAATCTATATGTTTCAAATCCGCATGCTTCAAATGTTTCATGGAACAATAAAGAAGAATTGAAGCCAAATTCTAAAAACAAAAAACAAAAAACAAATACAGCTATCAAGGTTTCTGTTGGCTTTGGTTTAGCTGCTTTAGCAGCTGTTGGTATGTATATAGCTACAAGAGGCAAATCAAAAGCCATTAATCCTGATGTTATGGAAAAAGTGCTTTCTAATGGAAATAAAGTCGTTGTAAAAAAAGCTACTCTTTTAACTAAGAATGGATGCATTCCTGCAAGGGAAATAATTGTATATGATAAATTGGGTAATGTTATAAAATCTAAATCAAAAGCAATAGCAAAACAGATGAATGAAACTGCAGGAAAAAAATATACGACAATATATCAAGGATTCTATGATAAAGGTAAATTTGTCGGAAAGAATGAAGTTAATAGATATTACACCAAAGATGGAAAACTTTTGCTAAAAGTAAATGCAAGTACAAATAATCAAGGTTATAAGCACGTAACAAAACAAGCACCTGTTGGAGAATATGTACTCAAGGGAGAAAAACGACATTTAGCCTCAAATGCTTTGGATTTCGATTCACTTGCCGGTACATCAGCAATGGCTCAATCTACCCGCACAAATGGTACCGTTAGACATACTATTGATACAACAGCAGAAGATGCACTAGGCACAATAAAACTTGCTCAAGAAAAAGGATTTGCTCCAAGATGCGGAGTGTTGGAGTTAGAAAAACTTTAATTTATAATTTGTAGATTAAAGAATGTGCTTAATTACACAAAACAATAAACAAAAAAGACCCTTTTGAGGGTCTTTTTTTGTAAGTGGCAGAACCGACGCTTCCAGTTTCGAACTTTTGTTGAAGAGATATTATCAAAATTTACAAACAAATTATATATCTATAGTTTGTTTAAAGATAAGCAAACTAATTAACAATTTTTATGATAGAATAGTCATATAGGGGTAATTATGACTTTAGAAAATAAATTAGGAATAACTGATTCAACAGAGCTTTTTAGAGTAGAAGAAAAAATAAGTAAGCTTAAGGCAATAGAGCTTTTTGAGAACAAGGTTATTTACGATTTGAAAGTTGGAACATTTGAATCTCTAGCTTTTATTCACAAATATTTGTTTGACGAAATCTATGATTTTGCAGGAGAAATAAGAACTGTAAATATTGCAAAAGGTAATTTTAGATTTGCACCTGTTATGTATCTCAAATCTGCATTAGAACACATTGACAATATGCCGCAATCAAATTTTGATGAGATTGTTGAAAAATATGTAGAAATGAATATTGCGCATCCTTTTAGAGAAGGTAATGGTCGAAGTGCAAGAATTTGGCTTGATTTGATTTTAAAAAAAGAGTTAGGGCAAGTTGTTGATTGGAGCAAAATAGACAAGGAAGATTATTTATTGGCAATGGAAAGAAGTCCAATTAAAAG
>CALVAQ010000029.1 GCA_944325595.1 Candidatus Gastranaerophilales bacterium
TAAAAATTATTTGTTTATAAGTGCGTTATTTTATTTCTTTTTAGGTCAGATTTTTATTCACAGAAATGCTTTACAAGGTATGGGGGAACCTAAAATACCTTTATGGGCAAGTATTATTGAGTTATTTGTAAGATGTGGTATAGCGATATTCTTTGCTCCAATATATGGTTATTATAGTGTCTTTTATGCCGGTCCTGCGGCTTGGGTTGTTGGAGCATCCATAATGGGATTTGGGTATTATACTAGAGTTCTGCGTATCTTCTAAATGTAATAACATGAGGAATGCTTTCAATTCCTTTCTTTTCAAGTATATGTTGAGTTAATTTTATCGCTTTTGTTACACTGAATTTATTTGGATGTAGAAGAAATTTAATAAATATATCTTTCATTTCTTGAGTGAGGATTGTATTATATTCACCCTGTTTTGTATATTTGTAATTAGGTAAAAGCACCCTATAATCTTCATTATCTTCATATGCCCAAATCCATCGATGAAGTGTGCCTATCGAAATACTACCCAAGAATTTATAAACCTTTGGTAGAAGCATTCCCGAATTATACAAATCCAAAAATACTGGGTCAGCCTCTTTTTTTGTCTTATATTTGGTTCTTATATTTTGAAGAGCTTTTACAATATCTACTCTAGCAAGTGCCGTTAATTTTGCACTCTCTGATATAAATGTCGGGTATTTAGTTGTTGAGTTTAAAGGAACTAATGCGGTGCAATTTGATTGAGTTGCTTCTTTAATTAATTCATCTTGGAGTTTTTCCTGTATTTCTGGTTCTAGTGATGAGTATAATATCTCGTATGATTTACCTCCAAAAACTTTAACAACACGTGCTATATATTTACCTTTTTGAATTGCCAATCTTAATGAACGGTTGCTTTTTAACCCTTTTAATTCTGTTATTTTATTAATATCTATATATTCTTCGTTTTTCATCGTAGACACACATTAGCTCGGAAGTAAATGTATTGGAACATCACTTCCGAGCTTTGTGTCGTTTTCGTATCAATTATGCTATATTTAACTTATGCAAATTAAAGAAATAACTACAAATAAAACTGATTATATGGATCTTCTATTAATAGGCGATGAAGATGAAAAAATGGTTAATAAATACATAGATTATTCAATAATCTTTGCATTATATGAGAATAATATATTAACCTCTCTTTGTGCTGTTATAACAATAGATAATGAAACAATAGAAATAAAAAATCTTGCAACATATCCTGAATTCCAAAATAGAGGCTATGCATCAGCATTGATTAATTTTGTATGTAATAAATATAAAACAAATTATAAATATTTAATTCTAGGCACTGGAGAAAATAACAAAATATTAGAATTTTACAAAAAACGAGGCTTCCAAGAATCTCATAGGCTACAAAACTTTTTTATAAATAACTATGAACATCCAATTTTTGAAGAAGGAAAACAACTGATAGATATGATTTATTTAAAGAAAATTTTATAAGATTCTACCCTTTAATAAAAATTTTTGACTAAATATTTAAATATAAATAATAATTGTTTTTTGTAAAAAAAAAAATTTACAAATTCCTTAAAAAGGAGGAACCAAAATTTTAATTATTTGCGGAACTGGACTTTACCAAAATAATCATTTTATCCGTACACTTCAAAATTGGTGCGTAATTCAGCTATATTAAGAAAATCTCAATCTATCCGTACAGTCCGAAAAAAGTCCAGTTCGGCAGTTTGATTTTTTTGGAATACTTAAAATTCCGACCTGAAAACGCCCTCGCAAAGCGGGCTGTCCAAAATAATCAAAGTATCCGTACAAATCAAACCGGTCGTTAAATTACACTATCCGTACAAATCAAACTGGATATTAAAATACACTCATTCTCTTCTCGGGTTCTCATCCCTCTGCATTAAAAAAGACCCTTGCGGGTCTTAAGATTCGGAGAAGGAGGGATTCGAACCCTCGAGGCAGATTACTCCACCTAACACCTTAGCAGGGTGCCGCCTTCAGCCTACTCGGCCACTTCTCCTTATATTTAGTTTCAAGGTAAATTAATCTTAGCAAAAAAATCCTTTTTTTTCAAACTTTTTCTGCCGGTATTTCAATTCTAACTCGACTGTCCAATACAAATTTTTGATTTTTAATGTATGGTATATTTAAAGAAAATAATCTGCAAAAAGGAGTTGTCTATGAAAAATTGGATTATCGCCGTTTTAATACTTGTTGTTCCTGTAGTGGCATATTTTGCTATGGATAAAAATGCTGCTCAAAAAGCTGCATTTGAAGCACAGGCTGCACAGGCAACGGAAAAACCCGTTGTTATAAAATTTTATTCCCCGATGTGTCTTGACTGCAAAAAACTTGAAGCCGTTGTCAAAGAAGTTTTGCCAAAATATGAAAACAGAATAATTTTTCAAAATATAAACGGTCAATCTAATGATGCGGCAGCAGAAGCGCTTGTTTCCAGATATAATGTTACGCTTGTACCTACAATGGTTTTTGTAAAAAAAGACGGAACAGTATACAAAAGAACAGAAGGCTGTCTTGCAAAAGAACAGCTTGATCATATTCTCAGTGAGTTGACGAAATAATTAAATCGGAATAATGATGGACAATCTTATATCTTTTTTTCAATCTAATGTAAAAGGTGAATTTTCTTTTCTTATCCTAATATTATGCTTTTTGGGCGGTGTTGCAGCATCTTTGTCGCCATGCGGGCTTGGAATGCTGCCGATAGTCGTCAGTTATATAGGTGCATCCGAAGAACAAAAAATTTCAAAATCTGCTGTTCAAATTATATTTTTTATTCTCGGATTGGCTTTTACCTTGACTGTGATTGGTATAATTGCCGCACTCACAGGTCAGGTTTTTGGTGCCGGAAAAAGAGTTTACTTTGTTCTTATTTTGACATCTTTGATTTTGATTTTCGGGTTGAATCTTGTCGGGTTTTTGGAAATAAATTTTCCGGTACTTGTAAAACAGTTTCCGCAAAGCGAAAAACATAATGCAATAACTTACCCGTTTTTGTTGGGATTGGTTTTTGCTTTTGCATCAACACCCTGCTCTACACCTATTCTTGCCGGTATTATGGCTGCGGCTTCAATCAGTGCAAATATAGCTTATGCGGCGGTGATGCTGTTTTTGTTCTCTCTCGGGCAGGGAATGATTATTCTTGTGGCAGGGTTATTTACTTCTGTTTTAAAAAATTTGACTTCTTTTGCAAAATATACTGATATATTTACAAAACTGAGCGGCGTTATTCTGATTTTGTTCGCAATTTATTTGTATTACAAAATATTCAATCAGTTTTTTGTTTAAATATTACCAGTAGTTTATGTTGTCTTCTCTGATTACTTTTGCGGCACAGTTTAGACCGTTTGAACTTCTCTGGTCACATCCGGCAGAAGAATATGAGCCTCCTGCCTGAACACCCTTGTGTTTTACCAGACCGAAAACAAAAGTATCAAGACCTCCTTTGTTTGGACCTCTAAAGCCGTTTACGTCGACAAGAAATAATCCGAGTAATTCATTTGAAGAATCCAATCCGTAGTTACCCGGTGTACATCCGCCGTTGCAGGCTTTTATTCCGAGACTTGTTCCGTCAGCCAGAATTATTTTGTAATATCCGCTGCTTTCGTTTAAATCTGAGCCGCTCAGGCTCTTTGTGTCTTCCGGAAAACATCCGTCTGACATTCCGCATTCTTTCATTACTTTAAATTTCTTTTTGTACAAATCAACAATATCCGCTTCTGATGTCCAGTCCCATCCGTCAACAGGTCCTGCTTCAAGCTGTAAAAGAGTTGTTGCTGTTGTGAGTTCTCCGGCAATCTTTTTCAATCTGGAAACGTTATCTCTGTTTCTCGGATTGTTCATTAAAGACGGAATGACCATAGCCGCAATTACGCCTATTATCATTAATACCAAAAGAGTTTCCGCAAGAGTGAATGCTTTTTTCATAAATGTTATTATACTATATTATTTTTATTTTATATACATTTAATAATCGATTTGCAATCATACATAAAAGCCCTGTCAAATGATGACAGGGCTTTTGTAAATTAAATTATCAAATTACTTTCCGCAAGCTGTGCATTCAGCACCGCAGCCAAAGTATTCTTTAACTTCATCAACTCTGACTTTGATACGTCCGTCAACGGCAATTCCTTCGCCTGTTTTTTCAGAGATAAGCAGCGGGTTGATATCAAGCTCATCAATGAATTTGAAGTCATTAACCATCTGAGACAATCTCAGAAGAGTTTCTTGTATTTGTGAAATATCGGCAGGTTTTGTGCCTCTTGCACCTTTGAGAAGTTCGTATGCTTTTACTGATTTAATCATTTCATCAGCATCGACATCAGTCAGCGGAGCAATTCTGAAAGTAACGTCTTTCATTGTTTCAATGAATACACCGCCCAAGCCGAACATCATCATAGGTCCGTATTGCGGGTCTGTTGCAATACCGCAAACCATTTCACGGTTGCCTTTAACCATTTCTTGAATAATTACACCTTCAAGACCGTCAATGAGTCCTTTTTCTGTCAACTTATTGATGAGGTCTCTGTATTCTTCTCTCAATTGTTCTTCTGACTGGATGTTTACTCGAACACCGCCAACATCAGTTTTGTGAGAAGTTGTTTTTGATGTCATTTTCATAACAACAGGGTATCCGATAGAGTTGCCGAGGTTTACAACTTCTTCTTCGTTAGTTGCAAGACCGTATTTGCAAGCTCTGATACCGTATGCATTCAATACATCAATTGACTCTAAAGTTGTCAATTGAGCACGTCCGTCAGCAACAGCACCTTTGATAATTTTTTCTGCTTTTGCTTTATCAACATCGTATACAGGGATTTTTCCTTCCGGTCTTTCCATCCACAATCTTTGCTGATTAAGTCTGTTAAATCCGTCAGCTGCTTCTTCTGCATACATAAAGAACGGCATATTAACATCCATATTAGAAAGTTGTGTAAAGAATTCGTTCTTTGTCATGAAAATACCGATAATCGGTTTTTCAGGATTTTGGGCTTTGATTTCCATCAATGCTTTGGCTACATCGATATCTTTCAAACCTAAGAACGGCAGATAAATAACAGCAATCATATCTACGTTTTCATCTGCAATAACAGTTTCAAGCGTTTGTTTGTAATGTTCGATAGGAGCGGAAGCAATCATATCGATAGGGTTTTTAACACTTGCTGCTGCCGGCAGGAAGCTTCTGAGTTTTTCTTTTGTTGCATCAGAAATTTTTGCCATCTGCATACCGTATTCACAAACAGCATCTGTTGCCATGATGCCTGGACCACCCGAGTTTGTGATGATAGCTACTCTGTCACCTTTCGGTATAGGAGAAGTAGCAAAAACTTTGGCTGTAGCAAAAAGGTTTTTCAAAGAGTATTCTCTGATTACACCTGACTGCTGCAACAAAGCATTAGCAGCTTTGTCCGCACCTGCCAAAGAACCTGTATGAGAAGATGCTGCTGAAGCACCTGCTGCAGAACGACCTGCTTTGAGGGCAAGAATCGGTTTTTTCTTGGTAATTCTTGTAGCCAGTTTTCTGAAGTTTGACGGATTCTGGATAGATTCCATGTACAAAAGGATTTGTTTTACATCATCTTCGTTTTCCCAGTATTCCATAGCTGTTTCAGCGTTAATGTCAGCCTGGTTTCCGATTGAAATAAACTGTGCAAAACCGAGGTTGAGGTCTTTTAATATGTTCAAAATACCGCCGCCTAAAGCTCCTGATTGGGAAACAAAACCGATATTTCCTCTTTCGGGAAGAGATTCTGCAAAGCAGCCGTCCATTCTGATTTCGGGGTCAGTGTTTACAACACCGAGACAGTTAGGACCGACACATCTCATGCCGTATTCTTTCAATTTTGCAACGAGTTCTTTTTCTGCCTGTGCACCTTCAGCACCTGCTTCTTTAAAGCCTGCTGAAATGATACAAATACCTTTGATACCTTTTTCATGGCATTCGTCAATTGCGTTCAAAACAAATTTTTGAGCAATTACTATAATAGCCAAATCCACGTTTCCCGGGATTTCTTTTACGTTTGTATAAGCTTTGAAACCTTGAATTTCTCCGCCTTTAGGGTTTACGGGATAAATGTCACCCGTAAATTGATATTCTTTCAGTCTTTTCATAATGTCGGAACCGATGGTGTGTTCCTTTGTAGAAGCGCCGATAACAGCGATTGATTTCGGACGCATGATTTTGTCCAGTTGTTCTTTTAGCATTTTTTTACCTTTCTTTTTGGTCTTTATAGCTTTTATAAATAAATTACAAACCGTTTGTGTCCACCTATATAATTATCGTACGAAAAAAATTTTTATACAAATAACAGAATGATTGGCAAGAAAAGATAATCTTGAAATAAAACCGGTTTTTTGAATAACCGGCAAAAAAATTTTTTTCCGTGATTTATATAGCTTGTCAGAAAAAACTCGCGATAAGACTCTACAGCCAGCCGCACTATTTCTTGTAACAGGAAACCGCCGGCAGTGGTTTTGTGTGAGGCAAATCAGATAATAAAAAATTTTACACAAAATCAAAATGGGAATTTTATGCTCGTAATATCAAACAATAGTTTTTCCAAAACTTATACACAAAAATACAATACAACACTGCAAAAATCAGGTTTACTCCCGCCAAAACCCGTTAATAAAGACATTGTAAGTTTCGGTTATATAAATGTCGGTCCTGTGCCAAAAGATTTACAAATATACAGAGCAATAGGCGAAGATGAACTTAAAGAGCTATTGAGCGGCGAATGTGTTGAAGGACACTCTTATGCAACATCCGACCCTCGCGGTTGGAAAGCCACAAACTGGCATAACGGTTTTGGAGGAATGAATAAAGAAATATATTTTGTAACCTTCAAAACCGGTTATCTTGATATTGAAGACAGAAGAGATTCTCTGGAAGATACACGCTATGGTGTTGAGGCTTATACTATTAACGATGTAAAAAATATCAGAAAAGGTCATAATATACATGGCGAACTGATTTATGCTCCTGATTTTGAAAAAGAAAAAGCGCTGGATGTTGAAAACAAAAAGAAACAGATTAAAAAAATAATTGACGGTATAAAGAAATACAAAGAACCGACAAATCTGGAAAAATTTTTGTGTTCATTAAAAAAATCCAATGCTGAAACACAAAGAGATTTGAAGTTGTTTGATGATTATGACGAACTCGGCAGTTATTGTGAAGAATTTCCTGAAATAATTGATGAAATAAAACCGCTTGCCCGCAAAAATGACAATCATGCACACAATATTATGTCTCTGATTTTTTATGCAGACAGAGGAAATGACCTGCCCTATGTAAGAGAGTATGTTAACAAGTGTATTGAAAAGAATCTGCAAATAAACGACCTTTCGGCGAGATATCTGCAAAATCAGGGTAAAAATGAAGATTTGTCGCTGCTTTTAAAAATGTTTGAAAAAGAAGAAACGCGCAATCAATACACTGTGAAAGCAATGAAAAAACTTGCTTTGAAAGAAGATATTCCGAAAGTAAAAAATGTATTTCAAAACGGAAGCATAATTGATCAGTATTATTTGTGGTACTTTTTTGAAAACACAAAAGAAGCCGCACCGCTGGCAAGGTTTGTTCTGGACAAGTACAAAAATGAACCTCAGAGTAAAATGTTTTGTGATTACAAAATTACAGCCCTAATCAGCAGCTGCTGCAAAGAACTCAAAAAGAATGGCAATATTGATGATATAAAATATCTCGAACCATATGCAAACGGCGGGGACTCTTATGCAAATACTGATGCGATGATTGCCTTGAATGTACTGATGAAAAAGTCTGAATAATTTTTTATAGTTTTTAGTATTTTTAAAAACAAGATTTTGAAATGTTTTGAAATCAATATAATATAAATAGATGAAATTAACCTGTTTTCGTTGATAAAACACTGTTTATTCGTTAAAATTACAACTAAAGTATAAGAAAGAGAAGAAAAGACAATGGTTGCCATCGCAAGAATATTGATTATTGACGACAGCCCGAAATATCTGGCTGATGCCCTGCCTTTGTACGGTTATGAAGTTGAGGTTGCAAATGACGGATTGCAGGGAGTAAAAAAACTTACAGCTGAAAACAGCAATTTTGATATGGTATTGCTGGATGTTATGATGCCCAACATGGACGGCTGGGAGACACTGAAGGCTATCAGAAACAACAAAAAATTTGAAAATATACCGATTATTATGATTACTGCGCTCAACGAAGAACAAAAAGAAATCTCGGGATTGAAATTCGGTGCAGATGATTATGTGGTAAAACCATTTATTTTACCGAACCTTCTTGCACGAATTGAAGCGCTTCTTCGTCGTTCTACCTGGAGAAAAGAAAAATCCGGCAATGTCGATTTGAAATTTGTTCAGGAAGGCGAGATTGAACCTTTAACAGCAAGAGAAAAAGAAATTCTCAAGATGGTTTCTCAAGGTGCAAGCAATGCTGATATTGCGGAAAAACTTTTCGTCAGAGAAGTTACCGTCAAAACACACCTGAACAGTATTTTTAAGAAACTTAAAGTTAAAAACAGAACTCAGGCGGTACTTTTGGCAATGCAAATGAGAATAATAGAAGATTAGATGATTAAAATTTGAAAAAAATGGTATTATAACTTATATCAGACAAAAACAGCTAAGGAGAAACCGCATGGCAGAATACTCAAAAGAAGAATTATTTGATCTTATTCTCAAAAACCCACAGGAATATAATTCATACAAAGAAACTCATCCGGAGCTAGACCTTAGCGAGCTTGATTTTTCAAATACCACAATAGAAAATGCAGACCTTTCAAGTGCGGATTTGTCCGGCTGCTGCTTTGCGGAAGCTTCTTTTACGGAGGTTGATTTCTCCGACACTGATTTGACATCTGCGGATTTTTCAAGAGCGAATCTTGTGGAATGCAATTTTTCCGGGTCTTTGCTGAACGGTACTGATTACAGCTATGCAACGGTCAGCTATTGCAACTTTACCGATGCTGATATGGCAGGTGCTGTTTTTAATGAAAGCAATCTGGAAAATTCTGATTTTGCAGCAGCAGAGAATATGGATGCCGTTCGTTTTGATGAATCAACCATCTGGCCGGATACGGATATGCTGCCGGAAGATTTTGATACAACTTATACCCGTGACCTCTCTTCGTTGGAAGATGATGAAGACACGGTAAGTCACGATTATTAAGCGAAATCAGACGGGCACGCCGTGTGAGGTAAAACCGAACCCAGTGCCCATGTGAGCCTAAACCACGCTTTTGGCG
>CALVAQ010000030.1 GCA_944325595.1 Candidatus Gastranaerophilales bacterium
AACGTTTCCCTTCGCTAGGGCACTGGGTTCGGTTTCACCTCACACGGCGTGCCCGTCTGATTCCGCTCCCGTCGGAGAGGGCGAATAAACCGATATGTAACAACTTATCAAGTATGCACCTCTTCAGGCTATCTTGGAAGTTTGCAGAAATATTATCTGTACAGGATTAAATTGTCAAAAAAAAACAGACCTTTCGGTCTGAGTTTACTGCATCTATTCAAATTAAAAATATATAACGGGGAAAAGTTTTATAATGTTTTCGGCTTGCAATACATTGAAAATTACAATATATTGCGTTTTGAATCGTAGCTGTCAATTACTTCCTGAAGCTCTTTTGCTCTTCTTGTGGTAACATCTGAGAAAAGTACATCTTTCAGAAAGTTAATTTTGCTTACCAACGGACTTTTGCTGTATTTTTTGTCGTTAGCTGATTCAATAAACTGATCTACAATAGCTCTTTGTGTGATTGAAGAGATTTCCTGTTTGAATACAGGTCTTGAAGCGTATTGTTTCTTTTCGTTATTATTAATTTTTGAATAGTTAAATGTATTTGTAATAGCATTTACTTTCATTTTTTTATCCTTCGTGTGTTGTGAATTGAATTAAGTGTTTTAACTACACTATTTATTACATTTTCATTATGTATCATAAAGTATTTCTTGTCAACCCCTCTTAAAGAATTCTTAATATCTTCTGAAAACACTTGTTATTACTAAACTTTTGATAAAGTGCATTTTGTACACTTATTCTGTGGTTTTGAAGCAATTTTTGTAAAAAAGCATGCAAATATCAAAAATTATTCCAAAAATATCCGGTTGGGTAATTGTTTTTGTGAAAAATATATTGTTTTATATAATTAATCTTTTTCATACTTCCAACTATTCTTAATTCCAGACTATTAGGGCTTTTTGAGATAAATTGCCCTATTTTTTTGTTTAAAATCAGGGCAATTTTATAAAAAATAAAGTGTATTTTTGACAATTAAAATTATGGCAAATGAATTGAAGATGTCCGGATAAAACTCGTTCACGTCTTTTTCCCCTTACAAAACCGGCTAACGGCTGCTTTTGTGAGGCAGAGAGAGACTTATCACGGAATTTTTCGGACAATTTTAGTTGTCAATCAAAAGGCTGGAGCCAATTATCCCTGCAGTGTTTCCAAGTTGTGCAGGTACAACCTTGACGGCACTGCCTTGAATAGGCATTGCTCTTTCAATCAGGGTTTTTCTCAAAGGTTCCAAAAGCAAATCACCTGCATCAGCTACACCGCCGCCTACAACAATTTTTTCGGGGTTTAAAAGATTTACTACACTGGCAAGACCAATGCCAAGGTATTCGCCCATTCTTGTAAATATCCTTTTTGCAACTACATCACCTTCAAGTGCAGCCTGACAAACAATAGCAGGAGTAATTGCAGCGGTAGAGCCGGCGATTTCTCTAAATTTTGCACTCTTTCCGCCTCTTACATAGTCTTTTGCCATAGCGACAATTGCCGGGCCTGAAGCGTATGCTTCAAAACAGCCTGTATCTCCGCATCCGCAGATTAAACCGTCGTGCATCTGGAGTTTTATGTGACCGATTTCCCCTGCGGCATTGCTGGCTCCTCGAACGAGTTTACCGTTGATTATAAGTCCGGAACCGATACCTGTGCCGACCGTAATGCAAACAAGGTTTTTGCATCCGGCACCAGCACCGTAATTGAGTTCGGCAAGAGCTGCACAGCGGACATCATTATCTACTTTAACCGGAACATTAAACTCTTTTTGCATAATTTCCGCAATCGGTACATCAATCCATCCGGGGATGTTCGGTAATATTCTGACAACACCGTTGTCGCAGTCTATTTGACCCGGAAAGCCAAAACCAATTCCTTCAATATCATTTGTTGTGATATTTGCTTCTGTCATCAAATCTTTTATGCATTGAGTGATGTTGCCTATTGTGTATTCATAGCCCATTTCTGCTCGTGTCGGAACAGTTTTTGGATGCGAAATTTCGCCTTTTTTGTCAACAAGAGCAATTTTTACATTTGTTCCGCCAATATCAACGCCTACTCTGAATTTTTCAAACATATTCTGTAATCCCCGCTAGTTTTCTATCAATTACAGATATGATATCACGAGCATAATATTTTTTTAATCAAAAAATTTGCTTTTGTTGGGAAATCTTCTGAATTCGTTAAATTCCGCAACTTTTGACAATATATCTTCTTTTGTTTGTGCAACAGCGGCTCTAAAGTTTTTCAGTGTTGAAAGAGTTTCAAAAAAGTTAAAAGGCACTTTTTTGCTTTCAAAATTGTAATGGCTGAGAATTAAATTCGAATGTACAAAAAAATCTCCGTCTTTGTTTCCTGAAATGTATATAGACATTTCTTTTGATGGTCTTAGGGCATTTATAAGCTTTTTAAATATACTCTCATTGCTTTTTATAGCAGGTTTTTCTTCCAAATTTTTAACAGATTCAAACATCAAACATGCCAAATCATCACCGTACATATTTTTACAATTTGCGGCAGCTTGTTTTGAAATAAAAACTCTTGTCGGAAAATGTCTGAATTTTATCATTGAATATCCTTTTGCTGTTTACTAACACATAAATGCCGGTGAAAATAAATTTTGTCAGTTTATTAAATTAAATTTACAAAACAAGTCATTTGTAAACTATTGTTACAAATATAGCAAAATCATTTAAGTTTTTAAGACAAAAGCCGATACATCTTCATGTGAAAAGCGTGAGCAGGTGTAAAACCGTTCACAGCTTTTTTCATCAAACAGGGTACAGTTTCTCACACACAATGTATTGTATCAACCGTGATAAAATCCCCTATTCGGGTTTTTTATATGTAGTGTAGTAAAAAAGAAAGTTAAGGAAGAACATGATTCTCGAATACTCGGTAAACGAAGCATTGGTTCAGCCTGCATGGTTAAAGACACTTTATGACCTTGTAGAAGAATTGAATTGCAAATGCAAAACCTACATTGATGAATCCTACAACCGTTCTCACAAACAGTACACAAGAACAAGAACAATAGAGGTCTACGGCTCTGATACTATGCTTTCTTGGCTGAAATTGAGAATGGAAAGATACTCTCATTTTATCAATGAGTTTAATGAAAAAGCCGAAATTCAATCCAGCTTGAAAGATGAAGGCAGAAAACAGGAATAAGTCATCAATTGCGTCAGACAAAATCGAGCGGTGATGTTCACGCCCGCCGCTGTGTGGGCGGGAGACTCGAGGCGGCAGTTGTGCTGTACCGGATTAGATGTCTTAAAAGTCGTTTTTATCTCAAGAAAGGTATGCGTGTTGCCATTTTGAAAGAGTATAGTGACAGGTTGTTTCCGTCTTTATAATCTGTCTTGTCTTTGCTTATTCGCCTTTTAGCTTTCTGTTCATGAGCTTTTCAAGCAGTTCTTGCGGTGTAATATCAGTGTATACCGCTTCATAGATTGCAGAAGATATCGGCACTTCGATGTTTAGTTTTTTTGCCAGTTCACAAACTGCCTTTGATGTTTTTACACCTTCGGCTACCGAACCGAGTTCTTTTAATATATCATCAATTTTTTTGCCTTGTCCCAGCATTGAACCTACGGTGTAGTTGCGGGACATCGGGCTAGAACAGGTAGCAATCAAATCGCCCATGCCGGACAGTCCGTATAACGTTGAAGGTTTTGCACCAAGTGCTACCGCTACTCTTGTGATTTCTGCCATTCCTCTGGTCAGAAGAGTACCCCTGCAATTGTCTCCGAGTTTCATTGCATCGGCAAATCCGGATGCAATTGCTATTACGTTTTTCAAGCTTCCGCCCAGCTCAAGTCCTGTAATATCATCATTTGTGTATAGTCTGAATTTTGAGGGTACGGTGAGTTTTTCTTGCAAAAATTTTGAAAGCTCGGGTTTGTTTTCACATGCTACAGAGGCTGCCGTCGGACAGCCCATCAAAACTTCTTTTGCCAGTGTCGGACCGGATAACACGGCAAGGTTTATATTTGGCAATTCTTCTTTTATTACCTGACTCATTCTCATCAAAGAAGGGAGTTCAAGACCTTTTGATGTATTTACAAGTATCTGGTTTTCTTTTAGTCCTATTTTTGCAATATTTTTGCAAACTTCACGTATTCCTGAGGTGGCAACAACAAGCAGGATAATATCAGCATCTTTTAATGCTTCTTCAAGGTCAGAAGTGACTTTTACCTTGTCTTTTAACTGTATTTCAAGCGGTTTTGATGTATGCTTTTGGGTTCGCAATTCTTCTGAAATGTCTACATGTCTTCCCCAGACACAAACTTCATCAAAGTTGTCCGTCAAAAGCCAAGTGAGAGTGAGTCCCCAGCATCCTGCACCCAAAACCGTAAGTTTCATAAACTATCCTCTTTTAGTCTGTTGTAGATGTTTTATTATAGCCTTATTGAACAAAAAAATACAAGTTGTTTCATTTTTCTTACGGGCTTTTTAAGTAATTGCAGTCCGTAGCTACTTGTAAGCGAAAAAACAAGGATATAGTTTTAGCAGTGCAACATTATTTATTGAATATCAGAAAGTATACAACAGCAATAACAAGCCCTGCCGCTACTGTTTCAAGTATTTCTCTCCAAAGGGGCTTTTTGTTGTCTTTATCAGGCATGTTGCGATAAATATCTTCTTCTGATTCATCGTCATATTTTATTTTTTTACTTTTTGAAGAAGATTTTTTAGAATTTTTTCTCTTTTTAGCGTTTTTTGTTTTTTCTTCATCGTATTTTTCTGTCAAAGATGGCTTTTTAGTTTTTTTGCCTGTTGCCAGCAGTTCGTCGTCAAACTGCTGCTGAAGGTATTTTGAATCAAGTCCTTTCTTGAACACGGCGTAGTTCAATGCAGCCTCAAAAGCTCTGTGCATGCATTCCAGTGCCAGATTTCCGTCTTGTTTTACGTGCAGAGAGTGAACCGACTCATTGCCTGCTTTTTTTAGAAAATACAAATCTTCAATAAATTCTTTTTCAAAATCATTTTGAGCCGGAGTGTCTTTCAAAAGTTCGAGCATTGCATCAAAATTTTCTGATGATTCCAGTCTGTCTCCGACAACATCACGACAGAGGTTTTCGGCAAGTCTTCTTGTCTGTGTAATACACTGTTCAAAATACTCGTCTCTAAATAATTTCTCCGCTTCGTATGCAATTATAAAAAGATTTTCGTTAATTCTTTTCAAAAAATTAAAATTGCTCATAAAAAAATTATAATACAAAAGATATACTTTTTTCCGATGGAAAATATAAAAATTTTTAATAATTTTTTATAAAAACAAGGAGAAAATATGTCCTCGCCAAACTCAAAACTACCAAACCTTTCCGCAAAAACAGAAGAATTTGTTTCAAAACTCGAAGAAAATACAACAACACCGCTTTACAAAATGTCACCCGCTGCGGCAAGAGAATTTCTTGAAGAATTACAGGCAAAATCTCACACAGAAATTGATGCTGATGTTTGTGATTTGAATATTTTTACAAAAACCGCAGGAAATATTTCGTTGAGGGTTGTGAGACCGAAAGGTACAAAGGAGAAACTTCCCGCCATATTGTATATTCATGGAGGCGGATGGATTTTGGGCAGCGCAAAAACACACGATATGTTCATTCGAAATCTGGCGCAAAAGACACACTCTGCCGTTATTTTTCCTGAATATTCCCGTTCGCCCGAGGCAAAATATCCTCAGGCGCTAAATCAGATTTACTCTGTATTGTGCTATTTATATGAAAATCCCGAAAATTTTAATATAGACGAAAAAAAGATTGTAATAGCCGGAGACAGCGCCGGAGGCAATATGGCGGCAGCGGCGGCTATTATGGCAAAAAAACAAAACGGGCCGGAGATACTGTTTCAGTGTCTTTTGTATCCCGTAACAAACTCTGATATGGATACACAATCTTACGAAGATTTTAAAGACGGTCCGTGGCTTTCAAAAAAAGCCATGGAATGGTTCTGGGATGCATATCTTCCTGATAAAAGTCTCGGCGATGATATATTTGCTTCTCCTCTCAAGGCGGAAATAGAAGATTTGAAAGGGCTGCCGCCGGCAATGGTGATTACTGATGAAAATGATGTTCTTAGAGATGAAGGAGAAGCATATGCAAGAAAGCTTGATATTGCAGATGTGGAAACAGTGAGTATTCGCACAAACGGAACAATACACGATTTTTTGATGCTGAATGCTCTTTCTGATACTCCGCAGACAAAAGAAGCTATTGAAATAGTATGTAATGCCATAAAAAATGCCGTTGATAAAAATTAGTATTCTTTAGTTTATTAGTGCTAAAATTAAGGCATGATAAAAAGAAGAATTTCAAAACAAATACAAATCGGAGACGTAAAAATCGGAGGCGATGCCCCGATATCCGTACAATCCATGTGTAACACGGATACCCGTGATGTTGGAAAAACGGTTGCACAAATAAAAGAACTGCAAGATGCCGGCTGTGAACTTATCAGGCTGGCTGTTTTGAACAAAGATGCCGCAGCTGCCATAAAAGATATCAAAAAACAGGTTCAAATCCCTGTTATTGCGGATATACATTTTGATTACCGTCTGGCAATACAGTGTATAGAAAACGGAATAGATGCACTTAGACTGAATCCCGGCAACATCGGGCGTGACGAGAATGTTAAAAAAGTTGTCGAGCTTGCAAAAACCAATAATATTCCTATCAGAATAGGCATAAATGCCGGTTCTCTGGAAAAAAATATTGCGGCTCTGGATATACCTCTTTCCGAAAAGATGGTTATGAGTGCTATGCATCATATAAAGATATTGGAAGACAACAACTTTGATAAAATAAAAATATCTTTAAAATCCAGCAGTGTGCCGGAAACTATTGATGCATACAGGCTTATGGCAAAAAAAGTTGATTATCCTCTTCATCTGGGTGTAACGGAATCCGGCACACTCAAAGGAGGGTTGGTCAAGTCTTCTGTCGGTCTGGGTACTCTTCTTGCCGAAGGCATAGGAGATACTATAAGGGTCTCTCTTACCGAAAACCCTGTAGAAGAGGTACATGCGGGATATTCTATTTTAAAGGCGCTTGATTTAAGACAGAAAGGGATAAATTTTGTTTCCTGTCCGACATGCGGAAGATGCCAGATAGATTTAATCGGACTGGCAAAAAAGGTAGAGGAAGCGCTAAAAGATATTGACAAGCCTTTGACTGTTGCTGTAATGGGCTGTCCCGTCAACGGTCCGGGAGAAGCTAAACATGCGGACTACGGCGTAGCCGGTGCTATCAAGGAAGGATATATCTTTAAAAAAGGCGAGATAATAAAAAGGGTTCCTGAAGAAAACCTGTTATCAGAACTTTTGAATATTATCAATTCTGAAAACTAAGGAATTTATCCATATTATAAATGATTTGCCTATTTGATAAAAATAATATAATATATTCGTAAGTATAAAAGTGAGGATTTTCGATGAGTAATTTGAGAAAATATTTGGTATTAGCCGGTGTATTGATGCTCATTCCGGCATGTGCAAATGCAGAAATCAGTGTAAAAGACACAACTTCTGCTGAGTTTATTTATAATGCCGGATATTCTACTGACATGAAAAGAATTATAGATGTAAAAACAAAAGATCCGGCTACTCCTATACCGGCAAAAGAAGAAAATTATGCACGTAAGAACTTTGGCTGGTACGTTTTGGAAAATTTACTGGATCCGGCTGTAGACAGACCGCATTCTTTTGCGGATCATGATATTCCTATGTACAATTCAATAGATGACCTATAATTTGAATTGTTTTAATGTTTTAGAAAGACACGCCTCAAGCGTGTCTTTTTTTATGTTAAATGTTAAGAAATGTTAAGCTGGTGCGCTTTGTGTTAAAACATGTCCAAAACCATGATGTACATGGGTTTGAACCTTATATGATTCAAGTATATCTTGTAAAAACAATTGACAGTTTGTCCAAAATTTGCATATGTTTTATAATTTAAAAAGTGTTGCTTTTTGCAATGCGTATTTCTTGGGAAGAGGGTTAAAATTCAAATGAGTACAGTTGAATATAACTTGTCTGAACTGAGAAAGGAGATTGTACCTTATAAACCTAAAATAATCGCTGTCACAAAATACTTTGATGAGACAAAACTTGTAGAAGCATACGAAGACGGCTTGAGGGATTTTGGAGAAAACAGGGTGCAGGATGCGCTGCTGAAGATATCAAAGTTGCCGCAAGAAGTCAGGCAGAATTCAAGATTTCATCTTATCGGGCATTTGCAATCGAACAAAGTCAAAAAAGCTGTCGGTCATTTTTATTTGATTCAGTCAGTTGATTCTTTGAAGCTTGCTCAATTGATTTCTAATGAGGCTGAGCGGCTCGGGATTGTTCAAAAGGTGCTTTTGCAGGTTAATAATGCCCATGAAGAGGCAAAATCCGGATTCGATGTTGATGATTTGAAAAGAGATTTTTCTCAAATAATTTCTCTTGAAAATATCAAAGTCGAGGGTTTGATGAACATTGCTCCGATTGCGCCTGAAGAAGAGTTGCACAGGCTGTTTGATGGAATGAGAGAGTTAAAAGAACAGTTGGAGAGTGATTTTTCTTATGAACTAAAAGAATTGTCAATGGGGATGAGCAGTGATTATAAAATAGCGTTGGAACATGGTTCAACAATGATTAGAATTGGTAGAAAGTTATTCTTGTAAAAATATCGGGAGGAGAAAAAATTGGCAGGCGTTTCAGACAAAATCAAATCAATAGTAGGTTTTTTGACATCAGGCTTTGAAAGCAGAGATGACATATTTGAAGATATGGCAAGTGAAATGGATGAATATCCAGTTTCTGACAATCTTGCTTTGGAACCTATGTATTCTTCAAAATCAAATCAATCTCAATCTTCAAATGTAGTCAGCCATCCTGGCTTTAGAGGTTATGAAGTAGTTGTTTCAGAACCCCGCTCATATGAAGAGTCAGTTTCTATTGTTAAACAATTGAAAGAAAAGAAAACAGTTATTTTAAATCTTCATTTGCTTGATAAAGATCAGGCAATGAGAATTGTAGATTTCCTTTGCGGTGCTACTCACGCTTTGAACGGCAATCAGCAAAAAATCGGTGACAGCGTATTTATCTTTACACCGAGCAATGTAGCTTTGAGCTCAGAATCTCAAAAAAGCAAATTCATCAGAGATGCTTTGTGGAACCAACCGCAATAGCGGATTT